>NZ_QUMW01000012.1 GCF_003387165.1 Jeotgalicoccus halotolerans
GCCACACCTGTTCCCATGTCGAACACAGCAGTTAAGCTCTCCAGCGCCGATGGTAGTTGGACTGACGTCCCGCAAGAGTAGGACGCTGCCAGGCTGTACATAACATATTCAATTTATGGATGCGATGAGCCGCATTGAGACCTTTATAGGTCTCTTTTTTTGTATTATAATAGATTAATATATTATTTATTGAAGGAGTACCAGCATGTATACTTTAAAATTAAATTCACTGGCAGATACTGAACGGCTGGCTGAAATATTTGCACGTGAAATTTCCGGCGGTGCTGTTATTCTTCTATCAGGAGATCTCGGCAGCGGTAAAACGGCATTTTCTCAGTTTTTAGGTAAATATTTAGGTGTGAAAAGACATATGACATCTCCGACCTTTAATATTATAAAATCATATAATGCGGATGTTAAACTTCATCATATGGATTGTTACCGTTTGGAAGATTCAGAAGAAGATTTAGGATTTGAAGAATATTTTAACGATACAGATATTGCGCTTGTAGAATGGCCGCAGTTCATAGCTGAATTTTTACCTGAAAATACAATAAGTATTAATATTAAGTATGAAAGTGAAAACGGACGCCTGGTTACTATTGAAGCAACAGGAGATAGCAATATTAAAATTGCGGAGGATGTTTATGATAAGTTTACTGCTTGATACAAGCAACCAGGCTTTATCGGTTGCGGTAAACCGCAATGGTAAAATGGCTGCGGAAATTAATACAAATTATAAGAAAACCCACTCTGAAACACTGGTGGATAATATACAAAAAGTGCTTGAAATTGCCGATATTAAAAAGTCCAGTATAGACAGAATAATCGCCGCAAAAGGGCCCGGTTCTTATACCGGAGTCCGCATCGGTATTACTGTGGCTAAAATGCTCGCAAAACAGCTGGACATCCCTGTATACTCAGTATCATCATTATTTGTGCTTGCTGTATCGAATCATATCAGAGGTAATGCCGTGCCTCTTATCGATGCGAGAAGAGGATATGTATACGGTGCAATGTATAACATTCAGGAAGATGATTACACTGAAGTGATAGCTCCTCAGTATATTGAATTCAGTACTTTATCTGCTGAAATTACCGAAGCTGTTTATTTATTAAACAGTGATGAAAAAATCACTATTGATATCGATGGATATACTCATGTGACACCGCGTATATCAGAGACAGAACGATATGAAAAAGCATTAAAACTTGAAGATGCGGATCAGCTGACACCTGATTATCTGCGTATCTCGGAGGCGGAAAGAAATTGGCAGGACAACCAGTAATAAGAGAAATGAAAATTGAAGATTTAAATGCGGTGTACGAAATAGAAACCGAAGCATTTAAAAATTCAACATGGACGATGGAAGCTTATACGAGAGAACTGGTAATGAATAAATTTGCTCATTATTTTGTTATGGAGCTGGATGGCGAAATTATCGGTTATACAGGTATATGGCTTGTAGTGGATCAATGTCAGATTACTACTGTCGCAGTTTCCAAAAAAATGCGCGGCAAAGGCTACAGCCATGTACTTATTCAGCATATTAAAGACTATGTAAAACCTCAAGCTGACGTAGTTTCTCTGGAAGTCAGGGTCGATAATACACCGGCAATGAGACTGTATGAAAGGAACGGCTTTAAATATGGCGGCGTACGTAAAAATTATTATGGAGAAGGACTTGATGCACACGTGATGTGGGTGAATCTTAATGAGTAAGGATATTACAATACTGGCAATAGAAACTAGTTGTGATGAGACTGCAGCAAGCGTTATTATGAATGGCTATAAAATTTTATCAAATGTAGTAGTAAGCCAGATAGAAAGTCATAAGCGATTTGGGGGCGTAGTGCCGGAAGTTGCATCACGTCATCACGTAGAAGCAATTACACAGGTTATAGAACAGGCTTTAAAAGATGCTGAACTCGAGCCTTCGGATTTAACAGCTGTGGCTGTTACAGAAGGTCCTGGTCTGATAGGCGCACTCCTTATCGGCATCAACGCAGCAAAAGCATTTGCTTTCGTTCATGACTTACCGCTGATTCCTGTTCATCATATAGCAGGGCATATTTACGCAGCACAGCTGGAAAAACCATTGGAATTTCCGCTCATTTCACTTGTAGTCTCAGGCGGTCATACAGAGCTGATATATATGAAAGATCATATGTCGTTCGAAATTATCGGTGAAACGAGAGATGACGCTGTTGGAGAAGCTTTCGATAAAGTGGCAAGGGTGATTGATCTGCCTTATCCAGGAGGTCCGCATATCGATCATCTGGCACAGAGCGGAAAAGACACTTTTAATTTCCCGAGAGGATTAATGAAAGAAGAAACATTTGATTTCAGCTTCTCAGGCTTAAAATCAGCAGTGATTAATAAACTTCATAATTGTAAGCAAAAAGGAATTGAAGTAAATAAAAGTGATGTCGCAGCAAGCTTTCAGACAAGCGTTTCCGATGTACTGACAGCAAAAACATTTGCTGCCCTGGAAAAATATGATGTCAAAAATCTGATTATTGCCGGCGGGGTTGCAGGAAACAGCGAATTGCGGAGCAGATTTACGTCTATGTGCAATGACAAAAATATTAACCTTCAAATACCTGAACTGAAGTTCTGTACAGATAATGCTGCTATGATTGGTGCAGCGGCCTATCATTTGTATGAAAAAAATCACTTAGCAGATTTAACACTTAATGGACGGAACTTTATCGATATAGAAGAGTATGCTTTTTAACTTAGAGTAAAATGGTATATTTTCACTTTTAATTGTGGTATAATGTTAATAATTAATTTAAGGAGGACATGTTATGATACCGCGTATTTGGAACACACTTTTGAATCTATAATTTAATAAAAATTCAAAAGTCTTGTTCAAACTATATTTATACACGGGATTAGTATGTCCTTTTTTAAAATAAAAATGTACGTTTGGGACAGCACAGAACTGTCTCTTTTTTTGTGCAGAAATATAGTTTGCAGACTCGAACAGGAGTGCAAATTATAATGAATGAATTAAGTATAAAATTAAATAATATATCAGTCGCTTTCGGCAATAAAGATATTTTTGACATAGCAAATCTGCAAGCTTATATTAATGACCGGATTGCAATTGTCGGCCGCAACGGATCGGGTAAATCGACACTGCTTAAAATAATTGCCGGAGAATTTACAGAGTATACGGGAGAAGTTCAAAGAGAAACAGAATTTAATTATTTAAGCCAGATGGGAAGCTCAGACCAGAACATTGGCGGGACTCTCGATTTTGAAATGCTCAGCCGCATGAATGTTCCGGATAATGATAATTTGAGCGGCGGAGAAGAAACAAAATACAGACTGGTCCAGACGCTGTCGGATTATAAGACTGGTTTGCTGCTCGATGAACCGACGACACATCTCGATTATGAAAGTATTGAGTATTTAATAGAAGAACTCAAATACTATTACGGCACCTTAATTTTTGTCAGTCACGACAGACACTTCATCAACAGTCTGGCGACTAAGATATGGGAAGTGTCAGATGGTAATGTAACTGAGTATAACGGTAATTACGATGATTATGAAGAAGCCAAAAATAAAGAAAAACTGACACTTGAACGTGAACACGAAAATATATTAAAAGAAAAAGAACGACTGAACAAAGCGATCAGCAAACAAAAAGAAAAGGCGGAAAAAATGACAGCAGCTGGTAAAAATAAAAGCGGAGATATAAAGCCGGACCGCCTGTCGAGTTCCAAGCAAAAAGATACAGTGCAAAAACAGGCATTTAAAGCAGCGAAAGCGATGGAGAGCCGAATGGAGCAGCTGAAAGAGACGGAACTTCCAATTCATGAAACTGCACTGAAATTTCCGATGTCAAAAGCGATGGAACTTCATAATAAGTTTCCGATAATGGGGCAAGATGTCACTGTTGAGCGCGGCGGGGATATTCTTTTAGATAAGGTGAGCTTCCAATTTCCGCAGGGAGAAACCATTGCAATCACAGGCAGAAATGGGAGCGGAAAATCGAGCCTACTTACTGATATGATCGAAGGCGGAAATAATTTTGATATTTCACCGAAAGTTGTAATTGAACAGTACAATCAAATGGATTATAAGTTGTTCGGTGGAGAATCAGCCGTGCAGTTTTTAAAGCGTCATTCAGAAATGAACGAAACCCTTATAAGAAGTATGCTGGTCAATTTAGGCTTTTCACCTGACGAAGTCATGAAGCCGGTTAATAAGTTAAGCGGCGGGGAAGCGACGAGAGTATCATTGGCATTAATGTTTGTTAAACCTTCAAATGTAATCATTCTGGATGAACCGACGAACTTTATCGATTTAATGACGATAGAGGCACTTGAAAAATTTATAAAAGCGTATCAGGGGACTATTATTTTAATCTCGCATGACCGTCAGTTTGTCAGCCGGACAGCAGACAGGGTTTATAAAATCGAGGATATGAAGTTACATCGGATTAAGTAATATTTATAATTTAGAGAATATTTATTCAGAAATGTATGATATATAATATTATTTATTGGGCTGAGGTGTATAATGTAAATGCACTTGAGACCCTCGAATTTTACGAAAAGAATTTTGATGCAGTCATTAACTCAAAATCACTCGCGACCGATCCGATGTTTGCTGATGCTCTGGATGAAATGGGGATGTCGAAAGAAGATGCAGAAACTTTTGTGATGAATGCTGAGTTTGAAGTACTCGGACAAAAATTTATGGCGAGCTCTACGTGGGGACATAAGGAAATTGACAACGCAGGTGCAGCTGCTGCATTTACGTTCGATATTAATAATCCAGATGAACTGGAGCAGGTAAAATCCTTTTACAGTAAAGCAATTGAAGCAGGATGCCATGCAGATATGGAAGCGGGACCGACAGAGTGGACGGAGTACTTTGCGAGTTTTAAAGATCCGTACGGTGTATCGTGGATGATCAGCGGAGAATAGAAAGATGAAAAGCACTGCGGAATCTTCATTATGAGATTCTGCAGTGTTTTTGTTTAATCTTAGAGATGATTAGCTGAGCCTCATCCGGGTACTTATAAATAAGTACAATAATCAGTTGAAATGAGGCTTTATAAATGGCTGCAAGTATGCATTACGGAGATGATTATAAATATCTGCCGGTAACGTCAAAAGAGAACGGTAAAGGTGTTGAAGTGCTTACTGACTTATATCAATATACAGTACAGATTGTCAACGTAGTATTTTACGGCAGACCGGATGATGGTGATCTTGTATTAATTGATGCCGGCATGCCGAAATCTTCAGAGAAAATTATCGAAGCGGCTAAGGAACGCTTTGGAGAGAACAGTAAACCGAAAGCGATTATTTTAACGCATGGACATTTTGATCATGTCGGTGCAGTAATAGAGCTTTCTGAACACTGGGATGTGCCTGTCTATGCGCACAAATTGGAGCTGCCGTATCTTAACGGCATGAAAGATTATCAGGCTCCGGATCCTTCAGTTTACGGGGGGATGGTGGCGAAAATGTCTCCGATGTTCCCGCACGCAGGCATCGATATAACAGAACGGCTTCATGAACTGCCGGCAGACGGAAGTGTACCGTATATGCCCGATTTTGAATGGGTTCACACGCCGGGACATGCCGAGGGACACGTCTCCTTCTACCGTGAAAAAGATAAGGCATTGATTGCAGGAGATGCATTTATTACGGTGAAACAGGATTCACTGTATAATGTCCTGACACAAGAGAAAAATATTTACGGTCCGCCGCGATATTTTACAGCGGACTGGGAAGCAGCCCAAGCTTCTGTCGAAAAACTTGCATCAGTCAATCCAGAAATTGCAATTACCGGACATGGACAGCCGATGACCGGGAATGAACTTGCTGAGGCACTTGATAAACTTGTAAATAATTTTGACGAAATCGCAAAACCTGACTCCGGAAAATATATAGAATAAAAAACATCGCGCTTGATCAGAGGAAGGTCAAGTGCGATGTTTTTTGCATTTATTAATTCGAACATACATTCAGTTAATATTACGTTTGATGAGATGTCTGTTCTGTCAATACGGAACGTACGTTTTGTCCACAATTTGTGGACAAATTGTTAGTAACTTATCCAGAACTGTGTACTATTCTGTGGATAAGTGTGTTGATAACTATAAAATTTGTGGAAAAACGGTGTGGAAGACACTTATGACGGCATTTCTTCTGTGGATAACTTTTTGAGATAAATTTTATTTTTTCATCGAACATACAGTGAATTTCCGGTAAAATAATTTAAAGTTCAGCTAGTAATTCTTCAGCTTCTGTCCATTCGGTCATCAGCTCTTCGAGTTTTTGATTAATTTCCTGAAGTCTGTCATTTAATTCCTGTGCTTTCTCATAGTCATTAAAAACTTCCGGTGCAACCAGTTTATCTTCAATCATCGTTAATTCAGTTTCCAGTGTCTGTATTTCCTGTTCAAGCTTTTCACTCTGTTTTTTAACCTTTTTCAGTTCGTTACGCCGCTGTTTCTGAGCTTCATAGTCAGAAATATTTTCTTTTTTCTCCGTTGCTGTTTCGGCTGGCACTTCCATAAACTCAGCCTCTTTTTTCTTATGCAGGAAGTAGCTGTAGTCCCCGTCGACCATCATGATTTTATGAGGTTCAATTTCCATGACCCGCGTCGCAATTTTATCTATAAAGTAGCGGTCGTGAGAGACGACAATAATCGTTCCCGGGAAGTTTTCCAGTGCTTTCTCCAGGACTTCCTTGCTGTCGATATCCAAATGGTTGGTCGGCTCATCGAGAATAAGCAGATTATTTTCTTCAAGCATCATTTTAGCAAGTTGTATTCTCGCCTTTTCTCCGCCGCTCAAAGAGTTGACCTGTTTTAAGACTTCGTCCTGAGTAAACAGGAAGCGGCCGAGTATTTTTCTGACAACGCTCTCATTCATATGCGGATATTCTTTCCACAGTTCTTCAAGAACATTATTCTGAGACATGAATTCAGCCTGTTTCTGATCGTAGTAGCCGATTGTGACATTTGTACCGTATTGAATATTGCCGGACAAGGCCGGAATGATTTTAGCAATTGTTTTAGCGAGTGT
The DNA here is from genome assembly GCF_003387165.1 of Jeotgalicoccus halotolerans. Taxonomy (GTDB): domain Bacteria; phylum Bacillota; class Bacilli; order Staphylococcales; family Salinicoccaceae; genus Jeotgalicoccus; species Jeotgalicoccus halotolerans. Next base: position 7,063 of record NZ_QUMW01000012.1, read on the forward strand.
GGATTTACCGATACCGTTCGGGCCTAAAATAGCCAGACGTTCTCCTTTATCGACATTAAATGACAAGTTGCTGCGGAGCACTGTATCATCGTAGCCGATGGCGAGTTCTTTCAGTCTGAGAACGTCGTTCCCGCTTTCCCGTTTAATTGTAAAATGAAAATCCGCGCTCGAACGGTCTATAAAAGGTTTATCCATGCGGTCCATCATTTCAAGTTTTTTGCGGCGGTCTTTAGCCATGCCGGAAGTCGATGCCCGGGTAATATTTTTTTCGATAAATGTCTCAAGTCTCTTAACTTCGCTCTGCTCGCGTTCATACAGTTTCATTCTGAGACGGTATGTTTTTTCTTTCTCTTTCACGTAATTTGTGTAATTCGTATGATAAAGCGTACCGCGATGTAATTCAATTTCATAGATTTTATCGACTGTGCGGTCGAGGAAATAACGGTCGTGACTGATAATTACGACTGCACCTTCATAACTCTTCAAATACTGTTCCAGCCATTCAACAGTCGCCATATCAAGGTGGTTGGTCGGCTCATCCAGAAGCAGCAGGTCAGGCTTGGTCAGCAGCATCTTGCCGAGTGCGAGACGTGTTTTCTGTCCGCCGGAAAATTCTTCGACCCTGCGACCGAGATCAGCTTCTGTAAACTGCAGGCCCGTCAGAACACTTTTAATCTGGGCATCGATTGTATAGCCGTCATTGTGTTCAAAACTGAGCTGTATATTTTCATAGCGTTTAAGTTTTTCATCATAGTCTCTGTGTGTATGCTCATGTTCAGCCAGCCAGGCAGCAATTTCCGCCATATCGTTATTCATTTTCAGAATATGCGAGAACGGCTTCTGCATTTCATCTCTGACAGTGTCTTCGGATTCGAGAGTCATCTGCTGGGCAAGATAACCGAGCGAAACATTTTTCGGCATGCTGATTGTGCCGCTGTCATATGTGAGTTCATCCGCCATGATTTTCATTAAAGTACTTTTGCCTGCACCGTTTTTTCCGACGATGCCGAGCGTTTCCCCGGACTTTACTTCGAGATCCAGATTTTCAAAGATTGTATTTGTTCCGTATGCCTTTGAGACATTACCCAATTGTAAAAGTATCATTATTGCTTACCTCATTTCACTCTCCAGTTTACACGAAAAAACGGCATAATTCGACCAGATAAACCGGTGTCAGCCCATATATATTATGTTATAATGGAGCGACTAGAAATATAGAGGTGAAAGGGAATGTCTAACAAGAAAAAAATCCCTAATGCAACTATGAAACGTCTACCGCTTTATTATCGTTACTTCAAACAAGAAGAGAATAATGGTAATGATAGAGTTTCTTCGAAAGAAATCAGTGAAGCATTAGACATTGACTCCGCGACTATCCGCAGGGACTTTTCTTATTTTGGAGAATTAGGCAGAAAAGGCTACGGATATAATGTCGGCAGCCTGCTGAAGTTTTTCCTGGAGCACATCCAGGGCAGCAATGTAAAAAATGTCATTCTTGTCGGAGCAGGTAATCTCGGCAGTGCGTTATTGAACTACAAATTTGCAAACATTCATGATAAAATGAATGTAGTTGGCGCTTTTGACAGCAATGAATCACTTATTGGAAATGCGATTAACGGTATCAATATTTTTCATACAGATGATTTAGAGACAATCATACAGCAGGAAAACGTTGAAGTCGCAATTATGACTGTGCCGATGGAAGCTGGACAAGAGTCCGCAGAACGTTTAGAACAAGCAGGGATTAAAGGCATTCTTAACTTTACACCTATCCGGCTGAGCACTGGTCCTGATGTGACTGTACACAGTATTGACTTAGGCGTAGAGCTGCAGGCACTATTTTTCCAGATGAAAAATAAATAGGAGGGGTATTCATGACAGAAGTTCTTTTACCAAATACATTAATGGCGGTTACTCCGGTAAGTTTAATCGTTATTGCAGTTGTGGCACTTATCATTTTCGGACCTAAAAAACTTCCGCAATTCGGTAAAGCAGTAGGTTCTACGTTGAAAGAATTTAAAGATGCTACTAAAGGTCTTGCTGACGACGATGACGACGATGATGACAGAACGAACAGAAAATCAGACAGCGAAGCTAAAAAAGAAGAACCTAAAAAAATTGAATCAGAAGCATAATTGAGAGGGTGGCGAAAGCCGCCTTTTTTTAAAGAGGTGATTAAATGGCCGATGAGGAAAAAGAGTTTACCGAACATTTTGAAGAGCTGAGAAAACGGTTATTAACAGTAATGTACTTTTTTGTTGCCGCACTGTTTGCTGGTTTTTATTTTTCCAAGCCGTTAATCTATCAGCTGCAAAATGCTCCCTGGACAGAAAATGTTCAAATGCATGCTTTCCAGGTAACAGATCCGCTTAAAATTTATTTAATTGTTATTGTAGCTATAGCATTTATTATTATTTTACCGGTAATTTTATACCAGCTGTGGTCATTTATCACACCGGGACTTTATGAGAAAGAGCGTAAAATTACTTTGCTGTATATACCGGTAGTTATGATCTTAATGCTGATTGGTATAGCATTTGGCTACTTTATAGTAGTACCGTATATTATTAAGTTTACATTTGATTTATCAGTTGAAATGGGAATTGAAGCGACGATTGGAATAAACCAGTATTTCGGCTTCCTGTTCAGAACGATATTGCCGTTCGGATTTATTTTCCAGATGCCGGTACTGACATTGTTCTTAACACAGCTCGGTATTATTACGCCGATGTTCCTGAAGAAAAACAGAAAATACGCATATTTTATAATGTTTGTGCTGGCTGCAATTATTGCGCCGCCGGATATTATGACCCATCTGCTGCTTACAGTTCCGATGATTATTCTATATGAAATCAGTATTCATATTTCAAAAATCGGCTACCGCAGATATTTAAAAGCAGAACAGCAGCAGCTGGAAGACGAACTGCAATAAAATGGGAGGTACCGGACAGATATGCCAAAAAAACATGAAGAAATTTCGCGTGCAGAAATAGACGATTTGATACAAGCAGCTGATGATTCGAAGTGGAAACAGGTATATCATGTTCAGCCGCCCTTTGGATTTTTAGGTGCGCCGACAGGGTTTAACTACATCAACGGCATATACCATTTGTTCTATGAGTGGTCGCCGGACAGTAGTTTAACAGAAACGCCCGACAGTAAATACATATATCACGCAACGTCAAAAGATCTTGTAACCTTTCGGAGTGAGGGTGTAAAAGTAAGGCCCGATTCGCTGTACGATTCCGCAAATATATTCGGCGGAAGTCTATCCAAGGTTTTTAATGAAATCTGTTATTTCTATACGGGAGAGCGTCTGAAAAGCGATGAGCTGATAACTGCCCAGCTCGGTGGTTATATGAATACTGACGGCAAAATCCAGAAATATGCATCTCCGCTGGTCAGGAATAATGCGTCGGGCTACACTGAATATTTCCGCAATCCTTACGTTACTGTAATTGACAGGGAAGTAGTGATGTTCATCGGAACAATGAACAGGGAAGAATTTGGACGGGTACTCATCTACCGCGGTCCATCAGTAGAAAACTTGAAATTCGACGGCGAGCTCGACACGGGCTATAAAGTATTCGGCCACTTGTGGGAGCAGCCGGAATTTTTCGATTTGGATATGGATTCAGTATTTATCTTTAATGTCAGGGGACTCGATAAATTCGATACGCATTTCTGGAATATATATCAGTCAGGCTATATGGTCGGAGACTTTGAACGCCGGGGAAATTATTTCATCCACGATGAATTTTATGAATTTGACGGCGGTTTTGATTTTTACCGTCCTGCAACAGCAGTGGATGAAGACGGCAACAGAGTGCTGATTGCTTGGATGGCGGCAGAAGAGAGCGCCTATCCTTTGGCAGCTGAAGGAACACTTAATGCAATGACCATCCCGCGAATACTGAGCGTAGACGAAGACAGAATCAGACAGCTGCCTCACCCGAACCTTGAAAAAATGCGGGGAGAAGCAATCACAGCGGAAGGATACTTTAGAGAGTACCCGACAAAACTGACAGCATTTTACGGTGAGGTCTATGAACTTATTATCGATATACTGGAAAACAACGCATCGACCCTGCATATATATATGCGTAAGAATACACGTCATGAAACTAAGCTCGTATACGACAGTGAGCAGCGGATTTTAACTCTGGACAGAACATTCAGCGGTGAAGAAATCCAGAATGTAGACGGTCTGAAGAGACGGATTAAGCTGGAAGAAAATCTTCAGAATCTGAGGATTTATATGGATCGTTCGAGTATAGAAGTATTTATCAACGACGGAAAATACACGATGACGGCAAGAATTTTCCCGAGCGATAAGGCTGAAGGATTGGAAATGGTGACTGAATTTGGCGACTGCAGAGTGCAGCTGACTCAGTATTCGCTTGAAGTAAAATAAAGAGAAAAATTAGATAGTTTTAAAAAACAAAAGAATAAACTGTAACAATATATTGCGAGAAGTGATATAATTACACCATATTATGCAGAACAAGTGTCAACACAACAGTAAAAAGAGGTGGTTAATTATGTTTTCTGTACTTAGTCAGATTAATAAACGGCTGGAATATATGACGCCGGTCGAACAGCGTATCGCAAATTTTATGCTGGAGAACCCAAATAAAGTAATTAATATGCCTGTCAAAGAAATTGCCAGACATTCATCGACAAGTGATGCTGCGATTGTGCGGTTTGCTAAAAGAATAGGCTTGCAGGGAATTAAAGAATTAAAAGTGGAACTTGCAAAAGAACTGCACACGCTTGAGCAGGAAAAGATTTCACGTGTCATTGAACTGGAAGAAGATACCCATGCGGATATTTTTGATAAGGTATTTAAAAATACTATACAGGCATTGTATAACACTGAAAAAATTGTCAATCGGAAACGCATGCAGGAAGCGGCCGAGCATATTACCAAAGCGGATAATACATTTATCTTTGGAGTAGGAGACTCGGCAAATGTCGGACATGATATGGAGCAGAAATTACACCGTGTAAATATCAATGCTTTCTTTACTGCTGATAAATATTTATGTATGACACGTTTGACTAATGCAAAACCGGATGATGTTCTGTTTGTAATTACTTTATCGGGGAAAACACAGGAAGTCATAGAAATCGTTAAACTCGCTAAAAAATTAGGTGTCATGACGATTATTTTAACGCAGAATCATTCTTCAATTGCGAAAAGGAACTCGGACATTGCGATTGAAATTACCGAAGAAGAAACGAATATTCAGTATATGAATATGACGAGCCGGATTGCACAGCTGATTATTTGCGACGTGCTGTTTTTCTATGTCTGCAAAGAACTGGGTTCAAGCGCCTATCAGACGATTATTAATACCTACGATATGACGCACTAGTAAAATTACATAATAATACGCGAATATTAAGGTTCTGTAACAACTTTGATATTGTATAGAAAAGCCATCTGGCATCAACTATAATTAATTGTACATTAATGTGAGTTACGCTAAAATGTATAATTTATTTCAGGATGCGTGGAGGGGAAAATATGCAAAAATCAAAAAGAACTAAAATGAAATTAGCATCTGTATTGCTGCTGACGACTGTACTAATCCCTAACATTGCTTATGCTGACGAAGAGATAGATGAGAGTACGGAAACCGAAACTGTGACAGAATCGGCGGAAGTTCAGGAAGCACAAGAAACAGAGGAAACAGAGTCAACAGAAGAAACACAGGAAACATTTAATGAAGAAGCAGTAACGGATATAAATAATAATGATATAGAAACGAATGCGGAGAACGCTGAGGAAGCGGTAGAGAACAGCGGCGGCAGTAATGAAGAAACTGAGGCACCTATCCTCCAGCCGGCTGAACCTGATGAACAGACGGATAATACCGAAGCAGCGGATGCAGCAGAAAATACACCTGAAAATTCGGGAGAACAAACTGAGGGGGAAGAAGAGACCCCTGAAGCGGAAATGCCTGAGAGCAATGAAGACCCTGAATCAGAGGATAATATCACTGCAGGACCAGGTAACAATAATGAGTCTGATGATCAGGATAATCCGGATGAAAACACAGGATCCTCTGAACTGCCGACAAATCCGATAGAACCTGTTGAACCGGAAGAACCGTCAGAAACTGAAACACCAGAACAGCCCGGTGCTGAAGACAGTGCAGAAGAAGACGGTGAAAGTGAAAGTAATGACGCTGCATCAGAACAGCCGTCAGACGTAACAGAAGAACCGGAGAGCACTGTTGAAACTGAAGAAAATGTTACACCGGAAAGTTCAGAATCTGTGTCAGAGACACCGGAAGAAGTAAGAGTCCCTGAAGAAAATACCGGTGCTGTGGGAACAGAATCGAAAAAATTATACCGCTATGACTACGGTGATATTTTAGACGGTATTACTTTCAGTGAAGAAAGCCTTCAGGACGATATATCTACGTTGGATCAAAGAGTGACACGCGTAATGTCTTCTAAAATTATCGAAGAGAAAAACTTAACTGAAGCGCAGAAGCTTGAACTTGAACAGAAAGTGAAAGCGGAACAGACAAGCTCGTATGAAGGTGAAGAACTGCCGAATACAGGTGAAGCGGAATCAACTAACTATGCAGCTGCAGGGTTATTATCGATATTAGGAGCAGCATTATTATTTATGAGCAAGAAATTAAAAACAGATAATTAATAGATTTTGATATCTATAAAGTGGAGAACCAGAGGGGAATATCTGGTTCTTTTTTTATATAAAATAGAGGTTACCACGTTTTTTCGTTGTAACCTCTATTTTGTATTCAATGGTATAATATTTTTATCAGTATTATTCAATATTCTGAAATTACATACATAAACATCGGGGTGAAGGAATGAAAACATTAAATATCGCATCTATTCCAGGGGACGGCGTCGGTAAGGAGATTATGCCTGAGGCGATTCGCGTCTTGGAAAAAGTTGCACAGGTTCACGGTGGGCTGCAGTTTAAATTCGAAGAGTTTCCTTACAGCTGTGATTACTATTTAAAACACGGGGCAATGATGCCGGAGGATGGCATGGACAGGCTCAGCCAGTTCGACAGCGTATTTTTAGGTGCTGTCGGCGATGCGTCGAAAGTGCCGGATCACATTTCACTATGGGGTCTGCTGCTTAAAATCCGTCAGGAGTTCCAGCAGGAGATAAACATCCGTCCAGCGAAGCTGTTGAAAGGTATTAATTCTAAGCTTGCTGATCCTAAAGACTTTGATATCGTCGTTGTCAGAGAGAACAGTGAAGGGGAGTACAGTTCAATCGGCGGCCGTATTTTCCACGATGATAACGAGATTGCGATTCAGAACAACGTCTTCTCAAAGCGTGCGACGAAGCAGGCAATGAATATCGCATTTGATCTTGCGTCGAAGCGGAAAGGTCTTGTGACAAGTGCCACTAAATCCAATGGTATTTTTCACGCCATGCCTTTCTGGGATGAAATTTTTGAAGAGATTTCAGAGAAGCATCCAAATATTAAATCAGAGTCCAAACATATCGATGCTTTGGCCGCATATTTTATAACACACCCGCACGAGCTTGACGTTGTTGTCGGCAGTAACTTATTCGGCGATATTTTATCGGACGTTGGTGCTGCTATAATGGGCAGTATCGGTGTTGCACCTTCAGCAAACTTAAACTTGAACGGTAAGTACCCGTCAATGTTCGAACCTGTTCACGGTTCAGCACCGGATATTGTTGGTAAAGGGATTGCCAACCCGATTGGACAAATCTGGACTGCGAAAATGCTGCTGGAATTTAACGGCGAAGCAAATATAGCAGAACATTTATTGAAGGTCATCGAAGCTGTTACAGCTGACGGTTATCAAACACCTGATCTCGGCGGTAAGTATAAGATGACTGAAGTGACAGATGAGATTATTAAAAGGTTAGGACAGTAAGAAAAAGAACAGCGTGAGAATTAACTCACGCTGTTCTTCTGTATTTTTACAGTTTTTTATCATCAATTGAATTCAAGTATTCATGCACTTCATCGATGACTGTTTCCAGTGAACCTTCCTCAAATGGAGATTTCAGGTTGGCAAGTTCTACCAGCGAGTTGAACGGCAGTGAGCCGCCGACTTTACATAAGGCGAGATAATCAGCCCAAGCGCCGTCAAAGTCTTCTTTCGCCCGTTTCCAGAACTGCAGCGCACACACTTGTGCGAGCGTGTAGTCAATATAGTAGAATGGTGAACCGAATATGTGCCCCTGTCTGTGCCAGAACGATCCGCTTTCCAACGGTTCAATTCCATCATAGTCAGTATGCGGTAAATATTTTTCTTCGATTTTTTTCCATTCCCCGCGTCTCTCTTCAGGTGTCAGTTCAGGGTTTTCGTAAACCACATGCTGGAATTCATCGACTGCTACACCGTAAGGCAGGAAGGAAATCGAATTCGCCATATGAGAGAACTTGAATTTATCCGTATCTTCTTTAAAGAACATTTCCATCCACGGATAGGTGAAGAATTCCATACTCATCGAATGGATTTCTGCCGATTCCAGGGTCGGAAAGGCATATTCCGGCACTGTCAGATGACGTGACATATACGTTTGGAAGGCGTGCCCCGCTTCGTGGGTCAGCACTTCCACATCACCCTGGGTACCATTGAAGTTCGAGAAGATAAACGGCGCTTTATAATCTGCGATCATCGTACAGTAGCCGCCGCCTTCTTTCCCTTTTTTAGCTTCCACATCAAACAGATCGCGTTCGGTCATGAACGTATAAAATTCATCTGTTTCAGGTGACAGTTCCTTATACATCTCAGCGCCATTTTTCATAATATCTTTCGTTTTGCCTTTTGGCGCGGCATTACCCGTAATAAATTCAAAGTTGCCGTCATAGCTTTTCAGAGAATCGAGACCGATACGTTCAGCCTGCCGTTTTTTCAGTTCGCTTACGATTGGCACCACATATTCCTCAACCTGTTTTCTGAACTTCTCAACCATTTTACGGTCGTAATCGATACGGTTCATACGGATATAACCGAGTTCTACAAAGTCTTTGTAACCAAGCGTTGTTGCGATTTCGTGTCTCGTTTTTACAAGTTCATCGTAAATATTATCGATTTCTTCAAGATGTTCCCCCATAAAGCCCTGAACAGCAAGCACCGCATCTTTTCTGACTGAGCGGTCGGGGTCTTGGGTATACGGTGTGAATTCCGACAGGTTCAATTTCTTGCCGTCAAATTCAATTTCAGCTGATGCAAGCAATTTATCGTACTGGGTAGCGAGCTTATTTTCTTTTTGAAGCAGTGTTTTGACTGAAGGGTCAAATGTTTTTAAAGCATTATCCGACAGTTTGAAAAGCTGTTCCCCAAAACGCGCTTCCAAATCATCGCGGAATTTACTTGTCGTAATAGCTTTACGGTAGCGGTTGGTAATTTCAGTGAAGGAAGGATCATTTTCATCGAAATAGTCGCGCTCTCTGTCGTAGAACTTATCACGTGTATCAATCGATGAACGGATAGACGCCAGTGTCGCCATCGTATCGAGGTGGTTAAATTCAGTGTTCAGCTTATCGAGTACAGTGACTTGTGCATCTGCAGAATCAGCAGCATCAAATTCTTGCAGCAGTGAGTCTACAGTTTTCTCAAATTGTCCTAAATCCGGACGTTCATATTTAAAGTCTTCGAACTTTGTTACCATATTAAAATTCCCCCTTAGTGGTCTTAATCAGTATTTTAGCATAAGGAGTAAAAAGTCTGTTATAAATATGGTAGTGTGTATAGTAATAATTTGCTGAAATTGGGGTAATATATAATAGTAATGTCTTATGCATACTTTTAATACTTAACGAAAAGAGGACGAACGATGAAGAAGTTACTTATACCAATTGGTGTACTTATCGCAGTGATTGTTATTATTGCGATTATGATTGTACCGAGATATAACAGTCTGGTAAATCTCGATGAAGAAGTTAACCAGAAAGAATCGCAAATTGAAACGCAGCTGCAGCGCCGCGGAGATTTAATCCCGAACCTGGTAAGCACAGTACAGGGGTATGCATCTCATGAAGAGGAAATATTTACTGACATTGCGGATGCGCGTTCACGTCTGGCAGGTGCAAGCGGTGACGTTGAAGAGCTTGCTGAAGCCAATAATGAAATGACGAGTGCGCTGTCACGTCTTTTAGCTATTTCTGAGAACTACCCTGATTTGCAGGCGAGTGAGCAGTTTACAGGTTTAAGAGATGAACTTGCAGGGGCGGAAAATCGTATCGCAGTAGCGCGTCAGGATTACAACACAGCAGTGCAGGACTATAACCGCAATACGAGAACATTCCCGGGCAACATTATCGCAGGAATATTTAATTTCGATGAGAAACCTTATTTCGAAGCGGATGAATCTGCACAGGATGTACCGGAAGTAGAGTTTAATACTAATCAAGATGATACAGACGGTGGAGAGTAATGCAAAAAGCCTTTGCTTTTACAGTTGTCGTGCTGAGTATATTACTTCTCAGTACGCCTGCAGAAGCAAGAGTAGATATGCCGGCGCTCAATGAAAGTCATTATTTTGTGCAGGATAATGCAGGTGTACTCAGCGACAGTGCAATTAATGAACTTAACGAAAAGGGTACACATCTGGAAGAAGGAACGGGTGCCGAACTGTTATTAATGACGATGGATTCTACAGGACAGGAACATCGCCAGGATTTTGCTCTCCGTGCACTGAGAGAATACGGTGTCGGTAAAGTCGAAAAAGATAACGGCATTGTTATTCTTTTAAATCTGGACAATGACAATGAATTCAACAACCGAGGAATCGAAGTACAGGTGGGTTACGGTGTTGAAGGATACTTAAACGATGCGAAAATAGGGCGCATTATTGATAATGTGGCTTATGAAGATTTAGTTGCCGGAAATTACGAAGCGGCTCTGACTAATCTATATACTGCTTTATATGATGAGTCTTTAACCGCTTACGGTTATGAAGATGGTGAATTTACGCGCGATGAACCCGCTGAAGATACCGGAACAGGACAGAATGACAGTATATTTTCAATTCTGATCCGGCTGGCAATATTTATGACGGTACTGTACTTTATTTACAAAATGTTTTCAGGCGGCGGGGGCTCCGGAGGTTCCGGTGGCTCAGGCGGCAGACGAAGAAGAAGCGGCGGCCCCGTGATATTCTTCCCTCCAGGCGGCGGAGGATTTGGCGGTGGCAGCTCAGGAGGCGGCTTCGGCGGCGGAGGATTCGGCGGATTTGGCGGCGGCTCCGGCGGAGGCGGCGGTGCAGGCCGCGGATTCTAAACTGTTTGAAAAAAATAAATAGGCTCGAGAATCTTGATATTAAGGTTCTCGAGCTTTTTTTGTTATGACATCCGCTCATGCCTATGCAAGTTTCGATGCGTATACATGACACCCGTTCACGCCTACGCAAGCTTCGTTGCGTATACATGACACCCGCTCATGCCTATGCAAGCTTCGATGCGTATACATGACACCCGTTCATGCCTACGCAAGCTTCAATGCGTATACATGACAACAAAAAAGCCGGGGTGCCTGAAAACAAGCAACCCGGCTCAAAATATTTACATAAACAGTGAAATGATTGCATTCAGCTGATTCTGCATTTGTTCTGCTTCTTCTAAAAAGTCTGCGAAGACGGTCTGAATCAGGACCACGAGTCCGTTCATAATAATATGCACCATGACTGGTACAAGCAGGCGTCCTGTAATAACATATAAAAAACTGAAAACATAAGACATCGATAAATAGATCAGGATATGTGTAAAGTCAGCATGAGCGACCGCGAAGATTAATCCGCTCACAAGTCCTGCGATTAAAAATGCAAGTACTTTCTGTGCGGTGCTGTTCATAGGAAACAGCTCGTAAATCTCACCGAAGATTGCTCTTCTGAACACATATTCTTCAATAATCGGTCCGAATAATACAACGACCAGAATCATCCAGGGAGAGTTGAAAATCATATCGACAATTTCTGTCGTATTTTGACTTTCGACCGGATTTCCAAGAACGTAGATATTAATGAGGCCTGCCGCAATTTGTGACATATAGGCGAGGAATACACCGCCGATAATCCAGACTGTTGTTACCAGGCTGTCTGTCTGTTTGCCAAGTTCTATTCTGTTCTTATTCTTATGCAGATTGCCGATAATGACTACAATAACTGCTCCAAGCCCGAAAGTAAGGACCTGATAAGGCATCATTTTTTCAACGAGTTCTCCGGGTCCGAGTGAAGGATCCATAGCTGTGAAAACTAAGCCAACGGGGAGCAGTGCGAATTGTACTGCAAGGAATGTTAAAATAATTAATATACTGTATACGCGTCTCAAATTTAAACCTCCAATAATCAATAATTTTATCTTACATTAAAACAGATAAACTCAAAAGTAATACAATCTTATCACTTGCAATTTTGACCATGTTTGATTATTATAATTATTGTTAGCACTCAATATTGATGAGTGCCAAACCATGCAGTTAATTTTATTGAATTTAAGATTAATAAGGAGGGCATTTCCGTGTTAAAACCTATTGGAAATCGTGTAGTTGTAAATTTAACAGAAAAAGAAGAAACAACAAAGAGCGGCATCATTCTGACTGATTCCGCCAAGGAAAAACCGCAGGAAGGTACTGTAGTTGCAGTCGGTTCAGGACGTATACTTGAAAATGGTACAAAAGTAGATCTTGAAGTTAAAGAAGGCGACAGAGTTGTGTATGCAAAATTCGCAGGCACAGAAGTCCAGCATGGAGATAATGACTATTTAATTTTATCTGAATCAGAAATTTTAGCAGTAATTGAATAATATAAACATCGCATATAATTCATTTTGGGAGGCAATATAATGGCTAAAGAATTAAAATTTTCAGAAGATGCACGTCAGTCAATGCTGGCTGGTGTGGACAAACTAGCTAATGCTGTAAAAGTAACCTTAGGACCAAAAGGACGCAACGTCGTTTTAGATAAATCATTCTCATCTCCGTTAATTACAAACGACGGTGTCACAATTGCTAAAGAAATCGAATTGGAAGACAAATATGAGAATATGGGTGCAAAACTCGTTGCAGAAGTTGCAAACCAGACGAATGAAATTGCCGGTGACGGTACAACAACAGCAACAGTACTTGCTCAGGCAATGATTCAGGAAGGGCTTAAAAACGTAACGAGCGGAGCAAATCCGGTCGGCATCCGTACAGGAATCGGCCGTGCGGTTGAACGCGCGGTGGAAGCACTTCAAGAAGTGTCAAAACCTGTTCAGGATAAAGATGCAATTGCACAAGTTGGTGCGATTTCAGCAGACGATCCTGAAATCGGTGAATATATTTCTGAAGCTATGGAAAAAGTCGGCAATGACGGAGTGATTACGATAGAAGAATCGCGCGGCTTTAAAACTGAACTGGAAGTTGTTGAAGGAATGCAGTTTGACCGCGGCTACCTGTCACCTTACATGGTTACCGACTCTGAAAAAATGATTGCCGAGCTTGAAAACCCGTATGTACTGATTACGGACAAAAAGATTTCAAGCATCCAGGACTTAGTGCCGTTATTAGAACAGATTGTGCAGCAGTCACGTCCAATCTTAATTATTGCGGACGACGTTGACGGCGATGCAATGACTAATCTGGTATTAAACAAAATCCGCGGTACATTTAATGTAATCGCAGTGAAAGCACCGGGCTTCGGCGACCGCCGTAAAGCAATGCTCGAAGATATTGCGACCTTAACGGGCGGACAAGTCATTACTGATGAACTTGGTCTTGAGCTTAAAGACGCAACGCTCGATTTACTGGGTAATGCAAGCAAGGTTCACGTATCAAAAGATGATACAACTATCGTTGAAGGTGCCGGAGATAAAGAAGTAATCGAAGGCCGTGTAAACCAGATAAAAGCGCAAATTGAAGAAACAACTTCAAGCTTTGACAAAGAAAAATTACAGGAACGTCTGGCGAAATTAGCAGGCGGCGTTGCGGTAATTAAAGTTGGAGCGGCTACTGAAACTGAAATGAAAGAACGTAAACTCCGCATTGAAGATGCGCTGAACTCAACGCGCGCTGCAGTGGAAGAAGGCATTGTAGCAGGCGGGGGAACTGCACTGGTTGAAGTGTACTCGAAAGTTGCGGAACTGGAAGCAGAAGGCGATGTGAAGACAGGAATTAACATCGTACTGAAAGCACTTGAAGCACCGCTTCGCCAGATTGTTGAAAACGCGGGACTTGAAGGCTCTGTTATCGTGCAGCAGCTGAAACAGCAGGAGTCAGGAATCGGCTACAACGCAGCAACTGATGAGTGGGTTAACATGATTGATGCTGGTATCGTGGATCCAACTAAAGTAACGCGCTCAGCACTGCAAAATGCAGGTTCTGTAGCAGCAATGTTCTTAACGACAGAAGCAGTCGTTGCAGACATTCCGGAAGAAAATGACGGCCCTGATATGGGCGGCATGGGCGGCGGAATGCCCGGCATGATGTAGTCACAGTTAGTCTATTTTTTATTTAATATGTGTTAACGGAAGGTTTTCCATAAGGTTGCTTAACCTTTGGAAGACCTTTTTTTAATTCTATATTTGTAGGAAGCAATAAAATGAAAGATGAAAATGTGTTATATGACAATTCTTTTTATTTGTTCTTTATTTAAGGTGGATAATGAAGTATATATTTTATCAGCGAAATAAGTTATAAACTTTGTTGATTATATATTTCAAATAAACCTAACTTTAAAGGAGCATATTATTCATGAGTGACTATAATGCAGTAGCGCCAACTAATACGGATAACGCACCGAAGTTTGACGAGTCTTTTCAGTCAGCATCGTTTTCACATTACAGCAATTTATCAGCACAGCTGCCAATCAATCCTGTAACTGGTAAATTAGTTGAAGGGGGCATTAAAGAACGAACTAAACAGGCTTTAACTAACATCAAAGCGGTTATCGAAAGCGTTGACCACGTAATGGAAGATATGGTTAAAGTGAATATCTTCGTTAAAGACCTTGCAGATATGGATGCAGTCAACGAAGTTTACGCAGAATTCTTCCCTGAAGGCACACCACCTGAAACTAAATAACAGCAACCAGATAAAAAATACGCCTCCATTTAGATGGGGGCGTAATTTTTTTATTCCGGCAAAATTCTATGGCCGATTTTTTTAAATATAAACGCGCCGATAAATGTCGTAATCAGCGTCGACAGTCCAACTGTTACTGCACTGAACCAGTACGGCAGTCCAAGAACTAAATACAGGGCAAGTGCCACAAATAGTCCTGCAAGGACACTGTACTGCAGGGCGTTTATCCAGACGTTTTTTATAAAATAACTTAATGTATAGGCAATTACCGATATAGTTACACCGACAACGACGTCGATTAAACCGAGGCTTGAAAAGATATTTGCAATACCGACACCCAGTACCATTCCCGGTATATATTTTCGGTTAAAAAATGGAATGACACAAAGTATTTCACTGATTCTGAATTGAATCGCTCCAGTGCCAATCGGGTTAATTACAGTAAGTGCGACATAAATTGCCGCTAAGACAGCATTAATAGACATGTCTCTGATATTCATAATAGTAAATCTCCTTAGTTTTTTTGACAGGGAGTTTGCGAACCTGTTTTTTTATTTATTGACTGATATCGTCTCAGTAACTTCACCGGTTAAGGCACCGTTTTTGAAGGTGCGCTCAATCAATGTAATGTTGTTCTGATGGTCGACAAGAACGACAGTGGAGCATCTGGTGCCGTAATCAAAATCAGGGATATCGATAAACAGCGGTGATAATTTCTTTTCGAGTTCAAACTCGACACCCGTTTTTTGAACGATGTCATCTGCTGCCTCGGTATCGATGCGGAGCAGATTAAATAAAGCATCTATATCTACTTCATCTTCCGACAAGACTTCATCCAGCTTTTCTTTTCCGATAACGACTTTAGGCCAGGGTGTATCGAGGTATTCATTGGACAGCCCGTGCGTACCTTCAGTTACCCGTGAGATCTTGTTATCGTAATTGTTCATGTAATAAAGTTCATCAGGAGTACCTGTAAGCAGATTAAAGCCTGCATAGTCACTGCTGTATTCCGAAAGATTTGTTAAATATTCTTTAGGACTTTCTTCTGACAGCAGGTAATTGACAATCAGTTCCCCGCGGGACTTTTCAGCTTTCAAGGTCATTTCTTTTGGCGTCCGGATATTAGTCAATGCTCCTATTTTACCTGATTTTGATACCGCAAGCCAGGTGCCTTTTGCTTTTAAATCACGGCCGCCTAAAATATTCTGATGGTCTTCCCAATAGGACATCGGTGCGGTCGGCCGTGAATAAAATTCATCACGGTTCGCCGCAAACACCATTTTATATTTTTTGTGCGTTCCGATATTAAAATTAATAAGACACATTAAAATCACTCCAAGGGAATGTTTCAGGCGGCTTGCAGTGAACTTCCACGTACTCGTCTTTCGTAGGATGCTTAATACGCAGATAAGTTGAGTAAAGGGCAATCTGCTGACCGACTTTTGCATTCTTATTATATTTTTGGTCGCCGAACAATGGATGTCCGAAATGCGACAGCTGCACGCGGATTTGATGTGACCGGCCTGTGTGAAGCTTCACTTTTACAAGTGAAAATTGTCTGTTTTCATCAACAGTTTCATAATCCAGCTTGGCCATTTTTGAACCGCGGTGATTTTTATGAACCACTTTGGAAATATTTTTCTTGGCATCTTTAAATAAATGATTCGTTAAAGTGCCTTTTTTCTGATCCAGATGATTCTCTACAACAGCATGATACTCGCGGTCGAAATTTTGAAGGCGAACTTCATTCGACAGACGTGATGCTGCTTTTGAAGTTTTGGCAAAAACGACAGCTCCGCCGACAGGGCGGTCTAATCTATGAACCAACCCTAAATAAACCGCTCCGGGTTTATTGTATTTTTCTTTAATATATTCCTTTAACATAGTTAATAAGTCTTTATCTTCTGAACTATCTTCCTGGACAGGGATGTTAACCGGCTTATCGACAATGAGTAAATGGTTATCTTCGTACAGTACATTAATGTTCACACATTTCACTCCTTAAAATTCGTAAGTTATATTATACCATCTATACGAAAAATATCTTATCACTTTCGCAATCTTTCTTTGTTAGAATAGAGATAAGTGTAAATTAATACTATTAATTACAGGGGTGGATTATGAAAAAACGATATTTTTTCTTACTTGTTTTTGTTGTATTAATACTTATACCGCTCGTTGTTGCGGGTGTACGTTATTTTGTACCGGTAACGTCAGGAGTATCGTACGAGTCTGAAGAATATCAAACAGACGATGCGGGATTTTTATACGATCTTACATATACAGAGAATAACGAAATAACAGAAGAGCAGGAAATTTTTGAAGAGATTTATACGATGATTGATGAAGCGGAAGAATTTCTGGTCCTTGATATGTTTTTATTTAACGATGATTATAACCACGATACTCTGGACTTTCCGCCCCTGTCTCAAAATTTAACAGATAAATTGACAGCTAAACAGGAAGAAAATCCAGATATGGATATAATCTTTATCACAGATAGAATTAATACTTTCTACGATACGTATACACCGCCGCATATTGAACAGCTGAAAGAGGCTGGAATAGAAGTCATATTTACCGATCTTTCGAAATTGCGGGACTCTAATCCATTGTATTCAGGCTTTTACAGGACTTATTTTCAATGGTTCGGAACGTCTGAAGACCAGTGGCTGATGAACGCATTAAGGCCGCAGGGTCCGGAAGTAAATATACGATCTTATTTAACGATGTTGAATTTTAAGGCTAATCACAGAAAATTAATTATTAATGAAAAGAATGGCCTTATTGCGTCGGCAAACCCGCATGATGCAAGTGCGCATCATTCGAATATCGCTGTGAAACTAAGCGGAGATATTCTCTACGATATGCTGGAATCAGAACGAGCAGTAGTGAATTTCAGCGGAGGAAATACGCGTGTTTTCAGCGATTTTGCTGATAAAATGCCTGAAAAAGCTGAAGAGAGTGAAGGGCAGTATACTGTAAAGCTGATTACAGAGAAAAAGATAAAGGATAATATACTGGAAATCGTGAATAGTGCCGGCCCGGATGATATTTTAAATATAGGGCTGTTCTACTTATCTGACAGAGATATTATTGAAGCATTTAAAACAGCGCTCGACCGTGGTGTGGAAATCAACATGATACTTGATATTAATCAGGATGCTTTCGGTAACGAGAAAAATGGTGTGCCGAACAGACCGGTGGCCGATGAGCTGATGAATCATGACACTCAGCCGAATATCCGCTGGTATAAATCGAGCGGGGAACAGTATCACGCGAAGTTTATCATGCTGGAAACTGCGGATGAAGTTATATTTAACGGCGGATCGGCTAACTTTACAAGGCGGAATCTGGATAATTATAATCTGGAAACAAACGTGGTAGTGATGGCGCCGCAGGGCAGTGAATTTGCTGGAGAAGTCACTGCATATTACGACCGCCTGTGGATGAATGACGGAGCGGAGTATACGCTTGACTATGAAGAAAAAGCAGAAGCGTCACTATTTAAAACGATGATGTACAGGATTCAGGAATTGACTGGATTATCGACATTTTAAAACTAGAAAAACCCGTACAGCGGACTCCTTTATGAGAGGCAGCTGTACGGGTTTTTGTCGTCACATGAGCTGTTATCATGGGACCGCAAATCCAATTTAACTATATGTTATATAATCTTCGCACCTAAAGAGTTTTCAAAGTGGGCGAGCGCCACATCGTGTGCGTCTAAGTTAAAACTGGCTACACCGTCTCTGTGAATAACAATATCAAAGCCTTTATTGTAGGCATCAACCGCAGTATGCATAATACAAATATCGGTACAGACGCCGACTAAATGGACTTCAGTAATACCCCTTGCTCTTAAACGCTGTTCCACATCGGTTCCAAGAAAAGCGGAATAACGAGTTTTATCGGTATAGTATACATTTCCCTGATCTTTATAATTCTGATAAAGATCTTCCAGTTCACCGTACAGATTCCGTCCCTCTGTCCCAATAATATTATGAGGCGGAAACAGTTTCGTTTCAGGATGATACGGATCATTTTCCTGGTGTGCATCAATAGCGAACACAGTATAATCTCCGCTGCTGATAAATTCACGAGTCGTGGTCACGATATAGTCATGAAGTTCCTGTGCGGGTTTACCTGCGGTGAGTTTGCCGTCATCCGCAACAAAGTCGTAAGTATAGTCGATATTCAGCAGTGCTTTCATGATTTTCTCCCCCTATAAAAAGACAATGGCAGGCCATTGTCTTAAAGTTTACTTATTTTTTATTCACTGATGCATCGAAAATAGAATCAATTGCTTCAGATAGTTTGCTGTCAAATTCCTCAGCAGACTGATTTGCATTTAAGTCGCTTGATAATGCACGTGAGAAGCTCGCGATAATACCTTCGTTTTCTTTCAGCATATTATTTGCTTCAGTTCTCGTGTAACCGCCTGAAAGTGCCACAACGTGAATCACGTTAGGGTGATTTACGAGTTCTTTGTACAGATTAGGTACAGTAGGAAGTGTAAGCTTCAGCATTACAAGCTCATCTTCAGCAAGTCCGTTTAACTCTTCCAAAATCGCATCTCTTAAAATTTCTTCGATTTCTTCTTTGTCTCCGGCATTAATGCTGACTTCTGGCTCGATAATCGGTACTAAGCCTGCAGCGATAATCTGTTTGCCGATTTCAAACTGCTGTTCTACAACGGCAATAATTCCTTCTTTGTCCGCAGAAAGAATGTTGGAGCGCATTTTTGTACCGAAAATGTGACGGTCGTTTGCACGTGCTAATAAATCCTCAAGACCCGGTATAGGTTTCATAAGCTGCACACCGTTTTCTTCATCTGCAAGTCCTTTATCGACTTTTAAGAATGGTACGATGCCTTTATGAGCTAAATAGTCACCAGTGTACTGACCTTCTACTTCACGGTCCATCGTCTGTTCAAACAGAATTGCGCCGAGGACTTTATCAGAAGTAAATGAAGGTGAAGTCACGATGCGCATGCGCATTTCGTGAACGAGATCGAACATCTCATCTTCATTAGTATACTGATCTTCATCAACACCATATGCTTTTAAAGCTTTTGGCGTACTTCCGCCACTCTGGTCAAGTGCGGCAATAAAACCATGACCTTGTTTTACTTTTTCAAGTTGCTCCTGATTCATTAAAAAACACTCCTTAAATAGTTTTCCACTCCTTTATAGTATGCTAAAAAAACCGCTTTACTGCAAGGTAAATCTGCACCATCCGCTATGTTTGACAGATTGTTAAAACGGAAAGATACTAAATGTATTTAATTTCAGGAGGTATGCAAAATGACAGAACTAGTTGAGTTAGGTAAATCGGGAATTAAAGTACATCCAATCGCTCTTGGAACAAATTTTGTCGGCGGCTATAATTTATACGGCGATGTGAATGAAGAAGAGGGTAAACAGACTGTCAGAGATGCGCTCGATGCAGGAGTGACAATGCTCGATACTGCATTTATATACGGTCCGAGACGTTCTGAAGAACTAATCGGTGAAGTTTTAAAAGAGTATAAAAGAGAAGATGTAGTTATAGCGACAAAAGCAGCACAGCGTGAACTCGATAATGGTGATATGGTCATCGACAACTCGCCGGAATTTTTAAAACAGGCAGTGGACGATGCGCTGGACAGACTGCAGACTAAATATATTGATTTGTTTTATATTCATAAGCCGGATGAAGACACTCCGAAAGATGAAGCAGTACAGGCGCTTTATGAAATGAAGGAGCAGGGTAAAATTAAAGCAATCGGCGTATCGAATTTTACTGTCGAACAACTGGCAGAAGCGAATAAAGACAACCATGTTGATGTAATACAAAACGAGTACAATCTGTTCAGCCGCGAAGCGGAAGACGAGATGCTCGATTACACTTCAGCAAATAAAATTACTTTTATTCCTTTCTTCCCGCTGGCAGCGGGGCTGCTTGCAGGGAAATACGATGAAAATACTGAATTTGAAGATTTACGAAGCAATTTACCGTTTTATCAGGAAGACCAGTTTAAGGACAATTTGAAAAAGGTAGAGAAATTAAAAGAACTTGCTAAAAAATACGATGAAGATACCGCGCAGGTAGTACTCGCATTTTATTTAACGAGACCATCGCTCGATGTGATTATACCGGGAGCGAAAAAAGGCGGGCAGATTAAAGCAAATATGCGTGCCGCAGATATTGAACTGGACCCGGAAGATGTTGAATATATCGATGAAATATTTAAAAATAAATAACAGCTAAAAACAAAAGATGGTTAAGGGAACCCCCTTAACCATCTTTATTTATCCCTGTAAAGGATCAGCACTGCAAACACGCTGCCCACGCTGAATTTAATGTCGATTACTTCAATGTACTGATTCTCGTAAAAGAATTCTGCGATTTTCTTATCAAGCCCTTTTTCCGTCATAGCGGAAACTGTTTTTGTTTTCATAGACTAACCCACCTTTAATGCTGTTATCTTCCATTATATATTTAAATATTATAATTGTGTACTTTTACGCTGATTGCTGAAGATAATACCGATAATCAGAAAGGCGAGTATATACAGTAAGAGAATGCCGATTGACAGTGCTGATTCACTCCAGGTAATATCCGGTGACGCATAAATTTGTGTGTAGTGATACAGCGGAAGGAACTCCGCGATACGCTCTGCACCGTCACCGAACAACTCGATAGGAATGAAGATACCGGAGAGAAATGCCAGTCCGAGCGTAATGAGATTGGCAAGACCGTTCACGATAAAACGGTTCGTTGTGAGTGCATTAATCGCATACTGCAGAGCGAGTGTGAAGGCCATAATCAGTACGAGCGCAACGAAAATGTGAACGAGCGGTATACCGTCCAGGTGATTATAATACAGGCCGACAAGTCCGAAGAACATAACAAGTACTGCGAAAAATCCAACCAGCGACTGTGCACCCAATATTTGCACTGCGCTTGATGTGGATGATACCGGCGCAGCAATGATTCGTTTTTGCAACTCGGGCTTATTGTATTCAGACATCAGATTGCCGACTGACAGCATAATGAACAGCATTAGCCAGTAAGCAGCAAAATTGGAATATGCCGCGGCATTTTCAAAATTTTCTCCGTCTGCATTCATGGTATCGTTATTTAACTCTACATTTACAGTATCGGTTAATGCTGTCTGCAGCTTATCTCTGTCGAGTTCTCCTCCTTCGTTAAACTGTGCGTTTGCAAAAATAAGAAATTTCGAAATTTCGCTGTCCAGCTGGACACTGGATGCTGCGCGTTCATCAGTAATGATTTCAACGGCTGGTTCTCCATTTTTAACATGTGTTTCAAAATCCTCAGGGATGATTACTGCCCCGTGAGTTTCCATGAGGAAAACCTGTTCTTCCAAATAATTACGCGGTGTTTTGCCGAGCACTTCAACATCATGCGAACTGTTTAAATACTCAATCAGCGCTTTTGAAGACCCGGACTCAGATTCATCCACCACCGTAACGCCAAGCTTTTCGCTTTCAAACGTATCGGTGCCGCCGAATGAACTGAACATTGCTGCAATTAGGAAAAACACCAGTGCCAGCGGTATAATCATCCATTTAAACTTCCAGAAGTGGAGGAGTATTATTTTAAAGATAGTCATATTGTTTCCTCCTTAATGCAAACAGAGTAATGAAAAAACTGACAACTGTAATACCGGTTAAGAAGGCGATTGTCGACCAGTAGCTGTCGAAGTTATCCATTAAATTTATCCGATAAATTGTATCTGTAATATGTGCGAGCGGATTAAATTCATTAATGAACGGCATCTCGCGGTTAATTACAGTTCTTAGACCTGGACCCATTAAGCCAGCCAGGAAAGCCAGTCCGACGATAAAAACGACAGGAACGATGGATTTTACATTGATGTTCACCCGGGGGGTTAAACCGATTATAAAGCCGAGTCCAAGTCCGGCAATATTGCCGGCAATTATAATGCCTAGCGTCGGAAGCAGATGATTGAACAGCACAGAATCATTAAAAATCATTAAATAACCGATTAAGAGACCGTTTGAAAATAAGCCGAGCGTGAGACCCGCTGCAGAACTTGCGAGTATATATTTTGCTTTGCTGAACGGGCTGGCAGAGAATCTTGCTCCCATTGTGCTTAAGTTCGGACGCATTGATGAAATGAGCTCCATGCTCGTAAATATGGTGTAGAGAGAAACCATGGCAATAGTTGAATAGTACATAACAACCTGCGGTTCTGTTTCCATGTCTTCAGTCTGAATAAAATCAGCCTCAAAATTAAAGTTTTCAGGAGATATTCCAAGTGCCGCAGTCTGGTGGATCTGGTTCATCACTGACTCAAGTACGGACTGCTGAAAACCGCTGTTTTGTACAATCAGGCTGCCGTCTTCCGTAATATATCCTGTAATATTTTCTTCAGAAAGTTCATCTCTTGCGGTACTGTCTGACATTTCATGAACATTGATAAAGTCTATCTCCTGCAGCACTGTGCTGTATTCATTATCTTCGGTAACAGCAACGTCTATATCTGACATATCTTCTCCGCCGATATTTGACGTTGTCGCCATAAATATCGTGACTAAAACGAGAGGATAGCCAATTGTCCAAAAGAGAAATCCAAAATCTTTAAAGTTAATAATGAGTAAATAATAAGTGAGGCGCAGAAAGTTCATCAGTCCCTCAGCTCCTTGCCTGTCAGTTCTAAAAAGATACTGCTCAACGATGGCTGTTCACTTGCGATTTCTGTATAAGTCAGCGAGTTATCTTCGATAAAGCGAATCAGATTAGTCAAATTGTTGTGATGCTTATCGAATTGAATGTTGTACTTATCTCCGGTTTTAATAATCTGATTGACGTGAGGAATTTGTTTCAGGCGGCTTGCAAGTGTGTCGTTGCGGGAAATAAATTTAACGGTAATACTTTCAGTGGTGGAAATAGATTTTTGAAGTTCATCGAGTGTACCGTTCGCAACATTGCGGCCGTTATCCATAATAACGAAGGAGTCGCACAGATTTTCAGCTTCTTCCAGGTAGTGGGTGGTGTAAATGACGGTAGTTCCCTGTTCTTTCATTTTTTTTACGCCTTCAAGAATAAAGTTTCTGCTCTGTGCATCGACTGCGACGGTCGGTTCATCGAGAAATAAAATTTTCGGCTTGTGCGCGATGCCGCAGGCGATATTTAATCTTCTTTTAAGTCCTCCGCTAAGCTGCTTCGGAAGAAATTTTCTGTATTTTTCGAGTCCGACAAAAGAGATGGCTTCATCTACAAACTGTTTTCGCTCCGTTTTATTTGTCACGTAAAGTCCGCAGTAGAAATCAATATTTTCAACGACGTTCAGCTTATCAAAAATAGCAAGCTCCTGAGGCACAATGCCAATCCGGCGTTTAATTTTATTGTTATTTGGATTAACGGGTTCGCCGAATAATTCAATAGTGCCCTGATCAAACTTCAGTAAGGAAAGCATACAGTTAATGGCTGTCGTCTTGCCGCAGCCGTTCGGGCCGAGCAGGCCGATAATTTCATTTTCTTCTGCCTGAAAAGAGAAGTGATCAAGTGCAATAACATCTTTGTACCTCTTCACTACTTTGTCCATTACAATCATATTATTGCCTCCTGTACTATATTGGTTAATTTAAGTTTATAATATAAATAAATGCACCGTTAGTGTCCCGAGTCATAAACTGCAGTGACAATTGTCATATTGTGAGGTGAAGCGATGACAAAAATATATGAAAAGATTATGATCTTTATTACACTTGCGGCATACTATCTGCTGAATTCGGATGAAGCACAAGTCACAGTAATACTGATATCTTTTATCGCAGCATTCAGTATCGATGTAATCAATAGAAAATACATGCTCTTTATAGTTATTGTGCTTTTTGGCTTTCTTTTGTTGCTTGATATAAATTATCTGTACTTCCTGCCGCTTATTTCTCATATAATATTTGCCGAATACGGCAAGTACGGAATACTTGCACTGATTCCGATTTTAATTTTTCAGCAATGGGGGCTGCTGATTTTAAGCGTCTTAATATTTTATCTGACTGCGCTGTCACTGGAATTGTCAGCAGCAAAAGAACTGAACAGAAAAATGCGCGACCGGCTGACCGAAGATAATATGCGTTTAAAAGCTCAGCACAATGAACTGATGAAGTCCCACGAGAAAGATATTTATATGGCGGAACTGAACGAAAGAAATCGTATTGCCCGTGATATGCACGATGCACTCGGTCATTCATTGTCGAGCAGCATTCTGCTGATTGAGTCACTGCAGTATGTAAAAGATGAGAATAAATTAAGAAAATCTTTAAAACAGCTGCAGGAAAGATTAAAAATGGGTATGGATGATGTTCGAAACAGCATTCATAACCTATATGACACTTCAATCGAGCTTGAAGCAAGAATCGAAAGTTATCTGGCAGAAATGGAAAATTATAAAGGAGAGTTTATCTATGATGTAAAGCTCACGCTGACGCACGAACAGAAAATAGACATGCTGTCCCTCGTAAGAGAAGCGCTGACGAATATTAGAAAGCATTCAGACGCCGGAGCATTTAAAATTGTTATTAAAGAACACCCTAAATTTTTAGCACTAACGGTGAAAGATGACGGGAGTACCGAAGGCTATTTCAAAAAAGGAATGGGTCTTCAGTCGATGACTGAAACAGTGCAGAAATACGGCGGTGTTCTGAATGTTTTTAAAGACGAGGGGTTTATCGTGCACGCAATATTTTACAAGGAGGGGCTGGAAAATGAAAATAGTTATAGTAGATGATGACCCGCTCGTAGTCTCTGCGCTGACGACAATAGTGGAAAATTCCGATTATGAAGTTGCGGCCGAGGGCACAAGCGGTTTTGATGCAGTAAAACTGTACAGCGAACACAATCCGGATTTGTTAATGACGGATATCAGGATGCGCGAGAAGTCGGGGCTTGAAGCGAGCAGAGAAATACTGGCTGCCGATTCCGAAGCGAAAATCCTTCTTATTACAACCTTTAAAGATGATGAATACATTCATGAAGCACTGAACATAGGCTGCAAAGGATATTTATTGAAAGATAATTTGGCAGGTATTATTCCGGCTATTGAAGCGGTACTGTCAGGAAATATGGTCTTCGACAGCAATATTGTAAAAAGTATGTCGGCGCAGTCTGTACATAAGGACTTTACGGACCTGTCGACAAGAGAGCAGGACATTATTGAACTGGTGGCAGAAGGCTTCAATAATAAAGAAATTGCCGAGGCGCTTTATTTGAGTGAAGGAACAGTCAGAAATTATATTTCCCAGATGCTGACGAAGCTGGATTTACGGGACCGGACACAGCTGGCCGTTTATTATTATAAAAATTAATCAGGAGGTGGCTAGATGGCTCTTGTAATCAGAAAACCGGTACCGGAAGATGCTGAACGTATAGCAGATATTTGCAGCACGGGCTGGCGACAGACTGTCGAAGGGAAGATGAGCAGTAAGTTTCAGCAGCAGACAGTGAAATACTGGTACAATCCTGACAAAGTTACAGCAGATATTAAAAAAGGCAGCTATTCCTATGTGGCTGAAAAAGACGGTATTATCAGAGGAGTAATAGGCGGCGGAATGACAGGAGCTAAAACTGCGGAAGTATATGTATTTTATATTGACGATAAATACAGGTATCGTGGAATCGGCAAGACTTTATTAGATGAATTGACGCGGCATCAAAAGCGTAAAGGTGCCGATGAACAATGGGTGTCGGTGCAGCAAGATAATGAACTTGGCCTGCCATTCTATAAAGCGCGGGGATTTGTCTGCCAGTCACTGAAAGAAACAAAAAGCACAGATGGTGAAGTGCAGACGTCTTTAAGAATGAAGCGGCAAATATAATCAGGGTCTGTCTGTAAAATTCAGGCGGCACATGAGATAATTGTTTTAAGACTACGAATTGGAGTGTTTACTGATGAGAAATGTTATTTTAGACTGTGATCCGGGGCATGATGATGCAATATCGATTATTATCGCCGCGTCAGCTGCCAGTGACTTAAATATTTTAGGAATTACGACTGTAGCAGGCAACGTTGAAGTCGAAAAAAA
Organism: Jeotgalicoccus halotolerans; assembly: GCF_003387165.1. Taxonomy (GTDB): domain Bacteria; phylum Bacillota; class Bacilli; order Staphylococcales; family Salinicoccaceae; genus Jeotgalicoccus; species Jeotgalicoccus halotolerans. Next base: position 34,163 of record NZ_QUMW01000012.1, read on the forward strand.
TACAATTAATACATTAAAAATCTGCGAACTGCTGGAACTGGATGTGCCGGTTGTCCAGGGGGCGAGAAGACCCCTCGTAAAGGCGAGTGAAATTGCACCTGAAATTCATGGGGAAACCGGTATGGACGGCCCGGATCTTCCAGATCCTCAAGTAGAGGTCACAGAAGGACATGCTGTTGATTTTATTATAGAACAGGTAATGAATTCATCTGAACAGGTTACGCTCGTTCCGACAGGACCGCTCACGAATATTGCTATGGCTTTGATTAAAGAACCGAGAATCATTGAAAATATTGATGAAATTGTTTTAATGGGCGGCGGTACCTTCGGCAACTGGACACCGGCGGCGGAATTTAATATTTTTGTCGATGCAGAAGCGGCGAAAGTTGTTTACGACAGTAGCGTTCCTGTGACGATGTTCGGTCTCGATGTGACACATCAGGTTATTGCGACTGATGATATTATAGAGCGTGTCGGTAAAATCGATAATAAGATTGCTGTATTCGTTAAAGAGCTGCTGATCTTTTTCGGCGAAACGTATAAAAATCATTTCGGCTTTAACGGTGGCCCGATTCATGATGCGTGCACGACGATGTATCTTTTAAAACCGGAACTGTTTAAGACAGAATACTTAAATGTGACTGTTGAGACGAAGGGTGAATATTCATACGGTATGACAGTAATCGATACGCTGAGTGTAACAGGCAGAGAGCCGAACACTAATGTGGCCTTCGGGGTGGACACAGAAGCATTTTGGAGACTATTTGAAGAAATTTTGAAATTATTTGACGGAGGACAGCCTGATGAGTAAGAAGAATATATGGATTGACTGCGACCCTGGGATTGATGATGCAATAGCACTTGCTGCGGCAGCCGCAAGCAGAGATGCATTAAATATCCACGGGATTTCCACGGTGGCGGGGAACCAGACGATAGAGCGCGTCACGAACAATGCGCTTGCACTGAGCGCTTTTCTCGATTTGGATGTACCTGTCGTTAAAGGAGCGGAAGGACCTCTGATAAGACAAAAAGAAGATGCGGGACACGTCCACGGCGAGACAGGACTCGGCAATACTGTACTGCCTAGAACTTCAAAGCAGGCTGAGCCGGGCAATTCATTCCAGCTTATCAGAGATTATATTATGAATCTTCCTGAAGATGAAAAGATGACGCTGGTTCCTGTCGGTCCGCTGACAAATATTGCGCTGCTTTTAAAAGTATTTCCTGAAACAGCGGAACGCATTGAAGAAATTGTCTTAATGGGCGGCGGCACATTCGGCAACAGAACCCCAACAGCGGAATTCAACATATGGGGAGACCCTGAGGCTGCGAAAATCGTCTTTGATTCGGGCCTGCCGATTGTAATGTGCGGACTTGACGTGACCCATAAGAGCGGGCTCGACCGGGAGCAGGTCGAAGCACTGTTTAACAGCGAAGGAGAAGTGCAGAATGCATTTGGCGAAATGCTGAAATTTTACTTTGATTCTCCTGCATATATTAACAGTGAACTTGTGCATATTCACGATGCAGTTGCGGTTATTTATCTGACTAATCCTGAAATATTTAAAGGAATGCAGGTCAGTGTTGATGTAGATTGTACAGATGATATCAACCGGGGCATGACTGTATGCGATGTGCGGAAGACTGCACCTGAAGCGGGGCGTAATGTGACACTTCTTAACGATATAGATTTAACAGCATTTCAAAATATACTGCAGGCTAAACTCGGCAGTCTATAGTAATTCTTGGAGGTAGAACAGATGAGCAAGCCTAAGGTAACAATTGTAGGCAGTTTAAATATGGATTTGGTGGTTACGGCAGAACGTCACCCGTCAATCGGCGAAACACTGACTGGTGAAAAGTTCACGACACTGTGCGGCGGCAAAGGTGCGAACCAGGCCGTTGCAGCAGCGAGACTCGGCTGCGACGTGACGTTTATCGGCAGAGTGGGCAACGATGCGTTCGGGATTGAAATGATTGAAAGTCTGAGAAAAGAAGGTGTCAACGTCGGTAATATTGAGATGATTGATGAGATGGAGAGCGGTATTGCCATGATTACCGTAAACCCGCTGGATAATACAATTATCGTTGTACCGGGCGCGAATGCACATGTTACAACAGATGTAATCGATAAACACCGTCAGGCAATTTTAGAAAGCGATGTCGTCGTCACCCAGCTTGAAATTCCGATGGACACAGTGGATTATGTTGCACAGGTGTGCGGAGAGAATAATATTGATTTAGTTGTTAACCCGGCGCCGGCACAAAAGCTGACGGATAATATTATAAATTACAGTACATATATTACGCCGAATCAGATTGAATTGACACAGCTGGCAGCAGCACATCCTGAAATTTTAAAAGACCACGTCGATAAATTTGTCGTTACGAGCGGCAGCAAAGGCTGTTATTATTCAGTCGATGCCTTCCGCGTCGACGTGCCGACCATGAAAGCGAAAGTTGTCGATACGACAGGTGCAGGAGATTGCTTTAACGGCGCCTTTGTCAGTTATATTGCGCAAGGTAAAAGCTTGCAGGAAAGCTGTTATTTCGCCAACACTGCAGCATCAATCAGTGTAGAAAAATTCGGCGCGCAGCACGCGATGCCGACAACTGAGCAGGTGCTCGGAAGAATGCAGAGTTAAAAATAATTATTATGCGCATGAGAGTGTTTGGAGATCTGTCATATATAAAAGATGATTTTCATAATAATAATAATAAAAGTCACTGACGGATCCAGCCGCCAGTGACTTTTTTCTTAAATAATAGATGAGAATAATGATGTTGGGATAATAATAATCCATGGTGCCATTAATAGTGTTGAGATAATACTCGATCTGGTGATTTGTTTATCGTCGAGACCGAATTTAGCATAGATTTTTTGTGTGATTTTAAACTGGATAAAAATTATGATAATGAATACAAGGAGTACAAAAATCATGCTGTAAATACTGTTGAAGGGGTTTGCAATAACGCCTTCGAAAAAAGCGACAATCCAGTCAGGAGTAGCATTGCTGATTTCTTTTACATCGTCGAATGAAGCGGGATTGCTTCTGAACAGCGGGTCGATAAACAGCGCCGCATACATAATTCCAACAGCAGCAAGATTCAGACCGATATCAGTCAGCCAGATTTTCCAAGAAGCCTTAACAGTAATTTCCTTGCGTTTATATTTTTTATCGAGCGGTAAATAAATCGCAAACCAGTCGATCAGCATTTTTAATGGTATTATCATAAAAACAACAGGCGGAATTAACCACATCAGCCATACCGGCATAATCATTACGGAAAACCTCTTTCTTATTTTATAGATTATCCTGTATATTTTACGCTTGTCACACGCGTAAGTAAATTGAAATGATGAATCACAGTCAGTGAAAATCTTGAATAAATAAAACAGCTTAAATATCTTGAATTAAAGATATCTGAGCTGTTTTATGTTTGAGTGAGTCGCAATTTTTGGTGGTCTGTAAAGAATTGTGACGGGCATCCCAGCTCTCCGGGATTGGTATGACGCCGAATCACATGTATCCCGATCATAATCTAAATATTATTCAGCAAATACTGTGCTCCAGCTGTCCCGGCCTTCAAGCATTTTGTGCGCGATTTCTTTCGCACCTTCTAAGCTGTGGCTCGCTGCCCATCCGCATTGTACTTCATTACATGCAGGAACTTCAGTTGCTTCAAGGACATCGTTCAATGTTTTCTCCATAACATTTTCAATGCCTGCTTTATCTTCATCGTTTAATACTGAAAGATAAAATCCTGTCTGGCATCCCATAGGACTTAAATCAACAACACGTTCGTGATGGTTGCGAATATTTTCAGCCATTAGATGCTCAATTGAGTGAAGTGCAGGCATATCCATATGCTCTTTGTTAGGCTGGCAGAAACGGATATCGTATTTATAAATTGTATCTCCGTACTGTCCTTCGTTTGTTCCTGCGAGTCTAATATAAGGTGCCGCCACTTTTGTGTGATCCAGGTTAAAACTTTCAACGTTCATTTTCTTCATATATGATACACTCCCTAAATTGTTTACTTAAGTTAATCTTATTACAACTTGAAGCGGAATGGCAACCGGAAGTAACTGACGGTGGCACGAGAACGCTCCTTGTGCGCCGCCGAAAATTCACGGCGGCACGCACACCATAAAAAAGCACGCACCGGCAAGTCCGGTGCGTGGTCTTCTATATATTTCGCGGATTAATAATAGATTTAAAGTTAAAGACTGCGTTGAGTATAATGGCTGTCATACTGCCCATCACAATTCCGCTTGATGTAATGACTGAAAGGTTGTCAGGCAGGACAGCGAACAGGTCAGGTACGACGGTTACTGCAAGTCCCATGCCGAGAGAGATAGCCACAATCACCATATTTTCCTGTTTGTTTAAATCAACGTGTGACAGCATTTTAATTCCTGCGCTGATTACCATGCCGAACATGGCAAGCATAGCTCCGCCGAGAACAGGTCCCGGTATTGCCAGCGTGGCCGCACCGATTTTTGGAGCAAGTCCTAGAATAATCAGCATGGCGCCGGCAATATAAATAATTTTATTTCTGCGGACACCTGATATTTGAATCAGACCGACGTTTTGAGAAAACGTCGTATAAGGGAAAGCATTGACGAGTCCGCCTAAAATAATTGCCATTCCCTCTGCGCGGTAACCGTGTTTTAAATCATCGCCTTTAATTTTCTTCTCAGTAATATCTCCAAGTGCAAAATATACACCCGTCGATTCCACAAGGCTGACTAAAGCAACCAGTGTCATAGTTAAAATCGGCAGCAGATGGAATTCCGGAGTGCCGAAGTAGAACACTTGCGGTAAATGCAGCCATGAGGCTTCAAGCACCGGTGTGAAATCAACACGCCCGAAAAAGGCGCCGATTACTGTTCCGATAATAATTCCTGTTAATATGGCGATTGAACCAAAGAAACCTTTAGCAAATTTTAAAATGATTAAAATAATAATTAAAGTCGAAAAGCCTAAAAATAAATTGACAGCCGAACCAAAGTCTTCAGCCCCCTGGCCGCCGGCGAGGTCATTTATCGCTACCGGTATAAGTGTCAGTCCGATAGTCGTCACTAGCACTATTTAAAGTGACCACGGCTATAAACCGCATAACAAAAGGGTTCCCGACAATCCGAGAACCCCGCAGGTATTACATATTCAATTTAAAGGCCGAAAATCATCGATAAGTAATTTCTATATCGACGCCGCCTTCGTCGTTAAACTGGTAAACGATTCTAACAATCAGCAGACGCAAGACATCATTCATTTCGCTATCTGATAATTCGTTATTAAAGACCCTTTCAACATCGTCAGACGACCATAATTTCCGCTGCTGTTCCTTTCGTTCTTCATCGTGGAAATCTTTATTCATTCGCAGCTTCGTCAGTTCCGCTTCATTTCGCTTTATGATATCAGAATGCCGCTGCTTTTCTTCTTTCATTTCGTCCATGTCGATAATGTCGTTCATGAACATTTCTTTAATCTTGTCGAAGTGTTTCCGTGCCTTTTCGATGGCAGCTTCATGTGCTTTAATCATTCTGCTTAACGAATTCATCGCAGCGTTGTCGTCGCTTGGTTCCGTCGGTGCGAATAGGGTGTCCCTGTATTGCTGCAGGCGCATTTTAACCGCTTCAAATACATAGTCTTCACGAATTCCCCTTGTATCGTCACATTCGGGCGTCCGTCGTGTCGATTTCTTCAAGCATTTACGTACGTGCGTACGGTTCGCCATGCCTTTTCGCCGCATCAAGCCTTGACATAGGCCGCAGTGCGGGCAATAAATCAGACCCGATAATCGATACGTATTTTTACGAACTCGTCTATCTTTCGACTTATATTTCCGCAGTTCTTCGATACGTTTTATTATTTCTGCATGTTCGTAATCCGTAATTAATGGCGTATGATTCCCCCGTGCTTTTATAACTGTTTCGGGGTCGTCGTTTAATTTACTTGTATACTTTACGACATCATTAACGAAATCGACTTCGGTCTTATATTTCCGGTAATAAACGACGCCGGTATAAAAATCATTCTGCAGCATTGTTGAAACGACTTCACTATGCCAAAAGCCGCCACGTTTGGACGGTATCTTCAAGTCATTTAGCTTTAAGGCGATTTGTCCCGCAGACAATCCGTCTTTTAAGTACCAATCGACCATCATACGCAGGACGTCGGCTTCATGCTGCACGACTTCGGCCGTTTTCGTATTCTTGTCCCAAGTGTAGCCGTATGCAGTCGTTCCGGAGTGCGGTGTTCCATTCTGTACAGCGGTGATTTTACCGTCACGGAACCGACGCAGGATTTGCGCTTTCTCATATTCCGACATTAGGCCGGTAAATCCGGAAGTTAGCAGGTCGGTCGGATTGTTATAATCAATAATTCTATTATCTACCGTCAGCAGCAGCGTTCCGGTCGCTTTGAAAATGTTCTTTATCTTCCCACGGTCTTCTTCGTCGCCACGGGTCAAACGGTCTTCATGTATAACCGCAACAGCGTCGTAATGTCCGGCCTGCACGTTCGATAATAGACGTTTAAATTCCGGCCGACCGTCGATGCTGCCGCCGCTTGCGACTTCTTCGAACCACTCAACCCCTTCGAAGCCCTTTTCGTTCATAAACACCTGCAGCCTTTGTCGGTGATTCTTTAACAGTTCTTCGATGCCGATGCCGTCTTCGTCCCTTGAACGTCTGATATATACCGCAACACGTGCGTCTGATGAAATTGTTTTCTGATTCATATTGATTAGTCATTCCTTTCGATTGATTACGTTTATTTGATAGATACAACTTCGATTATATATAATATAACGCAATAGCGCAATAGCAGGATTATAGACGCAGGCAATCATGCCGCAGCCCCTTCGTATCCTTGTCGGTATATGTGACGACAGCAGGGCGGAATGTGACGTCTGCAGGGTCGAATACAAGGGCGCAGGACGAAGCAGGGAACGTCTACAGGAACGTCTGCAGGACGAAGCAAGACGATAGCAGGGACGTCAGCAGGACGCAGGGAACATCTACAGGGACGTCTGCAGGTCGATAGGTATGTAACGTTTACGACTAACCATGTAACGTTTACGGCAACAGGGAACGTCTGCAGGGCGAAGCAGGTATGCACTTTAACGTAGTGAAGCGAAAAGAGTGAACGGGGGGTTTCGATAGCAGGAACGACAGCAGGGCGGTATGTTTACGTATACAACTAACTTATCGATAGATATATAGCAGGCGTCAAGGAATCGCTGTAACCGTTGGTATGACTGACTTGCAGGCGATAAGGTAACGTGGATTAGGGCGGTTATTCGGGGGTAATTTCGGGTATTTCGTGGGTATTAACGTGGGTGATATCGACATAGAATAACCGTGAACGGCACCGGACGGACGGCAGCTTTTGAAATGTTTCGGATTCAGAAGGACTTACGACAATAGATAACAGCAGCAGCATCATCAAGGACGACAGCAGCACGGTATATTATTGCATCAATCAATGTATATGCAGGCGATAATCTAGCCGGAATCTTTCGTCACATAATACAGAATATACGACGAGCAGCAACGAATGAAGTCGACGGGAACGGCGCAGCATCAACGAATGATAAAGCAGCCTTGTCGTATAATGTAATCGAAATCAATGTCGTTTGTCGTATAACGTAAACAATTGAATAATAAACGAAAGGGGGTGTATGTATAATCTGTATAAATATCGAAAGTAGTCCCCGCCATATCAGTAAGTTCAACTATTCGACACAACAACGAAGACCCCCCCAACGGGGGACGCCCCCCTTCGAATCCCTGCAGAAGGCGTTCAGAACATATACATAACATTTTTATAAACCTTCGGGGGTATTATCGACACCTTGACGTCATACCCTTCGCCTATCCTTCGACAATTATTTCCCCACATATCGACACAGAATTCGCCCTGCACTTCGGCCATTACATCGACAATGATTTCGACCATAGCTTCGACATTCCCTGCCGCTTCAATTCGACATGTCCTTCGACATCAGAACGACAATGATTTCCGCCATTCCTTCGCCTGCACTTCGTCCCCTGCCGCTTCACATCGTCCATATAGGCACCGCACAGCGTCCGCCTTCGATAATTCCTTACATCGTCCACACATCGACAGGAACGTCAGCAGCGTCGTCGTATGGCCGTCAGTATATACGTACATATGGCCGATGATATCGTCCGAACCTTCGCCAATAATTCCGCCTGCAATATCCGTGCTATGTAACACTTACTTCACATACTCTTATATCGCTCATATGGACGCATACAGCGACATCAGCCCGCAGCTATACGAATGCTCATATAAAGCCCTGCCGCCTTACAGTGAAGTCACAGCGTCCACACAGACGAAAAAGGACGAATCCCCCGAAGGAATCCGCCCGTTTATCGTTATTTAATTTAATATTGCCATTTTACGCAATGCTTCGAAGTGTGTCGCAATATAAGTCTGCAGGTCGTCCGTCCCGTCGAAGTTATGGCCGGTTATACTGATTTCGACCCCGTCGATAATTACGTGCAAGTCTTCAATGCCTGCATCGTCATTCATTTCGTACAGGACGACAATAACGTCGAACTTTGACATTTCGTAATACTTTTCGATTGCTTCACGTTTGATAAAGTCAAATATTTCCGTCGACATTCCTAAATACTTTACGTGTACATCGTCAATTAGTTTATTCATCGAATCACCTTCGCATATTATTTTATATCGTAATTTTATATGTGGGACGATGCTGCCGGAATGTGACGACCGTGTAAAAATTTTCGTAATATTTTTTGAAAACTTTCGGGAAATCGTTTTGATTTTTATTATCATTGCCGACACTACGAAGTAATTCTTCTTCTTTATGTTTATTCTTCAAGGTCTTTTCTTCTTCTTGTAACCTTGCCGTTACATAGGTATGTCCGTCAGTCGTTACGTCACCATGTCCGCCAGACGTTACTTAGTAGCAGCGGGGACGTGAAGCAGGCGTTACTATGTCGAAAATTACCGAAAATCTAACAACGTTTTTCGTAAAAAAACTTTATTCTTGTAACCGTTGGGGCGCAAGGGTTCGAAGGGTGTCGATGAAAAAAGTAAATAAAATATTAAATAATTTAGTTGTGAAAAAGCCCGCCAGTTCAATTCCCTTTTTGGGGAGCCCTTCGAAGTGCGAAAGCACGAAGACAGGGGCGAAGAACTTCGGTTTTAACGATTGGTAAATCGAAGCTAAAAAAGAACTTACGAAGTAAGCGATATGCAATAGCGATTAAGGACATAATATATTTATCGATATAAATGAATCTAAAGATAAGACCGAAAGCCAACAATAATAAAGTTCAATTATTGTCGTCTTTGCAATCTAAAGATTGCCTATAGGTTAGTAAACAGTTACATAATTAATTAAAAGATATAACAATAGAAATCAGATACAAGGCCGCAGCGGTTCCATTGCGAAATTGTCGACTGATAAAGGGGTGTAGATAAATGAAAGTTACTCACGAAATGATTAGGTATACACGACACGCAAACGGATTTAATCAAATAAAAATGTCGAATGTCATCGGCTTATCACAGGCGTATTATTCGCAGTTAGAAAGGGGAAATTATAAAGTGACCGAAGCAGTTTCGAAAAGATTTATAGATACATTCGGATTTAATGAAGCTGATTTAATCAATATGAGAAACGATATCGGACGTCAAAGCAGGTATAAACTCAAACGATAGCAAGGGGGTGTAATCGTGGCGAAATCAGTTATTGAACAGTACGGGGACATTAAGAATGGCGTCTTTACCGACAAGCATTTAAAAGCGGCCGAATTGCTTTCGAAGCCGAAGGGCGTACGTGGCACCATCAAAGAAGTCGCAGAAGAAGTCGGCATCGGTGTTCGAACGCTGCACAAATGGCGCAAAGAACCGAAGTTCGCAGAATTGGTCGACGTCGAAATTAAATCGAAATCGCAGCAGCGAATGCCGAATGTCATCGAAGCATTGTTCGAAAAGGCGGAAGCAGGCAGCGCAAAGCATATCGAACTAATTTTTAAATGGTTCGGATATATGACCGAAAAGCACGAAGTTATCGCCGAGCAGCGACCGGCAGGACATAACCTTAATCGCTTCAATCTGCAGGATAAACAATTAAGCGACGAACTGAACGACTTGAAAAAGATGATTCAAAAGGAAGGCGGCACGGAAAACGTTGTCCTTGAAGCACCTAAAAAAGACGAATAAAATATTTAAAATTTTAGTTGTTAAAAGTATGTGCAGCTTAATTAAGTATTAAGTGGCCGAATAAAACTACCTATTTTTTATATTAAAAAGAAGGACGGCGAAAGTCGTTCCTTTTATTTAACTATCAACGACCATAAATACAATTACTATCTATCCGATCGAATAGGGGTGAAATCATGGACAAGGAAAAACTTAACGGCAGGGAAATGCGTGTCCTTCGAGCCTTGCGAAACATTAACCAAGCGGAAGCCGCAGCGTTGATAAAACGAACACGGTCGTCAATTGCGCATTTAGAAAATGGACACCGAAAAGAGTTAGACGAAATACAATCGAAAGTTATTCTTGAAAGAATGAACGTCAGCAGCGAATTACTAAAAGACGTTAGGCATATTATAAAGCAGGGGGCGAATTAGATGACAGTAGAAAAAATCGAAAATGTAGATAAACGAATAGCAGAAAAGACGGCCGAGCGTAAAGAGATATCGAAACAATTTCACGAAATCCGACAGGCTATAGACGAATCGATGCAGTTGTATGCAGTCGGCGACATCGACGAAAAGGAAATGCAGCAGGCGAAGCAATTGTTAAACGATAAGAGTGCGGAATTGAAGGCGACAGATGAAGTCCTTGACGCCCTTGAAAAGGTTAAAAAGAAAATCGCAGCCGAAATGATTCCAAGCGTACGCAAGAAACGAGCAACGCAGCAGCAGGCCGCACAGAAAAAGGTCAATGCAGCCGTTAAAGAAGCGCAGGAAGCACGTGCAGCATTCCTTCAAGCGTTGGCGAAGGTCGGCGAAGAACGCAGACAGGCAGGCGCAGCAGATGCGGAAATTCGAAATCTTGCGCAGGTTGCAGGATTAAGCGAAACATTCGAAACGGCATTAAATATTCCGGTAACAATTCCGGCAGGCTGGACGAGTGAAAGCGCAAGTATTGGCGTAACTGAACAGACGCAGAAAACGGCAGTAAAAAACGGTACCGTTCCGACGTGGGCGCAGTAATTAAAAATGTAATCGGGGGGTGTTCGGCAATGAAAGAACTACCAAAAATCGACGAGTTTAAAAATAAAATCGTAGACGAAAGGAAAGCGAAAGCATTCGAATATGCGGGGGAATTTTCACCGTTCGAAGTTGCCGAAGTTTTCTTTTTACCGGTTAGAACAATCCGACAAATGGAACAGCAGAAAAATTTATTCTACAGGGGGCGTTAAAATGGCAGATGCAATTAAATACGATAATGGTGAACGGGGGAAGAACGGCAGGGCATTGAATAAGATTTCCGCAGGGTATGAAGAACTCGCTGCAGAACGGGGCGAAGAAACAGTCGTGCCGTCGATGGTAGATGCGATTAGGCAGCGACAGGCGGCAGGCGAAGCCCTTTCGACTATGGAAAAATTAATCGTAGGCCAAGCGGACGCAGACGACAAGCGTAACACAGCAGCAGCCAAAGAATCCGACTGATAGGGGTGGCGTATGGATAGAAAGCAAATCGAAGAACGTATCCGAGAAATCGAAGCCGAGCAGGAACATAATAGAATCCTGCAACAGATTGCAACGCTTGAAAATGAACTTTACGACATGGACGTCGAAGCAATCGAAAGCAGCGTTCATAATGGATACAGAACACCGCAAGAAGGCGAACAGGAAATCGAACGTAGAAAGAAAAAGTATTTCGGATAACATAGACGTAGGGGGAATGAATTAATGGCCGGCACTATCAAACGTAAAATAAAATTCGATGACGTAGAAGTGATACACGCTTATCTAATGAACCGTCATTTCTTTAAAACAGATGCAGAAAAAGGCGACTTCCTTGCGATAGCGTACGAAATGGACTTCGAGCAGGTTATTTCTACCGTCAAATTAAATGAACGTGCAGAAAGTTATTTATTTCTTCACTATGAAAAAGGAATCACTCAACGTGAAATTTCAGAAATGTTCGGAACAACGCAGCAAGCCGTACAGCAAAGCCTGCAGCGTAGCTTAAAGAAATTCGAAAGGGCGTTTCATTCATTCTATTTGAAACGAGAGAACAAGGTGAAAATTAAACAGATTCAATCAGCATAATAAATAATTATCTATAGACGACCGTGTCCATTTACCTACGTAATGGAATCGACAGCCCCTTCAAGTGCTTACGATTGCTTACAAAGGCACGGACGTCTTACCAATGGATAATAAATATATAAAAAAGGCCGGTAGTTCTTTATGAACCGCCGGTTTTTTCATTTGGGATATACTCCAAAATTTCACTAATGTCTTTTACATCAAAGTATTCGCATAACCTGTCCAAGATTTCGACATTCAAATGTGCTTTTGTATTCCGAGCAATACCCGAAAGTGTTGATTCTCGAATTTCGGTTACTTGGGAAACGTGTTTTTGGGTTACATCGTGCTTTTCATATAGTTCTAAAAGTTTTACACGTATCATTGGCAGAACGCCCTTTCGTTGCAGTTATGTAATATTTCAATAACTTTAATAATACGCCAAACCAAAGAAAAAATAAAGAATTTATAAAAAGGGCTTTACATTATTGCGCTATCACGTTATATTGTTATCAGTGCTTCACCGACATCGGAAAGTGACTACCGAAAAAATGCATACGAAATATAACGGATTGCCAGTGTAGCATAGTTAGAAATCGAAAGGAATGAGTGAATTGAAAAACATGGAAATGAAAGAATTAAAGAAAGAACTTTTCGCAGCAGTCAATTATGAAGACGACGTAACAGTCGCAGTTAAAATATTCGAATCCGAAGACGACGAAGGCGTCTATGACGTCGAAGTCAATTGGTACCAAGACGGCGACCATCAAGACACTTGGGTTACGGATTCATTCGATGACGCTTCACCGACGGACAATTTGAAGGCAGCAAAGAAACGAGCAGCAGCGGTCAAACGTAGTGTCGTGAATTGGTTCGCAATGTATGACGAAGTGACCGTCGAACCTACAGTCGAAATCTACTAATCAGACGAGCAGCAGCGCAGGGCGTTCATTCGCCCTTCATACTCCTACATTGATACATAAACTTATATGAAAGAAGGAATCGAAATGAAAAACTTTACAGGCATGAAAATCGCAAAGAAATACGAAGCAGGAATCGAAGAAATTTACAAGGACATCGACGGCGTTTGGGCGCACGCAGCAGCAGGTTACTACTTCGAATCAATGGACACGCACACAGCACACGAAGACAATCAAAAAGACCTTTACAAAGTAATCCAAACACTTGCGCCATGTGATTGCGAAGAATGCGAAAACATGAAGGCAGCAGACGAAGCAAACGAAATCATCGACACAATCAACGAAGGCGGCGCATTGGAAATCAACGAAGAAAAACTCGACTTTGCAGGGCTGCACACGACAAAATCGGACGTAGTGAAATATGAAGCATTAGCGAAATGGACAGGCGCAAAAGGTAAGCAGGCCGATGCGATTATTGAAGACGTAATCAGCGGCGCAGACTTATCAAAATACAGCACCGCAGACATCGAACTAATCGGCGAATTCACGACCAAGCCGGCGGACGAATTACGTGCAGCGAACGAGATATTGAAAGCAGCAGGGCAGCTTATTGGTGCGGTCAATGTTACGGATAAAGCCGAAGTGCGCAGCGTCATCGACAGCCATGAAGCCAAGCTGCACCGTGAACATTACACAACAGGAACGATAATGCAGTATACCGAAAAGACCATCGAAGCATTCCACGCAGGCTTATTATTCCGCTTCAACGATAGGCAGCCGACAATAGACGAATTTGACGAATTACCTTGCGACATATTTTGTTGGTTCATGGTCGATGGACATTCGTATGTAGTGGGAATCGTTCCGGAAGGATACGACCCCGACAAGGACGACAGCAGGACGCAGGAAGACGCAGCAGCAGCAGGGGACGAAGTAATCGAATCACACGGCAGCGAAGCAGCAGACGCCGAACAGTTCATCGACGACCATGTCGAAATAGTATTCGTCACGGACGATGACGACGCAGCAGGCGACAGCGTACCGCTAGAACGACCAATGCCGCTTTATGACGAAGACATCAACAGCGCAGATATCAGCGTATGGATAGGCAGCATCGGGGCGTATAACAGCGGTGAACTTGTCGGAATGTGGACGACGCTGCCGAAAACTGACGACGAAATAGCGGACATTATCCATCGAGTGAATACGTACGCCACGTTAGCGACGATAGAACCACAGGAAGAAACCGAAATAATGGATATCAACTTCAATGTCGAAGGCTTTACCGATTACACAATCAGCGGCAAAGGATTATCTGAATTGAACGACATTGCGCAGCAACTCGAAGACATGGACGATTACGACAAAGACAATCTACCGGCCATTACCGAAGTAACGGGCGATATCATGCAGGCGATTGAAGCGGCAGCAGACGCCATTATCTTAGATGACGTCAGCAATGATAAAGAGTTAGGCGAAGCACTGAATGAACACGGATTTTTGACGGTAGAAATACCTTCGCACCTTGAAAATTACATCGATTGGGAAGCAATAGGCCGAGATTACCGGTTAGACGGTGCCTTCACACTTACAAGCGCAGGGCAGGCGGTAAATCTTGCGCAATAAGACGACGCTGCAGCAGCAGGAACGTAAAAAAGACCGATACAAAGAATGTACACATTCGACACAGTCGCACAACTGTTATTGTCGGTAGTACATTCGATATATCGGCAGGTCAAACAATAATCAAGGGGGGCGAAATAAAACCGTCCCTTACTGATTCGAATTATACCACATCGAAAGGGGGTGTCGAAATGAAGCGATTTCTATACGCAATACTGAAATACAGCAACGACGCAAAGGCAGTCAAAAACGGCAAGGTCGGGAAACGAATCGGCCGCAGGGTATACGGCAAAGTAACCGGCCGTATTGCCCGAAGCATCTTCAAATAAAGCAGCAGCATCATTAATCAAATAAAACATAATCGAAGGGAATTTTATACATGTCTAAATTAGGTACAGCATTAGTCGCAGCAGGGTTTTTCACAACAGGAATTGTCGTAGGTAATGTCGTTTGGGAAGGCGGCGACAGTGTCGATAATATCGAAGGAAACGTTACGCAGATGGAACAGGATATCAGCGAAGCCCTTGCGGATAATGAATATTTAACGGAACAGTTCAACGCATTGATGACGAAGCATAACGAAAGCATCGACGAAGCGAACGCAGAAATTCAACGTATTGATTCCGAACGTAATAAATTAACGGCGCAAATTGAAGAATTGCAACAAGTTGCCGAAGGTGATTACTCGGAAGACGAAGCGGAAATCCAAGCGGAAATAACACGACTTGAAAGCGAACTTGAAAAGGCAAACGCCGAAGTCGCCGAACTTGAAACGTTCGTTCAGGAAGCAGCAGACCGCAGCAGTTACGAAGGCATAGACCGCAGCCAATTCGACGCAGATGCAGCCGGCGGGAACTTGCAGTCGGGCGCAGCAGTAACCTATACCGACGGCCTTGTAGAATTAGTCGGGCAGGCCGAAGCATCACGATTGGCAGGCAGTTCGGTAATTACGCAGTTAGAAGCCGGCTTTACGAGATGGGCGAAGGAATCGAACGGACAGCATGACGGAATAACGTCAGTAGGGACTTACGAAGGCTATCCGGCATTTTACATCACTTACAGCGGTTCATATTCGAAGTATTATAGTAACAGCGTCGGGGACGTTCTCGAACAGCCATTCTATACAGTCGACAGCGAAGGCGTAGCTAAGTTTTTCGAATAAGCAGCAGCATCGGGCGGCTTCGGTCGCCTTTATAATTAAACTCGAAAGGAACGATAAATTTGAAAACAAATAGGGATTTAATCCATGAAGCATTTGATGCATTGAACAGCTATAAACGAAGCAGAACGCTAGAAGACCAACGCAGGAAAGACGGCGAGCAGTTAGACGCAGACAAACATGAATTAAGACAGTTTAAGGAAATAGACAGAATCGAGTTAGCTTTACGAGCGATTAACAGCAACGAACGGGCGGCCGAATATAGACAGCAGCAGGAAGCGACGCCAAACTTTCGGGCGGTGAAGTAATGAGAAAAGCCGCTTTAATTATCACGGTCATAACGTTGGTATTAGTCGTCATTAATCTTATATTACAGCTTATATAGAAGGGACATCGAAATCATGCATAGATACACATTACGTTGGGGTCGAATCATATTAACGGCCGCTTTATTGGTCTGTATATCGGTACTATTTTACAGCCATGTTATACAGGGGAACGAAAGGGACGTCCAAGTCATCGAGCAGCAGCCACATCACCCGAAATTAAATTTCGATACAGGCGCAGGCGGGAATAATACGTTATACGTTTCGATGGACGCAGCGGACACTTACGACAGCATCGACGCAGCAGGCGCAGCAGGGACGTTAAACGAAGGGGAACTATTCTTCGTTAGTGACGACGAGCAGGCCACACGAAGCGAAAGGCTTGCGACGTATCCGGCAGACAACGTCAGACAGTACGCAATGCAATCGATTCAGACGTACGAAAACGGCGAAGCAGCGAAGACATTCGTTGCACATACACTTACCGAGCATTTAACGAACGGCGAAGCGGATAGAACGAATATAAATCATTCAGAAACGAAATTCGGCAGCCGCAACTATGCGACACTAACCGACCATATCTATTTAACACTTCGACACTTCGGCGGGTGTGACTTTACGCAGACATGCAGCGTCGGCAATTTCGAATATAGGAACGATGGAATGTTAGGCACGACGCTGCTGCATGAAGCGGAATATTACGACATCGACGGGGAACGCATCGGCACACTTGAAGCAGGGACGAAGCTATACAGTTCATACGATTACCAAATTACGACCGGCAACGACAACAAAGACATGGCAAGATTCGTCGGGCATCGTGCATCAGATTCGTCAGACACTACATTCGGGACGATTTACGTTGATATGTTTACAGCAGATAACAAAACGACATTCGCAACAACGAGATAATTATACGCAGGGCATCGGCCATTTGGTCGGTGTCTTTTTTGTTGTCCGGAATAAGATGTCATTCAGATCGAATGCAGTGACATTTATCAACGAGAATCGCACAGCAGCAACGCCTGCAGCACGTCGCCATTATTACCAAATCGTCTACCATGAAAATATTTCGCCCCGCAGCGTCACATAACGAATTGATTCGTCCACATATACCCGTATCAAATCGAAAAAGGGGCGCATATCATATGACGCAATCAATATATAAGGTCGGAAATCTAACGATTAAGGTGCAGGGAACGAATCAGCCGTCTGCAGCAGCGTTGCAGGCAGCGAATGAACGAATTGGCCGCTATGCAGCAACAAGCGCAGGAACAAGCGCAGGGGGTGTCATAAATGACGGGATTAGCGAAATTAATCGTGGCAGGCGGCAGGGGACAGACAGAACCGCCCGAATTATGTAAAGGGAAGAACGGACGGGGGAAGTTTTTAACTCGGCATGACGGCAGAAGGGTCGGAAAAGTCTGTAGCGGTTGCCACGACTTGAAGCATTACGATGACTTCGGAAAACATTCGAAAAATATGGACGGAAAGCGAAACATTTGTAAGATATGCCGAAATACTCAAAGGCGAATTAAAAGGCAGTCGAAGGAATATCGAGAGAAGCAAAGGGAATATAACAGCCGTCCGGAAGTAAAAGAACGAAAACAGGAAATTAGGCGGGAACATAAAAAAAAGAATCGTGAACAGTATGCGCTATATGACGTAAGGCGGCGAGCAAGGAAGCGGGCGTTACCGGACAGCCTAACGCTTACACAATCCGCCGGAATCGTCAGCCGCTTCCCTTATTGTCCGATAACCGGTTCTGACGACCTACACACGGAACATTTTATCGCCATTGCGACAGGTCACGGCGGCGGACATACGATTCAGAACGTTTGGCGACTAGACGCATATATCAACAACTGTAAATCGGATTATAACCCGTTCGAATTCTTTCGTCGTGAAGACATCATCAACGAAATCATAACGGATTACGGCCGCACACGTGAACAAATCGAAGCGGGCTTCCTGCAGGTCGTCGAATATCTTGCGAATCAAAACGAAATGACCGTGCAGCAGTTCGAAGAATATACGAATTATTGTTATAACAATCGAAAGACCGACGAAGAAATTGAACAGCTTAATGCAGCAGGGGAAACGGTCAATTCTCGAAAGGAATTCGAAGCATATACGGCAGCAATGTCGGAAACAATAATGCAGGGGGTATCATAAATGGATATGGAAACGTTAAAAAAGGTATTACCGCCGGAAAAATTTCAGTCGTGGTTATATGACTATCAAATATCAAATATAGCAATCGCAGCACGTATCGGAATTACACAGACGAAATTACGAGAACTTAAAAATCACTACCGACAGCAGGGGTACGAATTTCCCGACAAGAAGTTTCATTAATTATATTGTTTAAATGTAACATAGTTTAATTAATAACTAAGTTAGCTGTTATCTAATCAGTATAACTTCGTCATTTTGTCTATAATCCTATTGGTGAATAACTTCATATGTTTTATGATTTTATGAAATCGACATTGTCTTCGCAGGCAGTGTCTTTTTTTTTATTCGTATTGATGCGCAAACTACCGTTTAAATTGACGAGAGCGTGCCGCCATTGGTTCGGAATATCGAATATGAACATTGTATCACCTTATCGCTATAACGCCACAGTAAGCCTATATGGCCGAATTAGGCGTATATATAAATATCGACCATGAAAAACGGGCGGATTCCTTCGGGGATTCGTCCTTTTTTTGTGTTTATAGGCGTATACAGACGCTTACAGGCGCATTTACAGGCCGATAACTATTCGATGCAGGGTAATCGTCCGGTTAGACGGTCGCAGGCGGCTGCAGGCCATCACAGGGCGCAGGATATCGCAGGATATCGATGCTGCAGGGCGAAGGGTGAATCGTTGGGGCGAAATGAAGCGGACGGACGCAGGCGGCTACAGGCTTGTCGGTGCTGCTGCAGGGTAGTCGTCACTATACATAACCGTAACCACACTGCCGGTTACAATCGGCGGGAAAAACCGTATCAGTTTACTGAAAAAAGAAGCAATCAGCACTACGATTAAACCCGATACTAAAATAGCACCGTAAACGGATTGAATGCTGTAGGTGTTGGCAATGTTAATAATCGGTCCAACGGCAGTAAACGTACATCCGAGTACGACAGGTAAACCGATGCCGGAGAACTTATTCTTCCAAACCTGAAGAATTGTTGCCACCCCGCACATCATAATATCGATGGAAATCAAGTAGGTCAGCTGGGCAGGTGTTAAACCGATGGCGTTGCCGACAATCAGCGGAACGATAACTGCGCCGGCATACATGGCAAGTACATGCTGCAGACCGAGCGAGAAATCTTTAACGTTGGATTCCTGAGCCATTACTCATTGCCTCCGGAAAATGTTACAGTATGATTCGATAAAGACTCGATGCGCGCGAGAGATTCCACACGGTAGTTTTTCTCTTTAAGAATTGCCGCTCCGCTTTGAAATGATTTTTCAATCACGATGCCGATGCCTGAAACATTAGCCTTCGCTTGTTCAACGATATTAGTTAAAGCACCGGCTGCTTCGCCGTTGGCTAAAAAGTCATCGATAATTAAAATGTTATCTCCCGGCTGAATGAATTGATTGGATACACTAATCATATTTGTTTCCTGTTTCGTATAAGAAAAGACTTGTGCAGATAATAAATCATCAGTAAAAGTCAGCGATTTTCTTTTTCTTGCGAATACCGCAGGAACATTGAAGTTCAAAGCTGTCATTACTGCAGGCGCGATACCTGAAGATTCCAAGGTAAGTACTTTTGTAATTTCTGTATCTTTAAATCTGCTGTGGAATTCTTTGCCGATTTCCACCATCAGTTCAGGATCAATCTGATGATTTAAAAATTTATCTACCTTTAATACGTTATCCGAAAGTACGACACCTTCTGATAAAATTTTGTTTTTTAACAAGTCCATTCCAAAAGCTCCTTTAAGTATGTAAGTTAATGAATGTATTTATATTAACAGAAATAACGAACTTATCAACAATAAATTTAAATAAAGTTCATATTTAGTTTAATATATTGTGTAAAAATATAATAATATTCGGTTATTGGTATTATTAGGATGAATTTAAGCGGCCATGTATAATAAATTTATCGTGTCGTAAGGAGCTGAATTGTGTCTTTGGATAATATGGAAATCACAAAAGAAACTTTAATCAGGACGAGAGTTCAGGAAATGATTCTGCAGGGAGAACTCGGACCCGGTGATAAACTGCCGAGTGAAAATGAGCTGGCTGAAGAATACCGGGCGAAGCGGATCGATGCGCGAAATGCGCTGGTGCAGCTGGAGAAAATGGGTATTGTTTATGGCAGACAAGGCGTGGGGCGTTTCGTTAATGAACCTTTGCCGACGATTGAATTTGCTGTTACGGGTACGACGAGCTTTTCAGAAAAAATGCAGGAGCAGAATATTCCGTACGAAAGCCGGATAATTTACGCCGATTATGCTTCTGAAAAAGAACGGGAATATTACAGTGAGTCACTCAGAGTGGCGGATCACGTAAAAATATTTAAAGTGACGCGTCTTAGAATTGTCAATGAAGTTCCCTGTGCGATTCACAGTTCTTATATAAGGGAAGACTTGTTTCCGGATATATACAGCGATAAAGATAGTCTGCAGTCTGTTTATAACTACTTTAAAACTTCAGGACACGAGCAGTTAAGCAGTAAAGATCGCATTATCTCTACTCAATTTCCGACACTGGAAGAGATGAGGATTTTAAACTGCAGTGAACTCGTTCCTTTGCTGGTCTTTGAAACAGATACCTATGATAAGCAGACGGGTGATTGTCTGGAGCGGGTAAAAATATTATACAGAAGCGATTTGTTTAAACATCAGCTGTCAGATGAGAGCTGAGACCGGAACTCGAGAGTTCCGGTCTTTTTTTATGCAGTCATCCTGAATTAACAATTATCAATCCAACGTTTACATTCCTTTACCAATACTTAAACTCAGCCTGCTTGGCAACAAGTTAGGATTAATTCATAAGGAGGTTGTGACATGGACAGAAAATTATGGACACGTATTTTTTCCAAGTACGGCAGAACAGAGACAATCGATTTCTATAACAATTTTAAAGAAGCGTTGGACTTCGAAATCATCAGTGAGCCGAGTGAAGGTCTGGTTATGATGAAGACGAGAGAACATGCGAAAAATTCTTTATTTTATATGGGTGAAGTGCTGATTACTGAAACAAAAATCAGACATGGCTCAACTGTAGGCACGGGTCTCGTGAAAGGTTCGGATAACGAATTGTCGGAGGCTATGGCTTTTATCGATTTAAGTTTTAAACTGGACAAATTTACAGCGGAGTTAAATGACATTTTAAAATCACTTAAAAATATTGAGGCAAATGATATTGCAGAAAAAACAGAGAAAATTTTGCAAACTAAAGTCAGCTTCGAAATGATGAACGACTAGGAGGATAACGGTGAATACAATTGTACATACAACACAGCAGGTCTACCGTCAGCTGATCAATGCGGCAAGCCGGCCGGGGCATGTTGAAATAATAACTGAAGACGTTAAGAATTATACGGATTTCAGCAATGCGGCACTGCTGACTGCCATGACCTTATTCGATAATGAAATTTCATTTTATTCAGCAGATAAAACGATGAGCAAAGAATTAAAAGTATTAACCGGCGGTCTTGCGAATATAGATTATTCGTCAGCAGATTTTTTAGTGACTAAAGAAGCAGATTTAAAAGCGGAGTATTTTAAGGAAGTGATGACAGGTGTGTTAATTTCTCCTGAAAAGTCAGCAACGCTATTAATCGATATAGAAAGTATCGGCAAAGGGCAGGCTTATCGCCTCAGCGGTCCCGGTATTAAAGAGTCGACAGATATTCAATTATCTTTCCAGAACAGCTGGTTTGCACTCAGAAATAAAGTCTGCAAAGAGTTTCCGCTCGGCATTGATTTAATACTGACCGATAAAGAAAATAATACGGTGATCATTCCTAGAACGACAAAAGTGGAGGTGCTTTAAATGGGTTACGTTGCGGTTAAAGGCGGCGCACATGCTATCAATAACTCGGTAATTTTATATAAAAACAGACGGCTTGAAGATGGAGCCGACATCGATGTTGAAAATATTAAAACAAATATGCGCCAGCTGATCAACCAGGTCATGAGCGAAGCGAGTTTTTATGACCGTGATATAGCGGCACTCGCAATCAAGCAGGCGGAAGGAAATATGGAGGAAGCAGTGTTCCTGATGCGTGCGCATCGTTCGACCTTACCGAGATTATATTATTCAACGGTAACAGACACGAGAGAAATGTTCGTTGAACGCCGCGTGTCTGCGAGCTTTAAAGACATACCGGGCGGACAGATCCTCGGTGCCACTTCAGACTTCACCCACCGCCTTTTAGATGATTCATTAAAAGAACTGGCAGACGGGCCTCGAGAATCGGTGGATTGCAAAGAGATTCCGTTTAATTATGACCTCGATAAACTGCCGAAAGTCATCGATTATTTAGAGGAAGAAGGGCTCTTCGTTCGTGAACCGGAAAATAATGATGAACCGGACGATATTACGAAAAAGGCGATCGAGTATCCGAGTACGAGAAGTCAGAGACTGCAGGCATTAACCCGCGGCCAGACTGGTGCAGTGACGTCACTCGGCTATGCTGAAATTCGAGGTTACGGAATTGCTTCCCATCCGAATATAGGAGAATGCCGTGTCGGCCAGCAGCCTGTTCATGTCGATTTAGATGATGATTACGGCGAGTATTTTATCGGGGATTATGAAGTCACTGAAATAGACGGCTTTATGCCGGACTTAGATGAAGATGATTCGGATGCCGGTGAAAAAGATCTGATGATTAAAATCGGCTACGGTCTTGTCTTCGGCCAAAATGAAACGAAAGCCATCGCCATGAGCGTATTGGATTACAGTCTCGAGCATCCGGAACCGGGTGTCGCTACGAGTGATGATGAATTTGTTTTATATCATATTGATTCAGTTGAATCGACAGGTTTTATTTCACACTTAAAACTGCCGCACTACGTTACATTCCAATCAAAACTCGACCGTATGCGTCAGGGCAAGGAGGAAAGACAGTGAGTCAGAACTTCGCATTTTTAGATGAACACTCAAAAAAAGAAATACGCAGAAAAACATTAAAAGCAATCGCAATTCCGGGCTATCAGGTGCCATTTGCGTCACGTGAACTGCCGATTGCCAGAGGATGGGGAACAGGCGGCCTGCAGCTGACGCTGTCACTCGTCGGCCGGGAAGATATTTTAAAAGTTATCGACCAGGGTTCAGACGAATCCGTCAACGCTGTTAATATCCGCAATTTAATACAGAGCACAACAGGCGTAAAAGAAACCATTCATACATCGGAAGCCTCACTGATTCAGTCGCGTCACAGAATCCCGGAAGTTCCGCTGAAGCCTTTTCAGATTTTAGTGCTGCAGGTGCCGATGCCGGAACCGTTAAGAACCGTTGAAGTCAGCGAGCGCAAAACAAAAATGCTGCACGGTGATAAAGAATACAGCGGCGCATTTATAAAATTATTTGAGCAGATTATGAAATACGGCCACATTACAGATGATGCCGACTATCCGGTCATGGTAAATGACCGCTATGTTATGGCACCGAGCCCGATTCCGAGATTTGATAATCCGAAAATGAACTACAACGAAGGACTTATTCTCCTCGGTGCCGGGCGCGAGAAGAAGATTCATGCCGTACCGCCGTACACCAAAGTGGAATCACTCGCTTTTGAAGATTATCCATTTGAAGTTGAACAATTTGAAGATAAAGTCTGCCGCGAGTCAGGTTTAACCGGCGTCTACATGGATGAACTTCAGGACGAGAAAACAGGAGAAACGTACTACCTGACCAACGATACGAGCTACATGCTTGAGAAGCTGAACGAGGAGGCTGTGAACAATGCCGGCAAATGATGAAGTTGTATTGTCATTGAGAGATTTATCGAAAAAATTTGGCAGCGGCTGTGACTATTGCAGGGGAACTGATGCCGAACTGCAAAAAAATATGTGTCCTGAATGCCATACAGTGTATGCAGTGAGGAACGCGTCACTCGACTTGTATAAAGGTGAAATTCTCGGCATTGTCGGTGAGAGCGGCAGCGGGAAAAGCACTTTAATGAAGACGCTGTACTTTGATCAGGAAGCGACTGGCGGTGAATATATACTGCCAGGTGACGCGAGCATTGAAGGCAATGCCTGCGACGTCTCCAGCCAGAAAAAGAGACAGATCCGGAACGAACAGCTCGGTATGGTGTATCAGAACCCGCTTCAGGGTTTAAAGATGGATTTTTCATCGGTGACCAATATTGCAGAAAAACTGATTGCGAGCGGAAACCGCAACGTCGGGCAGATGACAGACCGGGCAGATCACTTCCTTGAGAAAGTTAACATTGCGCTCAGCCGTAAATACGAAGCACCGAAAAATTTCTCCGGCGGTATGCAGCAGCGCGTGCAAATCGCTAAGGCGCTGTCGAATTACCCGCCGATATTATTGCTGGATGAAGTTACAACCGGGCTCGACTTATCAGTGCAGGCAGATGTGCTGGAATTAATTAAAGAAATTCAGCGCGACATGGGTGTCAGTATGATTGTCGTATCTCACGACCTTGCGATTATCCGCATGCTCTGTGACCGGACCATAGTTATGCTTGACGGGCGGGTCATCGAGCACGGAATTACCGATCAGATTCTGGAAGACCCGCAGCATAAATATACTCAGCAGTTAGTTTACTCAATCTTATAAGAGGTGACAAGTTTTGATTATTATAAACAGCAGCGTCATAACAGAGACAGAAATTTTAGAAAATCATGCAGTCGTGGTTGAAGGTGACACAATTAAAACAATTGTCCCGACGGCAGAGGCGGATACTGAAGGTCACCAGAGAGTTATCGACGCTAAAGGCGGTTATGTGACTGCAGGATTTATCGATATTCATTCCGACTATATTGAAGGCATTATTGCACCGCGTCCGACGACAGTGATGGATTTTAATATCGGTATAAAAGAGTCGGAAAGAATTTTAAGCTCGCACGGCATTACAACAATGTTCCATTCTTTATCGATATATAAACAGGATTTATTCGGACACAAACCGGTCAGGCAGCCGGATAATGTGAATAAACTGATTCATGCAATCCACCGCACGCATTCTGAGAAACACTTAATCCGTCACCGTCTGCATGCGCGTTTTGAGCTAGATTCACTCGGCATGGTCAGCACCATCAAAGACCATATTGAAAAAGGGCGTGTCCATCTCCTGAGTTTTATGGATCACACACCCGGTCAGGGACAGTACCGCGATATTGAAAAGTACCGTCATACGATGAAAGGCTACCAGGATCTTTCTGATGAAGAAATTAATAAACAGATTGAAAATAAAAAAGAAATGAACAGACTGTCAGTTGAAGAAATGGAAACGATGTCAGAACTGGCACGTTCAAAAGGCATCGCAGTGGCATCTCATGACGATGATGCAACAGAGAAAATTGATTTTAATGAAACGCTGGCAACGACGATCAGCGAATTTCCAATCACGATGGAAGTTGCAAAATACGCTCACGGCAAGGGCATGTATACGCTCGCCGGAGCGCCTAACATTATGCTCGGCGGTTCGCACTCGGGTAATTTAAACGCAAAAGATGCAATTATGGAAGGGTGCGTATCCATTCTCTGCAGCGACTATTACCCGCCTGCCATGCTTCACTCTGTATTTAAGTTAAACAAAGAAGCAGGCTATCCGCTCGTTGACGGTTTCAAACTAATTACGCTGAATCCAGCCCAAGCAGTGCAGATGGACGATGAAATTGGTTCGGTTGCACCAGGTAAAAAAGCGGATTTAAACGTCATAAGAATTTTTGACGATTATCCGACTATTACAGAATGTATTGTTAACGGAAAAATTGTCAGCCAGTACCACTACCGGATAGATTAGGAGGATAACTATGATTAAAATAAATGATTTCAGCAAATCATTCACCATTCACCATCTGAATCAGACAAGAGAAGCAGTCAGCGGGGTATCGTTCGATGTAGAAAAAGGCGAGTTTCTCGGTATTGTCGGCGAAAGCGGCAGCGGTAAATCGACTATATTAAAAAGTATTTACGGCACTTATAAACCGACAGCAGGTACTGTGAATTACGATTCCGAGAATTTCGGCTCCGTCGATCTGCATAATATATCAGACAGAGCACTGATTAAACTGCGCACGAAAGAAATCGGCTATGTATCTCAATTTTTAAAAGTTATGCCGCGTACAACAACGCTTGAGCTTGTTATTAATTCAATGCTTGAAATGGGCGTCGATAAAGACAGCGCCGCGGTAAAAGCTGAAGAAACACTCAGACACTTCGATATTCCAGAAGCACTGTGGCATAACTATCCAAACACTTTCAGCGGCGGGGAGAAACTGCGTTTAAATATCGCATGTGCAGTCGTTAAAAACCCGCGTCTTCTGCTGCTCGATGAGCCTACAGCATCGCTTGATGAGAAATCGAAACTAAAAGTCAGGGAAACAATCTCAAAACTGATCGATAATGGTACAACTTTGATTGGCATTTTTCACGATCTGGAATTTATGGACGGCTTATGCACAAAAGTATATGACATGAGTACGAAAATGCTCGAGGAGCGTGCGGTATGACGGAAAAAATAGATCTGCATGTGCACAGCAGCTTTTCCGATGGTAAAGATAGTGTAAATAAAGTGCTGAATCTGGCAAAAGAAAGAGATGTTAAAATGTTAAGCTTCGTCGATCACGACACAAATCTGACATATAATGAAGCGTTACCATATGCAAAACGTCTCGGTATCGACTTAATTCCGGGCATAGAAATCTCAGCTTACGATTTTAAACGCAGGAGAAAAGTACACGTTTTGGGATATAACTATGATTTGGATGCAACGAATATTAAAAAATTAACGGAGCCTTTACAAACGAGGCGTCATCAGCATTCTTTGGAACAAATTAAAAAAATTGAAGATTACGGTATTGATATAGATATGGATGAAGTCAAAAAAACCGTTGGACCGGCCGGTATCATATATAAGCAGCATATTATGCACGCAATATGCGATGACCATTACACTTGCCCGAAATATACAACCAAGTACCGTACTCTCTTTAAGAACAACGGTCCTGCTGCAGGAGATATAGAGTATATCGACTATATCGCAGCGTTGAAAGCAATTAAACAGGACAGGGGCCTCGCGGTCATTGCTCATCCCGGTCAGCTGCACAGTTATGAACTGATTGAGGATAACTATGAACTAATCGACGGAATAGAAAAATATCATCCGGATCACGGTCCCACTGATTATGAAAAAATCGATGCTGTGTGTGAGAAATATGACCTGTTCATTACAGGAGGGTCAGATTATCACGGAGATTTCGGAGCAACTGATGAGATTGGTATAGACAGCGGATTATTAAAGGAAACAGCCCAATTATTTAGATAGTATAAACATGTGTTAAATAGACGTAAAGTGCATTTACTTGCCTTCTAAAATCATTTTAAATTAATCATGTAAATAAAACTTAAGGAGTTTGAAAATGAAAAAGTTAATGAATGTTTTTCTTGGTTCAGCTTTTGTTTTAGCGCTTGCAGCATGCGGCGGAGAAGGAGATACACAGACAGAAGACGGTTCTGCAGATGCTGCTTCGAGCAGTGATGAGCCTCTAAGTGTCGTCTGGTATCCGAACGAATCCGGCAATGAGCTTGCTGATGCACGCGAAGAAATTGGAGCGATTTTAGAAGAAGCGACAGGCAGAGAAGTAGAACATGAACTGACTACAGACTATGCAATAGCCATCGAGAGCATTGTTAATGATAATGCAGACCTCGCATTTACAGGTGCAGAAGGATACATACAGGCTAAGGAACGCAATGACAATATCGAACCATTGGCGGTGCCGTCAGGACCGTCAGGAACTGAAGAAGATGCTTTATACTACAGCTGGTTCGCTACTAAAGTCGATAACATGGAAAAATATGAAACAGGCGAAGGCGAATACTCAATTGAAGAATTCCCGGGAAGCAACTTTTCATTTGTCTCAACTTCATCAACATCTGGTTTCAGAGTACCAACGTCTACGATTTTAAATGAATTTACTGAAACTGAAGAATATGCAGACTTAACAGAAGAAGATTTAGCTGAAAGCGGACGTTTCTTTGAGCAGGTAATGTTCGGTAACACTCATCAGGGCTCTGCAGTCAACTTAATTAACGAGAGAGCAGATGTTGCAGCTTTCTGTGACACTTGTGTTGAGAACTACGTAGAACTTGCAGAAGGCGAAGAAAATACAGCAGGTGCGATTTACGAAGTATCTGAAGGTGCAGCAGACCCATTCTCCAATCTTGCTGGAGAGCAATTTGGAATCATCTCGGCAACACCGGTACTGAACGCACCGTTTATTGGTAACGTAAGCACTTTAGGTGAAGAAACATTCAATGAAATTCAGGAAGTTCTTGCTTCTGATGAAGTTGCAAATAACGAAAAGATTTTCGTTCCTGAAGATGCAGAAGAAGGCGGATTATTTACCAAGTCAGCGGACGAGCGTTTTGTAGTTGTTGAAGATGAGTGGTTCAACCCGATTAGAGAACTCAACTCAGGAAACTAAATTGAAAATTTAAACCGGCATCCAGCGATATAAAATTTATTCATCTGAGAGGGGACTTCCCCTCTTTTTAATTAGGAGGCATCTTCCATGGCGGTGGAACATAAAACAAAAGAAGTAACAAAAAATAGAACAGATTTTAACAAGAAGGAAACAGATGGAGTACTGATCTCTTTTGATGAAGATATAGAAGTTACAGGT
This sequence comes from Jeotgalicoccus halotolerans, assembly GCF_003387165.1. GTDB lineage: Bacteria > Bacillota > Bacilli > Staphylococcales > Salinicoccaceae > Jeotgalicoccus > Jeotgalicoccus halotolerans. Next base: position 63,311 of record NZ_QUMW01000012.1, read on the forward strand.
AACGAAGTCGAAACCGCATCGAAAAAAGAGCTTAAAGAAATGCCTGTAATCATGTCGATTGAAAATCTGAATAAGGAATACTCAAAAGGCAAGTCGGTGCTTAAAGAAATTAATTTCAATATTAAGCAGGGTGAATTATTGTCGATTATCGGTCCGTCCGGTGCCGGGAAGTCTACGTTACTTCGTTCGATAAACCGCATGATAGAGCCGACGTCGGGTGAGATTACGTTCGATGGCAAAAACATTACCAGTGTTAAAGGAAAAGAATTGAGACATATGAGAACGAATATTGGGATGATCTTCCAGCATTATAATCTGGTCGACCGTTTGTCGGTCTTTGAAAATGTGATGCACGGCACCTTAGGTTATAAAAATAGCCTGCAGGGCATTTTCTCAATGTATACAGAATCAGAGAAAGAGGAAGCCCTCGATATTATTACGGAACTGGGTATTCAGGACCACATTTACAAGCGCTGTGATGAGCTGTCTGGCGGTCAGAAGCAGCGTGTCGGTATCGCACGTGCCCTAGTGCAAAAACCTAAAATTATTCTCTGTGACGAGCCGATAGCTTCACTGGATCCGAGTTCTTCAAGAGTAATTATGGATCATCTCAGAAAAATATGCAGTGAAAAAGGCATTACGGTAATCGTTAATCTGCATCAGGTGGATGTAGCTAAAAATTACTCGGACCGTATTATCGGCTTAAACAGCGGTCAGGTAGTCTTTAACGGCCATCCGGCTGAAATTGATAAAGAAGTCATCCAGTCGATTTACGGTACGGATTTTGATGACTTAATTACGGAGTAGGTGATTAATGATGGGCAAAACAAGTACGTTAAACGTTAATGAAATAAATATTATTCAGAAGAAAAATCTTTATTTATTGCTGACAGTCGTCGTCATTGTAGGACTGATTATGCTCGCGAGCTACATTACCGAATATAATCATATAGAAGGTGTGCTGTCGATTCCTGCAGCAGCGTCATGGATGGCCAGCAACATATGGTTTTCATCGTCGACACTGGCAAACCTCGGCAGTGTAATGCGTCTTTTATGGGAAACAATTTTAATTTCAATTGTTTCCACAACGACAGCTGCAGTATTTGCTGTTGTATTTGCTCTCATGGGCTCAAAACTGACTTATATTAACAAACCGTTAATGCTGGCAGCAAAAATAATTGCTTCAATATCACGTAATATTCCGGTCGTTGCCTGGGCATTAATTTTAGTCATCAGTTTTGGAACGAACTCAATGACCGGATTCCTGGCCTTATTTTTCGGTTCATTCGGATTTTTAGTCAGAGCTTTTGTAGAAACAATCGATGAAGGCAGCAAAGATTCCGTGGAAGCATTGAAAGCAACAGGAGCTACATACTGGCATACGATATTTAAAGCGGTATTGCCGGGCAGCATGCCGCAGATGTTCAGCTGGATTTTATTTATGATTGAAACGAATATACGCAGTGCGACGCTCGTCGGACTTTTAACAGGAACGGGTATCGGCTACTTATTCGATCTGTATTATAAACAGCTGAATTATGAAATGGTATCACTGATTACATTGGCAATCGTCCTCGCGGTCCTTGTGATTGAAGCAATATCAAACATCATCAGAAGGGAGATTTTATAATGACTGCTCTTGTTGAACGTAATAAAAATGGCTGCATTAAGGTCTCTAAACCCTGCAGAGGACAAAGAGTTTTAAAGGGATTATTATTCGGTTCAGCAATATTCACGGTTATCGGATTCTTTATTATGGATTACGCAGGCCTGGATTTGACACATGCCATTCCGATGACACTCGATAATCTCGGGCAGATGTTTTTATCTCCGAGTTTAAATAATACAACCTGGTCAAATGCGCTGTGGCAAGTGACAATCACTTTATCGCTTGCGTTTTTATCGACTATTTTAGGAGCAGTAATTTCACTTTTTTTAGCATTTGGAACAGCTGTTAATCTATCAAAACCGTGGGTCAGCAACACGATTAAAGCATTTATTACTGTCGTGCGTGCGGTGCCGACTGTGCTCTGGGTTTTAATATTTGCGATTGCAGCGGGCTTAGGCTCTGTAGCAGCGGTAATCGGTATGATTTTCCACTCCATTGCATATCTGGTTAAAGCATACTCGGAAGCTTTTGAAGAAGTAGACGAAGGTAAAATTGAAGCGCTGCGTGCTTCCGGCGCAAGTTATTTTCATATTCTGTTCCAGGTCATCGTGCCGCAGACAAAAAGCTTTTTAATTTCGTGGACATTCCTGCGCTTTGAAATTAATTTCGGGGTAGCAGTTGCTATGGGTGCAGCCGCCGGAGCAGGCGGTATCGGTTACGAATTATTCATGGCGAGCACCTTCTACTATGATATGCAGGAAGTCGGGGCGATTACACTTATTATTCTGGTCGTAGCGATTATTTTAGAATTATTTGCGAATAAATTAAAAGTAAATGCATAGAAACTCTTTAAGCTTAAAAAATCGCACTTGACTCCTCTGGGAGAACAAGTGCGATTTTTAAATTGGTTAAATTTTATATAAAGAAAACCATATGTATCAGTGTCGGAATAACAAAGCTGCCGATAAAAATCATATAGTAAAGATCCGGACGGTCACCTTCTTTTGCAAATTTATGTGCAAGCATTCTGAACACTACTGATGCAACGAAGGCAAAAATAACGAAAGCAAAAAAACCGGTCGTATAATAAATGAAATTAAAGTAAATTAATGCGACAAACATAATTAGATATAAGAGAAAGCCGCATGTAAATGAGAGTATATATTTTTTCTGACTGGACATAATAGCACCTTTATAATTAGTATTACCATCAATAATATATTAACCTTTTAAGATATGCAATTTCCCGGCGGAAAGGTTATAATTTCAAGTAACAGAGATTGGAGAGATGATTATGTCATTTGTAAAGTACATTGAGTCGAAAGACGGAACGCTGCTTTATGCGAAAGTACAGACGACAGAAGTGCCTGAAACAGCGAAGGCGACAATCATTATTGTTCATGGTCTTGCGGAACATTTAGGAAGATATGATGATATTGCAAATGTGCTGATACAAAAAGGATTCAATGTCATCCGCTATGATCAGCGCGGACACGGTCACTCTTCCGGCGAAAATACTTTTTATTCAAAAGTTGATGAGATTACAGATGATCTCGGTGCTATAGTACTCTATACAAGAAAGCTTCTGCCGCAGCAGCAGGTTTTCGTTATCGGCCACAGCATGGGGGGCTATACAGCTGCACTATACGGTACCAAGTATCCGCGGAAAATTGACGGGTATATTACATCCGGCGCGCTGACACGCTATAACCACGAATTGTTTGCGGGCATTCCTGTCGGGCTCGACAGCAACGATTATATTAAAAATGAACTGGGCGAAGGACTATGCAGTACAGAAATTGTTCTTAAACATTACGTTGAGGATGCGCTGAATAAAAAGGAGATATCTGTCGGACTAATCCGGACGCTTGAAAAAGGTATCGAGTATTTAAAACTTGAAGCTCGAGATTTTAAAGATCCAGTGCTTATTCTTCACGGAGAGAACGATGGGCTTGTAGCTGTTCAGGATTCAGTGGAATTTCATGATGAAATATCTTCAGAAGATAAACAATTAATCATTTACCCTGAACTCGAGCATGAAATATTTAACGAATTTACTATGAAGACAGAAATTTTCAATACTGTCATCAGCTGGATTGAAGAACGTCTGAAAAGTGCGGAGGAAGAAAAATAATGAATATTACAGAAGCGATACAAACGAGGCGGAGTATAAAAATATTTAAGGATGTTGAACCGGTTAGTAAAGAGGTTGTTGAACAGCTGCTCCAGGCGGCGATTATGGCTCCTAACCATCATCATACCGAGCCGTGGAAGTTTTTTGTGCTGCAGGGAGACGGACGGCTCCCCCTCTCGCGTGTGCTTGCTGAATGGGCAAAATCGCGGGTGGATGATCCTGCAAGCGAAGCGGGACAGAAACGCATTAAAAAAATCAGCAGGAAGCCGCTTATTGCACCCACGGCAATTGTCGTTGCACTGAGTCCAAAACAGGATAGTAAAAAAGCAATTTACATTGAAGATGTGTCGGCGGTTTCCGCTGCAGTCCAGAACATTCTTCTTGAAGCACACGGTCTTGGCCTCGGTGCAATCTGGAAGAGCGGTCCGGCATATTATGCCGCTCCCGTTAAAAATTACTTTAAACTGACGGATGAGGAAGAAATTTTAGGTGTTATTTTCGTCGGGGAATCGGATATGAAGAAAAACCCGGAACCTAAACGAATTCCTTTTGAAGAGAAGACCGTATGGATTACAGAGGATGAGAAGTAAATGAAAAAAGCAGCCATTCTCTTATTTTTAACAGCGACTCTGCTGATGTTCAGCGTGGGTACTCTTATTCCTGTGGAGTATAACTTTATCGTGTACCTGGCAGTGTTGATATTATTCATTGCGGGGATGTACTGCAGTGTAAGTATTGATCCGGATTCCAAATGAAATAAGTGTAAAATATGCATTTTTTATATTTAAGAGGGTAACTTCATTATATGGAGCTGCCCTTTTTTATATTGGAGGAATATTTTATTAAGTAAATTTGGAAAGCGGGTGTTATCGATGAGGAAATACATAATAGTTATGCTGTTTACTGCAGCTGCGGTCATACTTGGTGCCTGTGGTAGTCCGGAAAATAAAGTTTTATCAAACATTGAAACTATTGAAGAAAATACTGTGCCGGCACTGACGGACACCATGCAGAACATTATTGACTATGAAGCGGAAATGTCCGCTTTGTTTAATACTTCGGTGACTGATGAAGAGCTGTCTGACTTTAAAAATGACCAGTCACCGCTCTATGAAAATTTAAATCAGCGCAGTGAACTGGCAGCAGGTCTCACGGAGATTGAAGGGGAACTGAAGAGTATGTCAGAAAATATCGGTTCTGCTGATGTCAGCGAAAGCGAAGAACTGAAAGAAGAACAGGTCCAGCAGTTAGCGGAAACAGTAGAGAAGCTTGGTGAAAGTATTAAGAATGTGCGGGAGGGCTATGAAAATGTCAGCAGTACAGAAACTGCCTTTTTTGAATCTCTTGCAAGCGAGAATGCCGATTATAATACATTGAAGGAAGGCATAACGGAAGTTAATGAAGTTCACGGGAAAGTCGCAGCATACTATCAGTCGATTAACGAGCAGCTGCAGGCATTTCAAAACAGCAGTAATGAGATGAAGAATGCACTTGGCGCAAAGACGGCAGGCAGTGAAAAATCAGCACAGGTAGAGACTGGGACAACTGACGTAAAAATAGAAGAGAGCGCATCTCAAAAACTGTATACGGTAGACCCTGAAACGTCTGCGATAGTGCCGTCTTCGGAGGAAGCCGAACCGGCTGCTGTACTGCTTACGATAGACGATGCTCCGGATGAAAATGCAGTAGCCATGGCTCATACATTAAAAGAACTCGGTGCCCCTGCCATATTTTTTGTTAACGGCATGTTTATCGAGTCGGAAGAAGGACGGGAAAAGCTGCAAGAAATTCATGAGCTGGGTTTCGAAATCGGAAATCATACTTATAACCATTTTAATATGCAGGAGATTACTCCTGAAGATACTGCACTTGAAATAATCGATACAAGTGACTTGATTGAAGAAGCGGTCGGGGAGCGGCCGAAATATTTCAGAGCTCCGTTCGGGGTCAACAGTGAAGCATCCATCAGCACAGCGGAAAAAGAAAACATGACAGTTATGAACTGGACATACGGTTTTGACTGGGAGCCTGAGTATCAGGAAGCGGAATCACTCGCGGATATTATGGTAAATACTGAGATGCTCGGCGATGGGGCAAACTTGCTAATGCATGACCGTACATGGACCAGCGAGGCGCTTCAGGATATCGTTAACGGTCTTAGAGACAAAGGCTATACGCTGATTGATCCGAAAACAATCGATACTGAAGGCGGGGTGACTGAATGAGCACGAGAAAATTTTTAATTATGGTCGGAGGAATTCTTGCAGTACTGTTTTTACTGCTTGCGCTGGCAATCAGAGGAGAGACAGGCAGCAGTGAGCCTGAAACTGCAGAAGAGACAGCGGCAGAAAATGCTGCAGAGGAAAGTGAAGGTGAAAGCACGGCACCGGAAGAAACAGAAAAGCCTCTTGCTGAGCTGGATTTAAATGACGGCCCTCTGTATTCGCTTAATGAGGATACAGCACCTGTATTTCAGCATCAGTCCGGCGTTGATATTGCTTATCCGAAAGAAGGAGTAAAAGGTATATTTGTAACTGCTTTTTCCGCAGGCGGTGAGAGGATGCAGGAATTGACAGAACTCGTCAATAATACGGAATTAAACTCTATGGTTATCGACGTTAAAGAAGATATCGGTGATATTATGATGCCGCTTGATGTCGATAATGAAGTTGCACAGGCCCACATGTATGATTATGTTAATCCGGAAGTATTGATGGAGACACTTGAAGACAACGGGATTTACCCGATCGCGCGTATTGTTGTCTTTAAAGATTCGAGGCTTGCTGCGGAACGTCCGGATTTATCTTATCAAAACAGCGATGGAACAGTATGGCAGAACGGAAGCGGGGAAAGTTTTGTCAATCCGTTTGTTAAGGAAGTCTGGGATTATAATGTGGACATTGCCATAGAAGCAGCCAAGCTCGGATTTAAAGAAATTCAGTTTGACTATGTGAGGTTCCCGGAAGCATTTGAAACTCTCTCTTCTGAACTTACTTATGATTTTGGAGAGTATGCAGATACTGAAGCTGATGAGGTGCAGCAGAGAGTAAATGCTGTAACGGACTTCGTCGCTTATGCGAATGAACAGTTAAAACCTTATGATGTCGATGTATCAGTAGATGTTTTCGGCTATGCAGCTACCCAGCAGGAAGCGCCGGGGATTGGTCAGAACTTCTCTCAAATTGCCGATAATGTTGATATTATATCATCGATGATATACCCGTCGCACTGGGGCGCAGGTGCATTTGGCTTTGATACGCCAGATACAGAACCGTACGAAGTAGTTAACCAGTATATGAAAGTGGAAAATGAAGTGCTTGGGAAACTTGAAGAACCGCCAAAATCGAGACCTTGGATTCAGGACTTTACTGCTTCATATCTCGGACCGGGTAATTATATAAATTATGGAGCGGCAGAAGTAGAGGCCCAGATTGAAGCATTAAAAGATAATGGTGTGGAGGAATATTTATTATGGAATGCTCAAAATACTTACTCTGAAGGGGCAAAATATAAATAAATTTCATGAAAGAACCTTGCCGGGAAAAGCCAGTTCCGGCAAGGTTTTTATATATATATACTGTATGAGTTTTAGTGCATTATTTCAAATAGATTATGCATTTTGAAATTAAATTTCAATAAGAATATAGTGTTATACTTTCATTTTAATTGTCAATATACATATTATGTCGACTATATAGTGTAAAAATATACATAAGAGCTTGATTTATTCGCGAAAAGAGTGTATAGTGTAAAAGTCGCCTTAATATAAAGTTTCATAAGATTGGAGAGGATAATTATGAGGTCTGAGCAAACAGCAGATCAGCAGATTGAAACGACCGAGAGTGACCACTCATTATCTAAAGTTCCATATAACGAACGTAAAATGGGATGGCTCAGTATTACCAACATTACTTTTGGTATTGCTACAGCAATATTCTACTTCCAAATAGGGAGTGTTATGGCACTGCAGTTCGGTGCAATTAATGCTCTGATATCAGCAGCATACGCAATTATCGTTGCAGGTATCATGGGTACAGTTATCGTTTACCTGTCAGCACGATCGGGAATGAACGTAAACTTAATGTCGCGGGGCGGAGGCTTCGGCTACATAGGTGCGTCATTAACATCTTTAATATATGCTTCTAACTTTATTATGTACTGTGCACTTGAAGGTATGATTCTCGTGTTTGCAGTACACGAATTCTTCCCTGTAATTCCTGTATGGCTGCTCATAGTCGTATTTGGAACACTCGTTATTCCACTTAACTGGTTCGGAATTAAACAGCTCGATAAATTACAAAAATGGTCATTGCCAATATTCTTTGTGTTTTTAATTACAGCAATCGTAGTGTCATTCATGACACCGTCACAATATGACGGCGCATTCTGGACATATATGCCGGAAGGAATGCAGATTGGCGGAACAGCGCTCTTATTATGTATTGGTATGCAGCATGGAATTATCGGACTGACTGCGCTTATAGCATCAGACTATGCTCGCTTCCTGAAGCCGAATCACATTAAAGGCGGATCACTTGCCATAGGATTTATTCCGCAGATTTTCTGTTACGGTGTAATGGGCGGACTTGGTATATGGTTTGGAGTGCGTTTAAATGAACCGAATCCGGGTGTATACATTGTACACTTATTAGGTATCGGCGGTGCATTATTTACGATGCTCACTCAGGTTCGTATTAATGTAACCAATATTTACAGCAGTTCTTTATCATTATCAAACTTCTTTGAAAACGTCGTAAACTTTAAACCGGGCCGCAGATTCTGGGTCGTAGTTGCAGGTGTTACGGCAATGGCTTTAATGCTCGGCGGTATTACCGATCATTTAGATGCAGCATTAACATTCCAGGGTGTCTTTCTGATGTCATGGGCAGCGATTTTGGTTACTGATTTCCTCGTAGTAAAACGGATGATGAAAATTGGGCCCGGCTACTATGAAGAACGCCAGGAATATTTATATAAATGGAATCCAGTGGGTGTCTGGTCTCTGATTATTTCAAGTCTGCTGGGAACAATCGCAGCACTTGGCTACATGGGTCCATTCATGCAAAGTACAGCAGCATTCTTTGCGGCACTGCTGGCAGCGGTACTAACAATCGTTATTGCTTATATTACTAAAGGTAAGTATTATCTGAACGATAGTGCAAAGAAAATCAATGATATTGATGAAAGAGATATTCTCGTGAAATCAAAAGCGGGAGGAAAATAATAGAATACACAACAAAGGAGGCGGTTTCTCAAAGGAAGCCGTCTCTTTTTGTTTTGAATACATAAGCAGGGGTACTTCTATAAGTACAGAGATATCTTTTAGCATTTAAGAATGAAGCGAGGTAGGAAAATGGAAGATATGCTGATGTATGCAATGAAATTAACCTTAGGTTTAATAGGAGTCATGATTGTTCTTAAATTGATCGGGAAAAAAGAGCTTGCTCAAGTTACTCCTCTTGATTTTGTTTATGCTCTGATACTTGGAGGCATTATAGAAGAATCATTGTATGATGCGACCGTGCCCGTTTATGAGATGCTGTTCTCTATATTTTTCTGGGCGCTGCTTATATTTGTTTTAGAAAAATTTGCTTTAAAAAGCCGGAGATTTAAAAGTATTTCACAAGGAGATCCACAGCTGCTGATAAATGAAGGTCATTTAGACAGAAAGATAATGGATGAAAATAATATGGACGTTGATGAAGTGCGGATGCTGCTGAGAATGAAAGATGTATTTTCTCTAAGTCAGGTGAAATACGGAATACTTGAAGAAAGCGGAGAGCTTTCAGTGATGCAGTATGCACGCGAAGAAGCGCCGACACGAGTTGAAATAATGAAGGAGTACAGTGAGAACGTCCTGCCGGAGCTACTGATAGACGGAGGGAAGGTCGAGCATCAGAGACTCAAAAATATTAATCGGGATGAATCCTGGTTAAGGGAGAACATCAAAAAAGAAACCGGAGCGGATTTGGAAGACGTATTTTTCGCGGAGTGGGATGAAGAGAATGGCTTCTTTATACAAAAGAATGATGATAAATAGACAAAACCGTCCGGAAGAATCGTGTTCCGGACGGTTTTTTGAATATTGGATTCAGTGATTATGCGCAAATATTTAAGCCTTTGCGCTGATACTTCTCTTATTATGACGGCGTTTTTCTGATTCATCAATTAAAATTGCCGCTGCCGCGTCACCGGTTATGTTCATCGTAGTGTAGGCCATATCGAGGATCCTGTATATAGCGGCAATCGGACCCATCAGTTCAATTGGGAGGCCGAGCAGTGTCAGGAATGATGCACCGAGTACAATTCCGCCGCCCGGAATACCCGGTGCCGCCATATTAATTACTGTTGCGATAATAACGAGATAAATAATCTGGCCGACCCCGAGAGGTATATTGTAAAAGTCAGAAACGAATACAGCGAGCAGACTGAAAGATATTGCTCCGCCGGCCATGTTTATTGTTGTTCCAAGAGGAACGACAAAATTTGTAATCGATTCGCTGACTTTAAAATCATTCTTTGTCACTTTGATAGTGGTGGGCATCGTGACAGCAGAGCTTGTTGTGGCAAGTGAGACGAGCCAGACCTTGTAAATGCCTTTAAGAAGCTCAGCAGGAGTGAGGCCCGTGTATATCCATATCGGGATAAGCATTACTATAATAAAGGCTATAATGCATGATGCATACGCCGTGACAATATAGAGTCCGAGAGAAGAGAATATACCTGCTCCGTATTCTGCTACAGCAAATGCCATGAGAGAAATAATCCCGAACGGCGTCAGCTCCATAATGTAATTGAGCACTTTAAATATTACTGACGAGAGGCTGTTGATAAAATTTTTCACAGGCTCCGCTTCTTTTCCTACGGCGACAATAGCAATGGAAAAAATAACAGTAAAGATAATAGTCGCAAGTATATCGCCTTCAGTCAGTGCCATAAATAGATTATCGGGAATAATATTCATAAAAAAATCTTCAACAGATGGTATAGCTACTTCTCCCTCATAGCTGCTCGAACCAATATTAATATGCTTCCCAGGTCTGACAATATATGAAATCAGAAGTCCGATTGCTGCTGTGGCAACGAACATTACAGCAAATACCGAAACACTTTTAAATCCGATTCTTCCCAGATCCTTACCGCTGCCGATATTAATAATACCTGTAGATACTGCAACAAATATAATCGGGATAATCATTGCCTGAATAATATTTAAGTATATATCTCCGATGAATTTAATTTTCATCGAAAATCCGGGGAGGAATATACCGAGTATAACACCGAGCGCAAAGCCAATTGCAATTCTTGTAAATAAATGATTTTTACCTGTCAGTATATTCTTCATTCTGAATCACTCCTTCATACTCCGGGATGAGTCCTTTATCATAACTGCCGAGAATATTAATATACGACGTTTCTTTTGTCAGCACAGAGAGTGCGGCATCGAAATTCGGACGGTCTAAATCGTTTTCAATATCGATAAAGAAACCGTAGGAGAATGGTTTGTTTTGTATCGGTCTGCTCATTAAATAGAGCAGGTTGATATTATATGTTTTAAAAATATCCAGAATGCCGCTTAAGGAACCGGTGCTGTGATCAGATTCTATGTACAGTGATGTTTTTTCATGCAGAATTTTTTCGCTCAGTTCTTTTTTGAAGATTAAAAAGCGCGTCGTATTAAGCGGATTATCACTGATATTTTCACGGACGATATTCATGCCGTACATTTCAGCGGCATGGCTGCCCGCAATACTTGCAATTGTTTCGTCCTCTGATTCTTTAACCATATGTACAGCCCCTGCTGTATCGCTGAATTCCTTCACTTCAATATTTGGGTACCGGCTTAAATATGTGTAGCACTGTTCCAATGCTTCCGGATGCGAGTATACTTCAGTTATTTTATCTAGCGCAATTGGATTTTTGGAAATAAGTGCATGGTCTATTTTCACATATACTTCTTTAATTGCTTTTACATCCAGATATTTCATCAGATCTATTGTTCTTGTAATCGGTCCGCTTGTTGAGTTTTCAACAGGCAGCGCAATGTAATCCACTTCGTCGTTTAAAAGTGCTTCAACAAGCAGTTTAAATGTCATATAACCCTCCGCTGTATACTCTTCACTTCCGGCATATGCTGCGCATGCAAGTGTGCTGTAGCTGCCTTCTACGCCCTGATAACCAATTTTCATTTGAAACACTCCTTATTTTTAATATTAAAAAAGACCAGATTGGATTCTGTTAACAGAATCCAATTGGCCTGGTAAAAGTAAATATAAAAAACCAGCCAATCAGATTTTTTCTAATGGCTGGTTTTCTGCATCATTAATTCAGCCATCATAGATCAGGTTTCGCCTGCATCCACGATGGAATACAGACGCTATCTAAAATAGCTGAAAAAGTCTTTATTTAATTGTGATATTTTTATTGTGGATAACATAAAAATCACTCTCATTAATTAAAGTTTTAATAATGTTAATTAGTCTAACAATTAAGAATTCTTTTGTCAATTTATATTTGCCTGAACTGAGCCTGATGAAGTCCTTTATATACACCGCTGTCGAGTGACAGGAGCTCTTCATGGGTGCCGCTCTCAGCGATACCGTCTTTTGTTACGACCATAATACGATCCGCATTTTTAATTGTTGCGAGACGATGGGCGATAACGAGTGTTGTGCGTCCTTCGGCAAGACGGTTCAGTGCATCCTGAATATACATTTCCGTCGCTGTATCAAGTGCACTGGTTGCTTCATCAAGAATTAAAATCGGCGGGTTTTTTAAGAACATGCGTGCAATCGCAATACGCTGTTTCTGTCCGCCTGACAGTTTGACACCGCGCTCGCCGACGATTGTTTCAAGTCCGTCCCTGTAACTGTCGACAAGTTCTTTCAGCTGTGCTTTTCGAAGTGCATCGTAGACTTCCTCGTCTGTTGCATCTGGTTTGCCGTAAGCGACGTTTTCTTTCAGTGTGCCTGCAAATAAGAATACATCCTGCTGCACTGTGCCGATATTCTTCCGGAGTGAAGACAGTGTTAAATCTCTAATATCTGTGCCGTCAATCTGAATGCTGCCTTCCGACACATCATAGAAACGGGGGAGCAGCGAGCACAAGGTAGTTTTTCCGGCTCCGGAAGGTCCGACAAAAGCAATCGTTTCACCCGGAGAAATATTAAATGATATATCAGTCAGTACATTTTTTTCTTCGTATTTAAAAGTCACGTTGCTGTATTGAATATCACCTTTCACATTCCCCAGTTCAAGCGCATCTTCTTTTTCTTTAACATCGGGCTGTACCGCCATCGTATCGAGAAAATGTTTAAAGCCCGCAATACCGTTTGGATATAATTCAATGACGGCATTAATTTTCTCGAGTGGTTTAAACAGGATATTAGAAATTAAAATAAATGCTGCGAATTCACCGTAAGTCAGCTCTCCGCGCATAACGTAATAGGCACCTGCGATAAGGATGAAAACAGTGACCAGCCGCATCAGCATATAAGTGCTGGATGTGTTGAAAGACATAATTTTGTAGGCTTTTAACTTTGTGGCTCTGAAGCGGTCGTTGATTTTTTTAAATTCTTCAAGTTCCTGATCTTCGTTTGCAAAAGCCTGAACCAGACGGATGCCGCCGATTTTATCGCCGATTAGATGGTTAAATTCAGATACGCGGCCAAACAGTTCACGAAAGGCGACGGTCATTTTTTTGTTGAAGTAAATGGCAATTACTAAAATTAACGGAACGATAATAAATGCGATTATTGCAAGTTCGGGATGGATGTAATACATAATTCCGAAAGCACCGAGCAGCGTCATAACCGCAATGAATAGATCCTCGGGTCCGTGGTGCGCCATTTCCCCGATGTTCATCAGGTCGTTTGTCAAGCGGGTTAACAGTTTTCCGGTCTTGGTATTATCGAAAAATCTGAACGATAACTTTTGTATATGGCCATACAGGTCATTCCGGATATCACGTTCGATGTTCGTCCCGAGCATATGTCCCCAGTATGTTACGATAAACTGCATCAATGTGTTGAACAGATAAATTAGCACTAATCCCAGAGCAGCAATTAATATCCACTGCCAGTTGCCGGTGGGCAGCAGTTCATCTATGAACATGCTGACGATTACAGGAAATGCGAGTTCCAGCAAACCGACGATAACAGCAGATAGAAAATCAACTGTGAATAAGACTTTATAAGGTGCGTAATAAGATAAAAATTTCTTCACCATGCCCCATCCTTTTCTTATGTAATATAAACAATTAAATTATACCACTATTAAATTTTTACCGACTGCAGTAATAAACAAAACAGTATTATAAAAAATTAACTTCTAAAGCAAAGTGGTGTAAAATCAGGTGTACAGAATAAACAGATTTGAGGAGCTTATAATATGAAGAGAATAAACGTTGGTATTATATACGGCGGTAAATCGACAGAGCACGAAGTGTCAGTGCGTTCTGCAAAAAGCGTATTTGAAGCGCTGAATAAAGAAAAGTATAATATCAGTCTGATTAATATTACCAAACAGGGTGAGTGGCTCCTGGCAGCTGATAATAAAAAAATAGAAATGCTGGATAATTCAAATAGTAAAAAAATATCAGTTATACCGTCCGAAGGTCTGACCGCTGACGGAAAACTGATTGAGCTTGATACAGTACTGCCGATTCTGCACGGCACAGCAGGAGAGGACGGCAGTATACAGGGACTTCTCGAGCTCGCTGAGCTTCCGTATGCCGGCTGCAGCGTCCGCAGCTCAGCGGTATGCATGGACAAAGATATGACGAAAAGGCTCCTTGAACTTGCAGGTATTAAAGTCGCACCGTCAATTGTACTGAATTACTATGAAAAAGATGGACAGACGTATGAGCAGGCCCTTGAGAAGCTCAGTGTGCCGATGTTTGTCAAGCCGGTCAACCAGGGTTCATCAGTAGGTGTGTCAAAAGTTTCGGATGAATCATCATTTTATAAGGCGCTGGACTCGGCTTTCTTATTCGATACAAAAGTGATGATTGAAAGCGGCATCAAAGGCCGTGAAATTGAAGTGTCTGTTCTCGGTAATGAAGAACTGTTTGTCTCGGTTCCCGGAGAGATTGTGTCGCAGACAGACTTTTATTCATACAGTTCAAAATATCTGGATGAAAACGGGGCGCTTTTAAATATCCCGGCGCAGCTGGAAGAAGAAGAAATGCAGCGGATTCAGCAGATTGCATACGATGCTTTCAAGTTACTTGACTGTGAAGGTATGGCAAGGGTGGATGTGTTTTTAACTCCGGATGGAGAAGTTATCGTTAATGAAGTCAATACACTGCCCGGTTTTACAAGCATCAGCATGTATCCGAAGCTGCTAGAAGCTTCAGGGATTCCCTACAGCGAAACACTGGACAGGCTGATTGAACTGAGTCTTGAAAGATATGAACGCTCTGAAAGATTGAAAACAGATATTTCTTAAATAAGGAGATGAATGTATGATAATTCGTCTGGCAGTGCCGGAAGATGCGGCAGGTATTGCGAAAGTTCAGGTTGAAAGCTGGAATACGACTTATCCGGGTATAGTGCCAAAAAGCTACCTCGACAGTCTCGATGTAAAAAAGAGAGAGAGAATCTGGAAACAGGCTGCCGTTAATCAGCCGCTCTACGTCGCTGAACTGGATGATGAAATTGTCGGTTTTGCAATTGGCGGTGAAAACAGAGACAAGGATACATATCCGGGCTTCGACGGCGAATTATACGCGATCTACTCTTATGAGCACGTACACGGACGAGGGATAGGGCGTGCCTTGTTCGAATACACAGTACAAAATCTCGCAGCACGCGGCTACAAAAAAATGGTTGTTGCAGTCCTGTCGGAAAATCCTGCAGTGAATTTTTACAGGCATATGGGCGGGTATTATCTTGGAAAAGAAACGATTACAATAGACGGTATATCCATAGAGGAATCATTTTACGGTTATAATGATATTAACAAAATATAAAAACTGGGGATGAAGATAATGAAAGAAGAATTAATTGAACGGCTTGCAAGATACGCGAAAATTGATACACAGTCCGATGCGTCAAGCGGTACAGTACCATCAACTGACAAACAGTGGAATCTGCTGAGAGAACTCGAGACAGAACTTAATGCAATCGGTATGAGCGATGTTAATTTAGATGATAAAGGATATCTTTTTGCAACACTGCCTGCAAATGCTGAAAATAAAAAAACAATCGGTTTTTTAGCGCATGTAGACACCGCAACAGATTTTACGGGAACAAATGTTAAACCGCAGCTCGTAAAATATGAAGGCGGCAGTGTTGTTTTAAACGAAGCGCTTAATGTTGTACTGACACCGGAACAATTTCCGAATTTAAATAATTATCAGGGACATACATTGATGACTACAGATGGTACAACTCTGCTCGGTGCCGATAATAAGGCGGGTATCGCAGAAATAATAACAGCTGTGGAATACTTAATCGGTCATCCGGAAATAAAACATGGAACAGTAAAAGTCGGATTTACACCTGATGAAGAAATCGGCAGAGGACCGCATGACTTCGACATTGAAAAATTCGATGCTGATTTTGCATATACTGTCGACGGCGGCCCGGTCGGTGAGCTGCAGTACGAAAGTTTTAATGCCGCAGGGGCAGCAGTAAAAGTAATTGGAAACAGTGTTCATCCAGGAACGGCGAAAAATAAAATGGTGAATGCTGTCCGTATTGCTGCGGATATAATTACTTCTTTTGATGCTGCTGAAACACCTGAAAAGACTGAAGGCTATGAGGGGTTCAATCACATATTAAACTTCAGTGGTGACGTAGAAACAGCGGAATTCAGTATGATTATCCGGGATTTTGATACATCAGCATTTAAAGAACGCAAAGAAACAGTGGAACAGAAAATAGATGAATTCCGGGAAAAGTATCCGGAAGCAAAAATAGAACTGGAACTGAAAGATCAGTATTACAATATGAAAGAAGTTATCGAAGAAGATATGACAATTGTAAGCCTGGCTGAAGAAGCCATGAAATCTTTAGATATTGAACCTGTTATTGAGCCGATTCGCGGCGGTACAGATGGTTCGCAGCTGTCTTATAAAGGATTGCCGGCACCAAATATTTTTACAGGCGGAGAAAACTTCCACGGCAAATTTGAATTTGCATCTATTGATGATATGGAAAAATCAGCGAAGACAATTATAAGAATTATCGAGCTTAACGCAAAATAAAAAAATCAGCAGAGATTAATCTCTGCTGATTTTTTTATTGTCTTCATTTATAGGGCGTGCTCTGGCAATCGATTTGCCGATTGTATCCGCTGAACTTGACTGCTTCAGGAAGAAGGCAGCGACAAGTGCGAGGAATAAAAAGCCGGTACCAACGAGAAAGGCAAGGTTGATACCTTCCAGTGTCGCCTGGTTAATCATCGCTTCTGTCGGGCTATCCATATTGTTCACAGTAATATTTGTGTATGTCTGCATTACTGTTATCAGAAGCGCGATACCAATTGAACCGCTGACCTGGTTCAGCATGCTGTTGAGTGATGAACCGTGCGGAGTCAGATGTGACGGAAGTGAGTTCATACCGTTGGTCATAACAGGCGTGTTGACCATTGTCATACCAAGTGCACGAACCATATAAATAGTTAATAAATACGTAAATGATGTATCTATTTCGAGACGGCTCAAAAAGAAAGTTGTGACAACAGCCAAAGCAAGGCCGGTAATTGCCATTGTTTTTGGCCCGTACATATCAAACAATTTACCTGACACAGGACTCATGAATCCCATAATCAAAGCTCCCGGAAGCATTAAAAGACCGGTGTCGAGCGGACTTAATCCTTGAATATCCTGCATGAAAATAGGAATTAAGATCATTCCGGCAAATAGAGCCATGTTTGCTGCGCCGATAATCAGCGAAGCGATAGTATACATTGGATACT
Organism: Jeotgalicoccus halotolerans; assembly: GCF_003387165.1. Lineage (GTDB taxonomy): Bacteria > Bacillota > Bacilli > Staphylococcales > Salinicoccaceae > Jeotgalicoccus > Jeotgalicoccus halotolerans. The sequence goes on from NZ_QUMW01000012.1 coordinate 80,977, forward strand.
TGTATACTCTGAAGTCCAGCATTGGAAACTCTAATTTAAACTGTCTGATTACATAGAGCGTAATACCGGCAATACCTATGAGCAGAGGAATTAAAACGCTCGAACTGGCGAGACCGTTTTCTCCTGCAGAGCTTAACCCGTAAAGCACGCCCCCGAAACCGATAGTTGACAGAATAATAGACATAATATCTATATGGGCTTCGCGTTTCTGCTGAATTTCCGGCAGCTGCCAGAAACCAACGACGAGTACGATAATCAGCACTGGAATCATCATGTAGAACAGAACATGCCATGAGTAATTTTCAACTACGATACCCGATACAGTCGGTCCGATTGCCGGGGCGAAGAACATGACTAAACTGAATAGACCCATCGCAGTACCGCGTTTATCAGGCGGGAAACTGCTGATCATAATATTCATTAAAAGCGGCATGAGCATTGCTGAACCGGAAGCCTGTATCATCCGGCCAAGAATAAGGGCGATAAAAGCAGGAGAGAATCCGGCGACGATTGTCCCGAGGAGAAACAGCGACATTGCGGTTAAGAACAATGTTCTGGCGCTGAATTTCTGCATCAGATACGCCGTGGTCGGTATAATAATACCGGAGACCAGCATATAGGATGTAGAAACCCATTGTACAGCTGAAGTTGAAATCCCGAAATCATTTTTGATTGCAGGAAGTGCGACGTTTAAAAAAGTGTTCGATAAGAACGAGATGAAAGCACCGGATAATAAGATGATAATTAATTTGTAATCCGGTTTTTTTTGAGATGTTTCAGACATTTATTTTCCCCTTTACCTTAAAATCAATTTAACTATTATACCCTATATTAAATATAATTTCACTAAAAAGATTTATCCGATACGATTATCAATCTGAATATAAACAAAGAAACCTATTGTTGCACCAAGTAATACGGAAATCGGCAGCGCATACGTATCAGGAATGGATGGTAAGAAAGTTTCAATAATCCAGTGGATTCCCAAAAAGCATAATGCCATAATAACGATAGAAACTAAAACACGCGTCATAATTATCCTCCTTATGAAAATAACTGTATCTTTAAATCTTAACAAACCTTAAGGTGGACATGTGAGTAAAATACATTGATAATATAAGATAATCAGTATTAGTGGAGGGAAACTTATTATGAAGACAAAATTTCATAATTATGCCGAGGAGTATTTTAAACACAGAAATGATATTCCGAGTGTATTTTTTGAAGAACTGGCTAAAAGGAATATTGAATTGTCGGGAAGCAAAGTTGCAGATATCGGAGCCGGTCCCGGCTTCCTCAGCAAAGCGTTGAGCGGCTACGGAGCGATTGTAGATGCGGTTGAACCATCGGAAGAGTTCATAGAAATCGGCAAGAAATATGTCGGCAAAGATGACAGAATCAATTTTACAAAAGGCACTGCAGAGAAAACAGGTCTCGATGATGATACGTATGACATTGTTTTTGTGATGAGAGCATGGCAGTGGTTTGACAGCGACAAAGCAGCCAAAGAAGTCAGGCGCATTTTAAAACCCGACGGCATTTTAATTGTGGCGGATATCGGCTTCAAAGTGGCCAATAAGATGATGAAAGAATCTATGAAAATTATTAAGAAAAGTTCCAAGAATGAAGAATTGAAACCGGCCGGTTCTAAAGAAGACTCAATTCAGCTGATTAATGGTTTCCCCGTAGAATGGTTCAGTGACTGGCGTCATGAAAAGCTGGATCTGGAAGAATTTTTCAAACACGAATATAAAGTGAAATTTACAGATCAGGAATGGCTCGGCAGACTTGGCACATCCTCATGGCTTGTCAGTTTTAAGCAAAAACGTATGGATAAGGCAATGGAAAAAATAGCAGACCTGCTGGATTCTATAGATGATGAAAAAAAACATAAGGTGCCTCACGTGCTGAATGTCGCAATACTGAAAAATAAACATAAGTAACATAAGTTGAAAAAAGAGCGACTATTTCGCTCTTTTTTATTTTTTACCATAAATAATGAAAACGTTTCAATACATAAGATCTGAATGAAAACGATAACAAGACGGGTTAATATACAATTTTATGAATAAAATAATCTTAATATAAATACATATAAAACTTAACTACATATAATATTATTTGTATGTGAATTAACTAAAAATTAACAATAGATTTACTTTGATAAAATCATCACATAACATTTGAAAAGCGTTGGTATATATAGTATTATTAAGATACATAAAAGAGGTACAGAGAAATACTCTAATATATAATTTCAAATTAGGAGGGTGAAAATGATTATATCTGATAAACTTACAGCAGAAGTTCGTATGCAGGAATATAAGGAAGTTGCGTATAATAATTCAATTTTAAGTGAAAAGAAGAATGTTGGAAAAGTTAAACGTCCGTTCTTAAACAAACTGATCAGTGCTTTATCTCTATAAGAAATAATATAAGATGCCATTCCTGAAGAGAGAGGAATGGCTTTTTTGTGTTTAAATTAAATTTAATTGCCACGAAACACCAAACTGATCCTGAATCCACGCATACCGCCTGCTCATATTATAATCATCAAGCGGAATATGAATAGCACCATTTTTCTTAAGTTTTCTGTACAACAGTTCTATTTCATTTAAATCTTCACACTCAATATAAACAGACATGCTCGGTGTAAAGGTGAATTCCGATGGAACCTTGGAATCACGGAGCATGAGATGCATATTGCCTATACGTATAATGGCCTGCTGTATTTTATTTGAATCAGGATAATTCACCAGCTGAATGATATCAAACTGATGGAACACCTCTTTATAGTATTCCAGTGCTTCAAAAGCACGTCCTTCAAATGTTAAAAAGGGCATTGCTGCCTTCATTCTATTTTCCCCCTTTACAACTGATATAGTATTGTTTACAATTTTATGAGAACAGACTGATACAGTTTAACACTGTTACATATGTTATCTGTTTATATTATAACAGTTTACTGCAGTGGTAATTTGCGAAGGAGGCTTTAAATGATTGAATTAAATGGGATTATTAAACAGTATCAGGGCCGTGATGGACCGTTCAATGCCTTGAACGATATATCTGTTCATATAAAAAAAAGAGAAAAATTCGGTATTATCGGTGAAAGCGGATCCGGCAAATCGACGCTGCTACGGATGATTAATGCTCTTGAAACACCGGACGAGGGAACCGTAACCGTGGAAGGCGATAATATCGGCAGCCTGTCACCAAAGCAGTTAAGAAAATACCGTAAAAAAATCGGCATGATTTTTCAGCAATTCAATCTGCTTAATAATAAAACAGTGCTCGAAAACATTACTCTGCCTTTAAAGCTTCACAAGTTTGAATCCGCTCTTGATGCAGAAGAAGTGCTTTCTTTCGTCGGTTTAAGCGGCAAAAAAGATAATTACCCGGGACAGCTGTCGGGCGGTCAGAAACAGCGTGTCGGTATAGCCCGGGCCTTAATCACTAACCCGAAAATACTGCTCTGCGATGAACCGACCAGCGCCCTGGATGAAAAAACTACTGACGAAATTGTCAGCGTACTGAGAAAGGCCCATGAAGTATACGGCATGACTATCGTCGTCGTAACCCATGAATTAAATGTGATTAAACAATTATGCGACCGGACACTCGTGCTTGAAGAAGGAAATGTTATCGATACGATCGATATAAAACAGACCTCTCATGTACTTTCCGATGCCTCGTATTACGACCGTATAGTAGAGGTGCTAAAAAATGAGTGAGATGATTACTGTCTATTTTGAACGTGTTGCTGAATATTGGCCGAATCTACTGACGAGTTTAAATGAAACAGGGATTATGATGGGTTTTGCGATGGCTGCGGCTATTGTTCTCGGCCTGCCGCTCGGAACTCTGCTTTACTTAACTGATGAAGATAAACCGTTGCAGAACAAATTTATATACCATACAGCGAACGTTGTGGTAAATATCGTCCGTTCATTTCCTTTCCTGCTGCTTGTTATTGCGATGCAGCCGCTGATACGGGAAGTATACGGCCGGGCTACCGGAGATCCCGTTGCGGCATCGTTTCCGCTGATGGTTATTGCGATTGCACTGTACGCGCGTTTTGTTCAGCAGTCCCTCTTAGATGTGCCAAAAGGTGTTGTTGAAACAGCTCAGGCACTCGGGGCTTCAATACCGCAATTGGTTTATCGCTTTTTATTTGTCGAGGCAAGAAGCTCTTTAATTATAGGTTTTTCGACCGCGTTCGTAAGCTTTATATCATATTCAACTATTATGGGTGTCGTCGGGGGCGGAGGAATCGGTGATTTCGCTATCCGTTACGGTTATCAGCGGTATGAAACAGATATTATGTACACTGCAATTGTCGTTATTATTGTTTTTGTGCAGATTGCACAGTGGTTCGGTCTATGGCTGGCAAGAAAAATTGATAAAAGATAAAAGGGGATTAAAATTATGAAGAGAAAATATTGGCTGTTAAGTATTGTCAGTGCTTTGGTATTAGTGCTGGCAGCCTGTGGCAGCGAAGAAGAAAGTGCTGAAGAGGATACAGAAATTACAGTGGTTTCGCAGACGACGCCGATGACGGATATTGTTGAAATAGCTGCGGAAGCAATTGAAGAACCCTATACGGTTAAACTGATTGAAGTAGCTGACAATATACAGTACAACGAAGCGGTGTTTAACGATGAAGCTGATGCAAGTTTTGCACAGCATGAACCATTTATGGAACAGTTTAATGCAGAAAGCGATGCCGATTTAGTGGCGATGGAGCAAATCTATAACGCAATTGTCGGTTTCTACTCCCCGGTATACGATTCAATCGATGAACTGGAAGACGGTGCTGAAGTTGCAATTCCAAGCGATCCGACAAACGAAGCACGTGCACTCATGATTCTCGATAATGCAGATATTATTACACTGGCTGATGATGTTACACACAAAGCTTCCGTAGATGATATTGAAGACAATCCGAAAGATTTGAACTTCACCCATGTTGATCTGCTGAACTTAAGTTCGTCTTATGAAGACGGCATTCCATTGGTCTTTAACTATCCGACCTATATTGAGCCGCTCGGATTGACGCCGAGTGACGCGGTGCTGCTTGAAGATGATGATGAAAATACTTTCGCCATCCGTGTTGTTGCACGCGAAGGTAATGAAGATTCTGATAAAATCAAAGCTTTAAACGAAGCTTTCACGTCTGAGGAAGTGTATGATTTCCTGAATGAACTTGCAGAGAAAGGACACCTCGAACCTGCATTCGAGCCTGGTGAAGAATGATGAAGAAATTACTTCCTTTATTTCTTTTGATGCTGCTGCTTGCAGCCTGCAGCAATGATAATAAAGAAAGTACAGCATCTGAAAATGATACGCATATTGTTATCGCTTCTCAATCTGAACCGCTGACCTCTATGGTTGAAGTTGCAGCTGAAGTGATTGAAGAGCCCTACACAATGGAACTTCTGCCTGTAAACGATAATATTCAGTACAATGAAGCAACATTTAATGATGAAGTCGATGGCAGCTTATCCCAGCACGAACTTTATATGGAAGGTTTTAATGAAGAAGCGGGAGCCGATCTTGTTGCAATTCAGCCCGCATATATTTCTAATGTCGGTTTTTACTCGCCGGTATATGATTCAATTGATGAAATAGAAGCGGGAGCGGAAGTCGCAATTCCGAGTGACCCGCCGAACGAAGCCCGGGCACTGCTGATTTTAGACAGTGCAGGACTGATTACACTCGATGAAGATACAGGCATCGATGCTGCGGTGTCCGATATTGTTGAGAACCCGAAAGACCTCCAATTCACACCTGTCGACCTGTTTAACTTAACAGCAGCCTATGAAGATGGTGTGGAGCTTGTGTTTGAACACCCGAATTTAATTGCGAATATCGGACTTTATCCGAAAGATGCCATTTTACTTGAAGATGAAGATGAAAAAAGATTTGCCTTCCAGCTGGTAACGCGTGAAGGCAAAGCAGATAGTCCAAAAATGCAGGCGGCAAAACGCGCGCTCGCATCTCAGGAAGTTTACGACCTGTTAATGGAAGAAGCTGAACATGAGATGTTTACACCGGCGTTTGAACCTGGTCAGCCTGCAGAATAATGTTTAATGAAAGTACCGAGTTTGACCTCCCTTACTCGGTGCTTTTTTATTTTGTTTAAATATTGCTATAATTAAGAAAACGTATACAAAATAAGGGGGATTTTGAATGTCAGCCGTAAAAAAGCTTGCGCAGTTTAAAGAAGAAATAGGAAAGGTGATTATCGGACAGGATAAAGTACTTGAGCTGGTATTTATCAGCTTGATTCAGGAAGGACATATATTATTCGACAGCGTGCCGGGAACGGGGAAAACGGTATTGTCAAAAGCTGTGGCTGCCGCTGTGGACGGGGAATTCTCGCGTATCCAGTTTACACCGGATGTGCTGCCGACGGATATTACCGGCATGAATATGTATAATCCGAAGACCCAGAGTTTTAATTTGAGGATGGGGCCCGTCAAAACAAACATCTTACTTGCTGACGAAATCAACAGGGCGACACCGAGAACGCAGTCGGCGCTCCTTGAGGTGATGGAAGAACGGCAGGTCACAATAGACGGAGAACGCGTAGAGCTCGATAATTTATTTATCGTGCTGGCAACCCAGAATCCGATTGAATCGAGGCAGGGCACATTCGAACTGCCGGAAGCGCAGATGGACAGGTTTTTAATGAAGATTTCACTTAGCTATCCAGGTCGGAGTGAAGAATTAAAAATGCTCGATATGCATAGAAATAAAAATAAGATTGAAATTAATCCGGTGTTTACACAAGAAGAGATTATGACGCTCAGAAAACAGGCGTCTGAAATTCGTATTAATGATACGGTCAAAGAATACATAATAGATTTAGTCGGCAAGACGCGAAATCACAAATTTACAGAACTTGGTGTTTCACCGAGGGGGAGCCTTGGTTTAATACGCGCAGCGATGGGCGTGGCCCTGATTAATAACAGAGATTATGTCACGCCTGAAGATGTGAAATATATTGCGCCGTATGTGCTGGCTCATAGAATAGTGCTCAATATAGAAGGGATGACACTTACGACAGGAGAGGCGCTTATACAGGATATTTTAAATGAAACAGCTGTGCCTGTTGAATTTGGAGTGAGCCGTGATGAGGTATAAGTACGACTATAGCGAGACACAGATTGCTTCGCTGTTTACAGTAATCGCATCTGTACTGATTATTTTTGATATTTTTTATGCGGCGACCATAAATATTTACGTTGTTTTTATTCTTGGTGTTCTGCTGTCAGCCATGGGGCTGAACAGGTTTTATGAAAGAAATGTTATGAAACATCTTCATGTTGACATTATTAATGATGAAGTCAGGCATTATAAAGGTGAGTCCGGTGTGCTGAAGATCCGGATTGCACAAAAGGGTATCATGCCGATTTTAAGTGCCGAGCTCACAGTTATTGCCGGCAACGATATTAAGTTTTTCAGCGACCAGGCACTGAAAATCCGTCAGCAGACAGAAACAACTGCGATATTTACAGTGCTGTCTAAAAGTGAAACAGTTATAGAAATACCGTACACTGCGGTAAAACGCGGCGTGAGCTACATCGTTGACAGCCGTATAAGCATTCCCAGGATATTCGGTTTTGGTTATATGGATTTAAGACAGATAGGTTCTGCAAAACATGAAATCATGATATACCCGGATAAGTTTGCTGTTCATAATGAACCGATTAAATTCAAAATTGCTCAAGGGTTATTTAAAAATAATGAATCTCTGTATAATGATCCGCTGTTAACGCTCGGCAACAGAGAGTACATGGAGATGGATTCATTCAGAGATATTAACTGGAAGCAGTCAGCAAGAATGGGAGAACTACAATCTAAAATTTATGAAAAGACAACTTGTACCGAATGGCTGATACTTGTTAACCTGCGCTCTGAATCAGTATTCGCACCTCCTGAGAATATCGAAAGAATATTTGAGAAGCTGAGTTTTCTAACTGGAGAGATCGCTAAAGAAGAAATTACTTACAGTCTCATTGCAAATATGAAAACTTTTGATAAAGGGAGCTATTTCAGAATCGATGAACTGAATGGGCTCCGGAGTTACAGACCGGTGCTGGAAGCACTCTCGAAAATTAAAACAGTAACATTCACGATAGCTTTCGAAAGATTTTTAAACCACGTGAGGCTGTATGAAAAGGTGCCAACCCACATAATTTTTACAGGAGAAACGGATGCACTAATCGACAGAGAACTCGAATACTTTTTACACAGGGGCATTACGATATATCAACTGAATGACAAGGGGCTTGAAAGATACGGGAAAAATACCGGGACGGTTAAGGCGGTGAGCAGATGAATAAAATGAAATACCACTCGATGTTTATCTTTTACTACACCGTGGAAATGTTTGTGCCGTTGTTTATTGGAATATTAATTAATATTCATAATACAGCAGCACATGAATCTCACTTGCTTCCTTTAGTCAGCATACTTTCCCTCCTGCTTGTAATGAGTCATTTCATTGCGGGAAAGTGGCAGTTATCCTATATTTACTTTCTTGTGCCGTTTGGAATTATTCTGTTAATGCTTACAGGTTCTTATTGGCTGACAGCGTTTTTAATTGCCGGTTATTCAGTGTGGACTCTCGAACAGATGCATGACAATATTAATAATCACTATAACAATCTGATGCTGGTAATTATGCTTTTGCTGCTGCTTGTTATTAATCTGATTCCTTCAGATATTATAATTATGCATTACCAGCTGCTTCATTTCATTGCTGCAGGCATGTTTGTCTTTTATTTTTTAGGGAGAATAATTATGCTGATGGCAGGCAGCAGTTACAGAGCGGGGTCCCGCCTCCAGGTATTAGTAATGTCATCTCTCGTACTGCTTGGATCAGCAGCTTTATTTACTGTTGTGTATAACTATATTGTATTTGGTATACAGACGCTATTTATTTTTATGCTTAACGGATTTGTAATGATGCTGAGACCGTTCTTCTCGTTTTTAGAGAAAGTAGAGTTTAAATTTCCTGAAATGGAACAGGAACAAATGGAAGTTAATGATGAAGGAGATGCGGTGGAAGAGTCTTTTGAAGGGACTGCCGCAATCAGCGATGTGCCGGTAATGACTATATTACTTGTACTGGCAGCTGCTTGTATCGCTATTTTTCTTTTTATGTACTTTAGAAAACGAAGCCTGCCTGTAAAAGAAAATAGAGCGGTGCAGACCTACAAAACAGCTGTGACAGATAATATACCTGAAGAAAAAAGAACTGAGAGTGTATCTCAGCCGGACAGCAGAATCAGAAAGCAATATTATGCTTTTGAGAAGTGGCTTGCTAAAAAAGAACTTGGAAGATATCACGGTGAAACTGTCAGTGAATGGGCAGAAAGAATGAATATAAGGAGTGAAAGCAACAAAGAAATGATTGACCTTTATAAGAAATACCGGTACGACAGCCAGGAGTTAACGGCGGATGGATTTAATGAATTTAAGATAATGATTAAAAATCTTAAGCGGATACTGGATGATAAAAACAATTAATTCGGAAAATTCGGATGATGGAAACGTAATCATATTTAAATAATGTTTGAATTGTCGTATAATTCAAACATTACCTTAAAAGGGGGAAATAATATGATTGAGGAACCATTAGTTGCCACCGTCATGCTGTTTGCTTTGCTGGCACTTGGAGAGGTTATTTCTATTTACTCGAAAGCGCGTATTCCAATGCTGATGACAGCAATGATCGGTTACTTATTATTAACATGGACGGGAGTATTCCCCGAAAATATTTTAGAATTATCTACGCTGCCTGCACTTGGTGCATTATTAATCGGGCCGCTTATTATACATATGGGAACTTTGATGCCTTTAAGTATATTAAAAAAACAATGGCGTGCAGTCGTCATTTCAATCAGCGGCTTAATCGGAGCGCTTGTTTTGGTTTTATTAATTGTTCCTTTAGTTTTCGATTTTGAAACTGCGGCAAGCGGTGTCGGGCCGATTTCAGGCGGCGTCGTAGCTTTATTAATTACAACAGAAAAATTGACGGAACTCGGACTGACAGCTTTAATTGTCGTACCGGTGCTCATCGCAGCCTTCCAGACACCGATTGGGATGCCGTTAATTTCATTCTTCTTAAAACGCTATGCCGGACATTTTGTCAGCACGACTGAAGCAACGGAAGAAGAAATAGAATCTCAAAAAGAAGAAGAAACACCGGTAAGGTTTAATCTGCTCAAGAACAATGTAATTTTATTATTCACAGTATTTTTACTGGCGGCGGCGGCTACTGTCTTAAGCGAATGGACAGGAGTTCACTTTACATTATTCTGTCTCCTCTTCGGTATTTTAATGCTGAACGGCAGACTGTTTCCCGAGGGAGTGCTTGAAAAGTCAAACTCATTCAGCTTTATGATGGTAGCTTTAATTTTTGTTATTATCGGTACAATGGGCGGTATTACACCGCAGGATGTTGTGAATAATATTCCTGCCGTGCTGCTGATTTTAGCATGTGGTATCGGAGGTCTTGCAGCCGGCGGATTTATCGCGTCGAAAGCTGTCGGCTGGCATCCGTTTAAAGGAATGCCAATTGCACTTACTGCACTGGTCGGTTTTCCGGGTGATTATATTATTTGTGAAGAAGTATCGCGGAGTACGACTGACAACCAGGTTGATCAGACACGTGTATTTAATGAAATTGTGACACCGATGCTGATTGGCGGGTTTGTTACTGTTACTGTTGCATCGATAGTGGTTGCATCATTTGTTATGGGAATGTTATAAAAAAGGAGTTTTTATATAATGAGTAAATTAATTGTAGAAAATATTAATCTGATTGACGGCAGCGGTGCTGATGTCAAAGAAAATGTAACGGTTGTTATTGAAGATGGCCGCTTTACCCATGTTGGAAATTCTGTTGAAACAAACGGCGCTGAAGTAATCGACGGACAAGGGAAATACATGCTGCCCGGAATGATAGATACGCATGTACACTTATCTACAGAATTTAAGCCGCTCGCCGACAGAATTGCAACACCATTTTCGTATCATTTCTATGAAGCGGCTCAGTATGCTGAAAGAACGATTAATGCAGGTATTACAACGGTAAGAGATGCACTTGGAAGCTCTCTCGGCTTCAAGCAGGCAATTAATGACGGCCTGGTTACCGGACCGCGCATGCAGGTTTCAATTAATGCTTTATCTATTACAGGCGGTCACGGTGACGGTTATAATTATTCGGGCGTGGAGCTCGGTATTGTACGGCCTTATGAAGGCATGCCGGACGGTATTGCTGACGGTGTTGAAGAAGTGCGCAAGAAGACACGCGAACTACTCCGGGCCGGTGCTGACGTGATTAAAGTGATGGCAACAGGCGGGGTTTCAAGCCCGACAGACCATCCTAAATTTACTCAGTATTCGCTGGATGAATTAAAAGTAATCGTTGAAGAAGCAGAATTTAGAAATGGTGTTAAAGTAATGGCGCATGCACAAGGGCTTGAAGGTATTAAAAATTGTGTAGAAGCGGGAATTCATTCGATTGAACACGGTATCTATCTGGACGATGAAGTGATTGAACAGATGAAAGAGAAAGGAACGTATCTCGTTCCCACGCTGCTTGCACCGGTGTCAGTAATAGAATTTGCCGATGAACTCGGTATTTCCGCAGTGGGTCTTCAGAAATCTAAAGAAGTAATGGAAGATCATAAAGCAAGCTTTAAGAAAGCATATGACGCAGGTGTGAAGATTGCGATGGGTACAGATGCCGGAGTCTTCAAGCATGGTACAAATCTGCGGGAACTTGAACTGATGGTGGAATCGGGAGCAACGCCGATGGATGCTATCGTTATATCAACGAAAAATGCAGCGGAATGTATGGAAATTGAAGACCTCGGTGTCGTTAAAGAAGGGTATCTTGCAGATTTCATTTTAACTGAAAGCAACCCGCTTGAAGATATAGGAATTCTGAAAAATAACGATGAAATTAAAGTTGTAGCAAAAGATGGGAAAATATTAAAAAGTATATAAGCAAAATTGAGCCGTCTGCTGTGACGGCTTTTTTCATGCGTTGAAAGATGTGTTAAAGTAATATAACATAGAAAAAGTACAAGTGCCGAAGGGGGATATGCATGAAAATCAGAAAAGCTTTAAAAAATACCCGGTTCGAAAAGATAAGACTGACATTTAACTCAGAGTTTACCGTCCAGACATTAATCAACGCTCTGACCATCATCGTAGGATCGTTTCTATTCGCTATCGGTGTGAACGGCTTTATGATTGCAGGAAACCTCGGTGAGGGCGGCTTCATCGGTATCTCCATTATTTTGTTTTATGCTTATGGCATACCGACAGCACTGTCAAATTTAATACTGAACTTCATAATACTTATCGTCGGCTTTAAATTTTTAGGCAGACGCGCAATGCTGTATACAATATTTACAATTCCAATGACGTCTCTTGCTCTCTGGGTAACAGAATCATGGCAGATACAGACTGATGAGATTTTAATCAACACAGTATTCGGCGGGCTGTTTATCGGAATGGGTATAGGATTAATTATCCGAATCGGTTCAACGACAGCAGGAACGACGATTTTAGCCAAAATGGCCAATAAATTTCTCGATGTTAACGTTTCTTATGCACTTTTGTTCTTCGATTTAATTGTCATTACAATCGGTCTGACAGTAATGTCACTTGAACAGGTGCTGCTGACAGTCATCGCTTTATATATCGCAACAAAAGTAATGGATTTCATTATAGAAGGTATGAACCCGAAAAAAGCAGTAACGATTATTTCTCAGAACCCGGATTTGCTGGCGAATTTAATTAATACGAAAATACACCGTGGTGTCACGATATTAGACGGCCACGGCTACTATTCAAAAGAAGAAAAAGATATATTGTTTGTAGTTATTAACAAATCACAGCTTAACCGTTTGAAACGGCTTATTAAAGCAAATGATGATCAGGCATTTGTTGTTGTGCACGACGTAAACAGTGTACTTGGGAATTATCTGATTTAATAAATTTAAAAAATAAACTGTAACTGAAGCGGTCGGAAATAGTTTTATTTCATAAAGTATAGATAACCCGTACGCCAGACTCCATAGGGGGAGCTGACGTACGGGTTATTTGTGCTGAAAATATTTATATCCGGGTCCTCCTTAACTTTTTACCATTTAATACAGTTTAACAGTACAGTTTCTCGCTGGAAGGATTCAACCTGACCTTCAGGATAATCATTAAAATGGGCTGTGAATACTGAAATAAATTACATAAACGATTATCCAGACAATAGACCAGATTATAACTTTCATCTGCATAGACAGTGTTTTAAATACATAATGCGACAGTGCATATGCAATTATAGAGACGGTTAAAAAACGCAGCAGCCTTGCCGGGATGGTAAATATAAGAAACATTACAAGGCCTGTATACTCATGTGCAGCCGCAGCAAAAAGTTTATACGGAACGCCGAACAGGGGGCCGGTAATCAGCGCGGTGAAAGTGCTGTCTCTCATTGTACGATGCACATGTTCAATCATATATTCATGAACTGCTGGAATACTAAGCATAAATGCTTCGGTCTGCCCCGCATTAGAGCTACTCCATATAAATATTATAATACCGCCTGCCGGTGCTCCTGCTGCTGCTGTAAGATTTGCATATATTACATACTTAAACTTCTTTTTTCTGATTGCGTACAGCGATAAAATGACATCTGGAATAATAAAAAACCACGTTGCCTCACTTAACCCCCATATAAAAATAACGATCATCATTACCATTCGCTAAACTGTCCTTCCTCCTGCAGTGTATTCATCCGCTCATTCAGCTCCGTCATAAAGTCATTGCGGTTATCCTTGTAATAAAATTTATCACCGACAAAGATATCGATAAAAAAAGGCACAAATACAAATGAGCCTTTCGGCAGCGCTTTGCCGAGCCCGTGAATAAAAAGAGGAACTACAGGGACTTCAGGTTTTTCGCGCATCAGATAATATATACCGCTTTTATATTTACTGAGCTGTTCAGCTTCGCCGCGCGAACCTTCAGGAAACAATATAATAATACCATCGTCATCCAGTGACTGAAGTACTGGTTTAAACATGCCTCTGAAGTCCCGGGTCATCTTCCTTTCTATCGGAATAATATTCATTACTTTAGTTGAGAAAAAAACCAGAAATTTATTCTTCATAAAATAATCACCCGCAGCAACCGGACGGACTTTTGAAAAGCTTTTGCCTCTGAACAGGGACATCAGCACCAGGGTATCGAGATGGCTGTTATGATTGGCAATAATCACACACGGCCCGCTCTCCGGCAGCTTATCTCTTCCGCGTATATTCAAGCCTAGAACAAACAAAATAACCGGTCTTACTAAAATAGCAAACAGCAGATTTTTCATAGTCATCACCTAAAAGTAAAAGTATCTTGTAAAGTGGAAAAACAGCGGCGCCGTATATGTCAGTGAATCGACACGGTCGAGAATACCGCCGTGTCCGGGAATGATGGCAGAAGTATCTTTAATATTTAAATCGCGTTTTAAAGCTGAGATATTAATGTCACCGACAAAGCCGGTCAAGCCGATATAGAGTCCTGCTATAATGCTCGCGAGAAGCGAAAAGGGTGTAATAAGCGGTGCCAGTAGTACAGCGAGTACAGTCGTGGTCAGCACACCGCCGATAAAGCCGGCCCATGTTTTATTCGGTGAGACTTTCGGGATAATTTTCTTCTTGCCGAGCATCTTGCCCCATATAAACTGTGCAACATCGTTCGCTTGAGTAAGGACGACTAAAAACAGCACAAGACCCGCTCCGGCAACGCTTTCCTCGCGGCCGGGCAGGACGAGCAGAAAGGCCAGGTGCGACAGCCCGAATACCATCAGCATTACACCCCACTGAACAGTCGCAATAGAGCGCAGAAAATTCTTCGTTTCACCGACGATTATAGCCTGTATAGGAATGAGCAGGAACATATACACCGGAATAAATACGATAAACATCCCGTACCAGCCGAGATATATTAACAAAAACTGAATGGGAATTGTCAGATATGCCCAAAATAATACAAGACGATGCGCCCGGTTAAATGGAATGAGTGAAAAATATTCTTTCAGAGCCAGGAAACACAGCAGTGCCATAAAAATCAGTGAAATTGTCGAATGAATAAGCAGTGCAAACGTAAAAATAATGAACATGACCCACCATGAACGAATACGCATTTCTACTTCTTTTAAACCGTTGCTTTTATTTTTTCGCTTCATTATTTTAGTAATGACTGTAGAAATAACTAAGACACCGACAATACCGATTAAGACGTAAAGTACTTCATCAGTCAGCAGATTTATATTCATGAACTTTCCTCCAGTCCGCCGAGTACGCGTTTATAAATGTTAAATGCAATTAATATAGAAGCAGCTATGAAGATAATATGCAGGTAAGGTTCAAGCGGAATTTTAAATAAAAGTATGACAGAGATAACACCGATTAGGAAAGCACGGTCGCTTTTTCCCATCGGTCCATCGTAGCGCCGCTCTCCTGATGTAACTTCTGCAAGTACTCCCGCCATCTCACTTATAATAGACAAAGTGATAAAGATAATAACACTTGCCGAAAAGGTATGAGTGACTAGAGTAAAAGGAATGAAGAGTGCGGTATCACTGATGACATCTGTGAGCTCATTTAAAAACTTTCCGAGGCGGCTGGTTAAGTTAAATTTTTTAGCGAGTACACCGTCAATAGCGTTCATCGCCATCCGTACAAACATAAATAGAGGAATAACGATATATATCCAACGGCTGTCATAATTAAAATAAAAAAGCACACCCGTAATTATCGATAACAGGCATGCTGATATTGTCACCTGGTTTGGGGTGACATGATGTTTGTGAAGATTATTAACGAACGGCATAAGAAGCTGCTGGAACTTTGGTTTTAATTCATAAATGCTGATCATTTAAAATCACTCCAATGTTCTTTAGCAGAATGCTAGTATTTAATCCCGCGGTCGAGCATATATACTATGATATCCCCGTTTTCCGCGATGAGCCTAAAACCTTTGTACTGCAGCCATGTTTTCGAAAAAGTAGTTCGGTAATGTTCATGCGACAGGATATAAATTTTACTGACCTCCGCTGCTGCAGTTAAATAGGCATCCAGCAGCTTGGAGCCGATGCCCGGTGTAGGATGGCCGGCGTGCATAACAATCTCTGCTATATACTGGTTAATATTGCCGTCGCCGCTTGAACGGATAATGCCGACGAGCTGTTTGCCGTCCCGCACAGTAATGCAGTAATCCGAGTTTAAAATGCTTTGATAAAGCTGGTTATAATCGGTATACAATTCAGTGTCTCCGGAAGTGTAGAGATCGACGATATCGTCGAATGACATGTTTTTCTCGGTTGAAATGGTAACCATGACTCACCCCGTATTTGATATAAGTAATTAATTATAGCAAGAATTTTCTGATATTGAAAGATAGTGCTTATTTGTTTATACTTATGATTGTATACGGTTTCAGTGAAAAGTGGAATAAAATACTTAGAAACAGGGTGGAATAAATGGAGCTGCAATTATATTTTTATCATCAGGAAATCAGTTTGACACCTAAAGAAATTTTCAGCGTGATTAAAAGTGATGAAAAGCTGTTAAATACGATAGAAAAATTAACGGATATCGAATACATAAACAGTACTTCAATGCCGAGAGAAGAAGGAACGAGAGCCATACTTCAATACAGTGCATCGCCTGTGGAAGCTGAAATTACCGGATTCAGACAGGACAGAAGAATAGAACTGGAACTGGAAATTCCGGCTGGAACAGTAAAAGCAATGTTTAATATCGTCCCTGTGGAAGACCGCTCTGAGGTAACTATTTCAGCAAAACTGTTTACTGATTCACCGGTAAGCTTCGTTCTGTATGCCTTAAAAATACCGTCTATTAAAAAACAGTTTGATGGGGCGGCAGAAAGACTCGGCCGCAATTAACAGCTGCAGCTATTACTGAAAAGGAGACCGAAAATGAAAGTGAAACAATACTCAGAAGATTCGCTGACGGTAAATTTAGGCAGCGAGATCGATGAAAAAATCAATAAACAGCTTGTACAGCTGAAATCAGCTGTAACGGAACTTAACTTAGAAGGCATCACTGATATTGTCTTATCCTATACGAGTCTGATTATATATTTTGATGTGCTTAAAGCTGATTCAAAAAAAATAACAGGAGCAGTAAAAGCACTGGAATTAAGAGAATTGAAAGACAGGGAGTACGCGTATAAAGTTGTTAAAATACCGGTGTGCTACGGCGGGGAGTTCGGCCCGGACCTCGCTCGTTTTAAAGAAAACGGGCTGACGCCGGAAGATGTCATCAGCATGCACAGCAACAAAGAATATCTTGTTTATATGCTCGGATTTATGCCGGGTTTTCCTTTTTTAGGAGGGCTCAGCGATAAGCTGTTTAAAGCAAGACTAGACTCGCCGAGAATGAAAATTCAAGCAGGCACCGTCGGCATCGGCGGACGGCAGACCGGTATTTATCCTTTTGATTCTCCGGGCGGCTGGAATCTTCTCGGAAGAACCCCGGTTCCGCTGTACGACAGCTCGCGTGACAATGCAATTTTATATGAAGCAGGGGACAGAATTATTTTTACGTCAATTGACGAGCGGGAATATTACCGCATAAAAGAAGCATACGATAAAGGTGAATATACTGTGGAGACAGAATACAGAGGTGAAGCAGATGGCGCTTAAAATTATCAATCCGGGCCTGTTTACGACAGTGCAGGATCTTGGCCGCTACGGATATGAATCATACGGTTTTACCCCTGCAGGGGTCATGGATTATGAAAGTTATTATCTTGCGAATGCACTGCTCGGCAATGATTATAATTGCGGCGTGCTCGAACTCACGCTTTACGGAATTACCTTTGAAGTACTGCACAGCACGAGTATGTCGTCTGCCGGAGCAGAAATGGAACTGACAATTAACGAAGAACCTTTTGAGACAGGAACTGCTGTTGATCTCGTTAAGGGTGACATTGTAAAGTTCGGCGGTGTTAAAAAAGGTGCCCGTACATATATTGCTTTCAGCGGCGGGCTCGATCTTCCGAAGGAACTCGGCAGCTACTCAACTCATACGAGAAGCCAGATGGGCGGTTACAAAGGACGCGTCTTAAAGGCGGGGTATATTTTGCCAGTCAAAGGGAAAACAGTGGAACATAATTTTCCGGTAATCACAAAAATATTGACTGAAGATACTGAGATACGCTTTATCCCGGGTCAGCAAAATGACAGATTTGATTCTGTGAATAAACGGATATTTACAGAAAGTGAATATACCCTTACAAAAGACAGCGACCGGATGGGCTGCCGTCTTGAAGGTCCGGCGGTGGGATCTGCAGATGACGACGATATATTGAGTGAACCGACACAATTCGGCAGCATCCAGGTGCCGAAAAACGGGCAGCCGATCGTTCTGCTTGCCGACCGCCAGACCGCAGGCGGCTATAAGAAAATTGGCACTGTCGCAAAAGTCGACCTGCCAAAAATTGCCCAGAAAAAACCGGGAGAGAAGATTACATTTACCGAAGTAAGTGTAGATGAAGCGTCACAGCTGTATAAAGACAGTCTGAAGGCATTAACTGACGGTTCATATATTAATACATCAGTTAATTTTAAAAATGCGAGACGGCGGGATGCATTAAGTATTACGCAATTAATTGGAGGATAAAATAATGGATTTTAAAGAAATAAAAAAACTGGTTAAATTGTTAAAAGAAGAAGATCTGGCTGTACTCAGCATCTCGGAAAATGATACTCATATTCATATCGAACAGAAAGGCGCGGAAGCTGCAGTACAGCCTGCGGCAGACCGACCTGCACCGGCAGTTTCAGAAGAGGAAGCCTCCAAACTGATTGAAATAACAGCCGGTCAAATCGGAACCTTCTACAATCAGAAAGATGAAAACAGCGATGAGATATTTGTTTCAGAAGGAGATAAAGTTTCTAAAGGGGACCAGGTCGGTTTTATTGAAGCGATGAAAGTATTTAACGATGTGAAAAGCAGCGTCGCGGGTATCGTTGAAGAAATAACTGTGGCCAATGGAGATGCTGTGGAATACGGTGATGTGCTGTTTCGTGTCCGTCCAGAGGAGGCATGACGATGAAAAAGGTTTTAATTGCGAACCGCGGTGAAATCGGGGTAAGAATTATCAGAACTTTAAAGGAAATGAATATTGCGAGCGTTGCAGTCTACTCGAGCGGTGACGCAGATAGTCTTCATGTTGCATTGGCAGATGAAGCTTATTGTATCGGGGGACCGAAAAGCGCTGACAGCTATCTAAACATCGATAATATACTGCAGGCTGCAATTATGAGTAAGGCAGATGCTATTCATCCGGGTTACGGGTTTTTATCGGAAACACCTGAATTTGCAAAACGGACTGAAGAGCTCGGTCTGATATTTATAGGACCTTCACCGGAAACGATGGCAAAAATGGGTGATAAGTCCATGGCAAGAGAGACTATGAAAAAAGCAGGTGTTCCTGTTATTCCGGGCAGTGACGGCATTGTCAAAACAAAAGATGAAGTGAAGAAACTGGCAAAAAAAATTATCTATCCTATCGTAATAAAAGCTGTTTCCGGCGGCGGCGGCAAAGGTATGCGGTTTGCCCACAATGATGAAGATGTGGACAAATTGTACGATGAAGCAAAAAAAGAAGCAAAAAACTCTTTTAACGATGACCGCTTGTACGTTGAGAAATACATTCCAAAAGCACGCCATATTGAAATTCAGGTTATCGGTGACGGCAAGGGCGGAGCAATCCATTTATTTGAGCGGGATTGTTCGATTCAGAGAAATAACCAGAAATTGCTTGAAGAAGCACCGGCAACCATTTTAAGCGGTAAAGAACGTGCTGATATTACAGAAACGACGCGGCAGGCGATTGCAAAACTGAATTACCGCGGAGCAGGGACAATTGAGTACTTATATGTAGCTGAAGAAAAGCGTTTTTATTTTATTGAGATGAATACGCGGGTACAGGTTGAACATACCGTCTCGGAAGAAGTGACCGGAATTGATATTATCAGAGCTCAGATTGATGTTGCATTTAATAATGATATCGGTATTACACAGGGTGAAGTGAAGCTGTCAGGACATGCCATTGAAGCACGGCTGAATGCGGAAGATCCGGAAAATCGTTTTATGCCTTCACCGGGTAAAATTGAGAAACTGCATTTTGGCCTCGGCAGAAATGTACGTGTGGACACGCATATTTATAGCGGTTATTCTATACCGCCGTATTACGATTCGATGATTGCTAAAATTATTGTGAAGGCTGATAACCGGGAAGATGCCTTATTCAAACTGAAACTTGTGCTCGGGGAAACAGTTATTGAACCGGTTAAGACAAATTTAGATTTTCAGTATTATCTGCTGGGACATCCGAAAGTGTTAGCGAATGATTACGATATTAAGTTGCTTCATACAGAAAATATTATTGAGTAAAGGATGGTTTAATTGAGTAAATTAACGATTGATCTAAATGCGGATCTCGGGGAGAGCTATGGAAATTATACAATCGGCAACGATGCGGAAATCATTCCTCTGATTTCTTCAGCGAATGTGGCGTGCGGATTTCATGCCAGTGATCCGGCCGTGATGATTGAGACGGTTAAACGCATCAAAGAATCGGGTTCAACAGGTCTTGGAGCCCATCCGGGATTCCCGGATTTAATGGGCTTCGGCCGCAGGTATATGGAATTGTCAGAAACGGAAGTTCATGCAATTATGCTCTATCAGCTGTCAGCGCTGGACGGTATAGCGCGGACATACGGACTTGATATGAATCATGTGAAGCCCCATGGTGCGCTTTACAATGCGACCTTTAAAAATGAAGATCTCGCTCATGTTATCGCAAAAGCGGTTAAAGATTTTAATCCAGATTTAAAATTAATGGGACTTGCCAATAATAATTTAGTCAAAGCCGGAAAAACTCTGGGGCTTGATGTCATTAATGAAGTATTCGCAGACCGTGCCTACGAAGATGACGGCACGCTGGTTTCACGAAGCAAGGAAGGTGCGATGATTACCGACAGTACTCTCGCTACAGAACGTGTTGTCCGTATGATTACCGAAGGTAAAGTAGAAAGTATCAACGGAAAAGACGTGGATATTCAGGCGGACAGCATCTGCGTCCATGGAGACGGAGAAAAAGCATTGGAATTTGTAAAAGAAATCAGACGTCAGATAGAAGAAAAAGGAATTTCTATCGAAACGTTATAACTGAGGGGTGCAAATATGGAAAATAAACCGAAAATGACAGCCGCACAGCGCAGACTGCTGTTCGGTGCGGTGTTCCTGATGGCAACATCTTCAATCGGACCTGCATTTTTAACACAGACAACAGTATTCACACAGCAGTTCATGGCGAGTTTTGCCTTTGCCATTTTAGCATCCATCGTTATTGATATCGGTGCGCAGCTAAATATTTGGCGCGTACTGTCAGTCAGCGGAAAACGCGGACAGGATGTGGCAAACGAAGTCTTTCCAGGGCTCGGCTCATTAGTTGCCATTCTGATTGTAATCGGCGGTTTTGCTTTTAATATCGGAAATGTCGCTGGTGCAGGACTTGGTTTCAATGCCATTTTCGGGTGGGATGTAAGAGTTGGCGCTGCAATTACAGGTATTTTTGCAATTATAATATTTTTAATAAAGAACGGCCGTGCTGTTATGGATATCGTGACACAGGTGCTCGGAGTGCTGATGATCGGTATCGTAGCATATGTAATGATTATTTCAGAGCCGCCGGTTGCTGAAGCGGCTAAACGGGTAATTTTACCTGAAGATCCAATTGCGATGCTGCTGCCGATTATTACTCTGGTCGGAGGCACAGTCGGCGGTTACATTACTTTTGCCGGCGCCCACCGTTTAATTGAAGCAGGAATGACAGGTGAGAAAAACCTGCGCTTTGTCAGTCACGCTGCAAACTGGGGAATTTTAACTACAGGTGTTATGCGGGTTCTCTTATTCCTGGCAGTCCTCGGGGTACTGACTCAGGGTGCAGTCTTATCAGATGAAAACCCGCCGGCTTCTGTTTTTCAGTTTGCTCTCGGTGATATTGGAATGAGAGTGTTCGGTGTTGTCCTGCTTGCAGCGGCTCTGTCATCTGTAATTGGTGCGGCATACACAAGTGCAAGTTTTATGCGCTCATTTAACCAGGTCTTTGACAGGTATAATAATATAGTCATTGTTGTCTTTATTGCGACGTCGACTTTAATATTCTTACTTGTCGGCCGCCCGGTTACTCTGCTTATACTGGCAGGTTCTTTCAACGGACTGATTCTGCCGCTGACACTCGGTGCGATACTTCTTGCTTCACGGAAAAAAAGCATCGTTGGAAATTACCACCATCCGACATGGATGATTGTTTTCGGTGTAATTGCAGTTGTAGTTACGTTGATCGCAGGATTTATGTCGCTTCAGGGTCTTGCAGATTTATGGAATGGATAGGTGATTAAATGAATGCTGAAAATATAAGAATGAAGATTAGAACAGGTGAACATTCAGGTCCGACGTCCGGTATCTCGGGAGATAAAGTACAGGCGAACTTAGCAATTCTGCCAAAGGAATATGCTTTTGACTTCTTGTTATTTGCTCTTCGCAACAGTAAACCGGTTCCGATTATTGAAGTGCTTGAAGCGGGCGAGTTTACCAGCAGATATGCACAGAACTCGGATATCCGCACGGATGTTCCGCTGTATAACATTTATAAAAAAGGTAAGCTGACAAATACAGTCAGCGATATTAAAGATGAATGGCGGGATGATTTTGTCACCTTTTTAATCGGCTGCAGTTTTACTTTCGAACAGGCAATTTTAGATGCGGGAATCAATATTAAACATATTGATGAAGGGCGCAATGTCGCAATGTATAAAACGAATATCGAAACGGTGCCTGCCGGCATTTTTTCAGGAGAGACAGTAGTTTCCATGCGTCCATTTAAAAAAGAGCTTATCGATAAAGTAATTAATATAACAAATGACTTTCCAAACATGCACGGGGGACCGGTGCATGTTGGAAACCCTCAAGAAATCGGAATAGAAAATATTGATAGTCCCGATTACGGAGATTCGATTGCTATTGCAGAAGATGAAGTTCCGGTGTTCTGGGCGTGTGGCGTCACACCTCAAAATGCTGTATTAAAAGCAAGACCTGAAATTTTAATCAGTCATGCACCGGGACATATGTTTATTACTGATATTAATAATGAAGAATATAAAAATTAGAACCGGGCTGCTGCCCGGTTTTTTGCGTTTTCAAAGGAAAACACTTTAAAAACGGACGATATTCATAATTATTTAACCATTGACATTTAAAATACGCACATTATAATTAATATTATAAATAATGTTCGTCAAAATAGGAGTGCATACAACATGACAGTAGGTATTATTATGGGCAGTTCTTCGGACTGGTCCACTATGAAACACAGTGCTGAAATGCTGGATTATTTCGGAATAAGCTATGAGACAAAAGTAGTCAGTGCTCACCGTACACCGGAGATGATGGTTGAATATGCCAAAAACGCAACGTCAGAAGGCATCGATATTATCATTGCAGGCGCAGGCGGTGCTGCACATCTGCCGGGAATGATTGCATCTTTAACAAATGCACCTGTAATTGGTGTACCTATCGAATCTAAATCTTTAAAAGGCATGGATTCCTTATTGTCCATCGTTCAGATGCCGGGAGGGATTCCGGTTGCCACACAGGCTATCGGTATTCCCGGTGCTAAAAATGCCGGACTCCTTGCAGCAAGAATGATTGGAATATCAGATCAAGCAGTTTTTGAGAAGCTGTTTGAATATACGAAAAGTCTCGAAAAGAAAGTTGAGGATATGCAAAATGACCTTAAGTAGACGATTATATCCGGCAGCTGTAATTGGTATTATCGGCGGCGGACAGCTTGGAAAAATGCTCGCACAAAGTGCCCAGCGCATGGGTTACAAAGTTGCAGTGCTCGATCCGTCAGCAGATGCTCCGGCACGTTCTGTATGCCATACTTTTATCCACGCTGATTTCAGCGATGAAGAAGCATTGATTAAATTAAGTGACATGTCAGACGTTGTCACATACGAATTTGAAAATATTGATGCACATATTTTAAGAAAACTCGTCTCTGACTATTACGTGCCTCAGGGTGCAGAAACAGTACTTACTTTGCAAAACCGCACGACTGAGAAAAATGCAATTAAAGAGTCGGGTGCGAGTATAGTGCCATTTGAAAATATTTCATCTGAAGCAGATGTCAAAGCATTTGCTGAAATACATTCATATCCGTTAATTGTGAAGACGACAACAGGCGGCTACGATGGCAAAGGCCAGTATTATATCAGTTCAGAACAGGAACTATTAAATGAAAATATACCATTTGAAGATACAGCATTTATCGTTGAAAAATATATAGATTTATCGAGAGAAGTATCATTGACTGCAGCACGGAGTGCAAGTGGAGAGATAATTTATTTCCCGCTGCAGGAAAACCTTCACCGCAATCAGGTTTTATACCGGACAATTGCACCGGCTAGAGTCGATTATTTTGAAAAGGCGAAAGCTGAAGCTGATAAAATTATGAAAGAGATGCTGTTCGTCGGCGTATTTACAATCGAATTCTTTATAGATCAGGACGGGGAATTGTACGTAAATGAAATTGCTCCGCGTCCTCATAATTCAGCACATTACACAATTGAGGCATGTAACATCAGCCAATTCGATGCACATATACTAAGCGTGACAGACCAGCCATTGCCGGAAGTTTATCAGCACAAAGATGCAATCATGATGAACCTTCTCGGTGAAGACTTGGACCGACTGGACTTTGAATTGTTTGATTATTCCGAATGGAATGTTCATTTGTACGGTAAATCAGACCGCAAACCGGCAAGGAAAATGGGACATGTAACAGTTTTAACCGATGATGTAGAAGCGGAGTTAGTGCGTTTAAAAACAAGCTTTGAGAAGGAGTGAGAAGAATGACTTTATTATACGAGGGCAAGGCGAAAAGTGTATACGAAACTGATGATAAAAATGTACTTTCTATTGAATACAAAGATGAAGTTACTGCGGGTAACGGAGAAAAGCATGACTTTATTCCAGGTAAAGGGCATTTAAACAATATTATTTCAGCTGCTCTTTTTGAAAGACTCCATGCTTTTGGCATCCCTTCCCACTTTATAGCAAAGACCGGGGAAGCGAGTCAGCTTGTAAAAAGAGTCGATATCATTCCGCTTGAAGTCGTTGTCAGAAATACTGCGGCAGGAAATATTGTAAAACGTTTAGGTGTCACGGAGGGGGAAGTGTTTGAAACACCGTTAGTCGAGTTTTACTTAAAGGAAGACTCGCTAAACGATCCCATTGTAACTGAGGATCATATTAAGCTTCTCGGTCATGGCACTGATTCCAATGTTGCAGAGCTGAAAGAAAAAGCACTCGCAGTTAACGAAGTCCTTACAGGAATTATGAATAAGATGAATTTGACACTTGTTGATTTTAAAATTGAATTTGGTAGAGATGTCGAAGGCAATATACTGCTTGCTGATGAAATTTCGCCTGACACTTGCCGCTTGTGGGACAAAGATACCAATGAAAACTTTGATAAAGACGTTTATCGTAACGATACAGGGTCACTAATTGATACGTATAATAAATTTTATAATAAGCTGGAGGGAATTTAAGATGAAGAAAATTGAATTAATCGTAACATTGCAGGAACAGGTTTTAGATACTCAGGGAGAAGCATTGGACAGGGCGGTAGCAGAACTTGGACACAATGAAGTATCTAATATTAGAGTAGGTAAAGTATTGTATTTCGATATTGCAGAGAATGATAATGAAAAGATTGAGAATATTGTCAAACAGCTTGCTGAGAGATTGTTTACAAATACAGTAATTGAAACTTACGAATATAAAATTTTAGATAGGGAGACATTTTAAATGAAGTTTGCAGTTATTCGTTTTCCAGGGTCAAACTGTGACCGTGATCTATACAATGCAGCGATTAAAAGTGGTGCAGAAGCGGACTATGTGGATTATCGCGAAACCTCTTTGGATAATTATGACGGTGTTCTGATTCCGGGTGGCTTTTCATTTGGAGATTACTTGCGCTCCGGAGCTATGGCGAGTGTTGCACCAGTTACGGCTGCAATAAAAAAATTGGCTGACGAAGGCAGACCGGTCCTGGGTATTTGCAATGGATTTCAAATTTTAACTGAAATTGGTTTGCTGCCGGGAGCACTCATACATAATGACAGTCATACATTCATTTCCCGCAATGAGTCTTTAAAGATTGTCAACAATCAAACAGCGTTTACAGACCAGTATGAACATAATGAAAATGTGATTTTCCCTATTGCACATGGTGAAGGACATTACTATTGTTCTGATGAGACATATGAAATATTAGTGAAAAATAATCAAATTGTTTTAACTTATAATAATAATCCAAACGGTTCCAGAAATGATATTGCAGGAATTGTTAATGAAGCCGGCAATGTTTGTGGTATGATGCCGCACCCTGAACGTGCATTAGAAACTTTATTAGGCAGTGAAGATGGTTATAGAATTTTTGATAGTATCGCTAAGTGGGGGGACAAATAAAATGAGATTCATTGAGCCTACGGCACAGGACATAAAAGAACAGAAATTATATAAGGAAATGGGTTTGACGGATACTGAGTATCAAAAAGTTATCGATATTTTATCAAGAGAGCCTAACTATACTGAACTGGGTATATTTTCAGTAATGTGGAGTGAACACTGTTCATATAAACATTCTAAAACATTTTTAAAACAATTCCCGACAACTGGCGAGCATGTTTTAATGGGGCCCGGCGAAGGGGCTGGGGTTGTTGACATTGGAGATAATCAAGCTGTTGTCTTTAAAGTAGAATCACATAACCACCCTTCGGCAGTAGAACCTTATCAAGGTGCAGCGACGGGAGTAGGCGGAATTATTCGCGATATAGTATCAATCGGGGCACGCCCAATCGGCTTGTTAAATTCACTTCGTTTTGGTGAACTTACAACTGCCAACAATCGAAGATTATTACGCGGTGTTGTAAGCGGGATTGGCGGTTACGGTAATTGTATCGGTATACCAACAGTTTCAGGGGAAGTTGAATTCGATTCATCATATGACGGAAATCCATTAGTAAATGCAATGTGTGTTGGAATTATCGAGCATGATAAGATTCAAAAAGGAACTGCTCAAGGTACCGGTAATAAAGTAATTTATGTGGGACTGAAGACCGGACGTGACGGTATCCACGGTGCCACGTTTGCATCTGAAGAACTAAGTGAAGAATCAGATGCTAAACGGCCATCTGTGCAAATTGGTGATCCATTCACAGGTAAAAAATTAATGGAAGCGACTCTTGAAGCGATAGACATGCCGGAACTTGTAGGCATTCAGGATATGGGAGCTGCCGGTTTAACATCGTCAAGTTCTGAAATGGCAGCTAAAGGAAACTCCGGTATGACGCTGTATCTTGACAAGGTTCCTGTGCGTGAAGAAGGTATTTCACCATATGAAATGATGTTATCTGAAACTCAGGAAAGAATGCTGCTCGTTGTTGAAAATGGATCTGAAGATAAGTTCCTGGAACTATTCGATGCTAAAGAACTAGATTCTGCTGTTATTGGCGAAGTAACTGATAATGACCGTTTGCTGCTTTATTTTGAAAATGAGCTGTATGCAGATATTCCTGTGATGCCTTTATCAGAAGAAGCACCAGAGTACATTTTAGAAGAACAAGAAGCTGACAAGGATGAAGCGCGCGAAGATTATTCAAATGAAGATCTGGAAAATGTTTTTATACAGTTAATCAGTCATCCAACGCACGGCGATAAGTCATTTATCTTTGATCAGTATGACAGCCAGGTAGGTGCGAATACTGTAAAAGAATCAGGTTTCGGTTCAGGAGTAACCCGGGTAGAAGGTACTGATAAAGCAATATCGATGGCAATCGACGGCAAGAGCCGATACGTCTATGCAGACCCTTATAATGGTGGGAAAGAGGTAGTTGCTCAAACATTCCGAAGTATTATTGCAACAGGCGCAACACCGCTGGCAATGACTGATTGTTTAAATTACGGTTCCCCGGAAAATCCAATTATATATAATCAGTTGAGCGAATCAACTAAAGGTATGGCGGAAGCATGCTTAGCGTTATCAACACCAGTAGTGTCGGGGAATGTCAGTTTATATAACGAAAATAGAGAAGGATCAATACTGCCAACACCAGTAGTTGGGATGGTAGGTTTAATAGATGATGTAAACTTTATGAAAAGCTCTAAAGTAAGTGAAGGCGATGCACTGTATCTTGTGGGTGAATTAACACCATCATTTTCCGGCAGTCAAATTGAAAAAATATTGGAAAATAGAATACGCAAAACAGTTCGTAATATTGATTTGGAACTTGAATATAAGCGTGGAATCAGTTTACAGAGGAAATTAGTTAACGGTGAAATTAATAAAATTTCACCACTTGGACGTGGCGGATTAATTACTAAACTTGCTCAGCTTGCTGGTTATTTCAACCTTGGTATTGATGTAAACGTAGATGTCCGCAAAGATCTGCTTTTCTCTGAAGGTGCATCTAATTACCTAGTTGTTGCAGAGAGCGGCATGGATATAGAAGATGCTGTAGAAATTGGAAAATTATCTGGTGATAAATTCAGCGTGAAGACAAAAGACTTTGAGCTGATACAATCGTTAATTGAAATTAAAGCGCATTGGGAAGGGGCAATCCCGTCATGTATGAATTACGTGGATTGAATGAAGAATGCGGTGTGTTTGCAATTTGGGGGCACAGCGAAGCAAGTAAACTGACATATATGGCGCTTCACAGTTTACAGCACCGGGGACAGGAAGGGGCTGGAATTGTAGCATCAAACGGTGAATATTTATTCGGAGCCCGGGGGATAGGGCTTTTAAATGAAGCACTAACCAAAACACAGCTGGAATCACTGAATCCTTTTTGGCAGGCAATTGGTCACGTAAGATATGCAACGACTGGCGGCAGTGAATTATCTAACGTGCAGCCATTTTTATTTAAAAGTCATACAGGAGATTTAGGACTGGCACATAATGGAAACCTGGTAAATGCATTGCAAATTAGACGTGCATTAGAAGATGACGGTGCGATTTTCCAGACGACATCCGACTCGGAAGTTTTTGCACATCTGCTAAGACGTGCCAAAGGACCGACGAGAAAGGCAAGAATTAAAACAACACTTCAACAGCTTAAAGGCGCGTTCGCCTTTGTAATTTTGCACGAAGATGCATTGACCGTAGCGCTTGATGATCACGGTGTCCGCCCCTTGATGCTCGGTTCGCTAGACGGTGCATACTGCGTAGCCAGCGAAACGTGCGCCTTTACCGCAATTGGTGCAGAGTACATCCGTGATATTGAACCGGGGGAACTCATTACAATAAGCGACGAGGGTATTGATTTTGATCGTTATACAGATTTCGAAAACCCGAATATGTGCTCTATGGAATACATTTATTTTGCACGTGCAGATTCAGAGTTCCGCGGCACGTCAACATACACAATTCGTAAAGCGCTCGGTGAAGAACTGGCTAAAGAAATGGATATTAAAGCAGATATGGTTATCGGCGTGCCGGATTCAAGTCTCGCTGCGGCTAAAGGGTTCAGCGATGAATCAGGAATTCCCGGCGAACAGGGGTTGTTAAAAAACCGTTATGTCGGAAGAACATTTATCGCCTCGGGACAGGAAGCGCGTGAACGCGCAGTCCGGATGAAATTGTCTCCCGTCAGAGATATAGTTGAAGGTAAGAGCGTCATTGTTATCGACGATTCCATTGTGCGGGGGACGACGAGTAAATTTATCGTCAAAGCTTTGAAAAAAGCGGGTGCTAAAGAAGTGCATATGGGGGTGTCATCACCGCCACTTAAAAATCCATGCTATTACGGTATCGATGTATCGACGCATGCGGAAATTATTGCCTCATCGAAATCAACTGAAGAGGTGCGGGAAGAAATTGGTGCAGATTCATTAACTTATTTATCCGTAGAAAAAATGCATGAAGTATATGAAAAATACGGTTCACGCGGACAGTGTGATGCGTGCTTTACAGGGAATTATCCGATTGAAAATACTGATGGCTTGCTGCCGCAGGAAAAAGATGCGAAAACGAAAGGAGTATAACCATGTCTGAACAATATAAAAAAGCCGGTGTCGATATTAATGCCGGATATGAAGCGGTCGAACAGATGAAAGGACATGTAAAACGCACTATGCGTCCCGAAGTTATCGGCGGTCTTGGAGGTTTCGGCGCAGCATTTGATTTGTCACAGTTAAAGATGATCTCCCCTGTACTTGTGTCGGGTACTGACGGTGTCGGCACGAAACTGAAGCTCGCCATCGATTATAACCGTCACGATACGATCGGCATCGATGCTGTTGCAATGTGTGTAAACGACATTATTACGACCGGCGCAGAACCGTTATATTTCCTTGATTATATTGCTGTTAACAAGGTGGTTCCTGAACATATCGGAGAGATTGTTAAAGGGGTATCGGAAGGCTGTGTGCAGTCTGAATGCGCGCTGATAGGCGGGGAAACTGCCGAGATGGGAGAAATGTACGGCGAAGGTGAATATGATATTGCGGGGTTTGCTGTCGGTGCAGTTGAGAAAGATCAGTATATCGACGGAACATCTGTTCAAGCCGGCGATAAAATTATCGGTCTCGCTTCAAGCGGCATTCATTCAAACGGCTACAGCCTGGTCCGTAAAATTATTGCAGATAATCAAATTGATGTGACTGCAGAGCTGGATGGCGACAAGCTGCTTGATCTGCTCCTTGAACCGACGCGTATTTACGCGCAGGAAGTTAAAGCATTAAAAGGCAAAGTAACGATAAAAGCGATGAGTCACATTACCGGCGGCGGTTTTATTGAAAATATTCCGAGAGCCTTGCCTGAAACACTGGGCGTGAGTCTCGACGTTACGAATATTGAAGTGCCGAAAGTACTCGCCTGGCTGCTCGAACAAAGCGGGATGAAACAGGAAGAAGCATATAATGTCTTCAACATGGGCATCGGCTTTATTATTGTCGTGCCAAAAGAAGAAGCGGATACGGCACTCGATATATTGAAAGACTTCAATTATACGAGCAGCGTGATTGGTGAAGTCACTGCTGAAGAGGGAATTAAAATAAATGGTCAGTAATGTTGCGGTATTTGCTTCCGGCGGCGGTTCTAATTTTGAAAACCTTGCTTTAAGAAGTAGAGAATCCGGATTTGATATTAAAGTGCTGATTGTTGACTCGCCGGATGTATTCGCACTTAAACGGGCAGAGAAATTAAATATACCTTCAATTATTATTGATCGCGGTGCTTATTCCAGCAAACGGGAATTTGAGACTGCCATCAGAGAAGCAGTTTCAGGTTTTAATATTGATTATATTGTGCTCGCCGGCTTTATGAGAATATTGTCGGCTGAGTTTATTAATGCATATAAAGACCGGATTATTAATCTGCATCCTTCGCTGCTGCCGTCATTTAAAGGCAGGAATGGTATAGAAGATGCCTACAATTACGGCGTAAAAGTAACCGGTGTGACAGTGCATTATGTCGATGCCGGGATTGATACCGGAAAAATTATTGAACAGAGTGCAGTTATAATAGAAGAAGATGACACACTTCAATCACTTGAAGATAAAATACATCAGGCAGAGTACGAATTATATCCTGAAGCTCTGAAGAAAGTACTGGATGGGAGAGTTTAACTATGAAAGCATTGCTGAGTGTATCAAACAAAACAGGCATAGAGAAATTTGCAGCGGGTCTCATTGAACAAGGCTATGAGCTGTATTCAACAGGCGGCACGTTTAAAGCTCTCGAGGATGCTGATATTGCTGTAAAGCAGGTCAGTGACTTAACGGATTTCAATGAAATTATGGACGGCCGTGTCAAAACACTGCACCCGGCAGTTCACGGCGGTATTTTAGCAGATCGTGACAATGCGGCGCATATGGAAGATCTTCGTAAAAATAATATAGAAACGATTGATCTTGTTGCTGTCAATCTGTATCCGTTTAAAGAAACAGTCAGAAAAGCGGATGTGACTGAAAGCGATGCAGTTGAAAACATCGATATCGGCGGTCCGACAATGCTTCGTGCAGCGGCGAAAAACTACAAACATGTTACGACAGTTGTGGACCCGTTTGATTACGAAGAAGTGCTGGAGCGTCTTAAAAATAATGAGCTTGATGAGGACTTCAGAAAACAGCTGATGATCAAAGTGTTCCGCCACACGAACGACTATGATCAGGCAATCGTAAACTTCTTTGCACAGAGCGAGAAGACTCTCCGTTACGGTGAGAACCCGCACCAGAGTGCAAAATACGTTAAAACGTCAGACGAGCAAAATACAATTCTCAACGCCAAGGTGCTCCACGGCAAAGAACTGAGCTACAACAATCTAAGGGATGCGGACAGCGCCTTCCAGCTGGCGAAGAAATTCGACCTGCCGGCGGCAGTTGCAGTTAAACATATGAACCCTTGCGGTGTCGGTACCGGCGATACGCTGGAAGATGCGTTTCAAAATGCATTCGATGCTGATAATCAGTCGATTTTCGGCGGTATCGTTGCGCTTAATAAAACAGTGAATGAAGCGGCAGCAGAAAAATTAAGCAAGGTGTTTTTAGAAGTAATTATTGCCCCGCATTTCTCAGAAGAAGCATTGAACATTTTAACGGCGAAAAAAAATATTCGTCTCCTGCAGGTTGATTTTACAGAAGATGCAGTGCAGGACGAATTTGTCAGCGTGTCGGGCGGCTACCTTGTACAATCGCGTGATACAGGGAAACTCGATAAAGATTCTCTTGAATATGTTACAGAACAGAAACCTGATGAAGACCAGCTGAGAGCATTGGCACTTGCCTGGGAAGTATCTAAACATGTGAAGTCGAATGCGGTTGTCCTCGCCAACAGTAAACAGACAGTCGGTATCGGCGCCGGTCAGATGAACCGTGTCGGCGCCCTGAAAATTGCAGCGGAACGAGCAATTGAGCTTGGAGACAATGTTGTTCTCGCAAGCGACGGGTTCTTCCCGATGCCGGATACAGTGGAAAATGCACACCGGTACGGAATAAAAGCAATAATCCAGCCCGGCGGTTCAAAACGCGATAATGAATCAATCGATTTTTGTAATGAGAACGGTATCGCAATGGTATTTACGGGAATGCGTCATTTCAAACATTAATACTGGGGGACGGAAATCAATGAATGTATTAGTAATTGGCGGCGGCGGACGGGAGCATGCTCTCGTGAAAGCTTTAAGCCGGTCAAAGCATACAAAAAACATACACGCAGTACCCGGCAACAGCAGTATAGAGAAATATGCTGACGTACACAGCGATATTAAAGATTCCGATATTGACCGGATTGTTGAACTGGCGAAAAAGGAGAACATTACATGGGCAGTTATCGGTCCTGAAGCCCCGCTTAATGAAGGTCTCGCTGATGCACTGGAAGCTGCGGGAGTGAAAGTGTTCGGACCGAGAAAGCTGGAAGCACAGCTCGAGTCTTCCAAAGCTTTTGCCAAAAAAATTATGTTTAAATACGACATCCCGACTGCAGCCTACCAGACATTTACGAATTTAATCGAAGCAGCAGAGTACGTTAAACAAGAAGGCGCACCGATAGTCATTAAAAAAGACGGTCTGGCTGCAGGCAAAGGTGTTGCTGTGGCAATGACTGAAAATGAAGCGCTCGATGCATTAAAAGAAATGTTTGCCGAAGGTGAAGATAATCCAGTTGTCATTGAAGAATTCCTTGAAGGTGAGGAGTTCAGCTTAATGGTGCTCGTAAACGGAGAGTACACATTGCCGTTCAATATTGTAGCCCAGGATCATAAACGGGCGTATGACGGAGATACGGGACCGAATACGGGAGGTATGGGTGCCTATGCGCCTGTAACTCATATTGGTTCTGATGTAATCAGGGAAGCTGTCAGCAAAATAGTTAAGCCGATGGCAGATGCAATGGTAAAAGAAGGACTGGATTACTTCGGTGTGATGTATCTCGGGGCTATTATTACTAAAGACGGTGTTAAAACAATTGAATTTAACGCACGATTCGGTGATCCGGAAGCTCAGGTGCTGCTGGGGCTTCTTGAATCGGATTTTATCGATGTGCTTGAAGCGGTCAGAAATAAAGAGTCTTACGAGCTGCAATTCAGCAGCGACTCTATGCTCGGTGTAATATTGGCATCGAAAGGTTACCCGAAAGATTATGTTAAGGGTGCTTCGGTTATTATTCCTGATGAGCTGGAAGATGAAATATTTAATAGCGGGCTGAATCATCTTAAAGACGACCGTTATGAAACTGCCGGCGGCAGAGTACTGCTTGTAACAGGACGCGGAAACACACTCGAAGAGGCTAAACAGACTGCATATAATAATACTAAAAAGATTGAATTTAATAATGATGCGTTATTTTATCGTAAAGATATTGGAGAACGCGGCGTATAAACAGGTGATTATTTCTCCTGTTTTTTATTTTAAAATTGTAT
The DNA here is from genome assembly GCF_003387165.1 of Jeotgalicoccus halotolerans. Taxonomy (GTDB): domain Bacteria; phylum Bacillota; class Bacilli; order Staphylococcales; family Salinicoccaceae; genus Jeotgalicoccus; species Jeotgalicoccus halotolerans. The sequence continues at coordinate 115,583 of NZ_QUMW01000012.1, forward strand.
GGTGTCTGCAACCAATTCATAGTATAATAATATGCATTAAGGAAATTGGAGGAAGAATGATGAAGAAATTATCAATGCTGTTAATGGCAGCATTTGTATTAATACTTGCTGCCTGCACGAGTGACAGTGACGTAGAAGAAGAAGTGGCGGAAACAGAAGGAGACTCTGGGAATGGGGAAGCAATTGATTTCAGTATTATGGCCCTGCCGAACTCACTTGACCCGCATGCGGCAAACGATGGTTACTCACTTTATGTGATGACTAATATTTACGAAACGCTTGTAAAATTAAATCAGGATTTGGAACTGGAGCCGGGGCTTGCTGAAAGTTATGAACAGATTTCAGATACAGCCTGGGAATTTAAACTTCGTGAAGGGATTAAATTCCATGACGGCAGTGACTTTAATGCAGAAGTGGTAAAAGCTAACCTTGACCGGGTGCGCGATGAGGAAGTTGCGTCACCATTGTCCTTCTTGTTTACTGAAATTTCGGAAGTGGAAATTATTGATGACTACACGGTTCAGATACATACAGACGAACCATTTGCAGCCTTGCCCGCTCACCTGGCGCATCCTGGCGGACATATGATTAGTAAAGAAGTCATCGATGCAGATTATGCTCAAATGGAAGAAGGCGGCAACCCGCTGACTGAAGTTAACCGTACACCGGTGGGGACAGGATTCTTTAAATTTGAAGAGATTAATGAAGGTGAACACATTACATTAACAAGAAACGAAGAGTACTGGGGAGAGCCTGCTAAACCTGAATCAATTACATTCAGAGCAGTACCGGAAGACCAGTCCCGTATTGCTGAGTTAACATCAGGCACAGCGGATATTATTTATCCGATGGATCCGAATGATGTTCAGCAGGTTGATGCAAACGAAGGCAGCGAAGTTCAGCAGCGCCCGAGTGCAAACATGACGTATTTAGGATTTAACACGGAAAAGGAACCATTTAATGATGAAAATGTCCGCCTGGCCATTGCCTCTGCAATCGATAAAAATGCGATTATCGAAAATATTTTAGTGGGCATTCACGAAGTTGCGGAAACACCGCTAAACCCGACAGTACATGGCTACAGTGAAAATTTAGAGCCAATTGAGTACGACCTTGATCAGGCAAAAGAATACCTTGCAGCAAGTGATTATCCGGAAGGATTTACAGCGGAAGTTGTACTGAATTCGAGAACACATCAGGACGTTGCAACGTATATGCAGGAAGTATTATCTGAAATCGGTGTGGACTTGGAAATTTCTCTAATGGAAGCGGGAGCATACCAGGAATATACAGCGAACGGGGACCATGAAATGTTTATGGGCGGCTGGGGAACAGTAACGCTCGATGCGGATTACGGCTTATACCCGATGTTCCATTCGGATAATATAGGCGCACCTGGAAACAGAACGAGATACTCCAATCCGGAAGTTGATGAATTACTGGATAATGCGCGTGTAGAAATGGATGAAGAAACACGTCTTCAGATGTACGAAGATGCACAGCAGATTATTATAGACGAGCAGCCGCTAATCCCGGTCTTCCATACGACACTATTAACAGGAATTAACTCTGACTTGGACGGCTACTACCAGTACCCGAGCAGTTTCCCTTATCTTAAAGACTTGGAATAGCATAGAAAATCCCTCCAGCCGGAGGGATTTTTTAATATAAATAAATTTTGAAATGCACGCCTGATTCTGACGGTAAGACAGTAAACGAACCATTATGGAACTCTATCGCATCTTTAATAACAGAAAAACCGATGCCGTGATTTTCACTATTATTTTTAGAAGTTACACCATTCTTCATAAGGTTTTCTGCAGAACTGTGGTCCATACCTTTACCGTTATCTTTGTAGTGTATACAAACCCCATTGTTTTCATCGGTTAAATATATATCTATATCAGGATTAAGTTTATTGTGATCCAGACTGTTTTCTATCAGGTTGATAAACATCCGTTCAATATACAGTTTGTTGCCGTAATAATGTTCATCGTCAAGGTCGGCAGAGATATTAATTTTATCGTAACCGATAGTGCTGACTATTTCATTTAAAGCTCCTGTCAATGAGAACATATCTTTATCGATTTCCATTTGAGCAGTTTCCAGTTTAAAATTGCTGTTTAAACTGTCGATTAGATTTTCCATATACTTAGCCTTGTCAGAAATTAATAGAGTATACTTTTTCTGATCATCCGGGAAGTGCGGCATCACTTTCGCATAGCCGTAAATAGACGTTAACGGAGATTTAAGATCATGGGAAATTTGACTCATCCACCGGTTTCGATAGTAGTCAATCTGGTTCTGGTATAACCGGTCATTGAGCAGCTGCGTGTTCAGTGATTCAACAGCAGCATCAAGTTCCCTGTACATCTTTTGAGCTTTCCGGCGATTATGCAGAGAACTCGGTTTGTATAACAGCCCTTTTGAAAGCTGAGTCAGCCAGTCAGCATAGAAGAATAAAGGGCGGCTGAGTTTACGTGTGAGTACTATAGCCATAATAATTGTCAAAGCAATTACAATCAAGGGAATTAATATAAAAAGAATGCCGATTAATTTGAACAGCCTGATATCTTCATCGGTAAATTCATCTGTATATGCATAATCATGCTGAGTCATACTTTCAAAAAAAAGGAGGCTGCCATTTTCGATATGATAATTATAACGGTTATAATTATGTGTATATAAACTGTCTATCAGACGGGATGTATCGATATCTTCTCTATTATTAATGTCAGGAGTATTATTTTCTCCTTCTTTAATCATAATAAGATGTTCGCCCTTTTTGTAAGGCAGTGCAATCACATTTGATAAATTATCTAATATGGTGTCTTTCACATTGTAGTTTATATTTGGATAGAGAGTATCTGCGTCATCATTAACGAGATAAGCACTATACCCGTTTTCCTCCAGCCCTTCTTGAAAACTGTCACTGAAAGAGTAATGCCCGTTAGTTTCCTCGACAGCGTAAATTAAATCACCTGCTTCGAGTTTGTCGACTGAAGAAGAGAAAATTGAATTGAAGGCCGTAAAAAAAATTATTAAACCCGCACAAATGACGAGAAAACTTAGAGCAACAAATAGAGATATGTACCTGATGAATATAAAAGCAAATCGTTTATTCATTCTCGCCACCTCTGAAAATATATCCTTTGCCTCTGATTGTGCGGATGAAAGAAGGATTGTTGGGATCAGCCTCAATTTTCTTGCGCAGCATTCGTATATGAACCATCAAAGTGTTGTCATCGACGAAAACGTCATATCCCCAAACTGCGGTGTACAGCTGATCTTTTGTCAGTATCTGGTTATTATGAGATGCAAAACAAAGAAGGAGATCATATTCTCTCGCAGTTAAACGGACCGGATTACCATTTTTATACACCTCTGCTGTGAATCTGTTAATTGATAAAGTACCGAACTTCAATACAGGGACGGGATCAATATGAGCTTTTACACGGTAGGCGAGTTCAATCGGGTCAAACGGTTTTTTGATATAATCAATGGCTCCTTGTTCAAATCCCTTATATACATCCGATTCTGTATCTTTGGCTGTAACAATTAATACTTTTGTAATTGCTAAGTTCATGTATTTTAAAAGCTGATAGCCATTTTCTGATTTTAAATTTAAATCCAGGAGAACAACTTGAAAATCATTCTTTAAGAGCAGATTCTTCGCATCATCTATATTATCCGCCATGTAAATATTGCCGATGTTTTGCGTCGATAAGCTCAGTTTAATTAGTTCCTGAATATCTTTATCGTCTTCTATTACGAGTATTCTTCCGGACATATATATCACCTCATTATAATTGTAGGGGCAACCAGTAAAAATAACTATAGAAATTGTCCAGATTTAAGAAAGATTTAAGCTGCAGTTAAAGTTCAATTAAAGGGAGATGATTATAATTAGAATGAGGTGAAAATTATGAAAAGAATAGAAAGTGCTGATGCTGTCAGAGGCTTCAGTTTACTGGGGATATTTATGGCAAACCTGCTGATATTTCAATTTGGTTTGTCTGGTAAAGATCATATGGAATACTATGATTTAAATGGAATAAATGAATTTATCTTTAAAACAGTTAAAGTAATATTTGAAGGAAGTTTCCTGCCGATATTTGCAGTTTTATTTGGTTTTTCAATGGATAAACTATTTCAGTCTATGAAAAATAAAGAAATGAAATGGAAAAGGTTTAAGCTGCTGTGCCGCGCTGGCGGAATTATTATACTCGGTCTCCTTCACAGTTATTTTATATGGGAAGGGGATATTCTTCTTGCGTACGGAATCGCTATGATTATTTTCATACCGTTTATCAGCTTGCCAAAATGGTTCTTTAGAATAGTGACTATCCTGCTTGCTGCAGGTCTTATCTTAATAACTGCAGCATCATTTTTCCTGCCGGCAGAACCGGTGGAAAATACCGGACCTGCTGTCAGTGCGGAAGATGAACAGGAGTATATGTCGTCATTAACTGAAGTTTACAGCAGCGGAAACTACGGAGAAATTCTGGATGCGAGACAGAGTCTTGAAGATCCGTTTTTCATTGAAAAAATGGAAGCTATGGACGGTGCCGGAGTACTGGTTGTATTATTAGGAATGTTAATGCCGGCAATGTTTTACGCAGTAGGTGTATATTTATCGAAAGCAGGATGGTTCAGTAAAAATGCAAATCATTTCTGGAGCTCGAAAATTTTTATTTACTTAATACCGGTAAGTATTATTTTAAAATCATCAATTCACTGGATGGAGAATGAAGAAATCGCCTATTCACTTAATTTTATGTTCGCTCTTGTACTCTCATTTGGTCTGATGAGTTTAATAAAATATATCTATCAGTTCCATGAGAACAGCAAGGTAATAACGGGCTTGAAAAGCATGGGGAAATTGTCTCTTACAATGTATATTATGCAGAGTTTAATAGGAACAACTATATTCTACGGCTATGGATTTGGAATGTTCGGATCAGATATGTTTGCGTTGAGCGCAGTGATTTTTATCGTCTTTTATATACTGCAGATGATTTTGGCAGTCTGGTATTTAAAACACTTCACATACGGTCCGCTTGAATATTTACTCAGGACAGTGACATATATGAATTTCCGGAAGAAAAAGTGGAGCCGGGATATGAAGAGTTCAGAAGAGTAATCGAATTGACCGAGATACTGAAAAGAGCATGTAAATTTTCAATACTGTCTGTAATTATAACGATTGCTGCAGCTGGAATAGCATTTATTATCAATCCGGATATACATGGAATAATGAGCAATTTAAATGATCGGACTCCTGAATTGAAGAAGGAATGAATAAAGTATAACAACAGTTAAAACTTATATTCTTTTAGTATTACCAATAATAATAACAGCTGCATTGTTGGAAACATATATTGCGGATGTTATTTATAAAATACTTCAATAACAGAAATGCACCTTCTCTTATATTCAATTAAGTGTAGGTGCATTTTATGTTGGCGGTTTACAACAGAAGTTCGGTGTTGTGAACCAAGCGTGCTGGAATGACAACAGGGAACTGGAAGTGCATGCGAAGCAGTAAATTTAAATATAAGAGCGATTTTGTATGCATGTCCCGTCACTGTGACTTCCGACAGCATGTCGTTGTCATGAACCGGATAAACCGGAAATGGAATGCGCCTGAGTCTATGAGAATATACAAAAAAATCGGTTCCACAACACAGAAATTTCACACTTTTTACGGGTTTTATGCTACTATTTATTTACTTATTACTTTATTTACGAAGTAATATAAAAAGGATGATAATCTATGAAAAAGTTACTGTTAACGGGCTATGAACCATTTCTAAAATTTAAAACAAATCCGACCCAGGCTGCCGTCGAAAGTCTCGAAGGTAAAATCATCGGAGATTATAAAATTATCGGCAGGGTTTACCCTGTAGCGTTTAAGGAAATCAACTCGTTAATCGAACGAGATATCGAGGCTGTCGAGCCTGACGCGGTGGTTTCTTTAGGTCTCGCAAGCGGTATTTCAAGTGTTCATCTTGAACGCATTGCGATTAATACAATTGACGGACGTGAAGATAATACTGGTTTTAAACCGAATGGCGAAAAAATTTATGAAAATGGCGCCGACGGCTTGTTTTCAAAATTGCCGTTAAAGCAGCTTGAAACTGCGTTATTGAACGAAAATATCCCTGTAAATATTTCGAATTCAGCAGGCACGTATTTGTGCAACAATTTAATGTACAGCGAGCTGTATTATCTGCAGCATAAGAAGCTGGATATTCCGGCAGGTTTTGTGCACGTGCCGCCGAGTCATGAAATTGGTATCGCACAGCGTGTGCCGAGCTGGCCTCAGGAAGATATTACCCGCGCAGTTCATATTATTATTGAAAACCTGCAGTCAAATTAGGAGGACATTATGGAGTTAGTAAAAGTTAGCACTTATGAAGAAATGAGCAAGAAAGCATCTGATATTTTATTTGATGTTATCAAAGAAAATGAAAAACCTGTCATTGGCCTCGCAACTGGTTCAACACCTGAAGGCACTTATATGGAACTGATTAAAAAGTTAAATGGCAGCGACGTTGATCAGAACAATATTACTACTTTTAATCTGGATGAATACGTAGGACTCGATAAAGACCACGAGCAGAGTTATTCATATTATATGCATGAAAATTTCTTTAATCATGTTTCGATTCCAAAAGAAAATATTCATTTATTAAACGGCAAAGCTGAGAATGCTGAAACAGAAGTTGAAGCCTATGAACAGGCAATCGATGAAGCGGGTCTTGATGTACAGCTCCTTGGTATCGGACGCAATGGACATATTGCATTTAACGAACCGGGTACATCTTTTGACTCCCTGACGCATGTTGTTGATTTAACACCGGAGACTGTTGAGGATAACTCGCGTTTCTTCGACAATCTTGGAGACGTGCCATCTAAGGCTTTTACCATGGGCTTGAATTCAATTATGAAAGCTAAAAAAATTGTTATACTTATTTATGGTGAAAATAAAAAAGAAGCGCTGAATGCATTATTAAGCGGCGAAGTAACTGAAAATAACCCGGCTTCTATTTTAAATAATCATGAGGATGTAACCATCATTGCAGATGCTGCTGCGATTGGTGAATAAATTTAAATTGTGAGATAATACTTCTAATACATATGTGTTAGGAGTATTTTTTATGAATGAACATAAACAGAAAATGATATATACAGCTGCCATGCTGGTCATATTTTTAATTATCGCGAATACGATGGTCGAAGTGAACTGGTTTCTGCAGCTTGTGGCGGTAATTTTTGCAGGCTATTACATTCTCTACAGTCTAAAAGCGCTTCGGGCAGAAGAGAAAGAGAAGCAATAAAATAAAGGCACTGAATTCTAAAATTAGATTTCAGTGCCTTTTATACGTTTTCGGCTGTATTCATATATTAAACTTCTTCCGCAGCTTCTTCGATTTGTTTTTTAATTCGCTGAGGAATCATCACAACTTCTGTTCTTAAGTTTTTTGGACGGTATGTTCTGTCGATACATTTACTAAAGAATTCAAGATGTTTTCTATCGATGCATCTTTCAGTTTCCGAGTTAGAGTCACCGTCATCTGCCTGAATAGAATACCAGTAAAGATAATCGTAAGCACCCATAGTGTCTCTCATAATTGTTTCCACAAACATTTTCTCGCCGTCAAGTGTAAGAAGGGCATCGTTCATATGTTCATTTAAAAATTCCATCCATTGATCGACCAGTTCTTCTTTACCTTTTTTCACCCTAAATCTTGTTAATTCTACTTGCATATTCAGGACTCCTTTGTTTTTCGTCTACATCATGATACAACATTAAAATGCTTTGTCAATGAGTATTTGAAACTTTTTTTGGATGTGAAATTTATGCATATTTTAAAAATAAAAAGAAATTTACTTTTAAAGAATATATTGCACAATAATACATAATAAATTAAGACCTCCCTTTCATCTTTTCGATGAAAGGGAGGTCAATGCAATGCTTATTTTTTAATTCTTTTAATGTTTTTGATAATGCCGCTTTCTGTCGACAAGACACTTCTTTTATAGACGAAGCCTGCGAGAGACAGTGCGATAATTATCGTAATTATCATAATTAGAATACCAATTATCATCGGCATATGTCCTGTATCATTAACGAGCAGGCGGAGCGGCATAACGAAGGGTGTAAAGAATGGGAAGTAGCTTGTAATTGTTACTGCAATGTTATCTGCAAACGACATGGCCCCGAGTGCGATAAAGTATCCGATCATGCTGAGGAAGGTTACCGGCATCAATCCCTGCTGGAGATCCTCCATCCGGTTAATAAATGAACCAAGCATAGCTGCAACTGACAGGTAAAGAATCAGTCCGAGAATAACAAAGATAATACAGTAAACTACAATTTTTAAAGTCTGATCATTCGTCTCGAGTCCGAACTGGTCGAGAAGGGCGGATGTATCAGAAAAGTAAAATGCAATCAGGCCGCCGCCTGTAATCAGGCCGACCTGGATAACACTGACAGAAATCATAGCGAGTACTTTTGCCATTAAATGCTGTGTCGGGCGGATGCTCGATACAATCATCTCTATGACACGCGAAGATTTTTCATTCGCAATTTCTGTCGCAATCTGGCTTGCGTAGTTCAGAATGATAATAAACATCAGGATAACCGAGAAGTAGAAAATAATCATATTCAGGATGTTTGTCTCATCTGAATCAGCTGCCTCGAAATTGCCTGATTCATTATCTGACGCCACTAAAAATTCGACCGGTACTTCTTCATACATCCGGGAAATTTCCTCTTCCGAGAGCTCGAGTGTCTGAAGTACATAAGCACGGTTTGTTTCATTTAAAGCAAGCTTAATACTTTCTTCCTGGGATGATGAGATTTCTTCATTCATCCGGAGCTCGGCTTCCAGCGGATCGGTATTTACAATGTCGAGTACTGCATCGCCATCTTCGCCGGCGATTTCAATCGTTTCATCGTAAGACTGGAGTGTCGGTTCGAATACCGATAGGAATGTTTCATCCGCCTCAACTTCGAGTCTTAATTCTTCATCATCCGAATCAAACAGTCCAATAATTTTATCCAGGTTAAAAGCGATAAACATCCCCGCTATAATAATCAGTGTTGTGATTAAAAACGATTTGGCTTTAAGTTTTGAAAAGAAAGTAAGGTTAAATGTCGTCATAAATTTATTCATAGTCACGGCCTACTTTCGCTATAAAGATATCATTTAAAGAAGGTTCGTTGACCTGGAATCTTTTAAAGAAACCAATATCGGTAATCCGGTTATAAATATCCTCGGCATATTTTTCATCTGCAATTTTTATTACCGATTTATTTCTTATCTGTTTCATCTCAAGTACACCAGGTATATCTTTGATAAAGGCAATATCATGTTCGCCTTCAATAATGATTTCCTTCTGCCCGAAGTCTTGTTTAATCTGGTCGATATTGCCGCTGACAATCTGTTTGCCGCGGTCGAGGATACATAATTCTTCGCACAGTTCTTCAACATGCTCCATGCGGTGAGTACTGAAAATAATAGTGGAACCCTGTGCATTTAAATCTTTTACCGCGTCTTTCAGTATCTCAACATTAATTGGATCGAGACCGCTGAAAGGCTCATCCAGAATGATTAATTCGGGGTTATGTATTATAGAAGCAATCAGCTGGATTTTCTGCTGGTTCCCTTTGGACAGTTTTTCGATTTTTTTAAACTTATTTTCTGTTACTTTAAAGCGTTCGAGCCAGTAATCCAAAGCTTTATCCGCATCTTTTTTTGACATGCCTTTTAATTCGGCTAAATACAGTACCTGTTCAGATACTTTTAACTTGGGATGCAGCCCGCGTTCTTCAGGCAGGTAGCCGATTTGATTTGTCATATGATAGCCGATGCTCTTGCCGTTATATAGAATTGAACCGGATGTGGGTGTGAGCAGCTGGAGAATCATGCGGAAGGTCGTCGTTTTTCCAGCACCGTTTCCGCCGAGAAAACCGTACATGCTTCCTGCAGGAACTTTAATGTTAATCGAATCCACAGCAGTCTGTTCTCCGAACACTTTTGTAAGATCGGTCATTTCCAAAGCCATAATACTCCCCCTTTAATTTGTTAAAGTAAGTTTACCATAATGCTTAAACAGAAAAAAATCGTTATAATATAAAAGTGCAATTATGAAAGGAGCCGCAACTTGAATAATAATAAAGAAAAAGCATCGTTTAAAAAATTTATTAATTTAATTAAAAGTACTAACGTTAAAAAAGGTTTGTTTTTCACAGGTGTCCTGCTGACGCTGATCGGCACTGCCGGTTCGCTGATTGTTCCGCTGTTAACACAAATGTTTATCGACGGATTCAATACTGACTTAATTACTATGCCTCTCGTTATATTAATTACCGGTGTATTTTTAGGCAGTGCAGTCATAGACGGTATTTCTTACTACATGCTTGCAAAAATAGGCCAGACCGTTGTCCGGAGTTTAAGGGAAATGGTCTGGGCCAAGTTTCTTAAGCTGCCAGTCAGTTATTTCGATAAAACAAAAAGCGGCGAGTCTGTCAGCCGGGTCGTTAACGATACAAGTATTATTCAAAATCTGATTACGAGTCATTTTCCTCAGTTAATCAGCGGTGTGCTGAGTGTAGCAGGTTCAGTCATTATTTTATTTTTCCTCGACTGGAAACTGACTTTAATAATGTTCGTGTCGCTTCCGATATCTATCGCGGTTATTATGCCGCTCGGCAGCCGCATGCAGAAAGTATCAAAAAAGCTGCAGGATGAAACTGCCGCCTTTACGGGTGCCATTCAGGAAACGCTGAGCGAAATTCGCTTAATGAAATCATTTAACGCAGAAAACTATGAACAGCAAAAGGGTAACAGGGGTATCGGGCAGCTTTATAAATACGGCATGAAAGAGGCAGTCATCAATGCTCTCTTATCGCCGATTATGTATACGATTATGATGTTTGTCATTATACTGGTCATCGGTTACGGAGGACTGAGGGTGGCTGACGGAACGATGACAATCGGTACACTGGTTGCTTTCTTATTATATTTATTCCAGATTATTATGCCGATGACCATGTTTGCCATGTTCTTTACCGAATACAATAAAGCACTCGGGGCAACGGGAAGAATTATGGGCATTCTGGAAATGGGTGATGAAAAATCTGGCAGTCTGGAAGATGTGTCACTGGCTTATAAGACGCTTCAGTTTAATAATGTATCTTTCGGTTATGAGGATACACCAGTGCTTGAAAACATCTCTTTTACCGCAAAAAATAACCAGAAAATCGCCTTTGTCGGTCCAAGCGGCAGCGGGAAATCCACAATATTTTCTCTTATTGAACGCTATTATTCCGTTTGGAGCGGAAGTATTACCATCGATAATATAGGTATTGAAAATATTCCTCTCAGTGAATACCGGAGCGGTATCGGCTATGTTGCCCAGGAAAGCGCAATTATCTCCGGCACCATTAAAGACAATATCACCTACGGCTTAAAAGCTGGTGAATACACTGACGAGGATATAGAACGTGCAGTAAAACAGTCCTATACCAGTGAATTTATCGATGAACTGCCGGACGGTATCCTGACAGAAGTCGGTGAACGCGGTGTGAAACTCTCAGGCGGCCAGCGCCAGCGTATCGGCATCGCACGGGCATTTTTACGCAATCCCCAAATTTTAATGCTGGATGAAGCGACAGCAAGTCTCGATTCGCAGTCTGAAAAATACGTCGGGGAAGCATTGAATGATCTCATGGCAGGCAGAACGGTTCTCGTAATCGCACATCGTTTGTCGACCATTGTTAATTCAGATAAGATATACTTTATTGACAGCGGACAATTAACAGGCGAAGGGACCCACATAGAACTGATGGCTTCGCACGATATGTACAGAGCATTTACAGAACAGCAATTTGGAGAAGATTAGAGGCATTATATTTTATGGGTATTTTATTTGAAGCATTTCATCCGGTGATTCCGATATTTATAATGATTTTCATGCTGATTACGGTTATTACGTTAATGATTAACATAAAGCACGGATATCACCTGGATTCAATTTCTAAAAAAATTAAGTATTTATCGGTCATCGGACTGACAATGAGCCTGGTCGGTATATTTCTCGTGACCATGATGCCGACTTCGAACGACAGTGATATCACTGAACTGACACCTTTTGCAAGCATAGAAGAAATGTGGTATTTTGCCACGACAGAAGCATTAATCAACAGCGTGCTGATGAATATTGTCCTATTTATTCCTGCAGCATTTTTTCTGTATATTATTATCAGAAAAGAGCTGCTGACAACAATTTTATGCACGCTGCTGTCGGTGTTTATCGAAACGATGCAGTATCTTCTTCCAATTGGCAGAATTACGAGTATTGATGACGTTATTTTAAATACTCTCGGCGGAATTACCGGTGTGATACTCGGTGTTATATTTTTAAAATTTAAAGATGTTTATTACGCTCTCTTTGGTGGTAAATAGATAAATAACATCAAATAAAGGGGATGTTGTCTATGTACAACAAATTAAAACACATTGAAGGTGTAAATTTACTGCCGAGAGAAGTAGTAGGTCCGGCTTTAGTAGGATCAGTGGAGTACTTTAAGGGAGAGAAAAGTACATACCACGGATCACTGGTTGCGACAACTCACAGATTATTTATGAACCTGGAAGATCATGATATGGTTTGCGTAGAGGAGATCAGCTTCAAAGATATTACACGGGTAACAGTTGAGGACTTGCTGATGGTGGGACATATCCTTCATCTTTGGCAGAATGATAAGCTGCTCGTCAGCATAAAAAGTATTTCCGAAGGAAAGCTTGATAAGTTTCTCGAATTTTATTATAAATACAGAGCACAGCATGCTGAAGCTGCTGAAAGAAATGAAGCACTTGCTTAAAGAAAAAGCCGGGTATCCCCCGGCTTTTTTTATGTGTATAATGACGGTATAAATAGTGAAGGTGACGAGATGAAAATAAAAATTATGATACTTTTGACAGCAGTGCTGCTGCTGACAGGCTGTTCAAGCTTTAGAGAAATTGATATATCAGAAGATGGAGAAACAAGACGGATTACAACCGAGGATACGAATGAAATTGATATTCCGGCAAACCCTGAAAGCATTGTGCTGTTCCGTACAATTGATCCCGGCAATGCCGCTCTTTTAGGTTTTGATGTAAGCGGTGTCAATGAAGGCTTGGAAAATAACGGCACTGTAGAAGATGCCTTCGGCACAGAAGTGACTTATCTTGAACCTGGAGATTTGGATTCACTTAAAGAAATTAAACCGGATTTAATTGTTACATACTCGCCGGATGAATACTTTGAGGAATATCAGAAAATCGCTCCGTCGATCAGAATTACTTATTCGTCGGGGATTATGAGTCCTTTCAGTCCGCGTGCATATTTGACGCAGCTGTATTATTTAGGGGTCATTTTAAATAAAGAAGACGAAGCGAACAAAATTGGTGATGAGTGGGAAGCTGAGACAACGGTGCTGAAACGTGAATTGAATGAACAGGCCGATGGTAAACAGGCACTTGTGGCTGTAGAACACGCAGACGGCTATCTTCTATATAATGAATATATGAGCTACGGTACAGAAGCTGTGTACGATGTGCTAGGTTTTCAAATGGATGAGTCAGCGAAAAACGACTTGCAGGAAAATTTATTCGATGTAAAGCAGCCGGAAAATTTCAATGCATTTGAAACGGATTATATCTTTGTGAACGTGGAAAATACAGCAGATGAAGCACTGCAGCAGCAGTTTTCTGAAGCGCTCGGCATTCCGGCAGCACACGTTATTTTATTAAACCGTGATGATTATATTACAAATGATTTAATATCTGTCAGAAAGCAGACAAAGTATATTGTTGATAAAGTAAATGAGGCCGATGCGGATTAGTTTTGAAGATTTTTAATTTGACCGAAAACAGGGAAATATTTTACGGAGGGAATAATATGAAAATAATTTTATCGGTATTATTATTTTTGAACATATTTGGAGGTTCTGATGAAGAGCCGCTGGAAGCCCGCACTAAAGAATTTAACAGCATAAATAAAGAAGCGCTTTTTGAGAATCTGAGTCAGTATCTGGACAGTTCATTTACTTTTGCCGCGACGGGAGATATTTTGATTCACGACTATTTATATGAAGATGTCGAGACACAGGACGGCTACGATTTTACATCCCGTGTTGAGAGCGTTGCGCCTTATCTGCAGCAGCAGGATCTGGTGTTTATGAATCAGGAGACACCTATCGGCGGTGAAGAACTCGGTTTAAGCGGATACCCGACGTTTAACGCGCCGGAAGAAGTTGCGGACCTGCTGAGTTACTTTGATGCGGATATTGTAAACTTTGCTAATAACCATACGCTTGACCGCAGCACTGATGGAGTACTCGCTACAGCTGAAAACTTAACTGAACGCGGCATTGATTATGTCGGTGCAAACATCAGTGAAGAAGATATGAACCGCGACAGGATTTTTAATGTAAACGGCACAGATGTCGGCTTCTTGGCCTATACATATGGAACAAACGGCATTCCTGTACCGGAAGGTCAGGAGTATTTAGTAAATATTATCGATATGCCGAGAATTCTATCGGATATTGAAGCATTAAGAGAGAAGGTGGATGTGCTGATTGTCAGCTACCATCAGGGTGTGGAATACGATGAATTCCCGCGCGAAGAGCATGTGCCTGAATACCGCACGATGGCAGATGCAGGTGCTGATATTATTGTCGGATCGCACCCGCACACGCTGCAGCCTATCGAGCATTATGAAAGAGAAGATGGATCAGAAGCAGTTATTGCCTATTCAATGTCGAATTTCTTCAGCGCCCAGCAGTCATTAAATACACGGCTCGGCGGAATTTTGGAAGTGAGCGTTGAACAGTCGGGCGGCGAAACTGATATTGAAGCGGTACGCTTTATGCCGACCTATGTCGACAGCAATGAGTATGAAGATTTTTATCTTCATCCGCTGGCGGATATGGGAATGGATGATGTATACGGTGATGTGGAAGAGCATATGACATCATACAGTGACCAGGTCGATATTGTACCGTACCTGGATTAATCATCGGGTTCTTCCTTTTTAATAATGGAAATAATCGATGCGGCACCGAGTACCAGCAGCAGGATAACTAAGGGAATGTTCCATGAAGGACTAAGAAAATCCTGTGCAAAGTAATAAATCATACCGAGTGCTATGACAATTAAAATAATATTTAAACCTTTGCTTATTTTAAACATAACGGTCACCTCTAAATGTTTGTTTTCTATAATGTATAGTATCATAATGGTAACAGAAAAGATTTTGAGGAGAGATTTAAATGAACTATTTGATGAGTATTCAGGTTTTGCCGTATCATCCGGGCGATGCTAAACTTTATTCGCATACGACAAGTGCAATCGAGCTGATTGAAAGCTGCGGTTTAACGCATTTTGTCGGTCCGCAGGAAACGACAGTTGAAGGCAGCATCGACGAACTGTTTAACTTAGTTAAAAAGATAAATGCTCATTTATCAAACGAGGGCTGCGACCACGTTACAACTAATATAAAACTCGTGCAGTCCAAAGAAGAAAACAGCATTAAAGATATTTTAAAAGATTACTATGAATTTGAAGATGATGAATAAGAAGAGCGAACGCGCTCTTCTTTTTTGTTATAATTACGCTAAGAAAACATAAAGTAAGGTGATGTCATGGGAGAGTGTCCGTATTGTAAACACCAATGGACATACAAGGAAAAACTGCTCGGTTATGCCCTGAAACCGCGGACACGTATTAAATGTGCAAAGTGCAAAGAATATCTTGAGCCGTCTACATTATCAATTATATACGATTATATCGCGATTCTCAGTGTGGCGCTGTTTATCTTTATCTTAATTCCGCTGATGGGCTGGCCGATTGTGCCGTCTCTGTTAATCAGTTTTATAATGTTTCTGCTCTATTTACTTTTATTCCAGCCGCTGACCGTGCGTTTTAAACGATATGAGTACAATGTAAAAGATAAACCAAGGGGGAAATAAAATGTTTACTTTTAATAATCCTGCAGAGGTGCACTTCGGTGCCGGTGTGCTGCAGACAATAGATACAGTATTAGAGAAATACGGCTACCAGTCGTACGTTGTAGCTGCATCAAACTCGCAGGTGAAAAACGGTATTGCTGAATTGCTCGAATCACTCCTGCCGGGTCAAATTAAAGCGGTCATTTCAGATATCGAAGAAAATCCGACGGTCGGCAACGTAGATGATATTATCAATGCTGCTAACGAACACGGTGCTGAAGCGCTGATTGCAGCAGGCGGAGGTTCAACGATGGACGCCGTGAAAGCAGCAGCTGCAGCAATTGTTAAAAACGTGGATGCAAGAACAATTATCCAGGATAGAAATATCATTGAGGCACTGCCGGTGATTGCACTGCCGTCAACGAGCGGTTCAGCGTCAGAAGTGACACCGTTCAGCGTAATCAGCGATAAAGAAAAAGGTATCAAGACATCTATCAGCGGCAAAGTGCTGTATCCTAAAGTTGCGCTTGTAGACCCGGAGCTTACATATACGTGTCCGTCGTCTGTCACGGCAATTTCAGGTATTGATGTTATCTGCCATGCGCTCGATTCAATCGGTGCGGTAAACAATAATCCGATTTCCGACGGACTCGCAGTGACTGCGCTGAGACTTGCCTTTGATAATCTCGAAACAGCCTGGCGCGAAGGAGCAAATGCCGAAGCACGGTCAAATATGGCACTTGCGAGTACTACTGCGGGTATTGGTTTCAGCCAGACTGCAACGAGCGGTTCCCATGCGATGAGCTACTATTTAACTTCGGAGTTCGGCATTCCGCATGCTGAAGCGTGCGCTTTCAGCCTCGACCAGTGGATTCTGCACAATGCAAAAGCCGATTCCAGAATTGATCAAATTAGCATTCAGCTGGGCTTTAAAAATACTGAAGAATTATCCGATGAATTAAATGCATTGAAGGAACGCCTGGGTCTTCGCGTGACGTTTGAAGAACTTGGCATCGACCGTAAACATATTCCGGAAATTGCCCGCCAGACGTTGGCAGCAGGGAACTATAAAAATAATCTGGCTCAATTATCTGAAGATGAAATTATTAAGATGCTCGAAACAAAGTAAGCATCCGGAGGTTTTATTATGACGAAAAAATATATAAAAGTTGTTGGTGCAGTAATAGAAGATGAAAATAACTCTATCTTATGTGCACAGCGGCCTGAAGGAAAAAACTTAGCTTTGAAATGGGAATTTCCCGGCGGGAAAATCGAGGACGGGGAAACACCGGCGGATGCATTAAAACGCGAACTGGTCGAAGAAATGACACTCGATATCAGTATTGGGGAAAAGATTACGACGACAGTATATGAATACGATTTTGGCATTGTCGAACTGACGACATACTATGCCAAAATACTTGCAGGGAAAATCCGTCTGCTGGAACATGTTCAGATGAAATGGGTAAATCCTTTGGAAATTGAAAAGCTGGACTGGGCGCCTGCAGATATTCCTGCAATTGAGATTATAAAACAAAAAAGTGGGAATAGAGTAGGAAAGTGTTAATTAAGGGGGGATTGCTGTGGAACTTATTAAGAGTTTATTAGGCGTGTTATTTAAAGCTTTTGTAATCTTATTTGCGTTAACTGCTGTGGCAGCAGTTGTACTGGCATTTATACTTAAAAAAGATGTAGACGAAATCCGCGAGTTTACAGAGAATATTAAACACGATTTATACCGCGGCAAAGAGTAAATGTTAAAAAATCTCCTGAGAAGAGTTTCTCAGGAGATTTTTTATTTGCTGTTGAGTGCTTTATCGAGCGTTTCGATATTTTTTTTCATCATCGACTGGTATGTCGCATCGGAAGGATCTTCAGATGTCAGTGACTCTAAATTGTTAAAATAGAGCGGTTCTGTATTTGTCTCACTGCGGATGACGTCTGTGACGCTCGATACTACGTTCGGTTCGTAAAGGATATAGGGGATATTCTCAGCTTTGATGTTCTCAATAATTTCAGCAAGTTCCTGCTGTGACGGCTCTTGATTATTAAGACCACTGATACCGACCTGATGAAAACCGTACTGATGGGCGAGATAGCCTATTGATTCATGCGAAATATAAACGTCTGTATTAACAGGGTTTTCTGTAATTGCTGTCAGTTCCTGATCTATTTCTTCGATATCATTTTTCAGAACTTTAAAGTTCTCCTCATAGATATCTGCGGATTCAGGATTATGTTCAGCCAAGGCAATCTTTACAGTTTCCGCCATTTCTGCTGCGAGTTTCGGACTGAGCCAGAGGTGAGGGTCCAGACTGCCATGACTGTGGTCATGCGAGTCTTCTTCATGATCATGTTCATGGTGGCTTTCAAGGAAAGCTTCTGTGTCAATATCAGCTGCTGCCTCAATGATTTCGGTATCGCCGCTGACCGTTTCTGCGATACTCGCTGCGACCGGATCGAGATCGTTTGAGGTTGTTATAAATAAATCGCCATCGGAATAGGACATCATATCTTTTTGTGTCGGTTCATATGAATGCATATCGGCGCCCGGCGGGTAGATGGATTTTACGTTTACGGTGTCGCCTGCAATCTGCTCGACAAAGCTCGTCAGCGGAAATACTGTTGTATATATAGTTAATTCGCCATCTTCCTCATTCGTCTGGTCATTACTGCAGGCGGCAAGTATTAATAATAAAAGTAAAGCAGGAAATAATTTCTTCATAGGAAAACCTCTTTTTATCGTAATCATTACGATTTAAAATTATATACGAATATATGAAGATATGCAACTGTATATTTTAGAATAAGAAAGACTTGAAATTTTTCCGGTCTGCTAGTAAAATAGATAAGGTGATTTACAAAAGTATATACCAATCATCTATGTGCGTGGATGATCAACTGGCCAGTTGATTCGAGTATATTATCATTTAATATCGATTTAACTTAATGAAGGAGGCGACAGAAATGAGAGTAATCGTTACATTAGCTTGTACAGAATGCGGAGATCGCAACTACAGCACTAAGAAAAACAAAAGAAACAATCCAGAGCGTATCGAAATGATGAAATTCTGCCCTAGATTGAACAAGTACACACTTCACCGTGAAACTAAATAATTTCTTATAGCTATCATCTTTGGATGATAGCTTTTTTTTATATTTGTTTTAAATATGGTACAATTATCGATGGGTAATTAACCAGAAAAAGTAAGGGGAGTGCTTTTAATGACAGTAATTATGGACGGAAAAAAAGTGGCAGCACACTTATCTGAGGAAATTAAACAGGCACTGGAAGTTTCTGAAAGACACGGTATTAAACCTAAAGTTGCATTTGTCAGAATCGGAGACTTATCAGATTCAATTTCCTATGAGAATGCTGCGGTAAAACGTTTTGAGAAACTTGGGATGGAAACAGCCCAGTACCATTTTCCGGAAGATGTTTCGACAAAAGTATTTTTAACTAAATTCAGAGAAATAAATGAAGACTACGCAATTAACGGTATTCTGCTGCTGCAGCCGCTGCCAAAACATATTCCTATGAAACGCGTTGCTGAAATTATGAACTCGTTTAAAGATATCGACGGTATGAAAGCATCAAATCTCGGCAAAGTACTGACAAACGATCCGGATCGCCTGGAACCGTGTACACCAGCAGCAGTTATGAATATGCTCGATTATTATGAAGTTGATTTAAAAGGCAAGAACGTTACAGTTGTCGGTGCAAGCGCAGTGGTCGGAAAACCTTTATCATTATTAATGATGAACAGGGAAGCAACGGTAACAACCTGCAACCTTTACACTGACAATCTTGTTGAAAAATGTAAAAATGCTGATGTGATTGTCAGCGCGGCCGGTGCAATTAACCTGATTGATGAGGAACACGTTAAAGACGACGCCGTTGTTATCGATGTCGGCATTAACTTTACAGAAGATGGCAAGATGGTCGGAGATGTAAACTATGAAGCTGTAAAAGACAAAGCCTCATTCATTACACCGGTACCGGGGGGGATTGGTGCTATTACAACGACAGTTCTCGCATACCATCTTGTGAAAGCAACAGAACATCAGAAAGAACCGGTATTATTCTTAGAAAAATAAGATTAGCCCGCGGGTAATATAAATATATCCAATATATCGATAAACGGCACGAAAATGAAGTCTTCAGTATCGTAAATTTGACCAATGAGCATCATGCTCCATTGGTCTATTTTTATAATATGAAGAGAAATACTGAAGCGGCCTCCGTCGTAATAGTAGTCGACTCTTACAGGCAGCCTTTCTTTCACTGCATATTTCAGAATGTGTTCAATCTCATCCAGCCGGTCATCCGACAAGACAGGACGTTTGATTTTCGACTGGCTGTCCATCAGTCTGCCGATATTTTCAAACTGTTCGGGCATAGTTGCGAAAGGCGCCCACTTAACCATGCCGCGCCCCTCGGGTATATCACCTTGTGAATTTTCAGAAGGATAGCTGCGGAACTTCATAACAAATCCCTTCTTTCCTGACTCTTAGTTTTTATTATACGAACATACGTTCGATTTTTCAAGCTGCAGATTTATGGTAAGTTAAAGAGGATATAAAAAGTAAGTGAGGAAACCAGATGAGAAAGAAAATAGTATGGGGAATTATTACAGTAATTGTACTTGCTGTACTGCTGCTCCCGTTAGTAGATAAAACAAGCGGCACAACACGCGTTATTGTCGATCATACGAATAAGGAAATTGTCGCTCCATCGTGTTACGATCAGGCCGATCTGACAAACTGGATAGATGAAATGTCATTCGGCAACGCGCTGCATGAACTGGAATATGACATCAGAGATGAATGTTCTAAAAAGTATCTACAGGAAGGCAAAACGAGTGTGCTGATGAGAATATTTGAATAGATTTGTGGGAGACACCGGGACCGGGAAGGTTCCGGTTTTTTGTTGTCGAAAATGTTTGGGAGACTTCAGTTTAAGAGGTTTTTTTGTTGGGATAAAATGTCAAAAGCAGGCATGTTTGTGTAAAAAGTAAACCAGTTTTGCTATTTTTGTGTTTAAGTAACTTTTTTAAAAGAAAAACGGCTTTTTCGCCTATATATAGGGTAGAAGGATCTTTTTTAAAAGGAGGAAATTATATGTATTTAAACAGCAGAAACACACCGCCGGTTCTTTTGCATTACCGGGCATTGAGCAGGAGGATGGCTTTGGGTTCGGAAGATAAGATTAAGATGAAAATGGCTGAACGTGGTTATGAAGGAGAAACTTTATATGATGAAATATTTAATTCAGTCGGACATGAACATGTATACATTCTTAGAGATGTTTATCTGAAAATAGAAAACTCCCTGGCACAGTACGACAGTATTATAGTTAGTGACAGTGGTGCAGTTGTGAATGAAATTAAAAATTATTGCGGTGACTACCGGTATGAGAAGGAACAGTGGTTCAATGGTTCACGTCGACTATCGGATGACGGAATTACGCAGATAACCCGAGCGGTAAATAAACTGTTGAAACTCAGTGAAGGCAGAGGACCGGCATTTGATGTAAGCGGGAAAGTTGTTTTTCCGAATGATGACTTCAGAATGACAACGGATGACGATAAGGTATGGGGGAAAATTGTGGTGCGTTCCAACTTGAAAAAATATTTCCGCAGTTTCCGGTATGAAAATATTGGTGCAAAGGCAGAAGCAATTGTAAAGCTAATCGAGAGCAGCATCGGTGAAAATATGTATTTTAAAACGCAGATTGATATAGACAAACTACGTAAAGGGCTGTACTGCGGAAAATGTGGAGAATTTAATCTTTTGAAAGCTCGTTACCATCGTCAGTGTGGAAGCTGCGGCGCAAAAGAGTCAAATGAAACTCATATGCTCCGTGTAATGAGTGATTATAAATATTTGTTTTATGGAGAAAGTATGACTAAAAAAAGATTGATGACATTAATTGGTGATGATTTACATACGGAAGTCGTGAGGAGAGCATTTGAGAAGTATTGCTATAAAAACAGGAAAGGAAAAAGTACAGAGTATACTTTTAAATATTACGATTTTAACGAGGCAATGAAATACCTTGACTATACTTCGAAATATAAGAATTATAGAGAATGATTCTTATATTTTAGTGTCTGAGTGTTGTCGTTTGAGGAGACGACGACGTTTACCTGAGTCTGGATGTTGTCGTTTGAGGAGACGACGACGTTTACCTGAGTCTGGATGTTGTCGTTTGAGGAGACGACGACGTTTACCTGTGTCTGGATGTTGTCGTTTGAGGAGACGACGACGTTTACCCGTGTCTGGATGTTGTCGTTTGAGGAGACGACGACGTTTACCCGTGTCTGGATGTTGTCGTTTGAAGGGACGACGACGTTTACCCGTGTCTGGATGTTGTCGTTTGAAGGGACGACGACGTTTACTAGCGCCACCCCTCCCCAAATATACAAAAAACCCGCCACGAGGGCGGGTTTCATTCATCCATTTACTATTATAAATCAGATAATGCTTTTGTAATGTTAGGCACGACTTGCTTTTTGCGTGAGACAACGCCTTCTAGGACTGCTGTATTTTCATCCAGTGCAACATCAAATGCGCGTTCGACCGAAGAGAATTCAGGGCCTAAGGCAAGTACTTTTGAGTTGGAGTTCAAAATGTCTGTCACGATGAGCGTGAACAGATCGTAGCCGTCGCGTTCGATTTCTTCGTTGATAGCGATTTCGAGTTCTTCGCGGCGTGAGAATACTTCGTCTACGTCAACGACGTTAACCTGCGCAATTCGCACACTCTTTTCACCGATGTCGAATGTTTTCGCATCGCCTGTAATTAACTGACGGGCTGTTTTATCGGAAGTTGATGCACCGGCTTTCAGCATTTCAAGGCCGTATTCTTCCAGATCAACACCCGCAATGTCTTTAAGTTCAGATGCTGCGTCGATGTCTTCTTCTGTCGTTGTCGGTGATTTGAACAGAAGCGTATCCGAAATAATTGCAGACAGCATTAAGCCTGCTGATTCTTTCGAGATTGTTAAGCTATTTTCTTTGTAAACTTTGTTCAGAATTGTCGCTGTACAGCCGACCGGCTCAGCTCGGTAGTAAAGCGGGCTTTCTGTTTCAAAGTTTGCGATTCTGTGGTGGTCGTATACTTTTGTCACCGTTGCGTTTTCAATGCCGGGGGCGGACTGCTGTTTTTCATTGTGGTCGACTAAAATAACTTCTTCGCCTGCACCGACTTCATTTAATAAAGCAGGCGCTTCCACACCGAAGTGTTCTAGTGCGTATGCAGTTTCACTGCTTATTTCACCCAAGCGGTACGGTGCTGCATCGTTGCCGAGCTGAGTTTCAATGTCAGCAGCTACAAGTGCTGATGTGATTGTATCTGTATCAGGATTTTGGTGACCGAATATTTTTTGTGTCATTACTGTCTGTCTCCTTTTTCTTTGTACTAAAAATATATATGATTATATTTTAACATTACTGCTTTTATCTATCTATATCTTAGTTTTTAAAGTCAGTATATAATAGTGCATTCAAAGCGCTCATACAATAAGTTTATATGATAAAATTAAAGCAAATATAATTGTTAAATGCACAGGAGATGGATGTATGTATCAGTATCAGGATGACAGCTTCATGCTGCACACGGATTTATATCAGATCAACATGGCAAAAACGTATTTTGAACAGGGTATACATGAACGTCAGACAATTTTCGACGTGTATTTCCGGAAGATGCCTTTTGAAAACGGCTATGCGGTATTTGCCGGCTTAACACATATTATCGATTATCTGCAGCACCTGCACTTTTCAGACAGCGACATCGAATATTTAAGTACGCTCGGTTACAGTGATGAATTTTTAAAATATTTAAAAACAGTACGTTTCACGGGAACGCTCCGCTCAATGGCTGAAGGGGAGACTGTATTTAATAATGAACCTCTCGTGCAGGTTGAAGCGACACTTGTTGAAGCTCAGCTGATTGAAACAGCGCTGCTTAATATCGTTAACTTTCAGACGCTGATTGCAACAAAAGCAAGCCGGATCAGACAGCTTGTACCGGACGACAATTTAATGGAATTCGGCACGCGCCGCGCTCACGAATTCGATGCCGCTTTATGGGGAGCACGCGCCGCTGTTATCGGCGGGTTTGATGGAACGAGTAATGTCCGGGCAGCGAAATTATTCGGCTTGAAACCGAGCGGGACACATGCTCACGCAATGGTGCAGGCATACGGAAATGATTACGATGCCTTTAAAGCATATGCAGAAACACATACTGATTGTGTATTTTTAGTAGACACCTTCGACACACTGAAATCAGGCATACCGACTGCTATTAAAGTGGCAGATGAGTTCGGCAGCAGAATTAACTTTAAAGGAATCAGAATTGACTCCGGCGATATTGCATATTTAACGAAACAGGCTCGCAAGATGCTCGACGATGCAGGCTATACAGATGTGCAGATCATCGTTTCGAACGACCTCGACGAAGTGACAATTTTATCTTTAATGTCACAGGGTGCCAGAGTCGACGGCTGGGGAATCGGTACGAAACTGATTACGGCTTATGATAATCCGGCGCTCGGCGCGGTATACAAACTTGCAGCGATTCAGGATGAAGCAGGCGAATGGCAGAACCGGGTAAAAATTTCCGGCAATGTTGAAAAAACGACGACGCCCGGCAAGAAGAAAGTTTACCGTATCATCAATAAGGAAACAGGAATGTCAGAAGGAGATTATATTGCACTTCACGATGAAGTCCTTAATCCTGAAGAGCCGCTGTTAATGTTCCATCCGGTGCATACGATGAAACGGAAATTGGTTAAATCGTTTGAGCCTGTTGAACTGCTTCAGGATATTTTTATCGACGGCAAGGTTGTTTACACTTCTCCGTCTGTCGGTGAAATGCAGGAAAACTGCCGGCAGAGCCTCGATACAATCTGGGAAGAAACGAAACGTTTCTTAAACCCGCAGGAATATCCGGTGGATTTATCGGCTGAATTATGGAATGTCAAAAATAATCTCATAGAAGAACTTTCAAATAATATATTGGAGTGATTTGCTATGGATAAACTGCAGCAGCACATAATAGAGGAACTGCACGTTAAACCGGAGATTGACCCGGCAGCGGAAACCCGCGAAATAATTAATTTTTTAAAAGACTACGTTAAAAAATACAGTTTTATAAAAAGTTTTGTACTCGGTATATCAGGCGGCCAGGATTCTACCCTGCTCGGCAAAATTGCGCAGCTGGCGACTGATGAGCTGAACGAAGAAGGGCACAGTATTAAATTTTACGGAGTGCGCCTGCCTTACGGTGAACAGCGCGATGAAGATGATGCGCGCGATGCGATGGAATTTATCAGCCCGAGTGTTGAAACAACAGTCAATATTAAAGAAGCCGTTGATGCAGGTGTTAAGGCGCTGGCCGACAGCGGCTACGAATTGAGCGATTTTGTGGAAGGAAACGGGAAGGCCCGCGAGCGCATGAAAGTGCAGTACGCTATCGCAGCCCATACCGGCGGTGTGGTGCTCGGAACTGATCATGCAGCGGAGGCGCTGACAGGATTTTATACGAAACACGGCGACGGTGCAGCTGATCTTGCACCGCTGACCGGCCTCAACAAACGCCAGGGACGCGACATTTTGAAATATCTTGGCGCAGCAGCTCATTTGTACGAAAAAATTCCGACAGCAGATCTCGAAGATGATAAACCGCTCTTAAGCGATGAAGAAGCACTTGGCGTGACCTATCATCATATCGATGATTTCTTAGAAGGAAAAACAGTGCCTGATGAAGCATATGACAGAATTAAAACCTTATATTACCAGTCACAGCACAAACGCGATTTACCTTATAATCGCTATAATTTACCAGTTTAAAACAGAAAGAAGGACAGATTAAATTATGCTTCAGGCAATTTCAGATAATCCCATGCTGATGATATT
Organism: Jeotgalicoccus halotolerans; assembly: GCF_003387165.1. Classification (GTDB taxonomy): domain Bacteria; phylum Bacillota; class Bacilli; order Staphylococcales; family Salinicoccaceae; genus Jeotgalicoccus; species Jeotgalicoccus halotolerans. Next base: position 141,521 of record NZ_QUMW01000012.1, read on the forward strand.
AGTTATATTCGTAATTAATATTATCTACGTTACATTTTTAACGATGCGGACCATAATGACCTTGAAAGGTTACCGCTTCGTCGCGGCTGCCTTCAGTATTTTGGAAACATTTGTTTACGTCATCGGCCTCGGGCTGGTGCTCGACAACCTGGACCGTCCTCAGAATATTGTCGCTTACGCGCTCGGATTTGGTGTCGGGATACTGGTCGGCACGAAAATCGAAGAAAAGCTGGCGCTCGGCTACACTGTAGTTAATGTGACTGCGGCGAAAAAAGACATCGATCTGCCGAACGACCTGCGCAATTTAGGCTACGGAGTAACGCACAGTCATCAGTACGGGCGTGACGGCCAGCGTACGGTAATGCAGATTTTAACTCCGAGAAAATATGAACGGAAACTGATCGAAACAATTATAGAGCTCGATGACAGGGCGTTTATCATTTCGCACGAACCGAAAAATATTCACGGCGGCTTCTGGACAAAAGGGCTCAGCAGACGCAAGATGAGCAATTACCAGCCGGAAAATGTTGAAGAAGTACTTGAAGAAGTATATGAAGCACAGGAGCAGGGTGAGGTTCATGACACAGCACAAAAAACCGAAAAAAAAGAAATTTAAAGTAGAAAAAGACGGGTCGCTTACGGATGTGCTGGCGGCGATGAAAGCCGAAGGCTACCAGCCGGTAAGAAGATTCGAACAGCCCGTTTTCAAAGAAGAAAACGGCGAGATTACCGTCTCGCATCAGGAGATTATGTTTGAAGGCAAATTAATGAATGAGGATGAGACAAAATGATAAGCAGATATTCAAGGGAAGAAATGACGAAGATTTGGACAGAAGAAAACAGATTTGATGCGTGGCTGGAAGTTGAAATTCTTGCATCAGAAGCATGGGCGGAGCTCGGTGTCATTCCAAAAGACGAAGTAAAAAACATCCGTCCCAATGCCCGTATTGATGTGGACCGCATTAAAGAAATCGAAGCGGAAACGCGTCACGATGTTGTGGCGTTTACCCGCCAGATTTCGGAAACTTTAGGAGAAGAAAAGAAATGGGTTCACTACGGTCTGACGTCTACTGACGTTGTCGACACTGCCCAGAGCTACATATTGAAACAGGCAAACGAAATTATTGAGCAGGATTTAAATAACTTTATCGAGATATTAGCTGATAAGGCGCGCGAACATAAACATACACTCATGATGGGACGCACGCACGGCGTGCATGCAGAACCGACATCTTTCGGTATTAAGATGGCTCTGTGGCATCAGGAAATGGTGAGGAATCTGAAACGTTTTAAAGATGTCCGCGAAGAAATTGAAGTCGGTAAAATGAGCGGCGCGGTCGGCACCTTTGCCAACATTCCGCCGGAAGTTGAAGAATACGTTTGTAAACACCTCGGCCTGACGCCTGCACCAGTATCGACTCAGACGCTGCAGCGCGATCGTCATGCTCACTACATAGCGGTGCTGGCACTGATTGCAACATCAGTTGAGAAGTTTGCTGTAGAAGTGAGACACTTGCAGAAAACAGAAACACGCGAGGTAGAAGAAGCATTTGCGAAAGGGCAAAAAGGCTCAAGTGCCATGCCTCATAAACGCAACCCGATTGGCAGTGAAAATGTGACGGGAATTGCCCGCGTCATCCGGGGCTATGTTTCAACCGCCTACGAAAATGTACCTCTGTGGCATGAGCGTGATATTTCACATTCATCTGCAGAAAGAATTATGCTGCCGGATGTGACGATTGCTTTAAATTACATGCTGAACCGTTTCGGCAGAATTATGAAAAACCTGACGGTGTTCCCTGAAAATATGAAGGCCAACATCGACAAAACTTTCGGTCTTGTATACTCTCAGCAGATTATGCTGACCTTAATCGACAAGGGACTGTCACGCGAAGAAGCTTACGACTTAGTTCAGCCGAAAGCCATGGAATCATGGGAAACTAAAGTACCTCTGAGAGAGCTTGCTGGAAAAGATGAGCGTATACAGGAAGTGCTGACGGCAGAAGAGCTGGATGAGTGCTTTAATGAAAACCACCATCTGAGCCGTGTCGATACTATATTTAAACGTGCAGGTTTGGAATAAGATGAAAGTATCAAGATTATTAATCACAGTACTCATGGCATTTTTGCTGACAGCATGCAGCAGCGCACCGGAGGAAATCGAAGCGGCGGGATATACGAAAGCTTATGAACCGCTGACCTTCACCGATCTGGACATCCCGGTTAACATTGAAGTCGTCGACGGTGTGACTTATGCAGACGGCGTGTTAATAGTAAATAAGGAAATACCGCTGCCTGAGGATTATAATCCTGAAATGCAGCCTGAAGTAATTGAGGCATACACTCAAATGTTTGAAGATGCCGAGGCAGAAGGACTTTATTTTGAACTGGTAAGCGGTTTTAGAAGCTACGACTACCAGGCAGAATTGTATAACAGCTATGTGGCGCGGGACGGCAAAGAAGCAGCTGATCAGTACAGCGCGGAGCCGGGACATTCCGAGCACCAGACAGGACTCGCTGTCGATGTCGGTTCTTATGACAGTGCAGTGCTGCTCCAGACGTCTTTTGAATATACGCCCGAATTTCAGTGGCTGAAAGATGTGGCACATGAATACGGCTTTATTATCCGTTACATGAAAGGCAAAGAAAATATTACCGGTTATATGTACGAGCCGTGGCACTTAAGGTATGTCGGAGATAAAGCGCCCGCTATATATGAAAGCGGCCTGACACTTGAAGAATACTTCGATCTGGTTTAAATAACATATCAGCCCGTATGCAAGCTTTCCGAGGGAGAGCCGGCGTACGGGTTTCTTTATATTCACTTTAAAATTATCTTTTAAAGCTTATACTTCCATCCTCCTCCTTTAATGTTTTTTGGAGGTTAAAAATGATATAATCATCTTATGAATTTTATAAAGGATATGGTCTTATGATGCGACATGCAAAGCATATATTTAAACTGGATCCGGCTAAAGAAATCAGCGGCAGCACATTCGAAAAAATTGTGCATTCCGGCACGGATCTACTGCTGGTCAGCGGTACTGATAACGTCACTGAAAAAAATGTTTCAGAGCTGCTCAGGCGCATAAGAAACTATGATGTTCCTGCAGCACTTGAAATCCCTCATCCCGATGCGGCTGTGCCGGGTTTTGATCATTATTTTGTGCCGACGGTAATTAATACGGATGATGTCACTTTTACACACGGCATGCTGGTGCGTGCACTGATGGAGTATCATGACTTTATCGATTACGACAGTATTTCACTCCTGCCTTATATTATAATGAACGAGGACTGCAAAGCGTTTAAACATGCAAACTGCCATTCTGTGAATGACGAAGAATTTATCGCGATGATTCATATGCTCGATAAGTTATACAAAATGGATTACATATATATAGAGTACAGCGGCGTCTTCGGCGACCGGGAGCTGGTTAAAGAAGCGTATGAAGCAGCGGAAAACGCAACCATCGTTTACGGCGGCGGCATCGTCTCAAAAGATACGGCCACAGAGATGGACAGCGTCAGCGATATAATAGTTGTCGGCAATATTATTTACGACGATGCTCGGCAGGCATTAGAAACTATCATTTAATAAACTGGAGTTTTTATAATGGATTTATCTACGATGAATAAAGAACAACTGGAAGCAATTAAAACGACGGAAGGCCCGCTCTTAATTATGGCAGGTGCGGGAAGCGGTAAAACGCGCGTGCTGACTCACCGGGTTGCTTATCTGCTCGATGAAAAGCAGGTGCCTTCCTACAATATACTGGCAATTACATTTACGAACAAAGCCGCTAAAGAAATGCGCGAACGTGTCGATAAATTAATTGAAGAAGATGCATCAAAGATGTGGATTTCTACTTTCCACGCAATGTGTGTACGGATATTGAGGCGTGATATCAGCTATCTCGGCTATGACACGAGTTTTTCTATTCTGGATCCGCTCGATCAGCAGTCGGTCGTCAGAGATATTTTAAAAACGCGCAACCTGGATACAAAGCAGCATAATCCGAGAAGCATTCTCTCAGTTATTTCAAACTATAAAAATCAGCTCATCAAACCGGAACAGGCTATTTCAGAAGCAGGCGGTTTTCAGGATGAGCTTTACAGTGAGATTTACAAAGATTATCAGGAAATTCTTTACCGCAACAGTTCTCTCGATTTTGATGATTTAATTATGCTCACAATTGAACTGTTTCACAAGGAGCCGAACGTGCTGAATTATTATCAGACACGTTTTCAGTATGTTCACGTGGACGAGTATCAGGATACAAACCACGCTCAGTATCAGCTTGTCCAGATGCTGGCTGCTAAATACCGGAACATCTGCGTCGTCGGCGACTCGGACCAGTCGATTTATAAATTCCGCGGCGCGGATATCCAGAACATATTAAATTTTGAAGAAGATTATCCGGAAGCAAAAGTTATCAAATTGGAAGAAAACTACCGTTCGACGAAAACGATACTGGATGCGGCGAACGCCGTGATCGATAACAACACAGAGCGCAAACCGAAAAACCTGCGAAGCAATAAAGGTGACGGCGTAAAAATTGATGTGAATGTATCGTTCAGTGAACGTGAGGAAGGGCAGCGGGTCGTCCAGAAAGTGCAAGAGCTTTCTGAAAAGTATTCTTACGGCGAGATGGCTGTACTGTACCGTGCGAATGCCCAGTCGCGTGCGGTTGAGGATGCTTTTGTCAAATCGAGTATTCCGTATAAAATGGTCGGCGGAACGAAGTTCTACAGCAGAATGGAAATTAAAGACCTGATGAGCTACTTAAAAGTCATTCAGAATCCTTTTGACGATATAAGCTTCCAGCGTATTATCAACGTTCCAAAAAGAGGAATCGGCACGAAGACAATCGATAAGCTTCGGGCTCATGCAGAACAATTAAATTCAAGCATATATGATGCCATCCGCGATGCGGACTTCCTGGGTATTCCGGCGAAAACTGTAGGGAAATTGATGTCACTCCTTCAGGTGCTGGATAATTTAAAAGAAAAATCGAAGTATCTGACAATGACGGAACTCGTTGATGAAGTGCTGGCTGATACAGGCTACCATGATATGCTGAGTTCCGATAAAACACTGGAGGCCAGAAGCCGGCTTGAAAACCTCGAGGAATTCAAGACAGTAACAAAAGAATTCGATAATGACAATCCTGTTGCGGATGATAATTTATTTAACTTCCTGAGTGATATGGCCCTTGTATCCGATCAGGACGGCATGGATGATACCGCCGGTGTAACAATGATGACAATGCATGCCTCAAAAGGACTTGAGTTTAAAGTAATCTTTATCGTCGGTCTCGAAGAAGGCATCTTTCCATCGCGCCGCGTGCAGTTCGATGATCAGGAACTGGAAGAGGAAAGACGATTGATGTACGTGGCCCTGACGCGCGCAATGGAGCATTTAATCTTGTCGCGTGCGGAATCGCGCATGCTTTACGGTAAAACCGAGAGTAACATGATGAGCCGCTTCCTGAGTGAAATACCGGAAGAACTGCTGGAATCGTCAAGCGTCTTTTCAAACAGTATGCCAGGCAGCAGCAGCGAAGGTTCATCTTTTTCACGCGGACCGAAAAAACGCTCGCGTATTATAAACACAAATACAGGCACTAATTTTAATGTTGGTGATAAGGTTTCCCACAAAGCCTTCGGAGAAGGTATTGTTTCACAGGTTAAAGGAGAAGGGGACAATACGGAACTCGATATTGTCTTTAAAACTGCAGGACCGAAAAGATTGCTTGCCAACTATGCACCGCTTGAAAAAAAGGACTGATATAAATGAAAGAAAGAATTCGCGAATTACAAAAGCTGCTCACGCGCTATAATTACGAATACCATGTCGAAGACAATCCGTCGATTCCGGATTCGGAGTACGACAAGCTGCTCCATGAACTGATCGAACTGGAAGGAAAGTATCCGGAATACAAAACAGACACATCGCCGACAGTCAGAGTCGGCGGTGAAATACTGAGCGGTTTTGAAAAGGTTGAACACAGCTTGCCGATGCTGAGTCTCGGAAATGCCTTTAATGAGGAAGACTTAAGAGCATTTGACCAGCGTGTCAGAAATAACGCCGGCGAGGTTACATATATGTGTGAACTTAAAATCGACGGGCTCGCAGTGTCGCTGACTTATGAAGAAGGACGCTTCACCCGCGGCGCCACCCGCGGCGACGGAACGGTCGGAGAAAATATTACAGAAAATCTGCGGACAATTCATGCAATCCCGCTGACTGTGGATTCGGATCTAACTTTTGAAGTGCGCGGCGAGGCCTATATGCCGAAACGCTCATTTATAAATCTGAACGAAAAGAGAGCTGAAGAAGGAAAGCAGGAATTCCAGAACCCGCGAAATGCAGCGGCAGGCTCTTTAAGACAGCTGGATCCGAAACTTGCGGCAGCACGTAATTTATCGGTGTTCTTATATAGTGTTACATCTCCGGAAGCACTCGATGCCGAAAGTCAAAGCGGCGCTCTCGACAAACTCGATGAACTGGGTTTTAAAACGAATAAAGAGCGCAGACTGATGACAAGTATTGATGAAGTCATTGAGTATGTCGATTACTGGACGACGCACCGCTCGGAACTCGCTTATGAAATAGACGGTATCGTCATTAAAGTAAATAATCTCTCTACTCAGGAAGAGCTTGGCTATACAGTGAAATCACCACGCTGGGCAATAGCGTATAAATTTCCGGCGGAGGAAGTCGTGACGGAAATACTCGATATTGAACTGACAGTGGGACGTACCGGTGTTATTACACCGACAGCGATACTGGAGCCGGTAAAAGTAGCAGGTACGACAGTCGGACGTGCATCACTGCATAACCATGAACTGATAGAAGAACGGGATATCCGCATCGGTGACAAGGTTGTTATTCGAAAAGCGGGAGATATTATTCCGGAAGTGGTTAAATCTTTAAAAGAAGAACGCACGGATCAGGCAGTGTACGAAGCACCGACAACTTGCCCGTCATGCGGTCACGACACAGTACATTTAGAAGATGAAGTAGCAATTCGCTGTATTAATCCGGCGTGCCCGGCACAGCTCACAGAAGGTATCATCCACTTCGTTTCCCGCGGAGCGATGAATATTGACGGTCTCGGCGAGAAAGTAGTGCGCCAGCTGTTTGATGCGGAATTAATTACAGATGTTTCTGATTTGTACAAACTTCAGTATGATGATTTAATCGGACTTGAACGCATGGGAGATAAAAAAGTAACCAATCTGCTGAACGCAATTGAAGCATCGAAAACAGCGCCGCTGAGTAAGCTGCTGTTCGGTCTCGGCATACGTTTTCTCGGCTCAAAAGCTTCAAAGCTGATTGCAGAAGAATACGGTTCGATGGAAGAAGTTCTGAATGCAACGAAAGAACAATTGATTGAAATACCGGAAATCGGTGATAAAATCGCGGATTCAATCGTGACATATACACAGAATGAAGATTTTATCGAGCTTGTAAATAAGCTTGAGACAGCGGGACTTAATCTTACAGAGGAAAAAGAAGAGCTGTCCGGAACCGTGTTTGACGGGATGACATTTGTATTGACCGGCAAGCTGGTTGAAATGACCCGCGGTGAAGCTAAAGAGAGTATTGAATCTTACGGCGGCAAAGTAACGGGCAGTGTGTCTAAAAATACAGATGTAGTTGTGGCGGGGGAAGACGCCGGCAGCAAGCTTGAAAAAGCGAATGAACTTGGTATTACTGTATGGAATGAAAGAGAATTTATTGAGAAATTGGGGCAATGAGTTATGAAGTTTAAATCGATATTACTCACAGGCGCAGCCTTGCTGCTCCTTGCAGCCTGCGATGGTGCCAATGAAGCAGAAATCACTGAACAGATGGGTGATTCAGCGCTCGACAATGAAGTGTCGAACGTGCAGATTGAGGAGCAGGATGCCACGCTTACTTCAAGCAGTGAAGAATTTTACCGTTCTGTTGTACCGTATGAACTGTCGCCGGCCCGCGGCCTGTCGAGTGCCAATTTAGTATCTTCATATAATGTTGAAGAATTTGAAAAAGGACTTTTTTCCATTAGCCAGAATGTGTTTCCTACAAATGAATATATTTTCCGCGAAGGACAGATTATTTCAGAAGAAATGATCAGAGGCTATTTAAGCCGTCAATACACGAATGAAGAGCTGGAGAATATGGATGATGAAGAATTGCTCAGTACGAATGCCTTCAGCAATCTCGGACTGAATCCTTCGACCAACGGCGAAACAGATCCTGAAGTTATCGCGGAAGAAGCGCCGCTTTATCTGTCCCATATACTCGAACAAAATTACATGACAGAGGATGAGGAAGGCAATCTTTCATTTGACGGCATCACTATCGGTCTCGCCATGAACAGTGTTCATTATTATCAGACAGAAGAGTACGGACAGACACAGGAACGTGCATTGGATCTTGAGACTGTAGAAGAAAAAGGCGAGGAAATGGCAGCGGAAATTTTGACGCGCATCCGTGCCAATGATCAGTACGCCGATAAAGAAATTGTCTTTGCAATTTTCATTCAATCAGGTGATACGGATATTGTGCCCGGGAACTTTGTATCAGAGGCTGTTGTAGCACCGGGTGAAAATACGATTGAGTCATTTACAGATATCGATGTACAGAACTTACTGCTGCCGTCGAGCGAAGCTGCGGAAATTTCTGAAGAGGCGAACAGCGAATACCAAAACTTCAACAGGGATTTATCGTCTTATTTTGAGAGCTTTACCACTTCTGTCGGCAGAGGGAAATTCAGAGATGGCACCCTCGATACGCTGACAGTCGAAATACCGATTGAATATAACAGCCGCGGTGAAATGATTGGGATGTCTCAGTTCGTTAGAGACCTCGTGAACGAACATTTCCCAGGTACGGATATCGAAGTGGAAATTAAAGATAAATCGCAGGTTTACAGCGTAATCACACGTAAAGGCGACAGTGAAGCGAATCTTTATATATTTGAATAAGTAAGCGCATGGAAAAGTGCCCCGGTTTTTGGTAAACTTTAAATGTTGTATTTATAGAAGGAGGGTCATTCATGGAAGAATTAGATTTAAAGAAAATTCAGCGTGTGGCTGAGTTATCTAAGATAGAAATTAAAGATGAAGAAGAACTTAAAAATTTATCGACAAAAATTAAAAGTATTGTTGCGCACTCGGAGCGCTTGAATGACTTGGATTTATCGGATGTAGAACCGATGACACATGCAATGCAGCTGCAGCAGGAAACTTCAGACTCACTGCGTAAAGATAAGGCGGGGGAACCTGTAACACAGGAAGAAGCGCTCAGCAACACAGAATTTACAGAAGAAGGACAATTCAAAGTACCTAGAATGATTTAAGGAGGGTTAATAATCGTGAATATAAATGAATTAACAGTAGAAGAACTATACAGTAAAATTCACAGTAAAGAGATCAAACCTTCTGAAGTAGTAGGTGCTCTTTTTGACAGAATCGAAAAATATGACGGCACGATCAAGTCTTTTATTACTTTAACTAAAGAACAGGCATTGGAAACGGCGGCGGAACTCGACCGTCTTCAGGAAGAAGATAAGATGGAGGGTGCGCTGTTTGGTATTCCTGCTGGAATTAAAGATAATATCGTTACTAAAGATATTTTAACCACATGCGCAAGCCGCATGCTGCATAATTTTAAACCGATCTATGATGCTACAGTAATGACTAAACTTAAAAATGAAAATTCTATCCTGATGGGTAAACTTAATATGGATGAATTTGCAATGGGATCAACGTCGGAAACATCTTACTTCCAGACGACTAAAAACCCTTGGAACTTAGAATGCTCACCAGGCGGTTCATCAGGCGGTTCGGCTGCAGCAGTAGCAGCAGGATTCGTTCCTTATGCGCTCGGTACTGACACGGGTGGTTCAGTAAGACAGCCTGCGTCTTTCTGCGGTATCGTCGGTATGAAACCGACTTACGGAAGAGTATCACGTTTTGGTCTTGTCGCATTCGCATCGTCTCTTGATCAGATTGGACCGATGACACGTACAGTACGTGACAACGCTAAAGTGCTTGAACTGATTTCAGGCGAGGACAGCAGCAATGATATGACAAGTGCCAGAAACCAGGATGCTGATTTCTTAAGCGGTATCGAAAAAGATATCAAAGGCATGAAACTTGCACTGCCTAAAGAATTCCTCGGCGACGATGTTGATGAATCTGTAACTGAAGCAGTATTAAAAGCTAAAGAACGTTTTGAATCTTTAGGAGCGATTGTTGAAGAAGTGGAAATGCCGAATCTTCAATATGTGGTAAGTTCTTATTACTTAATCGCTTCAAGTGAAGCCAGTGCCAACCTTGCGCGCTTCGACGGAATCCGTTTCGGCTACCGTTCAGAAAATGCGAATACTCTGGAAGAACTATATAAAAAATCACGCGGAGAAGGATTCGGTGATGAAGTAAAACGCCGTATCTTACTTGGAACATACGTATTAAGTGCAGGTCACTACGATGATTATTACTTAAAAGCGCAAAAACTCCGCCGTTTAGTATCTGACGATGTGCAGAGAATTTTAGCGGATTACGATTTAATTATTGGGCCGACAACGACGACACCTGCACATAAATATGATGAAGTTAAAATCGAAGGTACGAAAGAATATAAAAATGATATTTTAACAATTCCTGCGAATCTTGTAGGAGTGCCTTCTTTAAGCATTCCATGCGGAGTTACAGAAGACAACAGACCTATCGGCATGCAGCTGATCGGCAACCACTTCGAAGAACGTAAAATCTATAATGCAGCGTATCAGTTTGAAACAGTATACAACCTGCATGAAGAACTTAAAAATCTAACGATGGGGGCGGAGTAAAATGCATTTTGAAACAGTTATCGGACTTGAAGTTCACGTTGAATTAAAAACAAATTCAAAAATATTTTCTAATGCCCCTCTGCATTACGGACATGAACCGAACACGAATCTTTCTGTAGTGGAACTCGGCTACCCGGGTACACTGCCGGTGCTGAACGAAACCGCAGTAGAATACGGTATGAAAGCGGCGATGGCACTAAACATGCAGATTGCAGAAGATACGAAGTTCGACAGAAAAAACTATTACTATCCGGATAATCCGAAAGCTTATCAGATTTCACAATTTGATAAACCGATCGGAGAACACGGTTCACTGGATATCGAAATCGACGGTGAGAAGAAAACAATCGGTATTACACGTCTTCACCTTGAAGAAGATGCCGGTAAATCAACTCATAAGGAAGACTATTCATTAGTCGATTTAAACCGTCAGGGAACAGCTTTAGTGGAAATCGTTTCAGAACCGGATATCAGAACACCTGAAGAGGCGTACAAATATCTTGAAAAAATCAAATCGATTATTCAGTACACAGGCGTATCCGATGTGAAGATGGAAGAAGGATCACTCAGATGTGATGCGAACATTTCAATCAGACCTGTAGGACAGAAGGAATTCGGTACGAAAACAGAACTTAAAAACTTAAACTCATTTAACTTTGTAAGAAAAGGTCTTGAGTATGAAGTGAAACGCCAGGAGCAGGTGCTGTTATCAGGCGGTGTAATCGAACAGGAAACACGACGCTACGATGAAAAAACAGGTGAAACAGTGCTGATGCGTGTTAAAGAGGGCGCGGATGATTACCGTTACTTCCCGGAACCTGATTTAATGAATCTGCATATCGACGATGAATGGAAAGAACGCGTACGTGCCAGCATTCCGACATTGCCGGATGAACTTCGCGAGAAGTACATTAATGAATATGATCTGCCTGTATACGACGCTGAAATTCTGACGATGAGAAAAGAAATATCCGACTTCTTCAGTGACATGGTTGAAACTCATAAAGCAGACCCTAAACTGGCTTCGAACTGGTTAATGGGTAACGTTAATGAGTATCTCAACAAAAATAACACTGAACTCGATGATACAGGATTAACTGCCGAAAACTTAACAGGCATGATTAATATTATCGAAGACGGTACAATTTCAAGCAAACAGGCGAAGAAAGTATTCTCCGTACTGATTGAAAAAGGCGGCACAGCGAAACAGGTAGCGAAAGATCTTGGCATGGAACAGATCTCAGACCCTGCAGTGCTGACAGGCATGGTAACAGAAGTACTCGATGCCAACGACCAGTCAGTCGAAGACTACAAAAATGGTAAAGACCGTGCAATAGGCTTCTTAGTCGGACAGATTATGAAAAAATCAAAGGGACAGGCTAACCCTAAAATGGTTAACCAGATTCTTCTTGAAGAAATTAATAAGAGATAAAGTATATGTAACTAAAAATCGCACCTGTACTTCCATTTTGGAGGCAGGTGCGATTTTTTTGGCTGCCGCCGGGCCATTGTGGCTTCGATAATAACGGGATAAAAGAAAATAAAAAAAGGAACCGGGAATTTTTCCGGTTCCTTTTTAAAATTATTGCAGCAGATAATTTGTAATATTGCTGATCATTTCATCTTCCAGTGCAGGATTAATCTGTTCGTTATCGTAATCGTAAGGATTTTCTGTTATCTCATCCTGATTATCGATATAAAAATAATCATTTTCTAAGAAGTACTCAGCATCGTTTTCAAGTTCAGCTTGTAAGTTTTCATGTTCATGGGCATTGGGATTCCCAAGTATAATCACTGTTTTGCCAGTGTTATACAGGTCCATATATGCATCAGTTAGATTTCTTAAGTTTCTTTCCGGCAGGACTTCATCGTTATAATCTGCAATCTGCAGTGCATCGATAATAACGATATCGCTGTTTTCATTAACTGTCAGCTCATTCATCGCAGTTGTATTGGCCGGCAAATCGATCTGGTTAAGCTGAACTGTATTTGAACCGAACTGCTGGTTCAAACGTTCCGCAAAGTCTCCGCTGTAGTGTGCCGGAAGCAGTACATCGATAATAAGCTGCTCATTGCTGCTCACGCGTTCGTCATATTTTTCCTGAATAGCTGTTTCGTTGAATACTAAACCATTTGTACTATCATCCGCTTCTTCTTCGCTGCTGTCTTCCTGTGATGTGCTGTCTGATTCCTGCTGTCCGTTTTCGTCATCTTCTGTATTACCGGCAGTGTTTTCAGTGGATTCATCCGTAGAAATTGATCCGGTATGCATGAAGTTGAAATATATTCCGGCAGCAAACAATAAAAATAGTATAATCACTAAAGCTTTTTTCATGGTATCTCCTCAAATAATAATATCTGAAAGCATTACATATGATATAATGTTGGCAACATAATACTTTTAAATAATATTATACATGAATTGCGGAAGTAAGACATTATTTTAGGATGATTGTATGAGTATAAATAAGTTAAATATAAATATTAAAGATAAATATATAGCACAGGCTTTTGAAATTTTAAACTTTTTCAAATCCATTATTATTGAAGTTCATCATATCGGTTCATCAAAGTTCACTCAAATTCCTCATAACTGCGATATGGATATTCTTTTTATCGTTAAATCATATGATGACGTGCGGAATCTTGCAGATATTTTAATTGCTGAAGGATATGTTCATGTCAATCATTTCTCCGATTATTTTAAAGATGATATGGTGATGCGAAAAGTCGTCGACGGACAGAATATAAATATGATATTTATGAGCAGTACAAGCTATAAGAAAAACGATATATTAATATGCACAGAGCATATGCTGATGAAAGGCGAGTACTTCACTCATTATAAAAAATTAAAAAAGTCACTTCTTAAAAATGAAGTGACTGAAGCCGAATACGATGAACGTAAATATCGTCTCTTTCAAATGATTAAGGAAGAAAGAGATCATTTGACGAGCGTATAATTTCATATGTAGAGGAGATATTTATGAAAACAGCGAGAATAATTTACAATCCTACTGCCGGCAAAGAAAGTTTTCAAGACCAACTGCCTGCGGTGCTGAAACGTTTTGAAGAGGCGGGCTATATTACGAGTACTCATGCAACTACGGGACCAAACGATGCAACTTATGCTGCGCGTTTTGCATGTGAACAGGGTTTTGATTTAATCGTCGCTTCCGGAGGGGATGGTACGATTAATGAAGTTATTAACGGTCTCGCAGAATACGATAAACGTCCGGAACTTGGCATAATTCCAATGGGAACAGTCAATGATTTTACCCGGGCTCTAAAAATTTCCAATGATATTGATGAAGCAGTCAGCATTATTTTAAATGGCAGAACAGGCAAAGTGGATCTTGGCAGTATGAACGGCAAATATTTTATGAATATTGCAGGCGGCGGAAAAATTACGGAAGTATCCTATGAAGCACCGAGCAAACTGAAAGCAGTTATCGGTTCTCTGGCGTATTACGTCAAGGGTATTGAACTGATTCCCCAGATGCGCAGTATTAATTTACGTATTGAGTATGATGATGAATTGTTTGAAGGCGAAGTGATGATATTTCTGCTTGGTCTGACAAATTCCATCGGCGGCTTTGAGAAACTGGTGCCGAATGCAAAATTAAATGACGGTTATTTTACTCTCCTGATTCTCGAACATGTCAATCTTGCGGAATTTGGTCATATACTGTCTCTCGCAACGCGGGGAGAGCATTTAAAACATCCTAAAGTACATTATTATAAAGCCCGGGATGTGAAAATTACTTCATTTGACGAAGTGCAGCTGAATCTGGATGGTGAATTTGGCGGTGTGCTCCCTGCCCATTTTAAAAATTTAAAAGAATTTTTAAAAATAAGAGTGCCCGATGAGTTTTACAATGAGCTGTACAGTGAAGATAATGATTATAAGCTTTTAAATCAAGAAAACGAGTAAGTTCTGAGTACATATCAAATTTTGGGGTGAATATTTTGAAGCTGACGGTCTTTGCAACAACGGATGTGCACGGCGCAATTTATCCGTACAATTATTTTGATAATGAACCGAAAGAAAATGCATTATTAAAATTCAAGACTTATATAGATAAATATAAAGCGATGAACGGCAGCGAAGCTGTTATTACGGCCGACAACGGCGATTTGCTTCAGGGGGATGTCTGGAGTGAATATGACAGTGTAAACCGCAGCAGGGCTCTTGTTCCGGGTATTATTAATGAGATGTACGATGTTATTGGATTAGGCAACCATGAATTTAATTTTGGTCTGCCTTTTTTAAATGAATTTTATAATCAAGTTACTGTACCGATAGTGAATTCAAACGTGGATTTTCTGGATGATCCTTTAAAATCAATGATAAGAGCCAGTTATATTAAAGAAATCAAAACCGCTGACGGCCTTCTTAAAGTTGGATTTTTAAGTGTTGTGCCGACCCAAATTTTAAAATGGGATAAATTCCATCTGGAAGGCAGAGTGAAAGCAGAGCCTATGACTGAAGCGGTCAGAGAAACAACAGCGCAATTGAAAGAGGGCGGCGCTGATATTATTATATTATTATCTCATACAGGTATGAGTAAGGCAGATGACGATTTAACACCGCTTGGTGAAAACCAGGCAGTCTTAATGGCTATGATGGAAGATATAGATGGTATTGTTTTCGGTCACACTCACGATGTGTTTCCAAGCGGCGATCTGCTGATTTCAGATGACCGTCTTGATATTGATACAGGAACATTCAATAAGATACCAATGGTTCAGCCGGGTGTATCTGCAAGTCATCTTGGTGTGCTCAATTTCGATTTGGAGTACGGCTCGGGTGTCTGGAAGGTCAGGCAGGCAGACAGCAGTTTAATCAGCGCAGAAGACATCATTTTAAAAGATGATGAACTGGCAGACTACCAAAAAAAACATGAACAGGTGCTGGCTTATTTAAATATACCAATCGGCAAAACAGATTATCCGCTGACTACTTACTTTACAAGAGTAATCCCATCACGCGGTGTGCAGTTTGTCTCTGAAGCAACAGTATGGTTTGCAAAAGAGCGGGCGGCGCTGAACGAGAACAATTTACCGATTATCGGTTTTAACTCCGCAGTAAAAGTAGGGCGTGACGGGCCTCAGGATTATACTGCTATTCCTGCCGGAGAAATGACCATCGCAGACAGTATTGATATATACAAGCATGCAAATACGCTGCTGATTATTAAAATCACGGGTAAAGTACTGAAAGAGTGGCTTGAATGGGCTGCTTCCTCGTTCAATGATTATGAAGGCGATGAAATATTGCAGCCGAATAACTCACGCTACGGTTTCCCGGGCTACAATTTCGATACATTTTTTGATTTGGATTATACTTTTGATATAACAAAACCGGCACGCTATGTCAGTTCAGCACACCGTCTTAATGATTCGGAACGTGTGATTAAAATATCGTACAAAGGTAAGCGAATCAAAGATACAGATGAATTTATCGTGCCGGCAAATAACTATAAGGTAGCATATGCGCCATTTTTACGAGATGCTGAAATATTATATGAATCGGATATTTCAGTACGGGATATTGTGACAGAGTATATAAAAAGCGGAGAGACTTTTGAATATCATAATCCGATGACGATTATTCCGCATGGAACATATAAATTTACGACAGCAACAGCGGCGGCGGAATATACAAACGGGGTGCCGGTAGAACATTTAAAAGACTGCGGCGACGGCTTCAGTATATTTAGCGTAAAGCTTTAAAATTAATGATGTAAGAGGTTTTAACATGAAGGCAGTAACTAAAAATAATAATTATAAAGCAGTCGTAGAGGACTATACCCATGAAGGCATGGGGATAGTTAAAGTTGATGGCTATCCGGTATTTCTGCCGGATGTTTTAAAAGGTGAATCAGTAGAATTTAAAGCGGTCAAGGTAAACAGCAAGTACGCTTTCGGCAAAGTTTTAAACATTCTTGAAACCTCACCGAACCGTCAGACACCACCCTGTGAATATTACTTCCGGTGCGGCGGCTGCCAGATACAGGTCATGAATAATGCCGAACAGGCATCATTTAAGCGTCAGGTCGTTGCCCAGAATATTAATCAGCAGGCAAGACTGAACCTTCATATTAACGATACGGTAACGGGGGATCCTTTATACTACCGCAATAAATCACAGATTCCCGTTCAGAAAATTGACGGCCGGCTGGTAATGGGCTTCTATAAACCGCGGTCACACGATATCGTTGATATTGAACACTGCTATATTCAAAAGCATATTCATAATGACATTATGCTGTTTATAAAAGATAAACTGATTGAAGAGAATACATCGATTTACGAAGAGAAATCACATCAGGGACTGCTGCGTCATATCGTAATCCGTTCAAACAGCGATGACAGCGAAGTGCAGGTAGTCTTTATTACGAACGGCAAGAGAAACGAATTTTTATCGATTGTGAAAGCATTAAAAGCAACATTTCCGAATGTGAAAAGTATTGTGCAGAATATTAACGATGAAAAAACAAACGTGATATTCGGCCAGCGTTCAATCGTTCTGCTTGGTCATGATTACATTACAGATACGCTGCTTGGAAAATCATTTAAAATACGCGATCGTTCATTTTATCAGGTCAACCATGAACAGACTGAAAAGCTTTACCAGCTTGGTCTTGATATGGCCGACCTAAGCGGAGATGAAACGATTATTGATACGTATTCAGGTATCGGTTCAATCGGTCTCGCTGCATCGGACCGTGTCAGCAAAATTATCGGAATTGAGGTTGTTGAAAGTGCAGTTGAAGATGCTAAAGAAAATGCGAAACTGAACGGCATCGATAATGCGGACTACTATTTAGGGAAAGCAGAAGAAGTAATGCCGAGACTCGTTAAAGAGGGCGTCAGCGCTGATGTTGTCTTCGTCGACCCGCCGAGAAAAGGATGTCATACAGAGTTCCTTGATGTACTGATAGAAGTTGCACCGAAGAAGATTGTATACATCTCATGTAATCCGAGCACACTGCAGAGAGACATGAAGTACCTGGAGAGACAAGGTTTTAAAGCATCAGAAGTCACACCGGTTGATCTGTTCCCGCAGACAAAACATATTGAAGCGGTTACTGTGCTTGAAAAACAATAAGATATATAAGATCGGACGTAATCTATTAGGAGGAAGTATTTTGAAGTTTATCTCATGGAATATCGACTCGTTAAACGCTGCCTTAACCAGTGACTCGGCAAGAGCGTCGTTATCACGGAATGTATTAAAGTCACTTCAGGAACGTAATCCTGATGTCATTGCGATTCAGGAAACTAAATTATCGGCGGCAGGACCAACAAAAAAACATGCTGAAATTTTAAAAGAAGTATTTCCGGATTATGAAGTTATTTGGCGGAGCTCGGTAGAACCTGCGCGTAAAGGTTATGCTGGAACGATGTTTTTGTATAAATCAGAGTTGAACCCTGAAGTATCGTATCCTGAAATCGGGGCGCCGGAGCCAATGGATGCAGAAGGGCGCATGATGACACTGGAATTCGATGAATTTTATATTACCCAGGTGTATACTCCGAATGCGGGCAGCGCCTTGAAACGACTTAATGAACGTCAGGTATGGGATCAAAAATATGCAGATTATTTAGAAGCACTGGATAAAAACAAACTGGTATTTGCAACTGGTGATTTCAACGTTGCTCACAGGGAAATTGATTTGGCAAATCCAAAAGGCAACCGCCGTTCTGCAGGTTTTACGGATGAAGAACGTCAGGGATTCACCAATCTTTTAAACAGAGGATTTACAGATACTTTCCGGCATATCCACGGTGATGTGACAGGTATTTACTCATGGTGGGCTCAGCGTGCAAAAACGAGCAAAATCAATAACTCAGGCTGGAGAATTGATTATTGGCTGGTAAGTAACCGTATCGCCGAAAAAGTCACTAAATCAGTAATGATTGATTCTGGCACGAGACAGGATCATACTCCTGTACTGCTTGAAGTAGAAATATAAGCTGTAAAACTGTGCATCTGCTTTTAAAGAAGCTGATGTACAGTTTTTTTCTTAGTTATTATATCTATAATTATCTGTTAATTAAAATTAACCTGGAGTAAAATAAGATTAACTAATACAAGGGGGAGATATCATGGAGGAAGTAACAAGTCTGATACATCCTGAGAATTACTGGGTGCTGTGGGCTATTTTGATAGGCTGGGCTGCTGTTGCGATTGTACTTGAGCAAAAGTACAGCTGGGCGTCGAAATTATCAGGAGCAATCATTGCACTAATCGGGGCGATGCTGTTAAGTAACCTCGGTGTTATACCGCTGGAATCACCGGTTTACGATACAGTATGGTCATACGTTGTACCGCTTGCTATACCGCTTCTGCTGTTTCAATCCAATATCGTGAAAGTGTGGCAGGAAAGTAAGCGTGTGCTTATAATATTTTTAATCAGCACGATAGGAACAGTGGCAGGGACAATTACTGCATTCTTCTTATTTAAAGACATAATACCTCAGGTAAACCTTATTGCGGCGATGCTTAGCGGTTCTTACACAGGGGGAGGCGTAAACTTTGCAGCTATGGCGACACGCTTCGATGTCGCAGAGGGGACTGTGTCATCTACTGTTGTGGCGGATAATTTATTGATGGCTTTATATTTTCTGGTGCTCATTTCCATACCTGCAATGAACTTTTTCAAGAATAAATTTTCTACTCCGCATATAGATGAGCTTGAGAAGAATAGCGACAGCGGGAATCAGGCGGCGAGTTACTGGGAACGTAAAGAGATATCTCTAACCGATATCGCGTCTGCTATCGGGACAGCATTTGTAATTGTTGCCGTGTCCTTCAGTCTTGCTGAATTCTTCTCAAATATAATTCCTGAAAACAGCAATATTTTCTTAAGTATTTTACGAGGTATCATCGGTGATGATTATTTAATGCTGACGACTTTAACCTTGTTTCTTGTTGCAATATTTCCAAAATACTTTGAGAAAATCAGCGGTTCACAGGAGTTCGGCACATTTTTAATATATATTTTCTTTGTGGTCATCGGGATTCCTGCATCTATTCCGTTAATACTGCAAAATGCACCGTTAATACTGGTGTTCGCTGCAATTATTGTATTTGTGAATATGCTGATTTCATTTGGTTTCGGACGGCTGTTTAAATTTAATCTGGAAGAGATTATACTCGCATCAAATGCGAATATCGGGGGACCGACAACAGCAGCGGCAATGGCTATCTCACGCGGCTGGACGAAACTCGTCGGACCGATACTGATTATCGGGACACTGGGTTATATTATCGGCAACTATATAGGAACGACACTTGGATTGTGGTTTACATCATTAATGTAAGAAACTTTAAAGAATCTCTTCGGAGATTCTTTTTTTTACGGATGAATTTTCATATTATTGTATGGCCGCTGCTTATATACAGCAGTTTGAAAGGGAGAGAGGACTGAAAAGATAAGTAAAACAGCCGAAAAATCTATTATTTTAGATTCCCCGGCTGTTATATATAAAATTTAATATTCTGTATCTCTAATATAAGTGAGCTGATCAAAACCAAGGTTTCCGCCTGTAATAACAAAGCAGATTTTATCTTCAGGTTTTACTTCAATCTCTTTGTTAAGAACGCCGCCAATCCCGATGGAAGAAGAGATTTCCGCAAGTATTTTTGCTTCCATCAGCAGCAATTTCTGTCCTTTTTTCATTGCTTCTTCACTGACTGTATAGAATGTATCCACGTATTTTTGCACGATAGGGAAGTTCTTCTCACCTGGAATAATACTGACCAGGCCGTCTGCGATTGTGCCTTTATTCTCCACCTGTGTAATCTCATTATTTTCTAAACTTGCAGCGAACTTAGGCAGATTGGCAGGTTCGACGCCGTGTACTTTAACATGATCAGCCGATTCTTTGACAGCTGTTGCGATGCCGCCGACTAAACCGCCGCCGCTTGCAGGAACGAATATGTGATCTGCATCCGGGAGCTGTTCTAAAATCTCAAGACCGACTGTGCCCTGGCCCGCCATTACACGGTAGTCATTAAAAGGAGGGATCAGCGTATAGCCGTGTTCTTCTACCAATTTTTCCTGTAATTTAAAGCGTTCTTCCACAGTTGTCGGAATAATTTCAGCACCATATTCTTTAATTTTTTCAAGTTTGAATGGCGGAGCAGTATCAGGAACAGCGATTGTCGCCTTAATGCCTAATAATTTTGAAGCGTAAGAAACCGCATGGCCATGGTTTCCTGAAGATGAGGTAACTACACCGCGTTCCAGTTCTTCATCTGTCAGCTGAAGTATTGTATTCATCACACCGCGAAGTTTAAAAGCGTTTGTACGCTGCATATTCTCTAATTTTACATACACTTCACAGCCGAGTGTTTCTTCAAGATTACGAAGTCTGAGAAGCGGGGTTTTAATAACATAAGGCGCAATACGTTCACGCGCTGCTTTGATATCTGATAATGATAAAGTCATATGTGCATCTCCCTTTGTATGATTATCTTAATAATAACTCTATTAGAAGAAAATATAAATATATGATGTTTGGTAATATTATCTGACTCCACTTATAATGATACTAATAGATAAAGTTTAGGAGTATTTATATGTATGTGGATCGTAAGCCGTCAATGGATTTAGAAGAGTTAAAAGAATAATAGAGTAGATGACGCTTCTCAAGGAATGTGTATTTGAAATATCGAATGTTGAGAACAAGATGAAGGACATGCATAATGATATTAAAGATTAATAACCGATACGGTAAATTTGAAAAGCAGGGGAATTAAATGTCGCTAAACGAGTTTATAACAGAACTGGAAACAGAACTTGATGTATTGCCGGATAATCGGCGTGAGGAGCTTGTAAAAGATTTTGAAATGCAGATACAAAAAGCGATAGAGCTCGGGGATACTGAAGAATATCTTTTAAAAATATTAGGAGAACCCAAAAAAGTAGCTGAGAAATTTATCGCAGAAGAAATTGCTGAAGAAGAAGCAGAACCTGAGCAGGAGACTCGAAAAACCGGTTTGCAGCCTGTCACAGGAAGTTTTGCCTCAGACTTGAAAAACTTCAGCATCAATCAGCTGACAATCAGCGGAGAGAGCACCGATATCAAAATTGAAAAAGGAAAGAAGCTCAGTATTAAATTTTTAAGCTATACCCGTAAGGGGAAACTGGAATATGAAACTGACAATAATCAGCTGACAATATATCATACAGGCTCAGCAGGCGAAGTGAAATTTAATACAATTATTGATTTTATGAAAAAAAGAAAACAGCTGAAAAAAGATGAATTAATAATTACCTGGCCAGAGAATCTCGATATACTGACAGTGAATAATCAGATCGGCAAAGTAACTGTCAATGATATCGAAGCAGAGGAATTTAAAATAAAAACAAAGGAAGGCGCAGTAGAAGCTGCAGGTCTGACGGGGAACTACGGAGAATTTCAGTCGGAGATGGGCGCCTTGAAAATAGAATCGAGTGACTTCAGCAATCTGTACATGAATACAGAAATGGGTAAATTGACCGTTGCAGGAGTAAAATCGGAAAGGTACGATTTACTTACGGAACTCGGAAAAATAGCGCTGAATAATCTGACGCCGGACAGCGATTTGAAAGCGCTCAGCAAGATGGGATCAGTCAGTGTAAATTACCGCAAGAAACCGAAATATACAAAAATAGTGGCACGGGCAAATGTCGGCAAAGTAAAAGATGCATTGGCAGATAAAAAAATAGAAAAGCAGCTGTACAGGGCGGAATATATGAGTGAAATGGGATCTGTTAAAATAACATTATCTTAAAAGGGGAGATTAATTTGGCACGCTGTACGAAATGTCAGACGGAATGGACGTTTAAAGATAAGGCTGGAGTATTTAAAGGCCTGTCAGGTTCTGTAAAGTGTCCTTACTGCGGGGCAGAACAATTTCTTAGTTTAAAAGCGCAAAAACAGACAGGCCTCGTAAACATGATTATTCCTGTAACCATGCTGCTGCCGCTTCCTTTCGGTCTACCTTTACCGCTTCATATAACATTGATTGTGCTTGGAATAATTGCAGTAGTTATATTGAATATCACACTGGTCAAATTAAGCGGAAAAAAAGAATATATAATCTGAAAAGACTGGATATGTAACGAGCTGTTATCAATATAAGCGGCTGATATATTTATGAAATTACCAAAACCAGCACAGATATACGAAAAAGATCCGGCGAATTTAAATTCGACGGATCTTTTTATATTAATAGTCTCTTTTTTGAATTTTTATCAATCCGATTACTGCAATCAGTATAATCCCGGCCGCTGAAGATACATAGTGTGCGGACAACCAATAATGAGAACCGGTGACTTCCGGAAGGAAGTAGAGGGGCAGGTATTCTCTAATAAACGTATTCATCCATACTGTAAACTGTTATCAGCACCATTTTTACCGATTAAACCTGTGATGTTGGAGTCCAGAGTAAAGTTAATATTATCGAGCACAGTATTGCTATAGTATTTCTTGGAAGTGTTGCTTAACTTCATTTAGACATCCTGCTTGATACTAAATTGTTAATTTTCCTGTTCAAGTTCTTTTTTGGCTTTGTCCATTCTGTAATAAGCAATGAAAAGTATAATCACCGTTACCGGGAAGAGTACTGCCGGAAGAATTCTCATCAGAGCGAAGGGCAGTTCAAACAGAAATGCTCGCCAAAATTCCATGTCTTCTAAATCCCATAAACCGGGAGTTAAAAATATCATTCCGGGGCTGTCCGGCAGAAAAAGCATCGAGTAGAATAAAAAGAGAATTGCCAGTCCGCCTGTCATTTTCATATACCTTTTATAATAATTAATTTTTGACTCGCGATCCGAAAACAATTCATCATTGCCGTCCGATTTTTTTGACCAGACTTGTGTCATCGAGCCGAAACGTCCACCTCTAATATGTTTCCAGCCGAATTCTTCATGAATACTGAGGTATTCTTCGTATTTCGGTATGCTCATCATCTCCTGATAATCTACTCGGGTAATATAATCTTCAGAAGTTTCTTCGAACTTATAAATGAAATCCATTGAAATATCTGTTAAACGATAACCTTTATTTTGCATTTCGTTAATCCACTGTTCTACCTTCAACGGGTCAAGAAAAAATTTGTATTTATTCATTTGAACCATCTCCATTTTCATAAAGGGAAATAAATTTCTTTAAACGCATATTTTCCGTTGCGAGTATTTCTTCACCTAGTTCTGTAACCTGATAAACTTTCCTGCGTTCTCCAGGATTAGAAATCAGTTCTATATAGTGATGTTTTTTCAGATTATCCAGGGCCCCGTAAAGCGTGCCCGCAGCAATATTAACTTCTCCGTCCGACATTTCATTTACGAGCTGCATAATCGCGTAGCCGTGCAGCGGCTTTCTTAAGGCCAGCATTATCAGATGCATTGTTTCTGACAAAGGTAAAAGCTTCGGTCTCATATTATTCACCTCTAACTATATCGCCTAACTGTATAGTTCAACTATATAGTCTGACTGTATAAAAGTCAACTGTATATTATTTATGAAAATCAGCTGATAATTTAATCTTTTTATCATTTTACTCTCACTTAAATTTAGGAAAAGATATATAGAATATATGCAACGGATTATTTTGAACGTGTGGAAGGAAAGATATCTATGTTATTTAAAATGTACAGCCGGGCATATCAATGGATAATGAAAAATACTGCACCTTTATTGAACTGGCAGCCGCCGGCAGTAATCAACTGCGTAGGATGTATAGAAAAACTGGCACCTAAATTAACTGAAGAAACTATAAAAAAAGTACTGATTGTAACTGATGAAGGCATTGTTAAAGCAGGTCTGCTCGATAAAATGCTCGACAGTTTGAGCGAAGAAAATATTATTTATTTTATCTATAAAGGTACAAAAGCGAACCCGACCACGAAAAATATAGAAGAAGCGGTAAAGGTGTTTAACGAGCAGAATTGTGAAGCTGTAATCGGATTTGGAGGAGGTTCGGCAATTGACTGCGCCAAAGGCACCGGTATCGCTGCAGCTAAAAATACGACGTATTTTAAACGATTTAAAGGCGTCTTAAAAGTGAGAAGTAAACTGCCTTATCTCGTTGCTGTTCCGACAACGGCGGGCACCGGCAGTGAAGCAACCATCGCCGCAGTGATTACCGACAGTGAAACCAGGGAGAAATATGCAATTATAGATACAAAACTGATGCCGGATGCGGCGGTATTAGACCCAGAGCTGCTCCTCGGACTGCCGCAGGATATGACGGCCTATTCAGGCATGGATGCTTTAGCACATGCTGTCGAAGCTTATCTTAACCGGAGCAACACGAAGCAGACGAAAATGCTGAGCGAAGAAGCAGTTGAGCTGATCTATGACAACTTATACCCGTCGTATAAAAATGGTCAGGATATTCAGTTGCGGACGAATATGCAGCGGGCTTCTTATTTTGCAGGCAAGGCATTTACCCGGGCTTATGTGGGAAATATTCATGCCATGGCGCATGCCTTAGGTGCTGAGTATAATGTCCAGCACGGCCGGACTGTAGCTGTGATTCTCCCGTACATATTAGAAGAGTACGGCGTAGCGGTTCACGGCAAGCTCGCACACCTTGCTGATATTGCAAAAGTGACTGGGACAGAGGACAGTGACGCGGTTAAAGCAGAGAAATTTATAGCGAGTATTAAAGATTTAAATGAGAAAATGAATATCGGGACATCTTTCCCGGAATTGAAAACCGAAGATTTAAAGAAATTGTCTGCAGCAGCGTATAAAGAAGCAAATCCTCTCTACCCTGTACCGGTCATGTTCAGTAAAGCTGATTTTAGTAAAATGTATAAAAAATTAATGACTGCAGAATCAAAAGAAGGATAGTTCCTCGAGGGAGCTATCCTTCTTTTTCACGGGGCGGCGTGTGTATCGATGCTTCAATTGCAGCGCCGCCGCTGATTCCGAGTGCGATTCCGGCAGCAATCCAAAAAGCAGTGTATCCGAAAATTAAACCTGTAATAATTCCGAGGATAATACCGATTGCGGCGCCTATAGCCATGAACCGGTTAACGGAATTAAAATCGCGATGTCTGTATGCAGTCATACTATCATCCCCTTAACGGCAAAAATTTCTCTTTTTATTTATATACCACGATAGTGAAAAACGAAACGATAAGTGAATATTACTACAGAATCGTAATGTATATTTTTTATTAAGAACAGTTGACTTTGTGTGTCATAAAGCATAAAATTTTATTGATAATGATTATCAGTGTCAATATCTTATAAAAATTCGAACGGAGAAAATAGATGAAAAAATTAGCGGTTTTAATGCTCGGAATATCAATTTTTGCTGCAGGCTGTTCAAATGATGAAAGTAATACAAGTGAGCAGGCATCTGAAGAGAGTGCATCTGAAGAGCAGGTACTTACAGACGATGCAGAAAATGAAGTGGCAATTCCTGAAAATCCGGAACGTATTATAGGAACGTATCTTGAAGATGATCTACTTACACTGGAAGAAACACCGGCGGCTCAGTGGACAATCGGTGAAGACAGCGTTCAGGAATACCTGCAGGCTGAAGGTCTTGAAGGACTGCCTTTAATGCCTTTCGATTTGCCGTTTGAAACAGTTGTCCAGGAAGAACCGGACTTAATACTGCTCAGTTCAGCGGACCTCGCAGAAGGTGAGAAATACGAAAGCTACTCTAAAATTGCGCCGACATTCATCGTTGAAAGCGGCAATTACGATGATTGGAGAGACCGTCTGACACGTGTTTCTGAAGTGTTCGGCAAAGAAGATTTAGCAGCAGAGAAAGTGGCTGAATACAATACACTCAGTGAGGAAACAGCAGCTGATCTGGAAAGCGAAATCGGCGGTGAAACTGCAGTCGCAATCTGGTGGACTGGTGATTCTTACTTTATCTCAAATAAAGATAAGTCGAGCGGTGAAGTATTATATAACGATTTAGGTTTAAGTGCACCTGCCCTGGTAGAAGAACTTTCAGAGGGTAATGAAACGCCGTGGATTGAAGCATCTCTTGAAAGCCTGGCTGAAATGGAAGCTGATCATATTTTCTTTATCGGCAATAGTGAAGGAGACAGTGAAACAGCATTTTCAGATGATGTATTTAAAAATATTCCGGCTGTAGAAAACGGAAATGTTTATGAATATACTCGGGAAGACAGCTGGCTGTACAGCGGCTATATTGCAAACAGTTTAATCGTTCAGGACGTCGAGGAAGCATTAGGTTCTAACTAAGGAGTGTATTTTTAATGATGGACAATATATATGATGTCACAGTAATCGGCGGCGGACCTGCTGGCCTGTTCAGTGCATTTTATGCGGGCCTTCGTGAAATGAAGACTAAAATAATTGACGGGCAGGATAAACTCGGCGGCAAGGTGCATCTTTATCCTCAAAAAATGATTTGGGATATCGGCGGAACTGAGCCGCTGGCAGCTGGGAAATTGATAGAGAAATCGATTGCGCAAGGGTTAACGTTTGAACCTGAAGTGGTATTGAATACGATAGTGACTAATATTCACAAAGGTAATGATGAGTACTTTACGGTTGAGACGTCTGAAGGAGATAAGCATTACTCCAAAAGTGTGATTATTACAATCGGCGGCGGAGGCATGATTAAGCCTGTCAAACTTAATCTTGAGAATGCCCATCTGTTTGAGAATAAAAATCTTCACTACGCAGTACCTGATATTAAACGGTTTACCGATAAAAAAATACTCATTACCGGCGGCAGCTATTCAGCAGTAGACTGGGCAAATGATCTGTCGCCGATAGCGCGTGAAATTCATATTATCTACCGGGGCGATGATTTGACAGCACATGAGGCGGATGTCAGCCGGCTGCAGAAAAATGGTGTGAAAGTCATGACAAAGTCTGAAGTCACTGGAATCAGCGGCGGTGATTTGATGGAATATGTCGAGATTACTAATAATCACACTGGTGAAACTACCAGCGATGCCTATGATGAGCTGATTGTGAATCACGGCTACGATCAGGAAAATCTCCTGTTCAGAGAAAATAATCTTGGTCTTAATCTTGAAAATGACTTTTTTGTTAAAGCAGAACCGACGGGGCTGACTAATGTCGAGGGAATCTTTGCTGCCGGAGACTGCATCAGATACACAGGCAAAGTAAACTTGATTGCGGGAGCTTATGCAGATGCTGTCAATGCTGTTAACAATGCGAAAACTTACATCGATCCTAAAGCTGATCAGTTTGCGATGGTGTCGTCTCACAACCAGCGTTTTAAAAATAAAAACAAAAAAATAATGTATTAAAGTTTAGTCGGCTTGAGAATCTGTATTTTGAGATTTTCAGGCCGTTTTTGCCTCGGGGGTTGGTATGATCAGGTCTCGTGTGTACCCGCGAGTGCTGGGGTTGGGATGACAGACGCTCATATGTACCCTAGCCAGCGGTTTAGACTTTTATCAATTTTGCTTGCAACAATTCGTGTCTATAAGTAAAATTATATAAATGAAGAGATGTGTGAGGAGATAAAAGTGGCTAAAATTAACAATGAACATATTGAAACATTTACAATAACTATAGATGATTTGGATAAAAAGGGGTCTGGCCGGGGATATGCCCTGCGTGATCACGGCGGCCATAAACCCCGTAAGCTGAACCTTGCTGTGCCGCAGACACTGAGAGGGGAAACGGTCACAGTTGATGTGCCAAATCCGACCCGAAAACGCGCGAATGTACTGCCAAAAGAAATAGTCACAGCGCACCCTGACCGGGTGACACCCCCGTGTCCGCATTTCGAATTGTGCGGCGGCTGCGTATGGCAGCACTGGAGCTACGAAGCTCAGCTGAAAGAGAAAACCGACTTAGTTAAGCGGGAACTGGAGAAGAACAATTTTGACGATTCTGTGGTGAAAGCTGCGATAGGCATGGAAGAGCATCCGTTTGAATACCGCAATAAAATGGAGTTTACATTCGGTAAAAATGGTGAACTCGGCATGCATGAACTCGGCAACTTCCGTAAAATTATAGACCTTAATACATGTTTAATTGCTAACAATGAAATGGTTGATGCAATGCTTGTTGTGTCTAAATGGGCGAGTAATCACGAGCTTCCAGGGTATGATAAAGAAGACCACAGCGGTCTGCTCCGACACTTAATGGTCAGACGCTCTCAGGAAACTGAAGAAATGATGCTGGCAGTATTTGCAACTGATAAGCCGGATGGTGTCTTAAAACCTTTAATCGATGAACTCGTTGAAGAACTGACTGCAAAATTTAATAATCTTAAAAGTTTAATGTGGATGGTCAATACAGACATTGCGGACCGTACACAATCAGAAGATACGCATTTACTTTTTGGCAGGGATTATATCCATGACGTGATGTACGGATATAAATACCGCACCTGGTTCGATACCTTCTTCCAGACGAATCCGACTCAGGCGGAAAAACTGGTTGAACTGGCACTTGAAATGGCAGATGCGAAAGACCATGAACGTATGATTGATCTGTTCTGCGGTGTTGGAACATTCTCCCTGCCGTTTGCTAAAAGAGTAAAAGAACTTGCAGGTATTGAGATTGTTGAATCATCTATTGAATCGGCGAAACGCAATGCTGCAGATAACGGTATTGATAATACTTACTTCCTTGCGAAAGATGCACGCCGGGGCATGGATGAAATACTCGAAACCTGGGGGATTCCTGACCTTCTGATGCTGGATCCGCCGCGTTCGGGCGCAGGCGGCAAAGTAATGCGCCGTATTGCGAGGCTTGGAACAGACAGAGTAGTCTATGTTTCATGCAACCCGGAAACATTTGCAGAAGATATTACATGGCTGAGAGACTTCGGCTATGAATTAAAAAATGTGCAGCCGGTGGACTTATTCCCGCACACGGTACATGTTGAAGTAGTGAGTCTATTGGTTAAAAACAGTTAAAGATAAATAAGCCGTTTGAAGATTGATAAAAATCTTCAAACGGCTTTTTAATATATTAATCTAATGAATCCGATACTTTAACAATCTGTTTACCGAAGTTACCTCCGGTAAAGAGGTTTCTGAACGCTTCCGGAATTTTATCGAATCCTTCGGCAATCGATACTTCGGATTTGATTTTACCTTCCTGAACCCACTGGGCAAGCTGCTTGCTCGCTTCTTCAGCTTCATCTTCGAATTGGGCGACGAGAAAACCCTGCATTAGTGCCTGAGATTTAATGAGCTGCTGCTGGACGCGGGGACCGTTATCTTCTTTACTGTTATAAGAAGAAATCGCTCCGCAGACAGGAATTCGTGCAAACCGGTTCAAGTGTTTAAACACTTCGTCTGAAACAGTGCCGCCGACGTTTTCAAAATATACATCAACACCGTCAGGCACTGCAGCTGCAAATTGTTCTTTAAAGTCATCTGCTTTATAATCGACACCGGCATCAAAACTTAATTCTTCAGTAAGGTAAGTGACCTTTTCCCGGCCTCCGGCTATGCCGACAACTTTTGCACCTTTAATTTTAGCAATCTGGCCGACGACAGAACCGACCGCCCCGGAAGCAGCAGAGACAACGACAGTTTCACCTGCCTGAGGTTTACCGATATTTAATAAGCCGCCATAAGCTGTGTGACCGGTCATACCAAGTGTGCTTAAATATAAATGAAGCGGAACTTCCGTTGACGCTACTTTACTTACACTGTCAGCTGATACCGTATTAAATTTTTTCCATGACAGATGACCTGTCACGACATCATTTTCCTTGAAAGCCTCAGCATTCGACTCCACAACTCTGCCGAGCACGTGACCGTTCAATGGTTCATCTATATCAAAAGGTTTCGCATAGGATTTTGTGTCATTCATGCGGCCGCGCATATAAGGGTCAACTGAAATATAAACACTTTCAATCAAAAGTTCATTGTCTCCGGGCGTGTTAATATCAATATCTTCGAATCTGAAAATATCGTCACCAGGCATTCCTTCCGGACGTTTTACTAAAACTATCTGTTCATTTTTCAAAATAATCCTCCTCAGAATATTGTTTAAGAACATACTTATGTATTATACCCAAAAAAGGGTGGGTTAAATTACTGTATACAGAATTTTATTTAAGAGGATAAAAACCCATGGACTTTGTGGAAGGAATAGAGTTCGCGAAACCATCTGCATAGATTTTGTCAAATCAACAACGTCTCCCAAGCAAACAACTGCTAGTCTTCATCTGCCAGCCTGCGCAGTTCATCCCGCGTTTCTTTTGGCAGTCCTTGACCGTAATCCATCATGCGGACGATATCTTTAAATGCTGCTTTCGGTATTTTCAAATCATCCAAGTCATCAATAGTAAATTGCAGATTTATTTCATCTTCACGGCCGTCGCGCAGTTTCGTGACAAAATCCGGTTCTGTAATGAAGGGGCTGGAGGCGCCGACCATGTCTGCATATTCCAATGCTTCCAGTGCTT
Source organism: Jeotgalicoccus halotolerans (assembly GCF_003387165.1). Classification (GTDB taxonomy): domain Bacteria; phylum Bacillota; class Bacilli; order Staphylococcales; family Salinicoccaceae; genus Jeotgalicoccus; species Jeotgalicoccus halotolerans. Next base: position 172,781 of record NZ_QUMW01000012.1, read on the forward strand.
TGTCCGGTGAATTTACACCGCCTGTTGCCATCATCGGAATTTCTCCTTTTACATGTTCGTAAACGACTTTATTAACAGGTTCACCCTGGTGCGGGCCGGCTGCACGGACTTCATTCTGATAAATGTTGCGTCCCCAGCTTGCGATAGCGAGGTAATGGATATCAGTAATTTCCCGGGCCCAATCGACGAATTGTAAAAATTCATCTACGCTGTAGCCGACGTCATCGCCGCGGGTTTCCTCAGGTGTGCCTCTGAAACCGAAGATAAAATCTGCAGGCGCATGTTCTTTAATTACGTCACTGACTGCTTTAATCACTTCGAGGCCGAAACGGGAACGGTTTTCGAGTGAAGCTGCGCCGTACTCGTCCTCACGTTCATTCGAAAATTTAGAGAAAAATGTCTGGATTAACAGACGCTGGGCTGCTGATACTTCCACACCGTCAAATCCGGCATCGATTGCCCGTCTTGCAGCATCTGCATACTGCTGAATAACTGTATCGATTTTACGTTTTGTCATCGGCAGCACCTGGTGTTTAATCGGAGTGTTTAATTCCATAAAGCTCGGGCCGTAAACCACTCCAAGATCGAGTATAGCCTGATTGGAAAACCGCCCGGCGTGGGTTAACTGCAGAATCGCTTTAGCACCATCTTTTTTCATCGCTGCAGCGAGTTTTTTCAACCCCGGCACTGTCCGGTCATCTGCTACGCTGAAGCCGTATTCAAACAGCTGGCCGTAAGGTTCGATATAAGCAGCTCCTGTTACTTGAATCGGTGCTGATGCTGCTCTTCGTGCATGATATAGCTCATCTTCAGTGGTAACATAGCCGTCGACAGTCGATGAGTTTGTAATCATCGGCGAGAGGACGAAACGGTTTGACAGTTCAACCCCGTTCGGTAAAAGTAAAGGTTTAAATAAAGGCGAGTATTTTTTATTCATCATGCTGCTCCTTAATATGTACGTTCTTTTCTTATTACTTTCAAAGTAGCAAGGTATAAAATTAATGTCAATCAGCTGGTTTGAAAATCGCATCAGTATCATTCTGATATTGAATATGAGCAGCCGTGCTGAGTCCGTTCAGTTACTATGATACAATCATGTCAGTATAAAAAATAGTGTGAGGGTATATAAATGAACCAATTACTGGATGTCTCCGATATTGAAAATATAAAAATTACCGGCGTGTCTTTTGCCGATGATATTGTTGGCCTCGGTGAGAAAAGAATCACAATTGATGTGAAACATTTTAACCGTCTGGAACTAAAAGAAAATGAGGCTGAATTAGTTATTAACCGTAAATCCCTGGCCGATTACCAGGATGAGCGGAATAAAATTCTTCTTGAGCGCGAGAATTTTGCAGAATTCGACCATATGAACAGTATGCTTGCTATGCTGGAGCATGATTTTTTCAGCATTGACCGCATCAAATTATTCTATCGGAACGCTGATAACCTTTCCGGAGAATACGTCATCGATACTTCAGATGAAAACCTGGTCGCTATGAAGAGTGAAGTGCATAATGGAGAGCTGATTTTAAAAGTGCACTCTAAATGATGGATAAAAAGGATGAAACGGTTTTATTAGCTGTTCCATCCTTTTTACTTAGGAAAACGCTGAATACATAATGGTTTAACAGTCACGGATGTTGAGCATTACAATTACATTGACGATAAAATTTAACACCGATATAATAAATATAATTTGGAATACAAATGTGTCTTAAAGGATTTGTTCAAATGATTAAATTTAGCGTATTAGATTATGCTGTAATAGATGAAGGGCAAACGCCGGAAACTGCACTGAAAGAAACTGTTAAGCTGGCCCAAGCTGCCGAGAATTTAGGCTTTCAACGGTTCTGGATGGCGGAACATCACGATGTGAATGCATTTGCGAGCAGCAGCCCTGAGCTTTTAATGATGCACATACTCGGCCAGACATCATCTATCCGGCTCGGTTCCGGAGGGGTAATGATTCCGCATTACAGTCCTCTGAAAGTTGCTGAGAATTTCAGGGTAATGGAGAGTTTATATCCAGGCAGAGTAGACCTTGGTGTTGGAAACACGCTTGGGACCCCTGCCGTTAACAAATCGATGAACGAAATGCGTCCGCGGAAGCAGCGTTACGAAGAAAACATCAGTGATATAAAGAAATACGTTACGAATACCGATGATGAGAGTCACCGTTTTAATGAGGTTGCTGCAAATCCAAAAGGAGAAACGAATCCGGAAATGTGGGTGCTCAGCACGAGTGTCCGCACGGCGGAACTTGCTGCCCGCCAGGGTATTGGGTATACGTTCGGCCTGTTTCCTCATGCTTCAAAAGATAAAACTGAGGTCGGTAAAGAAGCAGCGCGTGTATACAGGGAACATTTCGTGCCGTCTCCGGTCATGGAGAAGCCGAATGTTATGATCTCACCTTTTGTAGTCATTGCAGAGACAAATGAACAAGCGTCTAGATTCGCAAAGGCTTTAGATCTATGGCTTCTCGGCAAAATGAATTTCAGTGAATTTGAACGTTTTCCATCGGTTGAAACTGCAGAGAAATACACTTATACTGTAGAAGAACTGAAAAAGCTGTCGGCAAACCGCTCGCGTATGGTAGTGGGAGATGGAAAGAGTGTAAAGCAGCAGCTGGAGACACTTGCAGAAACATTCGGCGCCGACGAACTTCTGCTGATTCCGCTGATGCCGGGTGCTGAAAACAGACAGCGTGCACTGGAATTAATATCATCAGAATTCAATTTAAAAAATAGAAAGAAGGATAACAATGAAAAAGGTTGCTAACTATTTATGGGTTGAAAAAAACGGCGAGGAGTACACGCTTATCATGACTCCGGAACTCCAGGACGATATCGGTACTGTAGGATTTGTAGAATTTACAAAAGCTGAAGAGGTAGCTAAAAACGATTCGCTGCTTGAGCTTGAAGCATCTAAAACAGTTCTTGACCTGGCATCACCGCTTGCTGGTAAAATTGTTGCAGTTAATGAGAAGGCAACAGACGAGCCTACACTGTTAAACTCGGCTAAAGCAGATGAAAGCTGGGTTGTTAAACTTACCGGTGTTGACGAAGCTGAATTTAATGCGCTTGCTGATGCTTAAATAAAAGCGGAATATATATTTTAAGGCTTGCATTCATATGTGTTTACATAGGGTGTAAGTCTTTTTTTAGAATTGGGTGAAATTATATGATGACTCAGACAGACAGACTCCATTTTTTAATATCTTATATGCAGCAGGAAAAAAATATTGAACAGTCGGTGCCGGACAGTTTTAACGAACGTTTTGAAGTATTCCGGGGACTTGCCAACGAACGTCCCGCAGTTAAAATCAGCAGGGAATTTCTCGATGTGCAGGATGCATTTTTATCAGAATATAATGCTGGGAATGTGACGGAATTTGAATCGCTGAAACCCGTGAAAAAGCAGCTTTACATATGGCAGGGAGACATTACGGCGCTGAGGATTGAAGCAATCGTCAATGCAGCCAATACTGAAATGCTCGGCTGCCTGATTCCTAATCATAACTGCATCGATAATATTATTCATACGAAGGCAGGGGCGGAATTGCGTCTTGAATGTGCGGAACTAATAAAAAAACAGGGCAGAAAAGAAGCGGTAGGCAGGGCGAAAATCACGTCCGCTTATAACCTGCCTGCTGACTATGTTATTCATACAGTAGGGCCGGTAGTTCAGGGCGAGAGAGTATCTCAGATGAAACAGGACCTGCTTGCTAAATGCTATAAAAGCTGTCTTGAACTTGCAGGGCAAAACGAAATCAAAGCAATTGTCTTCTGCAGTATATCTACAGGAGTCTTCGGTTATCCGAAAGAAAAAGCTGCAGAAACTGCAGTAAATACTGTGCAAGAATATTTAGAGGAGACCGGGTCTGAAATCAGGGTTGTATTTAACGTATTTAGTAAGGAAGATTTAAAAATCTATGAGGATCTTTTGACTTGAGAGAGGTTGTATTTGGATGGACGCTTGGATGACACTGAAAGAGAAAAAATCAGAAAGTGAACTGCTCGCCGGACTAATCGGTGAAGCTGATGCGGTAGTCGTCGGTATCGGTGCCGGAATGTCAGCAGCTGACGGTTTTACATATGTCGGGGAGCGCTTTAAAAATAATTTCCCGGATTTTATCGAAAAATATAACTGGTTCGATATGCTGCAGGCAAGTCTGTATAAATTTCCGACCTGGGAAGAGTACTGGGCATTTCAAAGCCGTTTTATTGTATTAAATTATTTAGATCAGCCGAGAGGCGAAGCTTATACTGCGCTCAAGGAAATGATTGAGAAAAAACCTTATCACGTTATTACGACGAATGCCGATAATGCTTTTTATGCTGCCGGCTATAACATGGACAAAGTATTATATTATCAGGGAGAATATGCCTTAATGCAATGTTCGCGTTTCTGTCATGATAAAACCTACCGGGATGATGACCTGATACGGAGAATGGCTGAAGAGCAGCAGGATATGAAAATACCGTCAGAACTTGTTCCGCACTGTCCAAAGTGCAGTGCACCGCTTGAGAAGAATAAGCGCACCGCAGAAAAAGGGATGGTGGAAGATGCGAAATTTATTGCAGAGCGGGATGCTTATAATGCATTTTTAAAAGACCATCAAAAAGGCAAAGTGATGTATCTTGAAATAGGTGTCGGTCATACGACGCCCCAATTTATAAAACATCCGTTCTGGCGTCAGACGCGTCAAAATGAAGATGCACTGTTCGTGACAATGAATCAGAAGACTTACAGAATTCTGGAAGCTATTAAATCACAGGCAGTTTTTTTAACAGACGATATTCAAAAGACGATTTTAAATGCCTGTAAAAATTAAGAGGTAAGGGTGACTATAATGTATTTAATCGAACCATTCCGCAATGGAGAATATATTACAGACGGTGCATACGCACTTGCGATGCAGGTTTATGTTCAAAACAATATCTTTTTGGACGAGGGAATTATATTCCCTTACTACTGTGCCCCGAAAGTAGAAATCGGACGCTTCCAGAATGCTGCATCTGAAGTGAATCAGGATTACCTGGAAGAAAAAGATATTCTTCTCGTCAGAAGAGATACCGGCGGCGGCGCAATTTTAGTAGATGACGGTGCAGTTAACGTTTGTTTCTTAGTGCCGGAAGATACAGGTGTTTACGGAAATTACAAAAAGATGTATGAACCTGTAATAAAAGCTTTGAATAATCTCGGTGTAAAAAATGTAGAACAGAGCGGCAGAAATGATCTTGTTATAGACGGCAAAAAAGTATCCGGCGGAGCGATGACAATGTCAAACGGCCGGGTGTACGGCGGATTTTCACTCCTGCTCGACATTAACGTTGAAGCAATGGTTGCTGTACTGAACCCTAACCGCAAGAAAATCGAGTCTAAAGGAATCAAATCGGTACAGAGCAGAGTGACAACTCTGCGTGAACATTTGGCGCCTGAATACAAAAATGTGACGACAGATGAATTTAAAGATTTAATTATTAAAGAATTCCTGTCAATCGATGATGTCAAAGATGCAAAACGTTATAAACTTACTGCTGAAGACTGGCATCAAATCGATAAACTTGTTGAAGAAAAGTATAAAAACTGGGACTGGAATTACGGTAAATCACCGCGTTATTCGTATAACAGAGACAGCCGTTTATCGGCAGGAACAGTAGACATTTCTCTCGAAATTGAGGGAGGCAGAATTGCTCAATGCTCAATTTTCGGCGACTTTTTCGGACAGGGTGACATTGCAGATGTCGAAGAAGCTCTGAAAGGAACAAGGGTGGTCAGAGAAGAGCTGAATGAAAAACTGAACTCACTTGATCTAAATCATTATTTCGGCAAATTGGAAGCATCGGAACTGACGGATTTAATTTTAAGTTAAAGTAAGAATAAATTGTACTGATTCAGGGTATCTTCATTTGTGATGATACTCTTTTCATTATGAGTTATGGTAAACTGATAGAAATGGACTATGTGTGACAGGAGGGTGTTCAGTGCAGCAGTTATATGCCAAAGTTATCGACGAAGAACAACATCAGGGTGTAACGATTTTAGATAGTCATAATAATGTTGTCGGAGATGTGTTTGCTACAACGATATTAGGCTGTGATGAGAAGAATACTTACGGTTTTCAGCATGTCAGCGGTACTGAAATTTTGCTCGGTATTCAAAGAAGAAGATTTAAAGACTTAAATGTAGCAAAATATACAGTTGAATATATGGGCAAACGTTTTACCTTTAAAGAACGTAAACTTCATAACTTTATGAATTTCAGAGCGGACGGCACTGTACTCGGGACACCTTACGTATTTAAAGATGATAAAGAGGTCACTTTAACAATGCACCGTGAAGATAACTTAATCGCCTCGATGAACGACTATAAAATATATGTTGATGACATCTCGGACATTGAAGCGGGTCTCTTGATACTGATGTATTTTATGTTTAAATTATATAAACGTAAAGATTATCATATTGCTCGTATTCTGCACCGCAACTGGTAGCAGATAGTTATAAATTTTGTATAATGAAATTAATTATTTAGCTGAGGAGGCAGTATATGTTAAGAATATTTTGTGTAGCAATTCCAGTCCTGGTGTTACTGCTGCCTCTCTTTATGGATGCATCCGTCGTATGGATTTTAAATGTACTTCTGACATCACTTGGAATACTATTCGGATCTGTTAACTACAGGTACAGAAAAGAAAAACTGTGGCTTTTCGTATTAATAGTCAACGTGATTTTATTTTTGTATTACATCTATGCAATGATAAATTTCTTCGTATAAAAAAAGACTTCCTTTTGGAAGTCTTTTTAATTTTGCGGTTCGGTATAGCTGTAGTCATTTAAATCCAGTTCAGTCGGCATACCGTTCAGAAGAAGCGCGACTTCCTTGCCGACAAAAGGACTTGCAGTTAAGCCTGTAGAACCCATACCGTTCACGACAAAAGTATTATTATCGACGTAGCCGATGAACGGCAGAAAATCCCGGGTGTAAGGTTTTAAACCGACCCCCATTTCAGTAATCTCGACGTCCTCCGGTTTAAAATATTTATATAATTCATCGCGTAAATAGTTATAGCTTTCTTCGGAGGGTTCAGTATCGAAAGAATCAGTATCGATATGGGTCGTTCCGATAACGTACTTATCATTTTCCAGATGCACAATATAGGTTGGTCCAAGCGCCATAACGACAGGAGACTGCTGCACCTTTTGCGTTAACAATTTAAAATGCATAATCTCTGCACGCTGATGGGCAATTTCAGGTTTATATTTCTGCTCCTTCCCCCAGGCACCGGTTGTATAAATTTTAAAAGTATCATCATCAATGCTGTTTTCATAAGACTTCTCTTCCCATCTGCCTCCAAGTCCGATAAAAGCTTCTTTAATAGCAGCAAGCAGTTTTTGGCCTCTGACCTGGCCGCCGCCTTCTACTATTAGAGCGGGATATTCAGTCGTGAGTGCCGGATGCAAAGCGGACAGTTCTTCTTTGGTAAGCTGCCTTACTTGTCCGACATCCGGATTATCAACCGCCTTATCGCTGATTCTTTTCGTTGCCTTGTCAAAAATATTTTCTTTGAACAGACATATAGCACCGCTGTTCTTATATCCTGTCGACATACCGGATTCTTTTTCAAGCGTGCTGATAAAATCCGGATAGTAATGAGCGCTTTTTGTCACAAGCCGGTACCATTTTTTATTGCGGCGCTGGCTGATCCAGGGACAGACAATACCTGCTGATGCGAAGGTAGCCTGGCCTTTATCTTTGCGGTCGTATATTGTTACGCTGTTTCCCATTTTGACGAGATGATAGCCGATTGATGCTCCGGCAAGACCTCCGCCGATAATTGTTATATTCATTAAATCACTCCTGTGTTATGGCTGTTAAAATTATGATATGTTATTTACAGATGAATTAGAGAGAGGCATGTACATGGATAAGTTAGAACTGAATATTTTTGAAAATAAATCTGCCTTAAAAAGCATATCATGGATTCAAATTCTGGCAATGATCGGCACCTTTATATTACTGTATTTACTTGAAGGACTCGTTATTAAACCGACGGGCAGCGCCCTTGTCGGCAGAGAACAATTTGGCATTGCCGGTGCAGTATTTTTTATTATCGCACTATTTTTAATTATTATCATTGTTCACGAAGCAATCCACGGCCTGTTTTTTAAAATTTTTAATCCGTCAGGAAAAGTGAAATTCGGCTTTAAAGCAGGAATGGCTTATGCGACTTCACCGGGTACTGCGTATACAAGAGGGCAGTTTTTTATCATTATCGTTATGCCTTTTGTAATTCTGACAGCGGTTATGATGACGATGATGTTTCTGCTGCCGAACCCGGCGTATAAATACTATATTGCTCTTCATACAGGCGCCTGTGCAGGGGATTTCTACTATCTGTATTTAATTTTAAAACATAAGCATCTGTCTTATGCTGTCGACACCGAAGTAGGCATGAGTCTGTACGAAACTGAGAAACAGACAATTTAAGTGGTAGAACGTGTGTTCGTTATTTGCTATAATGAATTTGGGTGAAGATGATGGAAAAACGAATCATTCATATAGATATGGACGCGTTTTATGCCCAAGTGGAACAGCATGATAATCCTGAACTGAGAGGGAAGCCTGTCATAGTCGGCGGCCGTTCGTTTAATAGAGGTGTTGTCGCGACAGCAAGTTATGAGGCGCGAAAATTCGGTGTGCATTCAGCCATGCCGACAAAAACTGCTCATAAATTGTGCCCGGACGGTATATTTGTCCATCCGCGTTTTGAACGGTATAAAGAGATTTCAGCTCAGATCAGGGAAATATTTTTAAGTTACACAGAATTAATAGAGCCGCTGAGTCTGGATGAAGCATATTTAGATATTACAGAACTCGTCAATAGAGAAACATCTTCAAGAGAAATTGCATTATCTATTCAAAGCGATATTTTTGAAAAGACGGGACTGACTTCAAGCAGCGGAATTTCTTATAATAAGTACCTTGCTAAAATTGCTTCCGGCATGAATAAACCGAAGGCAACCACCGTTATAGATTATAATAACGTGCTCGAGATTCTGCATGTACTCCCCATAGGGAAATTTCCCGGCGTTGGCAAAGTGACCGAAGAGAAAATGCTCGGCATGGGAATCAAAACAGGAAAAGATTTATATGATTTATCTAAAAATGACTTAATACTGAAATTTGGGAAACGCGGTGAAAGTTTATATAATAAGGCACGTGGAATCGGCACAAACGAATTGACAGTGCAGCGTGAAAGAAAATCTGTCGGCAAAGAAACAACATTTAATTACGATAGAAACGACGATGCTGAAATATTAGCTGTACTGGAAGAACTGTCTAAAAAAGTGAGTACAAGACTCGACGACAGACAGCTTGCAGGCAGAGTAGTGACGGTAAAAATAAAAACCGGCGGCTTTGAAGCGCACTCAAGACAAATGATGACGATGGATCCTATATTTAAAAGTGAAGATATATATCATTATGCCTATAGCCTGTACCACGAAGTGAAAGAGCAGGATGTTCCGATACGTTTAATCGGAGTGACCGTTTCAGGAATTGAAGAACGGCTATACAGAAATATGACTATATATGATTTTATAATGTAGCAACTTTGTTATACTGTTAAATAAGACTAAAAGTAAGAAGGTATAAAAAATGATAGTAAAAACACAGGAAGAATTAGAAAAATTAGAAGAAATCGGGCAAATATGCGGCCGTGTCTTAAAAGCGACTGTAGAATATGCTGAAGTCGGCATGTCGACTAAAGAGCTCGATGACTATGCAGGAAAACTGCTTGAAGAATACGGTGCAAAAAGTGCGCCGATCAGCGAGTATGACTTCCCCGGGTACACATGTATCAGTGTCAACGAAGAAGTTGCTCACGGAATTCCCGGCCCGCGAAAAATTAAAGACGGAGACATTGTTAACGTCGACGTATCAGCAGTAAAAGACGGTTATTATTCAGATACAGGAATTTCATTTATCGCTGGAGAAAATGAAGATCCGTTAAAACAGAAAGTCATCGATGTGACTGAAATGGCATTCGAAGAAGCACTGAAGAAAATTAAACCGGGTGCGAAAGTGAGTCAGATTGGCCGTGCAGTATTTAACACAGCACGCCAGAACGGACTGACTGTTATTAAAAATTTAACAGGTCACGGAGTAGGCAAAAGTCTGCACGACCAGCCGCAGCATATTATGAATTATTACGATCCGACGGACAGAGCAATCTTAAAAGAAGGAATGGTTATTGCGGTAGAGCCGTTTATTTCTTCAAAAGCAACGATTGTGACAGACGGCAAGAATGACTGGGCCTTTGAAACAAAAGACGGCAGCTACGTTGCACAAAAAGAACACACAATTATGGTAACGAGCGAGGGCCCGAAACTGCTGACTAAAATAGAAGACTGATTTTAAATGAAAAGCCTTGTGCATCCTTTGGATGTACAGGGCTTTTGGTGTGCGCGTGTGGATTTTTTGTGTGATGCGTAACAATGAGCGACGCTCATTGATTAGGTAAAATTTATCAACTATTAAACATAAAGAAAAACGGTACTGAATGCAAAAAAGATTAATGTAAATAAGAGGATTGGAATACCTGCTTTTATTGCCTTTTCTTTGGGACCTAAATTTTTATTATTTACAAAAAGTTCAATATTCCTGATAAAGAAAATAATCAACATCAGCAGACACCTTCACAAAATCCGCGACGTCGCCCGACAAAAAGGTTCATACTAGAACAACAAAAAACCGGACCCTCAAAAGGGTCCGGTCTCACAACAAGCGAAATTATTCTGCTTTGTCGTATCCGTTTATAACAAGATCAACTTTCCCTGTTTCAGGGTCCATAATCATGCCGTGGACGGGTACTGTTTTAGCCATTAATGGATGATTTTTAACGTTATTGACTGTTTCTCTGACGCTTTCTTCGACGCTGTCGAATCCTTTCAGCCAATCAGATATTTCGATGCCTGAGTATTTCAATGTTTTAAATGTTTCATCAGAAATACCCCAGTTCTTCATTTCTTCAATAACCGGTTCAGGCTGCAAAGCGCCGAACCCGCAGTCATGGTGTCCCATAATGTAAACTTCGTCCACACCTAAAGCGTAAACTGCAACGAGCAGACTTCGCATTGTACTGCCATACGGATGCGAGACAACTGCACCGGCATTTTTAATCTGTTTGATATCACCATTTTTAAAACCTAAGGCTTTAATCGACAGTTCGGATAATCTCGTATCCATACAAGTTAAAAATACTGCTTTTTTGTTTGGTGTTTTATCGGTTTTAAAAGCTTTGAATTCTTCATTTTTAACGAAAGCTTCGTTTGCTGTAAGCAAATCTTCCAATAAAGTCATTTTAAACTGACACTTCCTCTTCATTACTTTGTGTTTGCTGTTCTTCTTTTAAAGTGCGCTTGTAAAAAATAGAGTTAATTTGCGCACCCAGTATTATTATAACACCAGTAATGTACAACCAGAAAATTAAAATGATTACACCGGCAATTGAACCGTAAGTTGCCGAGTAGTTACTAAAGTTGGATACGTAAAAACTGAATCCCCATGATGCAAGAAGGAATGCTGCTGTTGTAAAGATTGTACCCGGCAGAACCGATTTCATTTTCAGTTTAATATTAGGCGCTGTCATGTACATGATAAAGAATACAATGAAGACGAGCAGTATCGGTAAAATGCTTCTGACTAAGTTCCAGACTGTGGAGAACTGGTCGTCAAGACCGATAATACCAAACATTAAGTTGCCGATTTGTTCACCGAAAACGATGAGTACAAAGGTCAGTATTACTGACAGCGATAAAATAATCGTAAAGAAGACGGACAGCAGCTTCGCTACAACAAAATTACGGCTGTCTTCGACATCATAGGCGACATTAAACGCATTCATCAGTGCCGTCATACCATTAGATGCCGACCAAAGTGTCAAAATTAAACCGATTGATAAAATACCGCCGCCGGAGTTGTTTAATACATCTGTGATAATTCCTTCCAGCAGCCCTGAAATTTCTGAAGGTGCATAGTCCTGAATAAAGCCTGTAATCATATCGGGCTCTATTTTAAATAAAGGTACTATCGAAAGCAGGAAAATCAATAACGGAAAAATTGCCAGCAGGAAGTAGTGCGAGAGCTGAGCAGCCATGCCCGTTGTATTGTCATGTGAAAATCTGAATAAAAGACGTTTGAAAAATCCCGCATCTTCTTTTAACTTCGCTGGTTTATTAATTTTAGAAACATACAGGTGTTCATCCGGTTTTTTTGCATCTTTTGATTTAAAATCAATCTTATCGACAAAGACATCTTTATTTTTATTTTCTTTCTCTTTTTCTTCTTTAATCTGATTCAGCAGCTTGGATGATGTTTCATTTTTAGACATAACTTCACCTCACCTAAAATAAAAGGACTATAGTATCATAGTCCTGTTAATTTTTAATTTAGTTTTTTCTCTCTTTTAGCCTGGAAAGTATCTTTAGCATCCATAACCGCACGTTCAAGTTCCGGATTGTTGCGGCGGATTTCTTCTATAGTATCTTTCCAGAATAAAATTTCATCTTTAATCATTTCCACTTTAGATGGTTCACCTGACGGTTCGTTGAAACGCTGTTTAAGATCATCAGGATTCGTTGCGTAATGTTTAATACTCTTAGTATTTGAAACTACGGAATCGCGCGTGCCTTTATCGATTAATGCAATTAATCCGCCGACAGCGGCTCCAATTACTATAGCTGGTACTAGTTTGTTTTTCATAACTGATTCTCCTTTAGTTAGCTTTCTATTAAATATAACCTATATTTACTAAGTATAAACTTTTTAGTCTAAGAAATTAAGCAGAATAACAGAGAAAGCATTTTTTCTGTAATCTTGTAAGATAATATATATTTTGCTTATATTTTGTTAAGATAGTTTATAAGGAACGGAAAGGGGATCATCATGGATAAAGAACAGATTTTAAATGATATTGTAGAAAAGTTAAACGTCGTAAATAAAGGTGTTTTTAAATCTGAAGATTACAGCGATGAAAAAATTAGCGAATTAAATGATATTAAAGAAATGCTGGACTCGCGCCGCCAGATTTCAGCAGGCGAACAGTCAGCTATTATTGAAGAATTGTCAAAAATGAGAAAGCAGTGATTATATGATGAATATTGAAGAGAAATTATATAAATATGCAGAGCTGCTCGTCGATGTAGGAATTAATATTACTGATGGCAAAAGACTATATATCAGAGCGACGGCTGATGCACTTCCGCTTGTCAGACTTGTTACGAAAATCGCTTATGAAAGAGGCTCAAAAGAAGTTAAGGTCTCTCTTTCAGACGATACCATTGCAAGACTGAATGCGACTTACCGCACCGAAGAGGAACTCGCGGTTATTCACGATTTCCAAGTTGCGGAGCGCATGTACTACAGCGATGAAAAAGCAGGTTTTCTGAGTATTATATCAAGCTCTCCTGAATTGCTTAAAGACGTATCGCCGAAAAAACTGCAGGCAATGCAGGTAGCAAACGGTCAGGCATTTAAAGAATTTTCGAGCCGCACCCAGAGTGATTTTCATTCGTGGTGTGTTGCGGGGTACCCGTCGGTCGAATGGGCACGCTTGGTTTACCCCGAACTTTCGGATGATGATGCTGTAAATGCGCTGCTCGAGTTAATACTTTACACAGTGCGTGCAGATGTCAGCAATCCGGTTGAAGCATGGATTGAGCATGATAAAACGCTTCACAGCAAAGTGGACTATTTAAATGATAAGCAGTTCACGGCTCTGCGTTATGAAGCACCGGGAACCGATTTAACAATAGGATTGCCTGAAAATCACTTATGGGCAGGAGCATCGAGTACGGACTCAAACGGTGATTCGTTTATGGCAAACATGCCGACAGAAGAAGTTTTTACCGCGCCTGACAAAAATCGTGTAAACGGCTATGTGTCTAATACTCTGCCGCTAAGCCATGGCGGTAATATTATCGATGACTTTAAACTGACATTTAAAGACGGTGAAGTGGTTGAATACACAGCTGAAAAAGGCTACGAGATTCTGAAAAATATTATCGGCACGGATGCCGGTGCGAAACGTCTTGGCGAAGTGGCGCTTGTACCGTTTGATTCACCTATTTCAAACAAGGGCATCTTATTTTATAATACACTGTTCGATGAAAATGCATCCTGCCATATCGCTCTCGGCAGTGCATACGCGTTCTCGCTGCAGGGCGGTAAAGAAATGTCGCGTGAAGAATTGGACAGAGCCGGTTTAAACGATTCTATTACTCATGTAGACTTTATGATTGGTTCTGAAAAGCTGAATATTTATGGTGTAGACAAGGATGGAAATGAAACTCCGGTCTTTATCGAAGGCAACTGGGCATTTTAAAAAATAAGACTACAATTCACGTGGAAATATGATACAATTTAACTAATTGATATTTTGGAAAATCTCTTGAGGAGGATCTTTTATGGGAAGCTGGCTAATGCTTTTAGTCGTATTATCTTTTATGTTTGCAATTCTCGGTTTTTCAGCTGTGCTTTATTACTTCCTGGCACAAGCATTCCACAGTAAAGATGCACTTGTGATTGATACACCGGAAGAAGCGCTTGAGCGCAAAATATAAGAACTTTACTTAGAGGGGATGCAAATCTCCTCTATTTTTATTCACAAAGGGGATATTTAAATGAAAAAATTAATGTCTGAATCATATGCAGTGAAAACTGCCAACGTACTGCCGCCGGACTCCAACTCGCACGGCACTCTTTTTGGCGGCAGGCTGTTGCAGTATGTAGATGATATTGCGGCAATCAGTGCACGCCGCCACTCGAGGGCAGCGGTAGTGACTGCTTCTATTGACTCGATGGATTTTCTGCTGCCGATTAATATTGGAGAAATCGTTATACTTGAAGCTATGGTTACCCATACCGGACGAAGTTCGATGGAAGTCATGGTTAAAATATCAAAAGAAGATTTAACGAGAGAGTCAGGCAGAGAACTCGCTGCTTTTTCGTTTTTAACGTTTGTAGCACTTGATGAAAACAACAAAACTGTTGAGGTGCCGAAAATCGAGCCCGATAACGAACGTCTGCAATGGCTGAACGATACAGGTAAAGAACGTGCGGAACGCCGTCTGGAAAGAAAAGAGCACAGTAAATCACTGAGCAACTTTTTCGCATCTGATTTATTGGAGTGAGCTTAATGAAAATTAAACGCATTGTAAAACTGAAGCGGGAAATGTACGATGTTTTATTCGATGACGGACAGTCTATAAAAGTGCATGAGGAATCGCTTGTGCGCTATGTACTGATACCGGGAAAAGAGCTGGAAGAAGAAGAATTTAACGAGATTGTTCAAAATATCCAGTACGATCAGGCTTACGTTGCTGCGATTAAATATATCAGTTATAAAATCCGTTCCAACAAAGAAATGACTGATTATCTCAGTGAGGATTATGAAACGGAGATTGTCAGACAGACAATTTACCGTCTGCAGGACGAAGGTTACCTCAACGATGAAAATTATGCACGGTCCTTAAGAAATACGCTCTTAAATACGACTGACAAAGGGCCGGGCCATCTTCTGAGAGAGCTTAAAAAACATCATATTCCAGAAAGCATCATCGTGCAGGAAACTGAATCTTTTGATGAAATGGTCGACAGTGAACGTATGAATAAATTAAAGAATAAATTCCTTCGCGCTCACAGAGGCTCATATACTCAGTTTAAACAGAAACTGCGGGAAAAATTGACACTCCGCGGTTACAGCGGTCATCATTTTGAATTGATAAATTTTGATGATGATTACGATGAAGATGCTTATTTTGAGAAAGATTTTGAAAAATATTATAATAAGTATCAGAAAAAAGAAAGCGGATTTAAACTTAAGCAGAAAATGATTGCTGCTTTGATGGGCAAAGGGTATTCTTATGATAAAATCAGTGAAAAGTTAGGCGGAATAAACGATGGATGAATCTTTAAGTAAAATGACTCGCAAAGAGTTAAATCATTATATTCAAACTAAACGCGAAGCGATGAGACGTGCAGAAATGATGGGCGTTGAAAACGAATACCGCGTGCTGGAACGCCAAGTAATTATTGCGGAATGCTATCTGATTGATCTGTCTCAAATTGAGAATGGTAAAATTTATAAAGTGATCAGCCAGGAAGATCATTATTTTAAAGTGGAGTATATGAAAGGAATATTTGTCTGGGGCTTTTTCGTGAATGGTGATGAGAAAGAATCAGCTATTCCGGTCAGTATGCTGCAGCTTCCTAAACAGGTCAGATAATGAAAAATAAAATTTTGTTAAAAGGGCTGGATTTGTCTTACAGCAAAGAAGCGAAAGATTTTAAAAAGCGGATGCTTGGCAGAGCCGGACCGATACATCTTAAAAATATTAATATTCATTTATATGAAGGCGAAGTACTCGGCCTCTTAAGTGATACCGAAACTTTGTACTATATTAAAGAAGTGCTGTCCGGCACTTTGACTCCGACTGCAGGGAAAGTTAAAACTCACGGTGGTATTTTAAGTCTCGATGTGATGGATCACGTTAATAATCCATTCAGCCTGGATTCTTTTATCGAAGAATTACTCGAAGAATATAAAAGCGGAAAAGAATTGGGAAAGACTATTGAACTGCTGCATAACAAACCTGTAATCCGTAATAATCTGAGTAAGAAGCTGAAGGAATTAAGCCGGAAGCAGCTGGCGCATATTCTGCTGGAAATATCCGGGCTGATTGATGTTGAAATAATTATTTATAATAACTTTCACGAACATCTCGAGGATGTAGATAAGTTCCGCAGTATTGTGAATATGCATGAACAAAACGGCAGAGGTGTGCTGCTTTTAGAAACTTCGCTGGAACCGATAGAAAAGATGGCAAATTATTTTACCTGGGTCAGCTACGGACAGATTCGTTTTGAAGGCAGCGTGGAAAAAGGTGTAGAAATTTACAACAAGTATCTGCGTGATAAAAGCATGGTCAAAAATATAGAACAGGAATCATTATTTGATCTTGAATGGAAAAGACATATTTATGAAGATGCGAGCTACAGTGAAAACTTTAAACGTCTCGGTAAACAGCAGGTTTCTGTGCTCGACAATATCAACATTCGAAAAATCATTATCACGCTCGTATTGCTCTTCATTATGGTGCTGTCAGCACTCGTGATATTTATGAATATTTCATTTATAGGAGAGTCGCCCACCTTCACAGAAGAACAGCAGAATTTAAATGAAGATGTAACATCAGAAAGACTATCATATGCATTCGTTGACAGAGACGGTCTTGAAATGGACGGGACGATGCTGCCGCAATATACACTCCTTGACGTGACTGCTGCTGACGAAGAAAACTATACTGTGAAATACAGA
Source organism: Jeotgalicoccus halotolerans (assembly GCF_003387165.1). Lineage (GTDB taxonomy): Bacteria > Bacillota > Bacilli > Staphylococcales > Salinicoccaceae > Jeotgalicoccus > Jeotgalicoccus halotolerans. The sequence continues at coordinate 190,168 of NZ_QUMW01000012.1, forward strand.
GATTCTGAAAAAACAGTGACACGTGATGAAGTGCTGTACTTTAACCCGGCAAGTCTGTATACAGAAGAAGATTTTATGACCCTGCTTGAGTATACAAGTCCGGTAATTCAGAATAATTATCTGTTTTATTCAAATTACTTAAATGGCGAGCGGGAATTCCTGGAACAAAATATTACATTTGATGTTCTTGATGAAAATCACGGCAGTGTGGCAGGTATTCCGATTACTTACCATTTCAGTGGAGATACAGTATTCTCAATGGAATTTGAAGGTGCTGAAAATAATACCATTACAGAAGATTTAAATCTGTCAGGCGAAGTTACTATTTTCAGAGTAGATGAAGGATTTATGATTTATGACAGCGTTCAAAATAACTGGAATTATTTGAGAAGGTAGGTGCGCGGATATGAATTACAGAGTCAGATACTTGCTTAGACGCGTATTCAGGCAGGCCGACAGATTTACCTTATTAAACTTATCCCCTGTGCTTATTTACATTGCGGGCCTGATACTTCTTTTTATCGGCTTTATTACAATGGAAGACAGTACTATGGTCCGGGTTCTCTACGGAACGGTAGGTTTTATGGCTGCAGTGTGGATCTTCAGCATGGTAATTCTGAATAAAAATGAAGCATACGTTAAAGATTCCATTTTAAAAGTAAATTATATACCGCTGTATTTAAGAATATTGCCGACTATGATTTACCAGACGATTATGTTTATGATTTTTATTACTATGTACAGTGCTTTTACAGCACTTTTTGTTGATAACTGGATGATGAATATATACTCGCTGCTGTATTATATCCTTCTCGGTTTGATTCTGGTCATACCTTTTACAATGCTATTTTTAGGCGTGTCGATGCACATCAATACAAATAAAATAAATCCTGTGCTTTTTGTTATCGTCCTGCTTATCGTGCCGGTATTTTATCTGCCGGAACAGCTGCCCTCCGCGGTTGAAAATATTTTCAGTCTTAATCCATTTTATTATGTGATTAACGGCCTCCAGAATAATGCCATTCATCAGGCATGGACTGTTAACCGTCTGCCTTTTGATGTGCTTTACGTCACTCAGATGGCTATCTTATATCTTTGGATGTTCGAAGCATATAACAAAATAAAAATTCAATTATACAATGAAAAAAACAGCATGCCTGAATTCTAGGCATGCTGTCATTTAATTATTGGCTAATTTCTGCTGCAGCTTAGTTTCTGAGTATACCCACCCGGTATAGCTCGACTGCACTTCGTAATCGTCTTTATCGAGATGCATAATACAAACGAAAGGATAATGTCCGTCTTTTAAATATCTGAGATCGATATATCTGACTTCCACTGTATCATTGCTGATTTCTTTAATTTCATATCTGTATATTGAAGAGAAGAAGGTAAATGAAATAAAGTTTTTATCATCTTTAACTGCTTCAAATAATTCCCCTTCAAGCGGACCGATTTTTTCAAAACGGTCATAAAATACCACCTGGCCTTTAAAAGTACGGCCGACATAGTATGCTTTTTCTGCAACGACGACGACACGCCATTCATTAAAGCGGATAGTCGGCAGACAGAAGACACGGGTAATTTCATCATCCGGCAGCCGTTCTTTAATTTTATTAACTAAATACCTCTGATAGATAAACCGTACAATATAATAAAGAATCATCACAGCGTATAATACAATGAACAGTGTGACCGGGTTAAAACCGGAGAACCACAGTATAAAGTATAGGATATGCATGACTATTATTGGAATATCGATGGTATTTATAAAGCCGAGCTGCAGCCATGTATGATTGAACGGCCGGAGAGCCTGGGTGCCGTAGGCGTTAAAAATATCCGAAAATACATGGAGAGAGACGGCAAACAGCGACCATAAGTACATATTGATAAAGGGAAGACCGAAAAATACGCTGCTTAATACGGCGAGGGTCAGCGGCCAGATAAGCACAGTAAACGGGAGAGAGTGCGTAATCCCCCGGTGATTTTTAATATATACAGCATTATTTTTCATTTTCAGGACAGTGTCGAGGTCGGGAATCAGTGAGGCTCCGACAGCGGTCGTAATAAATCCGGCAGACACAGGATCCACTGAAGGGTCGATATGGGCCAGACCGACAATCGTACCGCCCATTAAAGTATGTGTTAATGTATCCATAATGTCACTCCGTTTCAATACGGCATTTTATTTATAAATATATTTTAAAAAGGTGAGTTTTTAAATGTTTAAAAGACCGATATTTAATAATACATTACTTAATTGGTATCACGCAAATAAAAGGGAACTGCCGTGGCGCGAGACTTCAGATCCTTTTAAGATATGGCTGAGCGAAGTTATGCTTCAGCAGACTCAAGTCATTACTGTAATACCCTATTATGAGAAATTTATAACAAAATATGAGAGCCTCGATGCTCTGGCAGACGCAGACGAGCAGGCTCTTCTGAAGGATTGGGAAGGGCTCGGCTACTACAACAGAATCCGAAACTTTCAGCATGCAGTGCAGGAAGTGCAGGAAAAATATGATTCAAAAGTGCCGGATTGTCCTGAAGAATTTTTTAAATTGAAAGGTGTCGGGCCGTACATCGGCGGAGCAGTGCAGAGCATCGCATTTAACAATGCTCTTGCTGCTGTCGACGGCAACGTGCTCCGTGTCATGTCGAGGCTGAACCGCGATGGGCGGGATATGACTAAAGCAAGTGTACAGAAAGATGTGAAACATTTTATAGAAAAAGATATGCCTCTTGAAGCAGGAGATTTTAATCAGGCGCTGATGGAACTCGGAGCGACTATTTGTACTCCGCGTACGCCCAAATGTGTCATCTGCCCGGTAAAGGACCACTGCGAAGCGCTGAAAGCAAACGAAGTCATGCAGTATCCGCTGAAGAAGAAAAAGAAAGCGAAGCAGGAGTATTATTATAATGTCTATTTTATTTTGAATGATAAAGACGAAATTCTTTTAATCAAGCAGGAAGATGATTTATTAAAAGGTATGTATGAACTGCCGAGATTCGATGTGGATACGTCTTTAGAGTCAATTGAAGAGAAATATAATATTCATCTCAGTCAGCCGGGAGCACCGGTGGGCAGTCATAAGCATGTGTTTACACATAAAATCTGGTACATGGAAGGCTACATTGTTTATACAATGAATGATAATGAAAACTTTATCCCCTTGAAAGATGTGAAAAAACTTCCAATGAGTGTTGCAATGCAGAAAATGGTTAACTTAATTAGTACAGTACCGGATTTTGAACTGTAAATTTTTAAAACGCATGATGCTGTGCTATACTGTTTACGTAAATAATAAAGGTGGTGGCAGTATTATGGTGATGGAATCCATCCCGGCAGAGGGAAGCAAAATGAGGATTCAAAGCTATAAACATGATGGTAAAATCCACCGGGTATGGAGTGAAACGACGATTCTGAAAGGGACGGATCACGTCGTTATTGGTGGAAATAACCGTACACTTGTAACAGAAAGTGACGGGCGTAAATGGGTGACAAGAGAACCCGCTATCGTTTATTTTCACAAAGATTTCTGGTTTAATGTTATCTGTATGTTCAGAGATGACGGTGTCTATTATTACTGCAACTTATCCTCACCATATGCCTGCGATGATGAAGCGATTAAGTATATCGACTACGATTTGGATATAAAAGTATATCCGGACGGTAAATATCATCTGCTTGATGAAGATGAATACAAAATGCACCGCAGCAAAATGAATTACCCGAAGAGCATCGACGAAATATTAAAACATCAGGTCGACGAACTCCAGCAGTGGATAGAACATAAAAAAGGACCATTCGCTCCAGATTTTATAAAGGTATGGCACCATCGTTTTAATAATGTAAATTAACCAATCGGCGTATTGTTGATTGGTTTTACTAATTTATTGGAGGCACACTCATAAATGATCAGACGTTATATGCAATTCGTTAAACCGTATTACGGTATTATTGGTTTAACAATTTTAATCGGTGTACTGAAATTTGGTATTCCACTCCTTATCCCTTTACTCGTCGCCTATGCAATCGACAGCATTATTCTTGCTGACGGTCTGGCGTACGATGAACGCATTTCGATGCTTATACAGATACTTCTTGTTTTTGCAGTTGTATTTGTAGTTGTAAGACCCCCGGTAGAATTCTTCAGACAATATTTAGCCCAGCGCACGAGCAACAAAATACTTTACGATATCAGAAAAAAATTATACGGGCACCTGCAGATGCTGAGTGCGAAATTTTACTCCAATAATAAAGTCGGGGAAGTTATCTCACGTGTAATTAATGATGTTGAGCAGACAAAAGACTTTATAATGACCGGCCTGATGAACGTCTGGCTGGACCTTGTTACAATTATTATCGCCTTGATTATTATGTTCAACTTAAATGTAGAGCTTGCATTTGCATCAATTTTAATTTTCCCGTTTTACATTTTCGGTGTCTGGTTCTTTTTCGGACGCTTAAGAGCGAAGACGCGTAACCGTTCGCAGGCACTTGCGGAAGTCCAGGGTTTTCTGCATGAAAGAGTGCAGGGAATTAACGTTGTAAAAAGCTTTGCAATAGAAACTCATGAAGAAGAAAGATTTGATAAAACAAATAATAATTTCCTGACAAAAGCGCTGGATCATTCACGCTGGACAGCCTACAGCTTTATGGTAGTTAATACGATTACCGATATCGGCCCGCTGATTGTTATCGGCTACGGTACTTTGCTTGTGCTGAATGAAAACTTAACAGTCGGTGTACTGGCAGCATTTGTCGCATATTTAGAACGGTTATATGGTCCGCTCCGCAGACTGGTATCATCATCGACATCGCTGACACAGAGTATCGCATCGATGGACCGTGTATTCGGACTCTTTGATGTTCCTTACGACGTAAAAGACAAAGAAAACGCTGAACCGATTAAAGAAGTTAAAGGTCATATAGAAATCGACAATGTATCATTTAAATATGATGAAAATGATAATGATAATGACATCCTGAAAAATATTAACCTGGATATTCCTGTAGGTCAGACTGTCGCATTTGTCGGGATGAGCGGGGGAGGAAAATCATCGCTTGTGTCGCTAATCCCAAGATTTTATGATGTCACAGCAGGCAGCATTAAAATTGACGGACAGGATATAAGAGATGTTACAGTTCGTTCTTTAAGAGACAATCTTGGTATTGTTATGCAGGATAACATATTATTTTCGGACTCTATAAAAGAAAATATCCTCCTTGCCAAACCGGATTCAACAGATGAAGAAGTGCTGCTGGCTGCACAGCGTGCCAACGCGCATGAATTCATTATGAATCTCGAAGACGGCTATGAAACAACAGTCGGCGAGCGCGGTGTTAAATTGTCCGGCGGACAGAAACAGCGTATCGCAATCGCACGGGTATTTCTTAAAAATCCGCCTATTCTCATTCTGGACGAAGCAACAAGTGCACTGGATCTTGAAAGTGAAAGTATCATTCAGGATACTTTAGATCAGCTGTCATCCGACAGAACTACCCTGGTTGTTGCCCACAGACTGTCGACCGTTACTCATGCTGATAAAATTGTAGTCATTGAAAACGGACAGATTTCTGAAATGGGTACACATAATGATTTGATGGCGAAAAATGGCGCATACAGGAACTTATACGATATTCAGGGACTGTAAAGGACTGATTCTTATATGACTTATTTAAATATAGATTTTTTAAGCGACAATACTCTCGAAGCTGCCAAACAGCTGCTCGGGGTTGAAATTGTTACAGAAATAGACGGAGAGATAACGAGCGGCTATATTACTGAAGTTGAAGCTTACCTTGGTTTAAATGATAGAGCAGCACATACTTTCAGCGGCAAAGTTACAAAAAAGAATGCCATGATGTTTGAACCGTACGGACATATATATGTCTATACTATGCATGGTCACAACTGTATGAACTTTGTCACGACGACAGATCGTCCGGAAGGAATACTGATTCGAGGAATTGAACCGCACCGCGGCATCGACGTAATGAAAAAGAGACGCGGCAAAGAGAAGGATTTAACTGCGGGCCCCGGAAAACTGACGAAGGCACTCGGTATTACAAGAGCCGAACATAATGGTGCAAAGATTAACGGAGAGATACTTCATGTGCTTGAAGGCCAAAAACCTGCAGCAATAGAAGAAACTAAGCGCATCGGTATTGATAATAAAGAAGAAGCTGTCGATTATTTATACCGGTATATCGTTAAAGGCAATCCAAATGTGAGCAGATTTAAAGGAAAAGCTGATATGAATAATGGATGGCAATAAAAAAACTGCGGAGATAGTCTCCGCAGTTTTTTTATATATCTAAAGTTTCATCCTGTATATCAATTTTGTTTTTATCTGTATGATAGCTGAAGAAACTGTTGGCCAGTCTGTCCACACGATCAATCGCGCGGGAGTATTCATGCATTGCAGTAATAATCTCCAGTATATTCTCATACTGAAGTTTATCATCTTCATCCGTGAGCTGTGAATAGTCGGTGAGGAAATGAGTCATTAAACTCATGTCAAAGTAGTGTGCACCTTCGACGTAAAGCTCGGAAGTTTCAGGTTTAATTTTTTCAGTAAACTTCATGAACACTTGCTCATGATAGGCCATCATTTCATCCATTTCAATACGGATATGATATTTTAAATCATCAGACAGATGATTGTAATCATTTTCGTAGCGATTAATCCGTTTCAGCAGATTGTAGGCCTGTCTCGTTGAAGCAATTAAATGTTTGAACAAAACTTTGCGTCTGTGATCGCTAAATCGCTGTTTCTTAAAAAGATTGCGTTCCTCCTTATACCAGGAATACATCGTTTCCAGTTTAGTTACCCGTTTTTGCAGCTGTTCGAGGTCTTTTTTAACATTCTGTGATTCAGTAACCGAATTAAGTTCAAGACGCATCCACTTGAAAATATCATTAGCGATATTAAAACAATTATGATACATCTTGGTTTCGTAACGCGGCGGTATAAAGACCAGATTTACAAGAAGCGATACGAGAACACCAATCATTACAAGAGAGAAACGCGTACCTGCTGTAACGAGGAAATCTGTTGTGCTGAGATCTGCTCCGAAAGGCACATCCATTATTGCAACAACAGTGATGACTGCAAGTGTAGATACACTTTGTAATTTAAAGAATAAAAGCATTGCAAGTACTAAAATTACAGTCAGTCCAATAATCAGTATATTACTGCCGAAAAGCAGCACCATAACAATTGCAGACATTGCCCCGATGGTATTACCTCTGAATTGGTTCCAGGTAGTTTCTAGAGACCTGTATACATTAGGCTGCAGTGCATTGACGGCAGCTATTCCGGCAATAAGCGCCGGTGTTAAGCCAATTTGATTTGTAATTAAAAAAGTTAATACAACAGCTATACCCGTTTTTAATACTCTAGCACCAAAACGCATGGCACCAACTCCTAAAGGTCATTTTTGAACACATCTTCAACTATAGCAAGTGTATCATCAATATCTTTATCCGTGTGTTCGGTTGTTAAGAACCATGCTTCGTATTTAGAAGGCGCGATGTTGATCCCCCGGCTGATGAGTCCTCTGAAGAATTTCGCGAAAATTTCCCCGTCGCTTTCCTCAGCCTGTTTATAGTTTGTGACAATTTCATCAGTAAAGTAAATCGTCAGCGCACCGACTAAACGGTTGATTTTCGCTGTAATATTATATTTATCGATTAAATCATTGAGACCGTCTTCGAGTTTTGCACCCAGTCTGTCAAGTTCGGCATAGACTCCGGGCTGCTCAAGCACTTCAAGACAGGCGATTCCCGCTGCCATTGACAGAGGGTTACCTGCCATTGTTCCAGCCTGGTATGCAGGTCCAAGGGGCGCAACATTTTCCATAATATCAAGTCTGCCGCCGTAGGCGCCAATTGGAGTGCCGCCGCCGATAATTTTGCCCATGGCAGTTAGGTCGGGTGTGACTCCGACTATGTCAGAAGCAGAACCGTAACTGAAGCGGAAGGCTGTAATAACCTCATCGTAAATAACGAGCGAACCGTTTTCGTGTGCAATATCATTTACCGCCTGCAGAAATCCTTCTTCAGGTTCAACAATGCCGAAGTTGCCGACAATAGGTTCAACAAGTACCGCTGCAATTTCATCACCGAAGTGGCTGACAGCTGTTTTAAAATCTTCAATATTATTAAAAGGCACGGTAATTACATCCTGTGCAACACTTTTCGGTACGCCGGCAGAATCCGGTGTGCCAAGCTGGGATGGGCCGCTGCCTGCAGCGACAAGTACAAGATCCGAATGACCATGGTAACAGCCTTCAAATTTAATAACTTTATTGCGCCCGGTATAAGCACGTGCAACACGGATAGTCGTCATAACTGCTTCTGTTCCGGAGTTGACGAAGCGGACACGTTCCAGAGAAGGAATCGCTTCTTGGAGTTTACGTGCAAAATCTATCTCGAGCTGAGTAGACGTCCCGTAAAGAATACCTTTACTTGACTGCTCGGTAATTGCTTCGTGGATTCTCGGGTGAGCATGGCCTGTAATAATCGGGCCGTAAGCAGCAAGATAATCGATATATTTGTTGCCGTCGACATCGAAGAAGTAGGGACCTTCAGCTCTTTCCATAACCAGCGGCGCACCGCCTCCTACCGCCTTGTAAGATCTTGATGGTGAGTTGACGCCGCCTAAGATGACTTCTTCAGCGTCGATTTGCAGTTTCTTTGAATTCGTATGATTATACATAATTTCATCCTTACTTTTCGTCAGTTTTATTCATTCAATATAATACCATACATCGGAGAAATATTTAAGGAAGTAGAATGGTTTAAAGTATCCGGAGGAAAGGGTATTATAGAGTTACAGGCGAATTAATGATGAAAAGGATGACTTATAAATGGAAAAATTTCCGAAGTTTGAACTAGAAAATCAGAATGGCGAAATCGTTTCTAATGATTCATTAAAAGGACGGACAGTAATTTATTTTTACCCAAAAGATAATACACCTGGATGTACTACTCAGGCGTGTGATATGAGGGACAGCATGGCGGACTTGAATGAACTCGGTGTGACTGTTTACGGAGTAAGCGGTGACAGCAGGAAGAAACACCAGAATTTTATAGAAAAGCACGGCTTAAATTTTGAACTTCTTGTCGATGAGGATTTTAAATTATCTTCTGAGCTTGGAGTGTACGGACCGAAGAAAGCATTCGGCAAGGAATTTGACGGTATTACCCGTACCACGTTCGTAGTAGATGAAGATTCAAACATTCTGAAACGTTTCGATAAAGTAAAAGCATCCGAGCACGCAGAAGAACTGAAGAAATTTCTTAAAGAGGGGTAGGCAGCATGAAAATTACTTCAACGGTTAAATTAAAAGAAGAGATGATTGAAAAAATAGGTAAAGAACATAGTTATTTATATGTAGAAAAAGAAAATATGACAGATGAAATAAAAGCTGGAACTGAAGTTTTCGTTACATACGGCGGTGATTTGACTGACGGTGAAGCGGAAAAATTTGAGAATTTGATTTGGGTCCACGTTATGAGTGCGGGAATTGATGAAATTCCAAAAGACATTTTTGATAAAGCGCTCGTCACAAATTCAACGGGTATTCATAAAATACCGATGACGGAATTTGCGGTCGGTATGCTCCTGCAATATTATAAGAAGTTTAACCAGCTGCAGGAAGCTCAAAAGAAAAATGAATGGATTAACTATTCACTTTCAGAGGAATTACATGGAAAAGAAGCTCATATTCTCGGAACAGGGAGTATCGGCAGCCATCTTGCGAAAGCACTGCAGGTTTTCGGAGTGTGTACAACTGGATATAATACAAATGGCCGCTCTATAGAAGGCTTTGATCAGACTTATCCAATCAGTGAACTTAATTCACAAATCGGCAGTGCCGATATCATGATTAATATTTTGCCGAGCACACCGAGTACAACGAACTTTCTTCAGACAGAGACATTTAAGATCATGAAAGATGAAGCGGTATTTTTAAACATCGGCAGAGGAAGTGTAATGACAGACGAAGTGCTGCTTGAAGTGCTGAAAGAGAAATATATTGCGCATGTTTTATCAGATGTATTTAATGAAGAACCGCTGCCGGCAGACAGCCCGCTGTATACTTTTAATAATTTGACTATTACTCCGCATTGCTCAGCAAAAACCCGCATGTATAATGTCAGAGCGTTTGAGATATTCAAATATAATCTCGAGCATATAAATGACAAAACAAAAATGAAGAATATTATAGATTATTATAAAGGTTATTAATATTAGTTTGACAATGATTTTACATTCAAAGTACAATGTATATATTAGGTATATATAAATAGAAGGAAGGATCAGTCATATGAAGATGATAGATACTCATCATGACCATTTCACAGAGTCTCTTGAGGCGCTTAAAGAAACAGGTGTGAGAATTACACCTCAAAGAAAAGCAGTCCTCAATTATCTTGTTGAAAGTGAAGTGCATCCGACTGCCGATGATATATTTCAAGCTCTGTCCAGCGACTTTCCGAATATGAGCGTTGCGACAGTTTATAATAACTTAAAATTATTTAAACAGACTGGTCTGGTTAAAGAACTGACTTACGGGGATTCATCGAGCAGATTCGATTTTAACTCAGTACCGCACTATCATATCATCTGCAGCGAATGCGGTAAGATTACGGATTTTCAATATCCGGCATTAGAAGAAGTAGAGCATCTTGCAGGTTTAGTTACAGACTACGAAGTCAGTCATCACCGTTTGGAAATATACGGTGTCTGTCCTGAATGCAGCAAAAATGAAGAAAGTGCTTCGCGTAGATAAAACCAGTTTCTTCTATATAAAGGATATAAAAAGAACATCAATAAAAATTCCCGGTGCGAGACGCACCGGGAATTTTTATTTAATCTTTACTGTTTTCTTTATTGCGTATCTCTTCAATTTTTTTCTCTCTGCGGTGTTTAACATTATAATCAGTAGTGAACGCTTCGCCTTCAAGTTCCTGATCTAATGTTAAAGGCTCTTTGCAATGCTGGCAGTAATCAACTCTGCCGAGAATCTTCGTATGACGTTCGCAGTTCGGACATTGTACAGTAACTGTGCGTGTACTGATCATACCGACCCAGAAGTAGATAACGAAACTGAGCATAATAGGCAGTGTTCCCAAGACAAGGAAAATCATCATTGCCCATGGAGTTTCACGAAAGAATATACCCAGGTACATTACAGCCATACCTATGAATATCATAGCAAGAGCCCAGCCGCGTATACGCATTATTTTATTGCCGGGTTTTCTCATTTATGTCACCTCTAAAATTATTCTATACTTTCTCAAGCTTATATGATAGTATATATCAAGTATTCATTTTGCGTATTTAACACTTCGTTACGAAGTTGTAACATTTTTAAACAATATGTTAAATTAATTTAGAAAATAGTGTTGACGAAACAAAAGATACTTGATATGATATAAAAGTCGTCAAAACACGACGCATACAAAAATATCTTTACAAAACAACTTTTAAAAAAGCTGTTGCGTCTGTAACCGAGACGTGGTATGATATGAAAGTCGTCAAAACACGGCTCAACAAAAATTGACAAACGCTTTAAATTAGTTGTTGCATTTGAAACTTAAATGTGTTAAGATAGAAAAGTCGTTTCAAACACGACGTAACAAAAACTTAACAGAAACTTAAAAAAGTTGTTGCATCTGAAAAACAGACATGTTAAGATAATTGAGCAGTCAACGAGATTGACGCAAACAACACAAAACTTTACACAAAGAACATTGAAAACTGAATGACAATATGTCAACGTTTAATTCCGAATAAAGAAGTCTTCTATTAATTAGGAGCAGACATTGAGGCGACCAATT
>NZ_QUMW01000013.1 GCF_003387165.1 Jeotgalicoccus halotolerans
GTTCATTCGTTGAATACCTTATGTTTGATTTCAAGAGAAAACTCCCCCTAAAGTAGTTTACTTTTTTAAGTGTCTACTTTAGGGGGAGCATATCAATAAGAAGAATGGCTGGGTTTCTTAGCTGTATAAAATTCTGTTGATAAATTTTCTAAAACAGAGTCATCATTTAAACTTATCTGCTCTTCAATCACCGGCTGTATTTCTGAAGTCGCTCCCTGATTCTCTTCAAGATTATTTGCGGCCATAATAATAAATATAATGAGTAAGGCTATACTGATCAGCATCAGAATGAAAAGTATGATGACAGTCAGTTTAGATTTGTCTCTCTCTTTCATAAAAATATCTCCTAGTTTACTTTGACTTGATTATATCATTCAGTAAATTACCGGGAGGGGTTCCATTGTCATTTGTCGAAATTTATTCACAGGATTTCCAGATGCAAGTATCCGTCCTGAATATTATTAATACTAGTAAAAAGGATGTCAAAACTATTCGGCTTGATATCCTTTTTTGTATACATCATTAATTAATCTACTGACTGAATCCAGGCAGCCACATGGATAACTGCGGGATAAATGTGATAATCAGCAGACATATAACCATCGCAATGATAAACGGAACGACTGCAGCTGCTGAAAAAGTGAGAATCTGAAGTTAATAATGAAATTAGTATATACAGTAATCATTTGCATAAGTACAATACAGATGTACTTGCAATGAAATGATTATATTATTGGATAGACTGATTAATTATATAACAGTTCAGACATGCTAAGTACATAATACTGAATGAAATGAGTTTTGAATATGCTTGTTCACAATCTATTAGTCGACAATCTTACATCAGTATGGTGGATAGTACTGGTAGCAGCACTTGCACCCATATTTGCCCTTATATCGCACAGATACGTGCCAGATGTAGTGTGGCTACTTGCATTCGGAGTCATCATTGGCCCTAACATGTTTGGGTTGGCTGAACAGACTGAAGCTGTACAATTTCTTCGTGAATTGGGGATGGGTTTTTTGTTTTTGCTGGCAGGTTTTGAAGTCAGCACCTCTGATATGCGAGCGCGCCAAGGTAAACATGCTGCTCTCACATGGGTGATTTGTATCATATTAGGCGCTGGTGCCGGTCTTCTACTTACAAATTTTGAGTTCCGTGTGGCTATAGTACTTGCTATCGCGTCTACTTCAACAGCACTCGGAACATTGTTACCCATCCTGAAAGACTCAGGGGAGATAAATACCCCGCTCGGCAAGGCTACAATGACACATGGTGCGTACGGAGAGCTGCTGCCGATTGTGGCAATGTCACTGCTGCTTTCCACGTTTGCAACTTGGCAAGCTTCATTGATTCTGATTTTTTTCGCCATTATAGCTGTTCTGATAGTCGGTATTCCAATACGATTCATTCGAAGAGTACCGCTGCTAGGCAAAGCCGTAGTGTCAGTATCTAATACTACAATGCAGACAACGCTTAGAATGACTGTCTTTGCATTGGTTACCCTGATGCTGCTCACAACAATATTTGAACTTGATATCGCGCTAGGAGCTTTTTCTGCTGGACTCCTCCTCAACGTGGTCTTTAAAACTTTTTCTCCAGAACAGGGAGAGGAAGTTGCCCATAAAGTCGAAGTTTTAGGATTCAGCTTTCTGATTCCAATTTTCTTCGTCACCAGCGGAATGGAAATCAGTCTCTCTCAGGTGTTGAGAAACTGGCAACTTTTGCTGGGTTTCATCACATTAATTGCAACTGTTCGCGGTTTAGTCGTATTCCTTAGAGAACGTTGGAGCAATACATATTCCGGTATTAAATCATCGAGAGAACAAGTTGCGTTAGGACTATATTCTGCTACTGGGCTGCCTATCATCGTCGCGGTGACCCAGATCGCCGTGTCTTCGGAGATTATTGACCAGGGAACAGCTGCTACTATGGTAACCGGAGGAGCTCTGACTGTGCTCATATTTCCTTTTACCGCTAAACTCATAATGCGTAATAATGGTTAATGAGTATTACTGCCAGACTAAAAGGCAGTTCTTAATAATTCTGAGAAATATTTATTAAAGAACAAGGTTCTATTAAATATTTATCCATCCGTATGAGATGAATATGAGTCACTTGTAATCATCTCTATAGATTTCACTAGTCGTTAAATTAGGTTAAAGTGCATCAAAAATAATTCTTATATATTTTAATTGGTTTACAATCGGTCGCTTGAAGAGAAGCAAGTATTTAAAATTAGAAATAAATTGAAAATGGAGGGTTTAATATGTTAAGAAATAAAGTACATCGTATTTCCATAAATCAAATTAACAATGAAGTAACTATAAATAAATTTGGTGAAACGCAACAATATACAATTCTGGAAGAAATCGGGACAACACCTGAAAGTGGCCATGCAGTCCTAAACTACTTATATGTTAACCCTGGTTACGAAGAGGATTTTGAGCGTGTTTTTTTAAATAGAGATCATCATTTAAGGAATACAGAAGGATTTCAAAGCTTATTATTTTTAAGACCTGAGGACCTACATGTGCATTATGTGATTGTTACAATTTGGACAGATGCAGCCGCTTATAATAATTGGCAAAGTTCTGGAGAGTATAAAGCTTCTCACCAAAAAAGAGGAACTAAAGAAGGTGCTGATCAGAATATCATAAACAGAAGTTTATCTTTTAATATTAGCGTAGATTTGTCTAGTGAGTTTTAACTCTATTAATCCTTAATGAATTATAAATAAAAGATAAGTTAAAGAGTTTAAAAATCTTGTTAATTAAGTTTTAAATTTGCCCTGATGATAAAGATTCGAAAAAAATTTCTAATTGCTTAGTACTATATTAAATTCCTATATATTAAAATATTTCTAATTGAGCTTATTCAATCGTTAAAAAATCAACGTCAGGGGATAAGCTCTTTTTTGAAGTTTATAAACTAGTTTAATTTTTAACTTTCACATCTTTTCTGTTTAAGTACCAGCTTCCTAATGTCAAGTAAGCTGCAAATGTTGTCCATAGAGTGTATGGAAGCAGAATAATACCATACCATTTATTTACTTTAAAAAATTTCAATAACAAAGCGTACATCGTGCTCCAGATCATAATACTGTTTATTAAAGCTAATTGACGCTTTCTTAAACGAAAAAATAAGAACGACCAGGTGTAGTTAATTAAAAGATGAACCTTAAACAATTTACTTGCCTCACTATTACCTCTTTTTTTAACAAGTGCATGTGCAAGTCCCATTGTCAAATAAAGAAAGGTCCACATAGGAGCAAAAATTTTACGTGGTGGAGCAAAGGGCGGCTGTTTGAGTTTTTTATATTGTTTTGGCGCCGATTTTGTAGATAATTTACCAATTGTTTTACCTAATATAAGCGGAGTGACAAGATTAAACATAAATTGAATGAATGATTTCATAGTTCATCCTCTTTTCTAAAAATTAAGTTAATTCTATGTTATATTTACATTTAAATTTAGGCATTAGTTTTTGTTTAAATAATACTGTGTAATAATTGTTAATGCTACTATATTTTTTTTATATTGCTATTATTAAAATAAATAAAATTCTCTTAATCCACGAGGGGCTGTTTCATTTTGCTTAATTTAAGAAAACTTTTAAAACTGCTTCTTCTCAATGCTGCTTTATGGGGATTCATCCATTATATTATTTCTTATATATTTTTACGCCTCAATAACCGGATTTATTTCAATGGTTTCTTCAGATTAAAATCATATTCTTTTGAAAATAACGGTGTCTTTTGGAGTAAACTATTTCACGTCAGAAAATGGAAAAGAAAAGTTCCCGAAGGCAGTCAGATCTTTGCCGGAAGCTATAATAAGTCGGAACTTCAGGATAAAAGTCCGGCTGCATTAAAATCCTTCATTACAGAAATTAACCGTGCTGAAATTACTCACTGGATGATTATTTTCTCTCTGCCGATTATTTTTATATTTAATCCTAAATGGACTTATTTAATTCATGGACTCTATGCACTTGTAAGTAATATTCCTTTTATAATAATTCAAAGATATAACCGTCCGAGATTTGAAAGATTGTATACACGTCAGCTTAAAAAATATGAATTGAACTGAGGTTGATGAAATGATTCAAATTTTAGTATTTATTTTTATACTTATAGGAATCACCGGCGGCAGACTCGTCTTCTTCAATCCGAAATTTGTGACACAAACAAATATAAATACCGTAAAAAACGCCCCTATAAGCATCATCATCCCCGCCAAAAATGAAGCAGGGAATCTCACCTCTCTCATAACCAGTATTTTACAACAGACTGCCCAATGCGAAATTATTGTAGTTAATGATGCTTCTGATGATGATACTTCAGCAGTGCTTAAAAATTATGATGTACTTGAAGTCAAATTGAGAGAAAATCCTTGGAAGGGGAAAAGTTTCGTCTGCTATAAAGGTGTGGAGTATGCATCTCATGAATTAATTATCTTTATAGATGCAGATATAGTATTTACGGATAATCGCGCTCTCGAACAGATGATTTCTCTATATGCTAAACAAAATAACTCTGGAGTCCTGTCAATCCAGCCCCGGCACAGAACTAAAAGATTGTATGAAAAACTGTCAACAGTCTTTAACCTTACTACAGTCATGGGAATAAACGTGTTCTCAGCGTTTAAATCATTAAATACTCTATCAACAGTATTCGGACCTGTGCTGATGACTAATCAACGCGACTATAAAGTGACCGGCGGACACAAGGCATCTAAAGCAAAAATCATTGAAGGTGAAGGAATTTTCACTGCTTATCAGAAAAATTCACTTCCTGTAAAACTTTTTCTCGCAGGAGACAGTATCGGCATGCGGATGTATCCGAATGGTTTGAAAGAACTTAGTGCGGGATGGTCAAAACATATTGCCCGGGGTTCAACCAATACCCACCCAATTCATATGGCGATGATTATTTTATTTCTCGGGTGCGGTATCACTGCTTTTTCGTTTTTATTGATCTCTTTGATAGTTCCCAATATATCAGTCATATTTGCACTTGCAGCATATATACTTTACGGTATTGTATTTTATTTTCTGGCCGATAAAGTAATCCGGCTTAACGTGATTGATATTTTTATATTTCCTTTATACATCGTGTTCTTTTTCATCATTTACGGTTTATCCTGGTATAACATCAACATCAAAAAACAGGTTATATGGAAAGGCCAGCAAATTGCAGTTAAAGATGATAATGATTAATACAATATGTAAAGCAGCAGTTTCCGTAATTTCAAAAACACTGCTTTTTTAAATCCTATTATTTGACCAATTTGGTCAAATAATATAATAATATTTTCAAATGGAGGAATTTGAACATGAAATCTTCCTTTAAACGATTGAAGCCCGATAAACAAAAAGTTATTTTAACGTCAGCAATTGAAGAGTTTTTTGAATACGGCTTTAAAGATGCCTCCACTAATCGCATCGCAGATAAAGCAAAAATTTCAAAAGGTTCACTGTATTATTACTTTGGAAGTAAATCTGATCTATACACTGCCTGCCAGCTTTATACTTTCAATGTATTTAAAGATTTCGCTGATACTTATACTCAGACATATGAAGGCTTCATTGAACGTTTAATACGCGTGAACAGCTTTAAGCAGCAATTCCAAAATAAACATCCTGAAGCGCTTAATTTTTTCATTACCCAATACTATAAAGGGTTATTCCCGGAAGAGGTGTCAAAAGAACTCAAAGAGATTGATTCTAAATTTAAGCTCAGATTAGCAGAAGACATTAATTTCAGCTTATTCAGAGACGATATTAATGTTGATCATGCTATGCAGCTAATTACCTGGACCATTCAGGGATATGAACATGACATCAAACAGCAGACTATAAATAACAGTTTTAATTATGATAATCTCGAGCAATGTTTTGAAGATTCACGTATTTATTTTGATACTTTAAAAAAAGTATATTATAAATAGCATCCTGTCTTGCATCATTCTAACTTTAAGGAGATCTGTTCATGACAAAGACTAACGAAAGAAGTATAAGAAAAGACGAACATGTCAGATATGTACTGAATCAGACGGAGAAAAACGAAACTGATTTTAATCGTGTGCATTTAGTTCATCATTCACTGCCGGATTTTAACCTTGAAGATATTGATTTATCTTCCTCTTTTGGAGTTATTAATTGGGCAGTACCTCTGTATATTAATGCGATGACAGGCGGCAGCGAATGGACAAAAGATATTAACGAAAAACTCGCGCTGGTTGCAAAAGCTACCGGTCTTCCAATGTCACTTGGCTCCATGCATGCTGCTATCAAAGATCCTTCGGTGGAATCAAGTTTCTCCATTGCAAGAAAAATGAATCCGAATGGTTTTCTAATGGCAAATGTTGGTGCAGATGTACCTGTAGAGCATGTGCACGAAATAATCGAATTAATTGATGCAAATGCACTTCAGATTCATATTAATGCAGCTCAAGAATTGATTATGCCGGAAGGCGATCGGCAGTTTAAAAATTGGAAGCAAAATATTCAGCAAATTATTAATACAGTGGATATTCCTGTCATCGTTAAAGAGGTCGGTTTCGGAATGAGCCGGGAGACAATCAGTTCGCTGCTGGAACTTGGGGTCATCTATATTGACATCAGCGGCCGCGGGGGTACGAATTTTGCTGAAATAGAAAACCTCCGGCGTAAAAACCAGGAAATGGATTATATGCAGACATGGGGACAATCCACGGTTATTTCATTGATAGAATCAGAACATTTTCAAAAAAATGCTCATATTTTAGCGAGCGGAGGTGTTACAACTCCGCTCGACGCTGTTAAATGTTTAGCTCTTGGCGCACGGGCTGTAGGTTTATCCAAAATTGTACTGGAGCGTGTTATGAACGACGGCGTAGATAATACAGTTCAGTTTATTAATGATTTTATATATCAAATGAAAAAAATTACATTACTCACTAACTCCCGAACTTTGAAAGATTTAAACAGCACACCAAGAGTTTTATCCAGCGAATTGGAAAATTGGAAAACACAAAGAATGGGGAATGATGATGAATAAAACAGTTACAGTTATTGGTGCCGGTGTCGCTGGACTCGCAAGCGGAATTCGTTTACTTAATGCAGGTTACGAAGTCACGATAGTTGAACGCCATCATAAAGTCGGCGGAAAAATGAGCCAGCTGGAATTTGACGGATATAAGTTTGATCTTGGCCCGACAATTGTCATGATGCCGGAACTATACCGTGAAATTTTTGAACTTGCTGGAAAAAACCCCGATGACTATATTCCATTAGAACGTATTGATCCTATGTACAGCAGTTACTTTGATGACGGCAGTACACGATATCGTGCCACAAATGATTTAGTTGAAACTGTGAAGATGCTTGATTCGTTTAATGATACTGACAGCGAAGGTTTTCTAAAGTATCTGAGCGACTTATATTCCAGATTCAATGTTGCTAAAGATCATTTTCTGCAGCGATCATTCCGTTCAAAAAAAGAATTCTACAATCCTTTTATTATCAGTCAGGGATTGAAGTTAAAAACTTTAAACTCAGCCGATAATTTATTACGTAAATACATAAAAGATGATCGTATGAGACAGATGATTGCATTCCAGACACTCTACATAGGTATTTCGCCATTTAAAGGCCCTTCGCTGTATACAATTATACCGATGATTGAATATGTGTACGGCATATGGTTTATAAAAGGCGGTATGTACAGCATGGCAAAAGGAATGGCAACGCTTTTTGAAGAAATGGGCGGCACATTGAGACTGAACAGCGAAGTTGAACGTATTGTTATTGAAAAAGGCACTGCCAAAGGTATTGAAGTTGATCAGCAAATTCATTATTCAGATTTTGTAATGTGTAATGCCGACTTCCCGTATGCTATGAAACATCTGGTTAAAGAAGAGAAATATAAAGGTAAATATACTGATAAATATATCGATGAAATGGATTATTCCTGCTCATGCTTTGTAATGTACTTTGGTATGGATAAAAAATATGATGAAGTCATTGATATTCATAATTTTGTATTCTCCAATGATTTAGATACAAATATCGACCAAATATTTACCGGTGACACTATTGATGATCCGTCAATCTATATGTATATCCCTTCAAAAATCGATTCATCACTTGCTCCTGAGGGAAAAGATGGCGTTTATGTTTTAATACCAGTGTCTGATTTATCTACACTAAAATCAAAATGGACAGAAGAAACATCGCAATTCTATCGTGGAAAAGCAATTGATAAAATTTCAAAACTGCCCGGTATGGAAAATTTTGAGTCAGAAATTATTACTGAAAAACAAATGACACCAAAAGACTTTGACAATGTATTTAATGCATATAATGGTGCTACTTTCGGTCTCAGACCAACGTTGACTCAAAGCAATCACTTACGTCCGCAAAGTACTTCTCCTAATTGTAAAAATTTATATTTTACAGGCAGCAGCACACATCCCGGCGCAGGTGTACCTATAGTATTACTGTCAGCCAAAATCGGAGTCAATGATTTAATCAATGACGAACAGTCAAAGGGGTGACAAAGTGAACCAATTAAAATTAGATTATAAATATTGCGAAAGCGTGATTAAAAAACATTCCAAAAGTTTTTATTATGCTTTTTCCAATCTAAATACACCGGATCGTAATGCAGTCTACGCTATTTATGCATTTTGCCGGATGGCAGATGATGCTGTAGATAATGCAACAGAGCTTAATGAAAAAATAAATAATATCGATAGAATTCGAGATGAACTAGATTGTTTTGCTGAGGGTAGTACTCCAGACACCCCTCTCTGGCGGGCTCTGGAAGACGTTAAAAATAATTATAATATCAGCCTTGATTTGATGTATAAACAGCTGGACGGTCAGCAGATGGATATTAATTTCATACAGCCTGAAACTATTTATGATTTAGAGCATTATAGTACTCATGTTGCCGGTTCTGTTGGACTGCTGCTTCTGCCTATTATATGCAGCAGAAATACTGAAATAAGAGAACATGGTGCTCAAAGCCTTGGAGTTGCCATGCAGTACACGAATATTTTACGTGATGTGGGAGAAGATTTTAAGACACTCGATAGAATTTATCTGCCTAAAGAATGGACGGCGGAATATCAGATTACAGCACGAGATTTATCCTCCGGTAAGATAACACCTGACTTCATCAATTTATGGGAGAAAGTCGCTTTAGAAGCCGAGAAAAAGTATGATGCTTTCATGGATGAAATAGTTCACTATAAACCCGAAGCACAGCTTGGATTAATGCTTTCTGTACTTATATACAGAGAGCTTTTGGATGAAGTTCGCCGAAATCAATATGATTGTCTGAACAAAAGACAGGTTGTCTCTCTGGTCAAAAAAACTAAAATAAAGATGGAAGCTGAGAAGATGTTGAAGTCAATGAGAGTAGGTAATTCTTTTGGATAAAAAATCAGTCCTGGTTATCGGCGGAGGTCTTGGCGGATTATCAGCAGCTATTACGTTAAAACAATATGGTTATGATGTTACAGTCATTGAAAAAAATAAACACCTCGGCGGTAAACTGAACAGACTTGAACAGGACGGCTTCGGTTTTGATTTAGGACCGTCACTTCTCACAATGCCTGAAGTGTTTGGCCGTTTGTTTAAAAAGAGCGGTTTGTCAATTAATGATTATATTAATATTACTGAGCTGCCTCTGCAGTGGCGAACCTTTTTTACAGATGGTGCAATCATAGATTTGTATAGGGATTTGAACGTGATGCAACAGGAAAATCCCAAGCTCACTCAAAAAGATTTAAAAGAACTTGAAAACTTTTATCATTATGCAGAAAAACTCGATAAGATTACTGAAGCGGGGTACTTTAATCAGGGTCTCGATAACTTGGCGGATATTATTAGATTTCATGGCCCATTAACTGCACTCAGTTCATTTAACATCAGCGCAACAATGCAGCAGGCCATCGATAAAAGAATCAGCCACCCGCACTTGAGAGATATGCTCGGATATTTTGTTAAATATGTCGGTTCAAGCGCTAAAAATGCTCCTGCTATTTTAAACATGATGGCTTATATGCAGAAAAAACAGGGAGTTTGGTATGTAAAAGGCGGTCTGCACAAATTGGCAGAAGCCATTGAAAAATTAGCCCGGGATATCGGTGTAGTGTTTATGACTGATACTGAAGTGAAAACCGCCGTTACCAGTAAGGGGGCTGTGAACCGTCTTATTCTGGACGATGGCTCGACGATAGAAGCGGATATTTACGTTTCTAATATGGAAGTCATCCCTTTCTATCAGAAGGTGCTGGACACTCTTCCCAAAAATATTAAAAAGATGAAAAAGAAATTTCCGCCTGCCAGTTCTGGACTTGTTATTCACTTAGGTGTAAATAAAACATATCCGGAGCTCAAACATCACAACTTTTTCTTTTCAGCGGATTCTGAAAAAAATTACCATCTGGTCTTTGATAAAAAAAGACTGCCGGAAGATCCGACAATTTATCTTGTCAATCCAAATAAAACTGATCCCTCCCAGGCTCCGGCAGGCCATGAGAACCTGAAAATTCTTCCTCATATTCCAGCACTGAATAATATTGAATATACTAAAGAGGATTATATGGCATTCAGAGAGCTGGTCCTCTTAAAACTTGAAGACATGGGTCTGAAAGATTTAAGAAAGCACATCGTTACAGAGTACATTCTGACACCCCACGATATCGAATCGATGTACTTATCAGACAGCGGTGCTATTTATGGTACGTTATCCGACAAAAAATTAAATCAAGCCTTTAAGCATCCGAAGAAATCGGATTTTATCAGCAATTTGTATTTCGTCGGAGGTACAGTTAATCCAGGCGGAGGTATGCCGATGGTGACCCTAAGCGGACAAAATGTTGCGAAACTGATTGCAGAAGAAGATTCAAAAATATAACCAGGGATTTCAATGTATTTCAAGACAAAGCTCCTCCTTAAGTAATTTACTTTAGGAGGAGCATCTTATTTTATATATTATTTGTCTTAATCCGCATTTCTTCATTGCAGTATTTTTTACAATTAAGTCATTAAATATTATAAATACTATTTTATCACTCATTTTTTCCAATATCTTACTCAGGTTAGTCTTTTGAAATTTCTTATCAATATTACTTGTCACTTCATACAGAATAATAACGACATATTACTCTTATAATAATATGGTCAGCACGACACGCTGTTTTTTCTGCCGGATAAATTAATGCTCTAATCCAGCAGCCTAGAATCTTGAACACTGTGTCAATCAAAATTAGGGTCTTCATACCCATAATTAGTATTATCTTTTAATGTAAATGGCAAATTTAAGAGTATACAGTCTATACATGTTAAAATAATAATTTAAGGTTGCACAATTCGTTAAGCTTGTATTTCAGTAAATATATGTACGCAAGGCTTTTCTTTTGTTATAGATTCAAAGTAATATAATAGTACTCTAATGAATGAGAATCAGATAAGGATGATTTTATGAAACCCAGGATTATTATTCTACTTAATTCCATAGATGTAAATAAAGGCGGGCTTACGCACGCATCTCTGCGGCAGGCCAGTACTTTTGCTGATGCCGGCTATGATACCCAGATACTGACATTCCACTATGAACCACGCTTCCCGATAATCTGTAAAAAGCTCAAAGAAATGGGCAAGATCAGCGAAAAAGTTGTTATACGTAATATGTTTGAGGAACTGGCATTATACACTGATAAAGATAAGGTTAATATCCGTAAATTGAAAGTAAACCTTTCCGATTATGAAAAAAGCTATGCCATAATCCAAAGAAAAAACTACAATGCTTATAGACTTTATAATAATGGGATATATGAAAAATATATCGCTCTTCGGGATGATGACACTCTCGATTTTATAGACTACTTCAATGAAAATCGCTACAGGGTGAAACGAGAGAATTATAACTATTACGGTCAAGTGAGCAGAGTACAGTATTTCAGCTATGAAGACAACAAGTTCAGGCAGCAAGTCTTCTTCGACAAAAGAGAAAAGGCCATCTTCAGTTTCTGGCGTGAGCCTTCCACTGGGAAGACTAGCAGGATCATCCATTTCGGTTCAAATAATGAAGTCATCAGTGAAACAACTGGCAACACTGTGCCCCATAAACTCTACTGGCTGAAAAGTGTATTAAACGAATCGAAGTCAAAAATAATGGCCATTTCTGATACACGCAGCACTGACGAACTGCTTGTTAAACTGAAACATTCATACACAACAAAAGCACTGCGTATACACAGCAATCACCTTATAAATCCAGATAATCCTGATTCCGAACTAAATAAACGAAATGGCTTTGCAATAGAAAATATACAAAGTGTCGATGCACTTATCGTTCTAACAGAAAAACAGAAACATGATATAGTCAGCCGTTATGGACATGAGGACAAAGTTTATGTGATTCCGAACTATTATGATGCGAATGTTCCTAAAATTACAGGGCTAAAATCTATTTTAACCACTATGAAACAAGACAGCAGTGAAAGAGACATGTCTAAAGTTGTCATCGTATCAAGATTTTCAGGAATCAAAAACATAGACCATACCATTAAGGCATTCAAAAAAGTCATCGCGGAAGTACCTGAAGCTAAATTAGAAATCTGGGGATCCGGGGATAAAGAAAAAGAATATGCAGGCATGATAGAATCATTGGGCCTCGATGATAACGTGCTGATTAAGGGGTATACTCAGAATCCGGGAAAAATATACCAAAGTGGCGCTTTATCCGTTCTAACTTCTAACGCTGAAGGTTTCTCCCTTGCGGTCATGGAAAGCATGGCAAATAAAACACCAGTCGTCAGTTATAATATAAGGTATGGTCCATCTGACATGATCGAAGATGGTGTAAATGGTTTCCTCATAGAAAAAAATGACATAGAAGCACTATCAGAAAGAATCATACAAATGCTGAAAAACCCTAAAAAAACAAGAGATATGGGCAATAAAGCAGATAAAACAATACAAACGAAATTTAGCAAAGAAATCTATCAGAAGCTATGGTTTTCTCTCACAGATAAACTGCTTTAAGGATTAGAAAGGAACAATAATCATGAATAACCTAATTTCTGTAATCACTCCAGCAGAAAAAAATGAAAAATATATAAATATTGCTTTAGAATCATTAAAAAACCAGAAATACACAAATTTTGAGGTACTCGTACTCCACTCGGATATAGACGCATTGAAAAGAGTGGTTAATGATGAATACCTTGATGATGACAGATACAGATTTATTAATACACCCGCAGATATTTATGTAGGTGCTGCACGCAATATCGGCCTTGAAGAAGCAAAAGGCGATTATGTATACTTCCTCGACAGCGACGATTATGTATCCGAAAACATACTGCAGTTGCTGCATGATAATATCGGAGAATTTCCGATAATCCGGGGAAGAATGAAATCGACGGATTTCAGCACCAGCTTTGCCATCATACTGCCCGGTACAAATAAAATAAAGATGTATTCAGACAACAGGCATGACTTACTCAGAACAGAGTCATCAATCAACTACCTGATTTCAAAAAAATTCATAGACAGCATGAATCTAAGGTTTTCCGAACAATTCAAAACTTATTCGGATCTTACATTCATGATTCCACTGATGGAAGAAGTTGAAGTAATACCTTATTCTTACGAAGCGATTTATTTCAGAAGAAGAGGAAACGATCCAATTAATAACCCATCCCTCAGACAGTCTTCCCTAAAACAGCTTGCACCTGATCTCTTTGGTGTCTATAACCAGCTGAGAACAGATGATTTGAGTGAGGAAGGGCAAAAATATTTGGATGACAAACTCCTTAACTTCTATAGAAAACGTTTGGTGACCGAATTTAAAGATGATACTACCATCGGTTATTATTTTGCCGGCCTTGTGGAAAGTATAAATAAAATTGACCCGGATCGACTGAATAACAAAGATTTTATCCTAAAAAATGATGTCAAAGCAATAAAATCAAACAAGATAAACAACTTTCGGAAACTAAGTAATTTCAACCATTTTCTGAGAGACATTAAAAATGGCATTACTTCCAGAAAAAGCCGAAAAGAGTTATTTTATAAACGTGTATTTAATAATTTAGATATCAAAGATAATCTTGTTCTTTTTGAGAGTTTCCAGGGTAAAGCTTATTCTGACAGTCCTAAATATATCTATGAATACATGCTTAAGAACAAAAGTAACTATAAATTCGTATGGATTATGAACGAACCGTCCAAGATACCAGGGAACCCTGAAACTGTTAAACGATTCTCACTCAAATATTATTATTATCTTGCAAGAGCAAAATATATCGTCAGCAATGTAAGAATGCCAAACAAATACATCAAAAGGAACGAACAGTCATATCTCCAGACTTGGCATGGTACACCTCTTAAAAGACTTGCAGGCGACATGGACAATGTCCATATGCCAGGTACAAATGCTGAAAGGTATAAGAAAAACTTTAACCATGAAACTAATAAATGGGACTATCTGATTGCACCTAACCAGTATTCTGCTGAAATCTTCAGAAGAGCATTTTGGTTCAATAACACAATGCTTCCAACCGGGTACCCAAGAAATGATATCTTAACAAACCAGAATGATGAAGAAACCATCAGCAGACTGAAAAGAATAAACCATATACCAACTAATAAGAAAGTCATTCTATACGCACCTACATGGCGCGATGATGAATATTTCAAAGTTGGGAAGTATAAATTCAATCTGAAACTCGATCTTCACAGGCTGAAAGAACAATCTGGAGATGAGTATATCGTCCTGCTCAGAATGCATTACCTTGTTGCCTCCAATATTGACTTAACAGGCTTAGAAGATTTTGCATACGATGTTTCAAAATACAGTGATATCAGTGAACTGTACTTGATGTCTGATATTCTCATTACTGACTATTCATCAGTATTCTTTGATTATGCCAACCTGAAACGTCCGATACTGTTCTTTACTTACGACATTAAAAAGTATCAGGGACAGCTGCGCGGTTTTTACATCGACATGGAGACAGAACTGCCAGGCCCATTGCTCATGAACAATGATGACATAATGAATGCGATTGAAAATATCGATGAAGTTACTAAGAAATACAAAGAGCGGTATAACGAATTTTATGAAAGATTCTGCAGCTGGGATGACGGAAGATCGTCAGAAAAAGTTGTTGATGCAGTATTCGAAAAATAAGCACTTAGAAAAGACGGGGCTAATTTAGATTATCTCCGTTTTTTGATACAGTATTCAACAAGGAGTTAATTCTTTTATATATTACTTTTATGAAAAGATAACACCATCAGTTATAATTATACGTTAGTGTATTCTGATTTAACAAAAGTGAAAAAATTATTGATATAAAGAGGGATTTAATATTATTGTTAATTAATATTAAATGGGTATGCCGGAACTGACAGACTCGCTAGAATCAGGCTTTAGTGGCTTAATCGACGTGAGAGTTCGATTCCTTTTATCGGCACTAATTAATGAAAGACCACTATTTTTTAGTGGTCTTTTTATTAAATTACATATATGCTGATAAATTAAATATTGGCTTGTTGATATCTTAAGTCTTCATGCTTTTGCAAATTTTTTTAAGTACTTTGCTATCTTCATGGATTGAATAGTCTTCATTATATAAAGAATCAGCAACTGCCTTGATTTTCTTTTCATTTCTGCTAAGTAAGCATACATGATATCCCAATTCTGATAATCGTTGCGTCACTGAAGCACCGAGGCCGCTACTTGCGCCTGTAATTACCGCTACTTTTTTATTCATTTAAAAATCGCCTTAATAGTATAAATATTTCCTCATTATTCTAACATATAAAAAGTTTCATAACTTTATACTAAAATACTCAGGAATCAGAAAAAAATACAGAGTTTTTTTCATACCTAATTGTGCGCTGATTCTCACAACGTCACTTTTCTTATTTTCTGCAGGTGTGATATACCATATTTCATTTAACTTCACTTCAATTTTCACACCATTATAACATGGCAAACATCTCGTAATTCTCGTAAAAGAATATATATATGTAGAACTTTTTTTAGTTATTCAAAAGGACAGAAGCGTCTTATGATAGAGAAAATTCAATATAAGAATGTCAAAAACTAAAACGCTGTTTACTTATCAAACTGTCCGGGAACCAAACAAGGACAAGTAAAAATATACCGCTTTTAATAGAAGTGATTTACTTCAATTAAAAGCGGTGTATTGCTACTTTTATCCCATTATTCTTTTCAACCCGTAACCTGCCTTTCTTTTCCTGATGACATTCCTACAATTAGAAAAATAACAGATATGAGAATGAGCAGGGACAGGGGAATCGTCCATCCGTTTGTCAAATCCTGCAGTGCCCCGACTAATACAGGACCTACTGCTGCTAAAAGATAACCGAAGGACTGAGCCATTCCCGATAACTCTGCTGCTTCTTTGCCATTTCTTGTTCTGAGCGTAAAAAACATCATAGACAGACTAAAAGCACTGCCTCCGGCAATTCCAAGTAGTATTACGTATATAGGAGTCAACGTGAGGTTACCCTGCAATAATCCTGTAAGACCGATGATGAATAAAAAACCAGTTGTCACACTTAAAACGACTTGACTTTTCATTTTCTCTGCTATCACAGGAATAATAAAAGTGAAAGGAATAATTGAAAATTGCATTAGGAATAGCATCCATCCCGCTGTGCTGGAATTAAGACCATTCGCATACAAAATATCAGGGAGCCATGTTATCAAAGTATAGAAAATCAATGATTGAATACCCATAAATATTGTTATCTTCCATGCGAGCGGAGAGCGCCATAAACTGCTTTTCTTCTCTGTATCCACACTTGCTTGCTGATTACGCTGACTGGTAAGCTGCGGCAGCCAAATCAGTAAAGAAATGACTGCCAGGATACTCCAGACGCCAAGTGCACCCTGCCACCCAAAATTTCCGATGGAGGCAAGAGGAACGCTGATACCTGAGCCGAGGGCTCCGAATAAATTCATAAATATAGCGTACATACCGGTCATAAGACCTATCTTAAGTGGAAAGTTCATTTTAATAATTCCTGGAATTAATACATTCCCGATTGCAATGGCAAGTCCTATGAAAAATGTGCCGGTAAATAAAAATACAATTTCTCCAAAAGAACGGATTACAATACCTATAATAAGCAAAATCAGTGATAAGGTGATAGTCCATTCCATACCGATACGATTGGCTATTTTGGGAGCAAAAGGAGAAATCAGTGCAAAAGCCAGCAAAGGTAATGTCGTAATGGATCCGGCGAGAGCATTGCTTATATCAAGATCATTCCGTATAAAAGGAATAAGTGCTCCTACAGAAGTGAAGGGTCCTCTTAAATTTGTACTGACTAATATAACACCTATAATTAGCAACCAACTTTTTTTTGTATTGATATCAAAAGAACCTGCTGTTCTTTCATTTCCCATGTTGTTAGTCCTCCATCATTTCAACGACATCTTTTCTTAATACTTCCATATAACTGTCAACATATGCTGCAGCTGCATTCTTATCATGGCTCTGAATTGCTTCAAACAACTCAAGATGCAGCTCTTCTTCGTACTTGAAAGGCACATCCATCGCCATCAAATCTTCCACAAAAGTATATATAATCTCTACCATCGGTTCATATAAATCAATTAGCAGCTGATTTTTTGAAGACTGTACAACAGTCTGATGAAAACGGATATCTGAAGCAATAAATTTTTCGCGATTATGATTCTTAACTGCCTTTCGACAATTCTTAATACATTCTTCAAGCGTAAGTAAATCCGACTCACTTCTATGCTCAGCAGCCAACTGAGCCGCTTGTTTTTCTAAAGCTAAGCGTACATCAAGCGTTTCAAGCAAAGCAGTTTTTTTTATATAGCGCCTCAGTGCTGCACCAAGGGAATTGGCAGAACGCACTATAGTTCCACTACCTTGTCTGGTTTCAAGTAAACCAGCATGCACTAAGGCACGGATTGCTTCCCGAAGTGTATTTCGACTAACATCAAATCTCTCAACCAGCTCCATTTCAGGAGGAATTTTTTCTCCCACTGTCCAGTATCCAGTTTCAATTAATTCTTCTATTTGAGAAGCAACCTGTTCTACTAACTGTGTTCGGTTTGTTTTACGAATCATATGATCTCCTTTAAAAGTTGTAGGATGATTGGTACATTGGATATATTAACAGTGGTAAAATGTGTTGTCAATCCCAGCTTTATCAACTTTATACTAAATAAGATATATTCAAGCTCGTTCTTTGCAATAGCGTTTTTAACCTGCTTGAAACAGTGGATATTATCAATGAAAGGAAAAATATTTAAATGCTGAAAACTTATAATCTGAAAAATAAAAGCCTTTCCGTTTTATAAAAACGGAAAGGCTTTATATCTATTTTGACAATATTAAATATGTCCGTCACTGGCTTATAATGATATCTATTTGAGATAGTTCACACTATATTTTTATACAGGATATTCACTCAGTTTCTCAATCATTTCTTTATATAAAGCATTGGCTTCTTCTTTTCGAGAGATGCCATGAACATTCATTCTGCCATCTTTAAATAAGGTCAGCTTATATTTTTTATAAGTCAATAACTTAACAAATGCACTTGCCCTGATAGTTTTACCGGGCAGCTCCTGATTGAAAACCGATTCGTCGAACCTGAGTGTATATACACTTCCGCAATTAGATTGTACAGTGGGCAGCATATTTTTATTCAACTGTTCATATATCCGA
Source organism: Jeotgalicoccus halotolerans (assembly GCF_003387165.1). Classification (GTDB taxonomy): domain Bacteria; phylum Bacillota; class Bacilli; order Staphylococcales; family Salinicoccaceae; genus Jeotgalicoccus; species Jeotgalicoccus halotolerans. The sequence goes on from NZ_QUMW01000013.1 coordinate 18,748, forward strand.
TTCTTACAGACCACACAGTCTTCATTCTTTAATTCATCTATATTTATCGTTTGAAAGCCGATTTTAAAAGTATCTACAGTAATGAGCTGCTTGGAAAAACCTTTTCCTGATAAATAACGAATGACTTCAGAAACTTCCATACTGGCAATGAGGGAAATTACAGGAGGAAGCACACCGTTGATTGCACAGCTTTCCCCCGTCGATGGCAGAGTCTCCATCAAACACTTTAAACAAGGTCCTTTAAAATCAATCCCGTACACACTTCCCTTACTGCCTACAGCGGCACCATATACCCAGGGGATATCAAGCTTATGACAGGCTTCATTAATCAGAAATCGAATTTCAAAATGATCCATACTGTCAATTACAATATCCGGCTGATACTTTCTTAAGATTGCGGAGATGTTACTGGAATTTATTTCTGTATTGATCGGTACAATCTCAACATTACGGTTTATCTGACACAATTTTTCTTTGGCAGCATTAACTTTCAGCGTCATATCTTCTGCATCTTTTTCAGTATATAAAGCCTGACGATGCAGGTTGGTCATTTCAACAATATCCATATCGATGATGATGAGTTTACCTGCACCCATACGCACAAGCATTTCAGAAACGTGTGTTCCAAGTGCACCGGCGCCCATCACCATCAGTGTGGCTGACATCAGATTTTTTTGACTATTCTTTCCAAAGTCATTAAATTTCATTTGCCTGTCGTATCTTTCCATTAAAGAAACTCCAGTCCTTCAGCGGGACTTGAGGCCTGTGCAGAATACCTAACCGGAATACGTCCTGCATCATAACCCAGTACCCCTGCATCAATTGAAAGCTTCATCGCTTCTGCCATTTTAACCGGGTCTTTGGCATTCGATACAGCGGTGTTTAATAATACCGCATCTGCACCCAGCTCCATAGCATAGCACGCATCTTTGGGTGAACCAATTCCTGCATCTACAATAACAGGGATGCTGGATTGTTCTACAATATATCTTAAATTCAATGGATTATTAATACCGCGTCCCGTACCTATAGGAGAAGCGAGCGGCATGATTGCATGAACACCGAGTCTTTCGAGTCTTTTTGCAAGCACGACATCGTTTGAAATATATGGACAGACTGTATAACCTTTGTCCAGCAGTATTTGACACGCTTCGTATGTCGCAATTGGGTCAGGCAGTAATGTCTTATCATCACCAATAATCTCAACTTTAATCATGTCACAGACACCCGCATGTCTTGCGATTTCTGCGATGCGTACAGTTTCTTCCACTGTTTTCGCCCCTGCTGTATTCGGAAATGTCGTGTATTTTCTTAAATCAATATTTGCCAGCGGGTTGGGCAGGTCTTTATCAAATAAGTTCATCCGTCTGACAGCGAAAGTCAGCACTTCTGTACCTGACGCTTCAATTGCTGCGGCCTGTATTTTCTCATCTGAGAACTTTCCAGTACCTAAAAATAGTCTTGAGTTAAATTTTAAATCCCCAATTTCTAACATATTATCCGCCTCCTACAAATTCTAATAATTCAAGTCGATCATTATTTTTCACTGCTTGTTGTTTAAATACACTTTTTTTAATCAATTCTCCATTGTGTTCCACTACAATACGATTATCATCTACATCCAGGCGGTCCAGCAGGGTAGCTATGGTAATATCTGTTTCAAAATAATGGAGTTCTCCGTTAACGATGCACTGCATATTGTTTCATCCTTTCAAGTGAGAGGTTTTTAAGTACTGTGACAGCTGGGAAATGTATTAACCACTTTATAATGTCTAAGCAATGGGGCATTTGCTTACATCAAATTTAATATTTGCCATTCTTCTTTTAATCTGGTGATTTGATTGGGTGATGCATCCATAAGTGCAGAAATTGCCGAGATACCACCGAAACCTGCCGGTAATTGATTGATAGTTGCTGAATTGATACCTCCAAGTGCAACGACAGGAATATCATAAGACAGTGCATCACGTACTTCTTGATGTGTACGCGGCGGCAAAGATTTCTTTGAACTCGATTCAAATATATGGCCGTATAATACAAAGTCGAGATGATTGTCCTGTGCTTTCTTGACAGATTCAGGTGAATGAGCAGAAATGCTGACTGAAATATCCGGATGTTCTTTTTTATACGTTAATGCAGTTGGATCGTTTTCTCTAAAGTGGATAGCAGTTAAACGAAAAGATTCCAGCAATTTAGTCGAAGTATGAATGATGATTTTTTCTTTGGGAAAACCTGAATGAATAAGCTGACAAAGGAAAGATGATAACTCGTTGTCGGACATGGGTGTACGAAGTAAAAGATAATCGATACAGGATGAAATCGTATTGAAATGAATAATATCCTTGGAAATTAATATCTTAAAATGTGTAATTGCAATAAGCATTATGTCACCCCTTAACATAAAAAAAGCGCTGTTTTTCTATATAGAAAAACAGCGCAAGTATGTATCAACATATATTACTTTCGCCACTTTCCTACGCCAGTATGAACTGTATCAGGTTCCCGGAATCCCAAAGTCTACACTTTAATCTCAGCCTTTTTCAAAGACACTTCCAGTGGTCTTAACTATTTAATTTTCCAATCAATAACCTCAATTTACTCTAAAAAGTTAAATATTGCAAATAAAATTAGATTTTAATTATACTGATAACTATCTTTTAACATTCACTCAATCATATAAGAACTAGATAGCAGTACAGTTACAGAGTTGAATTTGAATTGCATTTGTTCCAATTCACATAATCTGTGATTTACTTGACGTATCTTTGTAAAGTACTACAATGATGTTAAATAGAATAGATTCGCACTAGGGGCGTTTTTATAAACTGAGATGAGGGTAACCTCAGACCCTTTGAACCTGATCCAGTTAAAACTGGCGTAGGAAAGTGTTACATCGATACAGTTGTATATCTATGTCTTTGCGGGCATATAATTTACTCTCGATACGTAACTTTCCTATGAAGGCTGCGTATTTTTTTTATTCTAAAAAATTATAGGAGTGATTTATTTGACAAGGACAGTTTTAGTAACGGGAAGCGGAAGAGGACTTGGCAGCTATATCGTAAAAGCACTAAGTGAAAAAGGTTTTAATGTCATAATTAACTACAACAACAGTAAAGAAGAGTCAGAGAAGTTAAAAAACGAAATTGGAGCACAAGCCATTGCGATTCAAGCGGACATTACAGACCGTGAAGCAGTTGAACAGTTAGTTAAAAAAGGGACTGAACATTTCGGGCAGATTGATGTTGTTGTAAACAATGCACTCGTTAATTTTAAATTTGATCCAACCACTCAAAAAGCATTTAAAGATTTAACTTATAAAGATTACGAGCAACAGTTAGACGGGACACTAAAAGCTGCATTCAATGTATCACAAAGTGTAATACCACAGTTTTTAGAACGTAAAGACGGTGCAATTATTAGTATTGGAACGAATCTATATCAAAATCCTGTAGTACCATATCATGAGTACACCACTGCAAAAGCTGCTTTAATTGGGTTCACCAGAAACGTTGCAGCAGAACTTGGACAGTATGGAATCCGTGCAAATGTTGTTTCTGGCGGTTTACTGAAAACAACAGACGCAAGTGCAGTCACAACACCAGAAGTATTTGATTTAATCGCACAGTCCACACCATTGAGAAAAGTAACAACACCACAAGACGTTGCTAATATGGTTGTTTATCTTTGTTCTGAGGCAGCAGATGGGATTACAGGGCAAAACATCACGGTAGACGGCGGACTTACTATGAACTAGGCGGTATATATTATGAATAATTCTAAACAGTTAAATATAGGGATTTTAATGTATGGTGTGGGTCATCATCAGGCAGCATGGTTAGAAGATGATTCGAGTGTCAATGAATTCACGACAATTGAATATTATGAAAATCTGGCAAAAATTGCAGAACGCGGAAAATTTGATGCCATTTTTTTCGCAGATTCACAAGCCTTCCCCGCAGATAGTCCAACAGAATTGCCAACGAGTTATTTTGACCCAATTGTTGCATTAACTGCTATGAGTAAAGTCACAGATAACGTTGGACTTGTTTCAACTATTTCAGGTACATTTAACAACCCATTTACCACAGCAAGACAGTTACTCACACTGCAACACATAACAAAAGGACGCATGGGATGGAATCTAGTGACATCAATGACCGACCGCGAAGCACAAAACCACAGTATACCTGAATTGCCTGAGAGAGCCGTTCGTTATAAGAAAGCGGATGAATTTGCTGAAGTCATGAATAAATTATTTGAATCGTGGTCAATTGAAAGCTACAAGCCAGATAAAGAAAATAACACAATTACTAAAAATAAAAATATTCAGCCATTCAATCACAATGGTGAAAACTTCCAAGTTAAAGGCCCGCTAACTTTACCTTTAAGAAAAGAGGGTAAGCCAGTGGCTATGCAAGCCGGGGCTTCAAAAGAAGGTGTTGCACTTGCTGCGAAATATGCTGATGCTGTCTATTCAGTTTCTTGGAATTTAAGACAAGCAAATATTTATCGTGAAAAATTAAATCAAGCCATAAAAGAAAGCCCTCGTCCAGACAACTATATCAAAGTATTTCCAGGACTAGTGACTTACGTGGGTAAAACAAGAGAAGAAGCGCAAGAAAAGAAAGCAAAATTAGACAACCTGCTTCCAATTGATACTGCACTTAATCAGCTCGAATTCTTTATTCAGCAAGATACAAAATCATGGAAACTCGACGAAAAAGTACCAAAATTGCCGCCAGTCGAAGAATTCAAAGGACCTGTTGGACGTTATCAAACTGTTTTAGAAATTATAGAAGACAGAAATCCCACAGTCAGAGAGCTACTCGGTTATCTCAACGCTGGAGGTGGACATTTAACACTCATTGGCACACCTGAAGAAATTGTCGATGAATTAGAAAGATGGATGAATGAAGGTGCCGCAGATGGATTTAACTTGATGCCTCCAACACTCCCGGGAAGTCTTGAAGACTTTGTCGACTTAGTCATTCCGGAAATGCAAAAACGCGGCATTTTTAGAAGAGATTATAACGATGAAACGTTTAGAGAAATGCTGGAACTCGATAAGTATTAAGCTGAATGATTCATAGGTACACCTCAATTTTACGTTGTGTTTTTATATTGAGGCTGGGACATAAATATCTCCAGAAAAAATAATAACTAGGGTTCAGAAAGTGAATAATTATATAATAGTATATTTGTTAATAGGTATAGCTTTCGGCCTTTTAGAAGTTTATTTTGTTAAAAACAAACAGATGAATAAATGGATTTACCAAGCATTATTTTGATAGCTTCTACAGCTCTATCTATACCATTTAGTGTCACTCACTTTTTGTGTTAGTTTAATCCTATTTCAAGTTGTAGTACTTATGGGATTATATATAGAGGATTTGATAAATAAAAATAGAGAAAGTGATAAGATGAAATTTAAAGACTTATAATTCGAGAAATTTCATTGTATCTTGATACTTATCTCACCGTCCTAACAATTTAGGGCGGTGAGTTTATAACGAGTTTTCTTGTCATAATCAAATCTAGTTCCTGGATCACTTATGATACACTTCTAGTTATCCTCCAAACTAGGGAATTAACAAATTATACAGGTTGAATTAATATAAAGTAAGTTTGTCTATATTATATTTGACTATAAACGTAAAACATTTTCCAATATATAGCGTTAAGACTACATTCTCTATGCCAACTAAATTACGATTTATCTTTGACTCTTCATGGACATCAATCGCAGAACTTTTAATTTCCCTCTTTTTAAGTACTTCAACAAGAGTCATCTCATCTAAATCCTAACTCTTGCTGTGTTAATTAAAATCGCTTTTTCTCATTAGTTTAAATTCTACAAATATTGCTCTTCTTTTTATCGTCAGCATAGGTGCAAGCTCGGACTATTAATGTATATCAGTGTGATTAATGTTTCTCTGCACTCATTTCCTGTATGATAAAAGAAACTATAGTTTTAATTTAGAAGGGGAGAAAATTTATGAACTATAAACAAAAGTGGGATATGGAGAGTGTATTTCCTGGTGGAAGTACGTCTGAAGCTTTCCAAAAACGATTATCAGAAGTAAGAGATAGTATTACAGCTTTTTCTCACGAACTCGATAATTGGGAGCCGGGCGAACATTCAAATGATTTTACGTCACTGAAAGGAATCTTACAAAACTATGAAAAAATTTCAAACGCGCTTGGTGAGATGGGGAGTTTTGCGAATGGTTTAGTATCTGCAGATGTTACCAATCAAAAAGCAATGCAGAATTTAAATGCGGTTGCGAACTTACGTAAAGACCTCTCATCACAGAATATTATTTTAAATAAAAAGATCAGCGCACTGACTGAAGATCAATTTAGCAAGCTGTTAGAGGAAGATTTCTTTAAACCAATGCGTTTCCCGTTAGAAGAAATACGAAAAAAAGAAAAAGATTTACTGTCAACTCAAGAAGAAACAATCATCAATCATTTATCACTAGACGGCTTACAGGGCTGGAATAATATGTACAATCAACTCGTCGCTTCTATTCAAATTCCAGTAACTGAAGATAATGAAACCGTTTATTATTCAGCGGGTCAATTTGAAAACAAGATGAAGTCAGAAGAAAATCCAAAAGTTCGTGAAAAACTATTAAAAACGTGGGAAAACACATGGGAAGAGAAAGCTGATTTATTCTCTACAACACTCAATCATTTATCAGGATTCCGTTTAAACGACTATGAACTTCACGATTATAAAGATTATATGAAAGTACCATTAGACTACAACCGTATGGAAGAAGAAACACTCGATACGATGTGGGATACTATTACAAAAAATAAAGCAGCTCTCAAAAAATACTTCGAACGAAAGGCAGAACTCATTGGTGTGGATCAATTAGGATGGCTTGATGTTTCAGCAAGTATTGATGTGGGTGATTATACAAACAAGCAGTATACGTATAATGAAGCAGCAGAATTTATTATCGATAACTTTGAATCATTTAGTCCAAAAATGTCAGAGATGGCACGTCGAGCTTTTGAAGAGCAGTGGATTGAAGCGGAAGATCGTCCAGGAAAACGCCCAGGTGGATACTGTTCAAATCTTCCTGAATCTAAACAGTCTCGTATTTTTATGACCTTTGCCGGTAGCACAAGCAACGTATCAACACTCGCACATGAACTCGGACACGCATTCCATAGCTATGTATTACGTGATTTACCATTATTCAACCAACGTTACGCAATGAACGTTGCAGAAACAGCTTCTACATTTGCAGAACTTGTCGTTTCAAACGCAACGATTGAAAATGCAACGTCAAATGCAGAAAAAATCAACTTACTAGATGAAAAAATTGCTAGAAGTGCGACTTTTATGATGAATATCCATGCACGCTATATCTTTGAACGCAATTTTTATGATGAACGCCAACAAGGCACTGTAGACAGCAACAGACTGAAAGAACTGATGAAAGAAGCACAAAGAGAAGCCTTTCAAGATGAACTTCGTTCATACCATCCAATGTTCTGGGCAACAAAGTTACATTTTCATATTACAGGTGTCCCATTCTATAACTTCCCGTACACATTTGGATACTTCTTTAGCTTAGGTATATACAACCGTTTCTTAGAAGACGATACGTTACGTGAAGATGACTATATCGCACTGCTTCGCGATACTGCGAGCATGACGACAGAAGACCTAGCTGAAAAGCACTTAAATGTTGACCTGAGAAAACCAGACTTCTGGCAGGAATCTCTGGATTCAGTGCATAAAGATATTGAAGAATTTTTAGAACTAACAGAATCACATGTTTAATTTATAAATGATAAGCCCTTCTATAAGCTGACACCTTGAATTTAAAAAAATAATTTTAGATAACTTCTAAGGTTTGAGTTAGGTAGAATACCGAGCTCAAACCTTATATATATCATGATAATATTATTAAATAGTTATATTTTATCTATTTATGATAACTCTCGGCTTATCATTTTTCGATGCGGACGTTTAACAATTTGATTGAAAGTCAATTTGAGTTTTCAGAATAATCCTTCTAAATTAATGTACTCTAACGACTTTAAATATAATTTTCAAACCCTGGTATCTTCGTATATATGCTACCAGCCCGTGTTATATTCAGTCATTCATTTCGATAAATCAACAGTATCTTCTAAACTCTTATATCCATCTTGATTTAGAATAGCTTCTTCATTTTCAAATAATTTTTCTACTGTAAGATCTTTATCCCAGTAGCCTTAGTTAGAACCAAAGAAGTTCTCAGCGACTCTTCCTGCCGCCACTTCGAAAGTTTTACCATTATATTGATTATCTTTGTGAGATAACCACAAAACAGCAGGTGAAACCAGTTCAGCTCCAATTCGTTCTCCCTGACGCTTCCTTCTTCGTCTTCCATACTTCCAGACAATGCTGTGAAAGCACCAAACGCCAACAAATTTACCGTAATACCACGCTCCGATCCTTTAGCTGCCATTGTTTTACCTAAACCAAGTACCTTCGCTTTAGAGGCCCCATAATGACTTATCAAAGGTTGACTGATGAATGAGTAAGAGGAAAGGTTTATATTGTAATTCTAGGTCACTAGCTTTGTTTTCTCCTTCAATCAGCCTATCAATAATACCTTCACAGATTTCCTTATGCTCCTATATAATATCTAGACTCTTGAAGGATTGAAAAACGTAAAGGCATTTTAAATATCACATTACCTTTCCTTAAATTAATGTTTATGTTAAGTTTTTTACATAATATACTCGTGCTAGAAAATGATGAAATTATCATTTCTGAAAATTAATCAAGATAATTTACGGAGGGATTTAATGAAAGAAAAAGCAAAGTTAGATCATTTAATTTTTTGGCCATCTATTATAGTACTATTGCTACTTACGCTACTTTTAATCATCTTCCAGTCATCTGCTGAACCGTTCTTAAACAATATCTTGTCTGGAATCAACTCAAGAATGGATTGGATATTCCAATTTATGACGTTCGGTCTTTTTGTCTTGCTTATATGGCTTGCTTTTGGAAAGTATGGAAGAGTAAAACTCGGAGAGGGAAAGCCTAGATTTGGAAATTTTAGTTATGGCGCGATGCTATTCTGTGCAGGTATGGGTACCAGTATCATGTTCTGGTCGATTATTGAACCGATGTACTACTTCCAAGGACCTCCATTTGGCTTTGAATCTGGCAGTGAAACTGCAGCAGAGTGGTCTGTTGCATATGGAATGTTCCATTGGGGTATTTCTGCATGGTGTATTTACGCTTTCCCGACCATTGTCATTGCATATTCCTTTTTTAATAAAAAGAACAAATCACTTAAAGTCAGTCAATCTGTAAGAGGTGCGCTTGGTAAACATTCAGATGGTATCATCGGAAAGATCATCGATATACTTGTCATATGGAGTCTTGTCGGTGGTCTTGGTACATCACTGGGACTGGGAGTACCGATGGTTTCCGCTGGAATTGGCCATCTTCTAGGTGTGGAACAGTCAATTGCACTAAGCATCATTATAATGCTAATCTGGTCGGTCATATATATTACAAGTGCGTCTCTAGGTCTTGATAAAGGTATACGCAAGCTCAGTAACATCAACGTATACCTTGCACTTATATTAGCCCTATTCGTCATTATCGTAGGTCCAACCAGTTTCATATTAACTTACTTTACAGACAGCTTTGGCATCATGGCGCAGAATTTTCTGAGAATGAGTTTCTATACTGACCCGATTGGCGGCGGTGGATTTCCACAGTCTTGGACAGTCTTCTATTGGGCATGGTTCGCTGCTACTGCACTGTTCATGGGGCTCTTCATTGCTCGTATTTCCAAAGGGCGTACTTTGAAGAGCATGATACTCCACATCCTTGGTTGGGGATCTATCGGTAGCTGGCTATATTTCGGAATTTTCGGTGGATATACGATGAATCTTCAACAGACAGGAGAACTCGATGTCCTAGGTAGTATGGCAGAATTTGGTGATGCTGAGACAATCATCAATGTTCTTGACACATTACCGATGAGTTATATTGCGATATTATTCTTCGTGATTCTTGGATTCATTTTCCTAGCAACATCACTTGATTCAGCGTCTTATATACTAGCTTCAACAGCATCAATAAAAGTAGACGAGGGTGTTGAGCCTCCGACATGGCATACAATTATTTGGGGTCTCATCATGGCGTTGTTGTCTATTTCATTACTGTTAATTGGTGGATTGAATGTAGTACAGACATCAGCCGTTGTCGTTGCGGTACCAGTCGTCATCATCTATATACTGCTTATCATTTCATTGATGAAATGGTTGAAGAACGACGATCATATATATGAGGAGGATAAATAAATGGGTGTATTCGACGTAGATTATACTAAAATTCAAGAAAGAACAGACTTTCCGTACGAAGTAGAAATTATTAACCATTGTTGGATAGAGATGTCAGACGGTATAAAATTATCAGCTAAACTATGGCAACCTAAAACATCTGAAAAGACAAAGGGCGCTGTACTTGAATATCTTCCATACAGGAAAGATGAATTCACTGCCCTTCGTGATGAAATCCGTCACAAATATTTTGCTGGCATGGGTTACACTTCTATCCGTGTAGATATCAGAGGTACAGGAGATTCTGAAGGGCTAATCGAAGATGAATATCCAAAACAGGAGCAAGATGATGCACTGGAAGTAATCTCTTGGATTGAAAACCAAGAATGGTCCAACGGCTCAGTTGCTATGATTGGTAAGTCTTGGGGCGGTTTCAATGGGCTTCAACTTGCTGCATTGCAACCACCTGCACTGAAAACAATCATTACTTTATGTTCAACAGATGATCGATATGCTGATGATGTCCATTATAAAGGTGGTACAATGATGGCTTCTGACATGCTTTGGTGGGCATCAACTATGTTCGCATACAACGCAAGACCACCATTTCCAAAGTATGTGGGAGAAAAATGGTATGATATGTGGATTAACCGTATGGAAAATACACCCCCGTTCATCGAAGAATGGGTGTCACATCAAACTAGAGATAATTATTGGAAACACGGTTCAATTGGAGAAGATTACAGTGCCATCAATATACCAGTCCTGACCATGAGTGGTTGGGCAGATGGATATACAAATGCCTTATTTCGATTAATGAATAATCTCGATGTCCCTAAAAAAGGGATTGTTGGACCTTGGGCGCATGAATTTCCAGACATGGCCATTCCAGGACCTCAAATAGGATACCTTCAAGAGGTCATTGAATGGCTCGATCGCTGGATGACAGAAGAAGGGGACCAAGATACACATAAAGATGCCTTCCTCGTATATTTGCAGGATGGTGTGAAGCCTAAGACCACCTATGATTTTCGAGAAGGTAAGTGGCTAGACTTATATAATGAAGAAACAAGTGAAATTGATATTTTGGAAAATATCAACGGTGAAGTTCCATTATTGAATCGTCAACAGCATGGTCTTTATTCTGGAGTATTCTGTCCATTTGGTCAGGAAGGTGACCTTCCTGATGATCAATTAATTGATAATGCATTGGCCACATCATTTATGTTGCCAAAACAGGACACAACATTAAATATCATCGGTCAGCCAGTTGCTAAAATACGAGTTAAACCTGACAAGGAAGAAGCGAATCTCCATGTTAGAGTGACGGATGTACATCCTACAGGTGAAAAGACACTCGTAACAAAAGGTCAACTCAATCTCAATCATTATAAAAGTCATGAATTCCCAGAGGATCTAACTGTTGGTGAATACATCGATGTAGAAATTCCATTGGATGTTATTGGCTATCAAATTAAAGCAGGGCATAGCATCGAAGTATCAATTTCACCAACATATTGGCCTCAAATATGGCCAGACAAGGAAATCGTGAATCTAACAGTCGATTTCTCTCATTCAGAACTATTACTTCCTGTTATCACTGATTTCAATGAGGTAAGATTGAAATATGAGCAGTCCGAAACTGCAACACCCCTTGAAAAGGAAATTATCAGGGATGGTTATAGGACTCGGAATGTCATCAAGAAACTTACAACAGATGAGTGGGTGTTAGATGACTTTTCTGATGAGGGGCTACGAACTTTGACCGAAACAAATATCACCTATGGATCTACTAACCATAACGTATATACAATAAAAGAAGGTGACCCTCTATCCGCTAAAGTAGAATGTGACTGGACTGTACAAGTGAAAGATAGTGATATCGATACAAACGTCGTAACAAAAAGTGTCATGAGTTGTGATGCTGATAACTATTACCTGTACAATGAAATGACGGGTTATAGTAATAATGAGCATTGCTTTTATAAAACATGGAATAAGACGGTCCCTCGGTACTATACGTGATAAACAACACTCATTCTATAATTTATTAGATCAAATATCAGAATAAGATATATTTTCTTAAATAACTTTAGGGGCTGGGACAAAACCATTCCCTTCAAAAATAAGCCGGACGTTAGCTTTTCTGAGGCATCTGTGTGCCTATAGTTTCACGCAGATGCCATTTTCTAGAAGTCTAATGTCCGGCTATCTATTATTTTTCTATATCTTCAAGACTTTTGTCCCATCCCCTAATTTTTTGCATGCTTTATCTCACTGTCTCCTAGTTACATATTCATTTTAAGTATTATAGAATTGTAGTTAATAGATATAGTAGGAGAGATGATTATGGTAAGCTGCATAACAAAAACACGCACTAACGATAATACGCTTCTGGTTACCACATGGCGTATTGTGTCTTAACACGCATTACTTGTGATAAGCTTCTACGTATCGTTTAATGATGCGGTTTCTTTTTTATATTGTTTTATCGTCAATCTTAATCATGTAAATTAACTTTTGAATTAAATGCAGTATAAATTAATTTATGTAGCGAGACTACGAATTCAAAATGATTTTTATCCCACTTCTCATACATGCTTAGTATCCCATTTTATTCACTAATGATTTGTCCTTTGATGACATAATCCTTTTGGTTAACATAAAATCTCACCTCTTTATTTCCAATTTTATACATATATTCTTTGACTCAGGCTGATGTAGATGTATACTTTGGTTCACCTTAATGATTCAATAATTTTTTTGCTCACTGACTTACCATCTAATAAGAAGAAAATTACTTTGATTTTCTGTATAACCACTGTAACTATAATAAGGTTTCACAGATTCTTGCGCATGTGCTTGAGTGATATTAAATAATTCGGGCGTTACGAAAAAGCCCAAAACTAAACTACTAGCTAAAATAAAGTTAGAAACTTTTTTATAATAACCCTCTTCATATTTGTCTTATAGGTCCCGTTATTACATAAATGTCACAATGTTGCGATAGCATCACATGATAAAATACATTTTTTATGTTTTCTTACAATCATACACGCAAATTAACTTATGCTTTTCTTAATTTAGAAGCTTATCACTATAGAAAAATTTAAAAGTAAATGTCTGATATGAGTATATTTAAACAAAGAGCACATAAGCGTTGTCAAGGGAATCATTTGATATACGTCGATTTTAAGTATAAATATTAAAAAATCGCCTGGAACAAAAGTAATGTTCCAGGCGTGGCTATGATAAGTCTTATAATAGTTTCGCAAGTGCGACCATGACAAATTGTAATGGTAAACGAATGACATGCTGCTTAACACTATCTGTTTCATCTCTTTCATCTTTGTAAGAGATGTTCTTACGTGCAGCGTAAATATTTGCAGGAAATACGAGCCAAAGGAATCCTTGTACTACTTTTCTTACGCGTGATCTATTTTTAGCAACGAGTACATAAAAAGCAATTATAAATTCTAATTTGCCCGAATACTTAACTATTGCGTGTTTGAAAGGCAAATAGGACGGTACGATTTTTAAAAACATATCTTTATTTTTAAAGTGTGCAACACCACTTTTATAAAACAGTAAACTAAATATGAATTTTACGATGATATGTTTCATAGTCTTCACCTATTCTTCAGCGACTTTGACAACTTGTTTACCAAAATTCTCTCCTGTGAATAACTTTCTAAATGCAGAAGGTAAATTGTCAAAACCTTCATCTATCGTCACTTCAAATTTAATTTTACCTTCAGACACCCATTGTGCGAGTTGTTCGCTTGCTTCTTTAAAATGATCAGCGAATTGTGCTACTACAAAACCTTGCATCAATGCTTGATTTTTAATCAACGTTCCTTGGATACGTGGTCCAATATCGTCTTTTTCATTATTATATGCTGAAATTGCACCACATACCGGAACGCGTGCAAATCGATTTAAGTGTTTAAACACTTCATCAGAAATTGCGCCGCCTACATTTTCAAAATACACATCAATACCATCTGGTACAGCCGCTTCAAGTTGCTGTGCGAAATCATCTTGTTTATAGTCAATGGCCGCATCAAATCCTAATTCATCTGTTAAATATGTTGTTTTCTGCTTACCACCAGCAATACCGACAACTTTTGCACCTTTAATCTTAGCAATTTGTCCTACGACAGAGCCTACTGCACCTGATGCAGCTGACACGACAACCGTCTCGCCAGATTGTGGTTGACCAATTTGAAGCAATCCTGTATAGGCCGTCATTCCCGGCATGCCTAAAACACTCAAATATAAATGTAATGGTACATCTTTTGATGGCACAGGGGTCACATCGTCTCCATTCACTGTATTTATCTTTTTCCATGGTAATATGCCTGTGACATAATCGCCGACAGATAGACGTTCATCGTTCGATTGTGTGACTTTTCCAACAATATGACCTTGTAATGGCTCATTCACTTGGAAAGGTTGAACATAACTTTTTGTATCATTCATTCTGCCTCTCATGTAAGGATCTACAGATACATAAATGGATTCTACTTGAACCTCACCTGCATGTGGTTCTCGAGTTTCTATTGTTTCAAATTTAAATACATCGTCTTGAGGGATACTTTGTGGTCGTTTTGCAAGTACAACTTGTTGATTATTCATTTATTATTCCTCCAGATATTTAGTCGTAGCGTCTGATAATGACAAATCACCATTGATGATTTGGAATTCGTGACCTTGTAATGCTTCCTCAGTTAATACAGAAACAAGCACTTCTGCTACATCTTCTCTTGTAATAGACGGATTTTGTATATTTTCAAATTGCGCACTTATATTGAATTGTTGCGTTTCATGTTCGTTTGTTAAAGCGCCTGGATGCACAATGGTATATTTTAAATTTGCATGTCTTAAGTAGTCATCCGCATAATGCTTAGCAATGGTATATGGTTTCAAGTCGCCTGACGCATCAAACGCTTCTCGACGTGAGTCGTACGTTGATACCATAACAAAATGTTGACGACCGACGTGTTCACTTGCTTTAATTGCTTTCACTGCACCGTCTAAATCTACTATGATTGTTTGATCGTGACCTGTACTTCCACCAGAACCGACGGAAAAAAGGATTTGATCATACGGTTTAAATAATTCTATTAATTCATCAATAGATTGTTTTGCAACATCAATGTAAGTTGCATCAATACCATCTGCTTTTAAAACTTCAACTTGTTCTTCTTTTCTAACACCGGCAGTGAAGTCAACGTTTCGTGCTTTGAGTTTGCGTACGAGATGTTGACCAACGCCACCATGAGCGCCAATTATTAATGATTTCATGTGTATCGCTCCTCTTTAAAATTATTGATTAGCTAAGATTTTTAAAACATGTTCAGCAACTGCATGTCCTGATTGAGGATTTTGACCAGTGACAATGCGACCATCTACGACTGCGAAATTACTCCAGTCATCCTCTTTTCTAAAATGTGCACCGTTACTAATAAATTCGTCTTCTAATAAATATGGCATGTATTCAGTTGTACCATTTGCTTGTTCTTCACTATTTGTAAAACCAGTCACGTCTTTATGACGAACGAGGTAATCGCCATTTTCTTTAATGTCGAGTAGACCAGCCGCACCATGACATACAGAAGAGAGAACGCCTTGGTTATTGTAAATACTTAACGCAATGTCGTTAAGATCTTTGTTATTTCTTAAATCCCAAATCGCACCATGTCCACCTGCAAAGTAAATGGCTTGATAGTCGCTAGGATTAACCTCTTTTGGAGATAACGTTTGTCCAAATTGATTCATATAATCGTGATCCGTATAATATTTCCAGTCCTCAACACTCATCATTTCAGGGCTAAGACTGACAGGATCAATAGGTACATATCCACCGTTCGGACTTACGAAATCAACATCATAACCTGCATCATAGAAGTCTTTCGCAAAATGCGTAACCTCTGAGAACCACGCACCTGTAGGTCTGTCTAAATTATCGTATTTCGCAATGTTTGTTACAACAATTAAAGCTTTTTTCATTGTATTTCCTCCTCATTCATGTTTATATAGAGTACAATATCAGTTAAACCTTGGTTTAAGAGAAAGGATATGCTTACATGAAACAATATTACATTGAATATATCTCTGATTATTGCAATATACCTAAAAGCAAACTGCGTTATTACGAGAAAAAGAGTATCTTGAAACACATCGACAGAGATAGCAATAACAAGCGCTTATACACAGACGACGATATCGAAATGATTAAATTTATCCAGTGCCTAAGCAATTTGAATATGCCATTAAAAGAAATCCGAAAAAACACAGACATGCTTTATCAAAACCAAATAGATGTCCCAAGCGTGTTACGCGCACACCTAGAATTCTTGAATGAACAACGGAATTTGATTAGTAAACATATCGACTTAATTGAACAAGAATTACAAACTGCTATGACCGAGTGACGAAGGAAAATGGATGTGTGCATTAAAAGAACGATGAGAAGAATACGGAGGGATAGTGAATGAATAAGCATAAGGAAATTGTAGATTTTAAAGGTGGAGTGCGTAGATAAAGGGCGATAGGTGGATAGGCAAAGCTGGAATGAATTTTTCTTCATCTACATAAGTTTCAATAAGTTCAGCATAGCCTGTCTTTTTTGCTTTTTCTACTAATAATAAGTCGCCATTAACATTTCTAAAAATGTTGGGAATGACGTTTCCCTTTGTTGCATATAATCTAAATAACTGGATACGGTCTGAATGCCAAATTTATAATATTTCTCTTGTGGGGCAATTTGTATCAATTCATTTGTACAATATCCTAACCAGTGATCATGATATTTCCAGTATTTTTTCTCTATAAACATTTCAAATAACATTTTGACAGTATTAAACAATTATATTCTTAGCTATCTCACAAACATTTTTTTATATATAAAATTTTTGTTTTTCCCTATTAAAGTCTTCTGACAATGAAACTTTTAACAAATTAGGGAATATACTTAATAAAAACAGTCCTATTCGTACCGTAAAGGGTTCTGTTGCAAAGTTGAAAAATAAATGTCTAATCTCAATTTTAAAATAATACTTTGTGTTAACTTGTTAGCATGATGCTAATTTCATGGCATGGCGAAAATCCGTAGATCTGAAGAGACCTGCGGTTCTTTTTATATAGACCGTAAATATATTCAATACCTTTTAAAGTATTCTTTGCCGTATTGATACTTTGATATCTTGTCTTTCTTACTTTAATATGACGGTGATCTTGCTCAATGAGGTTATTCAGATATTTCGGTGTACAATGACAGTCTGGATTCAGTTTAAACGCTTTAATGACTTTAACCATTGCGACCTTCGTTGAAGGTGCCTGATCTGTAATCACCTTTTGAGGTTTACTAAACTGTTTAATGAGACGTTTGATAAACGCATATGCTGCATGATTATCTCGTTGCTTACGCAATCAAATATCGAATGTATGTCACTCTGCATCAATGGCACGATATAAATAGCTCCATTTTCCTTTTAGTTTGATGTATGTCTCATCAATACGCCACTTATAATAGGCTTTTTTATGCTTTTTCTTCCAAATCTGATACAAAATTGGGGCATATTCTTGAACCCAACGGTAGACCGTTGAATGATGAACGTTTACATCACGTTCCCTTAATAATTCAGATATATCACGATAACTCAAATGCATATCTTAGATAGTAGCCAACGGCTACAGTGATAACATCTTTACTGAATTGCTTATATCTGAAATAGTTCATACAGAAGACTCCTTTTTAGTAAAATTTTACTATAAATTCAACTTTGCAACAGAACCCTATTTCACTTGTCATTGTTAATCACTTCTGATTTCCAAATAAATTAAAGGACTCTAATGTCTGATTAACTTTTTCAAGAAAAAACCTCATCACTTATGATAACTCTCATTCCTCAATATCTTATTCACCCTGAACAGCTGCTCCAGCAGCATGACTTTCATCATTTGATGAGGGTAGGTGAGAGAGCCGAAACTGATCTCCTGATTACTGCGTTTTTTCACCGCATCTCCAATTCCGTTGCTCCCGCCGATTACAAACACCACATCGCTTTTCCCGATATTCATCCAGCGCTGATATTCCCGTGCCAATTTTTCACTCGTATATTCTTTACCATTAATCTCCAGCGTCACCACATGCTGCGTTTCTTTTATTTTCGATAAAATTCTCTCTGCTTCTTTATCTTTAATCTGCTCCAGATCTTTCTCGCCCGCATTATTCGGTTCTTTCTCATCCGCTACTTCAACCAGTTCAATTTTTGCATATTTACTTATTCTTTTTTGATATTCTTTTACTGCATCCAGCCAGTATTTTTCTTTCAGTTTTCCCACTGTTATCATCGTCAGTTTCATCTGTTTCACCTTCGCTTTTCCTGTCTTTTTTTCAATTATACATAACTGTGGACAAATTCGTATATTTACTGCAATTTTATTAGTTATGCACGGGTTATCCACAGCCTGTTGATAACTTTTTAGCACTAAAACGCATGATTCCGCTCTTTTTTCGTACTAATTCCTGCATATTTTATGTATTTTCTCGTCTTCCACACACTTATCCACGCTTTCATCCCACTTATACACAAGTTCTCACCAAACCTGTGGATAACTTGTTAACAGCCATAAAAATAGACCAAATTGCGCTGTTTTTCTCACAATTTGGTCTTCTTTTTATACCTGATAAATTTCGGTCGGTACCGCCTTATCTGTATCGCATATCATTATACCGTTGTGCGTATCGATGTCGTGCTGGTTCAGTATTTGTTCTACACTCATACGCGCCAGTTCTTTAATGTTATTATCCAGACTTAAATGTCCTAAATAAATACGTTTTGTATTGCTCGTTATAACGTCCTTCATTGCATGCGCTGCATCTTCATTTGATACGTGGCCGACGTCTGATAAAATACGCTGCTTTGTATTCCACGGATATCTTCCCATCCGGAGCATATCCACATCATGGTTGGATTCAAAAAGGAAGACGTCACTTTCTTTAATGATGCCTTTCATCGTATCTGATACGTATCCTGTGTCCGTAATCAGCGAAATTTTCTTGTTGCCTTTGGAAAATGTATAAAATTGCGGGTCAATCGCATCGTGCGACACGTTAAATGATTGAACATTTAAGCCGAGGATTTCTTTTTCTTCAAGCGCGTTGAAGTGAAATTTCTGGTCTGAATTAATAATGATATCTTTACGCTCAATAGCATCCCATGTCTTTTCATTAGCATAAATAGGTATATCGTATTTTTTCGCAATCACTTTCAAGCCTTTAATATGGTCTACATGTTCATGTGTAATGAAAATCGCATTTATATCATGGAGTGATTTACCTATTTGATTGAGCGTTTCATCAGTTTTTTTACATGACAGCCCGACGTCTACAAGTACACTTCCTTCTTCTGTTTCAATGAATGTACTGTTGCCTGTTGAGCCGCTTGCTAAGACGCTCATCTTCATTCCGTTCACTCTCTTTCAATAATATCTTCTGTCTGACTCAGCGCATCGATGTACAGTATACGTTCAATGCCTTCATCAGTAATTTCAAACTGCCATTTCGGGCGCATCATAATCTGGTCATCTTCTTCCAGTATGATGTAGTAGCCGAGGACCGCACTTTCTATGACTGCATTATCAGTAATATTTTCCTGTATATACAGTTCCTCAACAATCACTTTCGGATGACGCACATTCTGTTCCACAGCATAATCGCTTTCTTCGATGTTCTCTACATAGCCCTGAGTCATACTTCCTGATTCTTCGCTGAAGTACAGTCTTGCTGCTTCGTGGCTGAAGATTGGATAACCATCGTAATGCTGGTTAAATGTTATCGTATCCGGCGTGCTCATTACTTTATCATAATGGTATTCCTCGCCTCTGTAAATCGAATTGTCTTTGTAAGTCTTCAAACCTTCCGGAGCAAAAGTTACCTTGTCGTCGAGCGGCAGGGTCAGCACCGTATCGTTTTCCGACATATCTTCTTCGTGGTCAAGTTCTGCCGGATCACCGATAATAATCTGCATCTGGACGTTTTCAAATCCATCCAGTGCACTGGTGTCGATATTCGTTTCCGACAGGACATTCGTCGTATCTGCCAGTTCTCTGACTTCTTCATTCGATTCGTTGTACAAAATATAAATAAGGACTAAATTCATCAGCAGGAAGGCAGCTATAAAAAGGGATTTTGTTAATTTCCAATCCATCAGGACAGCCCTCCCTCATTGAATTTCATCCACGCACCGTCATATTTAACATACCATTGCGGCGTATAATCGATAAACTCCAGATCCGTTTCCTCATCAGCATAAGTCATATCATAACCAAGAACGATTTTAGATACTTTCTGCAGATCAAAATTGCCATGCAGCGCAATCTGGTAGCGGACATTTTCAATATCTAAGAGTTCCACTTCTTCTTCATCCGATACTTTTGCATTGGTCTGTATCAGCGGCCGCGTATATTCATAGACTGAATTCGCGCCGTATTTTACAGTAATCGCAGTGCTCAGTCCTTCGCTGAAGACGACACGTCCGTTTAGGGTCGAACGGAAGGTCGCTGCATTTTCGCTCGCTGTATAATCAAAAAGCACATTGTTCTGAGACAGCCCGTTATGCGAGTTTAAGAAGTAGTATATATCCTGAATTGTCCGGTGGTTATTGCCGCTCGAAGCAGTCGATTCATTAAGATTTGTATAAGTGTACTCATACGTTTCTGTATTATATGTAGCAATATGATTTTCATCTTCATAAATTGCTACATCTCCTTGCGACGGGCTTTCCATCGGAGAATCTAAAAATAATATACGGTTCATAACATCAGTATTAACCTGGGTTATCATAAATCGTTCAGTATTAATTTCACCTGGTGAAGACGGCCCGTAAATTGCTGTCTTGTTATTCGATGTCTGCTGGTTGGTAATAATCGGTGTATAAGCTTCGAAAGTATCGCTGTATGATTCAACATGTCCTTTTAAAAAGTCAGCAGCAATATCGGTTTCAACGACTGCAACTCTCGAACGGTTTTCATCAATCAGGTTAAAGACAACGTTAGCTTCTTTCATATCAACCACGATGCGGTCAAAAGAAAAATCGGGCAGAGTGGAGTCGTGCGACAGGCCGAGTGTCTGAAACAGGGATTTTGAGGGCACATCTGAGAAATAATCGATGATTAGAAACTCTTCCTCATTATTTTCTTCTCCTCTGACATTCAGACGGTTGAGACTGTTATACACATTCATGCTCGTAATATTCGAACCTTCCAGGTTCTTCCGGAGGCCGATTAAAGTCCTCGGATCCGTCGTGCCGCGCGTATTGTTTTCACCTTGTATCCAGACCAGCTGATACGTACTCATAACCTGTTCAAAAGATACGCTCTCACCCTGGCCGATATTCGTCGTTCCTTCAATTGTTGTGTCAATTTGAGAAAACTCCGGTTCGTAACTCCAGACGAGATAGGTCAGTACTGCACTCGAAGCAACGATGACGATTAACAGGATGGATTTCAGCCATTCTTTATACATCCCACTCATCCTCCTCTATCACTTCACAAGGCAAGTTGATAAAGATTGTTGTCCCTTCATTTTCTACGCTGTTTGCCCATATTTTACCGTTATGTGCTTCGACAATCTCTTTCGAAATTGCAAGCCCGAGACCTGTGCCGCCCATTTTACGCGCACGGCCTTTATCCACTCGGTAAAAACGGTCAAAAATCCGCTCTACTTTATTATTCGGTATGCCAAGTCCGTAGTCTTTTATACGTATCGTCATCCGGTTATATAAAGTATTCTGCTTCAGGTGAATATCGACGCGTTTCGGTTCGCCATGCTGATATTTAATCGCATTGGACAGAACATTATCCAGCACCTGTCCCATTTTATCCACTGAGATATCAGTGAAGAGGGGAGCATCCGGAATATGGCGGGTGAACACAACATCCTCTTTGTGAGTCATCTCAAAACGGTCGATTACACGGTTAATAAAGAGTTTAAAATCAACCACTTCTTTTTGAATTTCTTCTGCATCGTTATCCATACGCGATAATTGCAGCAGGTCTTCGACAAGACGTCCCATCCGGTCGGTCTCAGCACGTGTTACGCTCAGGAATTTAGGTGCGATTTCTTCATCCTGCCATGCACCTTCCTGGAGTGCTTCAATATAACTCCTCATGGAAGTCAAAGGTGTGCGCAGTTCGTGCGACACGTTGGCAACGAATTCCCGGCGTTCAGCATCGATGCGTTCCTGTTCTGTAACGTCATGCAGTACAGCGATATAACCGTTGATAAATCCGGTGTCTGTAACGATTGTAGAGAAGTTAACGCGTAACGTCGTTGCTTCATCTGCAGTATCGATAAAGATTAAATGACTGTCGTTTGCTTCCTGGATAATGTCTTCCAGATTCAATTCTTCACCGAGACGCAGCAGCTCCAGCATATTTTTGCCGTGCAGCTCGTCCGAATCCATACTTAAATTAAGCATGCCGACTGCCATTTCATTAACGATACGGATGCGTCCTTTTCTGTCCGTGGCGATAATACCATCCGACATATGGGTAATTACCGAGTCGAGACGTTTTTTTTCACTTTCGGTGTTCGCCTGGGCTTCCTGCACTCTTTTTGACAGAATGTTAAAACTGCCGGCCAGCTGGCCTATTTCATCATCACTGTAAATCTGAACGCGTGATGTATAGTCACCTTCAGACATCAGGAGCGCCTGGTTTCTCATATCTGTAATCGGCTTCGTAATCGTCCGCGCGACAAAGATACCGAGAATACTCGTAATCACCAAAGAGAATAGGGTGGCGATAATAAATGTATTGTTAATCGCTTCAAGCTGCATATATATGCTTTCAACATTTGACTCAACGTAAATAACACCGGCCACTTCATCATTGACGGCGACCGGCTGATTTAAAATCCATACGCGCTGATTGTCTTTATCGACGTTGACGAAAATTTCATCATTTGCGATGCCGGACTCGAGAGCATCCTGCGACATCGGTTCATTGATGCGGGAGCCGACGAGCGACTCGTTTGATATTCTGCTCGTCCCGACGAGAATATTATCTGTATTTATATAGCGGATTTCTTCTATTTCAGGACGGTTGCCGTAATCAGCCAGCAGGCTTTGAATTTCTGCCCGCATCTGCTCACGGTCATCTCCCGTTTCCTCGAAAATCTCTTTAATACGTGTATCAATCAGAGTGACCTGCGAATCGATATTATTTTTAAAGTTCCCCGTTAAATCACGCTCCAGACTATTGGTAAAATACAAGCCGATAATCTGCATTCCGATAATAATCAGAAGCATGTATATCATTACCAGTTTAAACTGGAGCGACTGCAGGTTTTTTAAAAACTGCTTCATCTAGTCATCACCTTTAATATAATACCCGACGCCGCGGCGTGTCATGATGTATTCCGGATGACTTGGATCGTCTTCGATTTTTTCTCTTAAACGGCGCACCGTAACATCCACCGTCCGCACATCGCCAAAGTAATCATAGCCCCATACTGTTTCAAGCAGGTGTTCGCGTGTCATGACCTGGGATTTAAATTTTGCCAGATATAAAAACAGCTCAAATTCGCGATGGGTCAAATCGATATCTTTACCGAATTTCTTAATCGCATAAGAGTCGGGGATAACAGTAATATCCCGAATATATATATTTTTATCTTCCGGTTCGTCTTCTTTCGTACTTACCGTATTATTGCGTCGTAAATTCACTTTCACACGGGCGATTAACTCACGCGTGGAGAAAGGTTTTGTCACATAATCATCCGCACCGAGCTCAAGTCCCAGCACTTTATCTATTTCGGAATCTTTGGCGGTAAGCATAATAATCGGCATATCGTGTTTTTTACGAACTTCGCGGCACACTTCCATGCCGTCTATACCAGGCAGCATAATATCAAGAAGAACAAGATCCGGCACTATATCCAAGATCAGTTCCAAGGCATCATTGCCGTCATAGGCGCAGTGAACTTCGTATCCTTCTTTTTGCAGATTAAATTCGAGTATATCTGCAATTGGTTTTTCATCATCAACAACAACTATTTTCTTGGCCATTTAGATGTCCCTCATTTCACGTGTACATATTTTGTACATAAACTTATCCATCTTTAAATGTATCACTTTTCAGACAAATAAAAAAGTCTGCCAGCATAAATGCTGGAGACTTTATTGACGGTCCCGACGGGAATCGAACCCGCGATCTCCTGCGTGACAGGCAGGCATGTTAACCGCTACACCACGGGACCAGTTTATATACAGTTTTATAATCAGAAGAAAAGTGACCCGTACGGGACTCGAACCCGTGTTACCGCCGTGAAAGGGCGGTGTCTTAACCGCTTGACCAACGGGCCATGGTAAATATTATGCGATTTGCACAAGATTTATTATAACATGATTGTGAATTTGAATACAACACTTATTTTGGAATAATGTTGCGGACGGAGCGGCTCATGCTCAAAATCATCTCACAACCCGACCAATTCAAAAAATACCGGACATAATCATGCCCGGTATTCATATCAATATTACTTCTCATCCCAGAAGTTTTTTAACAGGTTTGTCTGGTTTCTGTCCGGTCCAACAGAGAAGATAGATGCTTTCACACCGCAGAGCTTCTCAATTTCACGCAGGTAGTTATATGCGTTTTCCGGCAGTTCTTCCAGTGTTTTCACATCGGTAATGTCTTCTGACCAGCCCGGCATTTCTTTATAAATTGGTTTCGCGCGTTTTAAATCTTCCAGTGTTGCTGGGTATTCTGTAATTTCAACGCCGTCGATTTCATAAGCAGTACAGATTTTAACTGTTTCAAGTCCGCTCATTACGTCGATTGAATTTAGCGACAGATCTGTAATACCGCTGACGCGTCTTGAGTGGCGGACTACGACTGAGTCGAACCAGCCTACACGGCGCGGACGTCCTGTTGTCGTACCGTATTCACGGCCGACTTCACGGATGTGGTGGCCATCTTCGTCAAACAGCTCAGTAGGGAAGGGACCGTCTCCAACGCGTGATGTATATGCTTTACATACACCGACTACATTTTTAACATGTGCAGGGCCGACACCGCAGCCGACAGTAACATTTCCTGCTACCGGGTTGCTTGATGTAACGAACGGGTATGTCCCGTGGTCAACGTCGAGCATGACACCTTGTGCACCTTCAAACAGAACATTTTCACCTTCAGTGAAAGCATCGTCGAGCAGTTTGGCAGTATCGCATACGTAAGGTGCCAAACGTTCTGCAGCAGCTTTATACGGTGCGTAGATTTCATCAAATGTGAATCCTTCGTGATCATATAATGCTTTCAGCATATGATTTTTCAGTTCCAGATTTTCTTTCAGGCGGCGTTTAAATACTTCATCGTCGATCAGGTCAGCCATACGGATACCAATGCGCTGAACCTTATCTACGTACGATGGGCCGATACCGCGTTTAGTCGTACCGATTTTATTATCGCCGCGTGCTTCTTCTTCCAGTTCATCCTGTGTAAGGTGATAGGGAAGTATAACCTGAGCGCGGTTTGAAATACGCAGATTGTCCACGCTGATTCCGCGTTCAAGCAGACCGTCCAGTTCCTTTATAAGAGATAACGGGTCAATCACGACACCGTTGCCGATTAGAGATAGTTTATCTTCGTAGAAAATTCCTGATGGTACGAGGTGAAGTTTGTAAGTTTCCCCGCCAAATTGAATCGTATGACCTGCGTTGTTTCCACCTGAAAATCGTGCAATAACGTGTGCATCTTCCGACAGGAAGTCCGTAATCTTACCTTTACCTTCGTCTCCCCACTGTGTTCCAACAACTACTGTTCCAGACATATGATTGCCCCCAAATGATTGATTAATTTTACCGTTACCAATGTTACCAATAATCTTTACAAAAATCAACGAAAGTCCGAACGTTTTTCGTTGGACTATCGAAAAACATTCGGACTTCTATGCCGGCGGTATATAATTATCGTCAAAATCACGTGTATCCTGGTCAAAAAAGCTACTATAGGATTTATTGAAAATTAATTTAACCGTTCCTGTCGGACCGTTACGGTGTTTCGCTAAAATAATCTCTATTTCATCCTGAACGCTTTGTGCGCCTTCTTCTTCATCCTCGCCGTCACCGCGGTTGTAATAGTCATCGCGGTACAGGAAGGCAACGATATCCGCATCCTGTTCGATGGAACCTGATTCACGCAGGTCACTCATCATCGGACGCTTATCCTGGCGCGATTCAACACTACGCGAAAGCTGACTCAATGCGATTACCGGACACTGCATTTCACGGGCGAGACCTTTCAGCATCCGGGAAATTTCCGAAACTTCCTGCTGGCGGTTTTCTCCCTGGCGGCTGCCGGATCCCTGAATCAGCTGCAGGTAATCGATAATCACCATATCAAGTCCGTGTTCCTGTTTTAAGCGCAGGCATTTCGCACGGATTTCATTCACGCGGATACCTGCTGAGTCATCGATAAAAATCTTCGAATTGGCGAGTGTCCCGATAGCTGTCGTGAAGTTATCCCAATCCTGGTGGTCGAGCGAGCCCTGACGCAGTTTCGTCGCGTCAATCATACCCTGGCTTGAAATCATTCTGCTGACGAGCTGGTCAGCTCCCATTTCAAGGGAGAAGACCGCTACGGTGTAGCCGTCCGGCGACGTGCCGACATGGCCTGCAATATTTAAAGCAAAGGCTGTCTTACCCATCGAAGGGCGGGCGGCTAGAATAATTAAGTCGTTGCGGCCGAAGCCCGACGTCATAAAATCGAGATCGCGGTAGCCTGTCGGAATACCGGTAATGCCCGAATTATTTCCTGCGAGCGCTTCGATTTGTTCGTAAACTTCGTGCACGACTTCTTTCATCGATTTGAAACCGTCGCTGCGGCGTCCTTCTGATACACCCATAATACGGGATTCAGCTTCCGCCAGCAGCTCGTTAATATCTACTTCATTCTGGAAGCCGTCGCTCGCAATTTCATCAGCCACGCTGATGAGTTTTCGGCGCAGCGACTGCCGTGCAATAATATCTGCATAGAACTGCCAGTTGCGGCTCGTCGGTGTGACATTCGACAGTTCACCCAGATAACGCGGATTTACCGTATTATTCAGCTCATCCATACTGCGCAGTTTATCGGTAATCGTCACGACATCGAGCTCGGCATTTTCTTCTGACAGAAGCATCATCGCACGGAAAATCTGCTGGTGCTCCGGACGGTAAAAGTCTTCTGGTGCTATAATTTCAGTGACATTTAAAAAAATGGAGGAATCGATGAAGATTGCCCCAAGCACCGATTGTTCTGCATCATTATCATGCGGCATTTGGCGATTCATTTCCATTATCGATTCCTCCTGTTATTCATCTTACTGTTCAACAACGTGTACTTTTAACTCTGCTTCCACTTCGTTGTGCAATTTAATAGATACTTTGTGATAACCTAAGCTTCTAAACGGTTCAGGCATATCCAGCTTGCGTTTATCAAGTTTGATATCGTGCTGCTTCTGATACGCTTCGATGACCTGCTTAGAACTTACAGAACCGAACAGACGGCCGTCTTCGCCGGCTTTCGTTTTGATTTCTACTTCCTTGCCCTCAAGTTCAGCTTTTAAATCTTTCGCAGCCTGAAGCTCATCAGCTTCCTGCTGGCGGGCTTCTTCTTTCTCGGCATCCAGTTTTTTAAGGTTGACCGCATTCGCTTCTTCAGCGAGTCCTTTTTTGAACAGGAAGTTATGCGCATAACCTGTTGCTACTTCTTTCACTTCGCCTTTTTTGCCTTTATTTTTAACATCTTTTAAAAAGATTACTTTCATTCCTCTTCACTCCTATTACTTATAAAAGTATCAATTACTTCTGTTAATTCATCGTATGCTTCATCGATGGTTTTGCCTTCCATGCGCGTCGCTGCATTTGTTAAATGACCGCCGCCGTTCAGCTGTTCCATAATAATCTGCACATTGACCTTGCCTAATGAACGGGCTGAAATTCCAATTGTCTCATCTTCTCTTAAAGCCATC
Organism: Jeotgalicoccus halotolerans; assembly: GCF_003387165.1. Lineage (GTDB taxonomy): Bacteria > Bacillota > Bacilli > Staphylococcales > Salinicoccaceae > Jeotgalicoccus > Jeotgalicoccus halotolerans. The sequence continues at coordinate 47,087 of NZ_QUMW01000013.1, forward strand.
ACGAATGATGCCTGGACACCTTCGATTTGCAGAAGCTGGTCTGCCGCCTGGGCGACTGTGACAGGGTGATAGGTCATCGTTTCGTCCGCCTTGACGATGGCGATGCCTTCATCGCTTATTTCTGCGGATTTAATTAAATCACTCCGCGCGATAAACGTATCGATATCATCTTTTAAGAACGTCTGGGCGAGTACAGGGTCCGCACCGTTGCTTCTGAGATAGCTCGCAGCATCAAAGGTGCGGGAACCTGTACGGAGAGTGTAGTTCCGCGTATCCACGATAATACCTGTCAGCATAATTGTCGCTTCGATGCGCGACAGTTTATTCTGCTTGTTCTGGTATTCCAGAAGTTCCGCCACAAGTTCACTCGCGCTGGACGCGTACGGTTCCATATAAACGAGCAGGGGATTCGATATCATCTCGTCAGCGCGTCTGTGGTGGTCAATGACCACTTTGCGCGTTGATTTATTCAGTATATCCTCATCCAGCACCATCGACGGGCGGTGAGTATCGACGATTACAATCGTCGTTTTCGGTGTCATCTTATCCCAGGCTTCTTCGCTGCTGATAAAGGTCCCGTACAGCTCTTCCCGCGATTCAACTTCTTTCATCAGACGGGACAGCGTATCATCGATATCTTCATCATTTAAAATGATATGCGCTTCGATGCCGTTGGAACTGGCGATCTTAGCTACACCGATTGATGAGCCGATAGAGTCAACATCGGGGTTTTTATGTCCCATGATAATAACGTTGTCGCCTTCTAAAAGAATATCGCGGAGGGCATGCGCCATAACGCGGGCTTTGACACGCGTGCGTTTTTCCATCGGATCGGTTTTACCGCCGTAAAATCTCGCACTGCCATTAATAGTTTTAATCGCAACCTGGTCGCCTCCGCGGCCGAGGGCAAGATCGAGACTCGACTGCGCCAGTTCGCCCACTTCGATAAAGTCAGCGGATCCTTCGCCGATTCCCATACTTAGAGTAATCTGGGCACCGTGATCCGCTGAGTTTTCACGAACCTGGTCGAGCAGTACAAATTTAGTTTTTTCAATTTCAGCGAGACTCTTCGCGGACATGACCATCATAAAGCGGTCATTTGAAAAGCGGCGCAAATATATATTATGCTCCTCTGCCCAGTCATTAATCGTGTTCGTCAGACTGTTATTTAAATCACTTTTCAGCGCTTCGGTCATATTCTGCGTCATATCATCATAGTTATCAAGGAACAGAATTCCGATAACCGGGTCTTTATCTTCAAGCTGCTTCTGCATCGTTTTCTCTTCGGTAATATCGATGAGCAGAAGAGCGTTATGCTCCTGATGATAGTGAATCTGATAGTTCTTGTCGCTGTAAGACGTATCGATTGTCTGAATATTATTCGCCTTCAGCGTCGTCATAATATTCGGGAAGACACGGTTAATCGGTTCATGGTGAAATTCTTCCGGAATTTCCTCCGACATAAACTGGTTCAGCCATGAGATTTCCTCGTCATCATTCAGTAAAATAACACCGAGAGGCAGGTCATCAATGACGTACTGTCTCGCGCCAGCGATATCTTTCGACAGCTCGACAACTCTGTTTTCAGTGAGCACAAGCCAGCGGTAAAGGTAAACATATACCAGCGCTAGCAGCAAGATGCTGACGATAATGGTGACTATGCCAAAAACAGTATGGTTAATGACAATAGCAATGCTAAGTATAGAAATATGAAATGCCAGCACAATAAACGGTATAAGCATCAATTTTTTATCTAAAACTTTGAACATTGCTATTTCCTCCTCAATTCCATGATTAATCGAATTCTAAAGATCATTTCGAACAGTCCGATAAGTACAGTGACAGGTCTGAACAGTATGAGCGGTATTAATATAATAACAGCCAGCACTTTGTTCAGTTTTTTCTGAAGCATGAAATAATAGGCGAATGCAAGCCCGTGGATGAACAGTCCCCACTCCAAGAGGAGAGAAACATTACTGTACAGGGTAATAGTGCTTTCTTCCCAGCTGCCGCTGAACAGCATAATGATGAAAATCAGCAGGTATAAATAAAGCAGCATTCTCGGCATCATCCATCTGTCAAAACTGCGGTAGTGCCACATTTTCCTGCTGTCCTGCGGTAATATTCTGACGATCAGTATAATGTACAAGGCAAGGAAAAAGCTGCCGATTATTAAAAATGCAGGCAGGTTCTGGAAGTATAAATCCATCGACTGAAGAATTGTCTCTCCGTCTACACCTGCAGGCGTCAGTTCGCTGACAGCATTGAGCTGTTCAGCATACCAGTTTCTAAAGGTCGAATATATTTCCGATAAAGGTCTTAAGAAACCGAGCATCTGCATGACCACAACTGTCGCCATCGTACTTAAACCGATAGCGAATGTCGTATAAAACAGCGTCAGTTCCTGCGACATGTTCTTATCGAGCGTGTGGGCAAGGAGACTTGTAATGATATATAAAATTATAAAGCTGCCCGCAGCAAGCGGCGACAGAAACAGTACTGCCGGTATGAGAAAACTGAAAAATAAAATCCAGTAGTTGACGTTCGACTGCTGCCTGATTTTCAACAGTAAGTATATTGCAAATGGCATCACGACAGGACCGAATATTAAGGTGATCTCCGTGAGCATAATATAAGCTACAACAGCGAGCAGTGTAAGGGTTAAGGTACCCGTTGGTATTTTGTTGTTCAATGTTACACTCCTCTTTTAGTACTTTTAAAAATGAATGCTCCTATTGGTCTTGAATAGGAGCATTCGGTATTTATATTATAACCTTTCGAGCTTCTCCTGACCACCCATATATGGCTGAAGGACTTCAGGTACAGTCACTGAGCCGTCTCCGTTCTGGTAGTTCTCAAGGAGCGCTGCCATCGTTCTGCCGACAGCAAGTCCGCTGCCGTTCAGCGTGTGCAGCAATTCAGGTTTTGAATCTTTATCACGCTTGAATTTAATGTTTCCGCGGCGCGCCTGGAAATCCGTCATATTTGAAATAGAGCTGATTTCCTTGTAGTCATTATAACTCGGCAGCCATACTTCAACATCGTATGTTTTCGATGATCCAAAACCGATATCGCCTGTGCAAAGCAGCACTGTCCGGTGGGGAATATCGAGTAAGTTTAAGATGTTCTCGGCATGTTCTGTCATTTCCTCAAGCGCTGCCCATGAATCTTCAGGGCGTTCAAGACGCACCATTTCAACTTTGTTGAACTGATGCAGGCGGATTAGACCGCGTGTATCTCTCCCGGCAGAACCGGCTTCACTTCTGAAACATGCAGTCTGTGCAGTGAATTTCACCGGCACCTGGTCAGCTGCCAGCGTTTCGTCCTTGTGAAAGTTCGTCAATGTCACTTCTGAAGTCGGAATCGTATACATTTCCTCATCTTCGATTTTGAAGAGGTCTTCACCGAATTTCGGCAGCTGTCCTGTTGCGTACATTGCTTCTGCACGAACAATCTGCGGCGTCATCATTTCACGGTAGCCGTTTTTGTTGTGCACATCAAGCATGAAGTTCATCAGTGCGCGCTCTAAGCGGGCACCGTCTCCAGTATGATAGACAAAGCGCGCACCTGATACTTTGGCAGCACGGTCGAAGTCCGCAAGTTCAAGGTCTTCTAAAATGTCCCAATGCGCTTTCGGTTCGAAATCAAAGGAACGGGGCTCTCCGGTACGGCGGATTTCCACGTTTTCAGTATCATCTTTGCCTTCAGGTACGTCATCGTGAATTAAGTTCGGGATACGGCTCATTTTATCGTGATAGTCACTTTGAATCGTATTCAGTCTTTCATCGATTTCCTTAATGCGTTCACCGACGTCCCGCATTTCCTTAATTACGTCTTCAGCATCTTCCTTGTTTTTCTTCTTCACAGCGATTTCCTGTGATACTTTGTTGCGGCGGCTCTTCAGCTCTTCCGTTTCAGAAATAAGTGCACGTCTTTCTTTATCCAGTCGTAAAATATCATCGATTAACACAGGTTCCATCCCGCGCTGTGCTACTTTCTTTTTAACCATTTCAGTATCGTTGCGCAGTACTTTAATGTCTAACATGTGCATACCTCCAAAATTTTTATATTTAATGCTTAAATCAGGGAAAAATAAAAACCACGTCCCCTGAAAGGGACGTGGTCTACGCGTTGCCACCCTAATTAGCACCATTTACTGATACTATCTCTAACATTTTAACGGCTTTCACCGGCTACTTTATTTATCGAAAGACAGAAATTCGCATATTACGCAATCATTTCCACCAGCCATGATCTCTCTATAGACGCAGATATACTACTGCTTCTTTCAAAGTAGTAAATATTAACTTGGTGCTATTTTATAACGTGGCCTTTAAAAACGCAAGTTTATAAATTTAAGCCCGGACGTTCAAAAATCAGTTTGCCGTCTGCAATGACTTTGTAAGCATGGTTTACACCGTAGTGATATGGAATATACTCATGATTAGGTGCATCCCAGACGACGATGTTCGCAGCGTCTCCCGGTTCGAGCGTGCCGCGGTCGGCATCGATAGCGTGAGCTGCATTTACCGTTACCGCATTCCAGATTTCATTCGGCGTCATTTTGAGTTTCAACGCCGCAATAGCCATAATCATCTGCAGATTGTCAGTCACACAGCTGCCCGGGTTATAGTCAGTCGCGAGAGACACGGCTCCACCCTGATCAATCATGCCGCGCGCATCAGCGAATTCATTTTTACCAAGATAGAAAGTTGTCCCAGGCAGCAGTACCGCCACCGTATTTGAATCAGCCAGCTGCTTTTTGCCTTCTTCGCTCGCTGCCACTAAATGGTCTGCACTGATTGCATCCTGCTCAATCGCAAGTTCTAAGCCGCCGAGAGGATCGATTTCATCTGCATGGATTTTCACGCGGAATCCTTTTTCGCGTGCCGCTTCCATGTATTTTCTCGACTGCTCGACAGAGAATACACCTGTTTCCGTAAAGATATCAGCGAAATCTGCATAATCTTTTACTTCATCTAGTAAATCCGTCATCTCCTGTAAAAATTCTTCAGCTTCTCTGCCTTTAGGAATGGCGTGGGGGCCTAAGAAGGTGTGACGCATCAGCACAGGGAATTTATCTTCCAGCGCTTTTGATACTTTAAGCTGTTTTAATTCGTTCTCGCGGTCGAGTCCATAGCCGCTTTTGCTTTCAACAGTTAACACACCGTGCTGAATCATGCGCGTCATGTTAACTGATGCTTTATTTAACAGTTCATCGAATGAAGCTTCGCGTGTCCGTTCGACCGTATTTAAAATACCACCGCCCTGTTCAAGTATCGTTAAGTAGTCAACCCCCTGGCGTTTCAGTGACATTTCATGCTCGCGTGAACCGCCGTGCACGATATGCGTGTGGGGTTCAACGAGGGCAGGGGAAACGATTTTGCCTTTTGCATCGATAGTTTCTTTTGCTTCGTACTCATCTGTTTTTGCTCCCGCATAGACAATCTTGCCGTCTTTAATAACAACAATAGCGTCATCGACGATGTTTAATTCGTCCATCTCTTTGCCTTTTAGAGGTCCCTCGGTTTTTTTCGGTAAAATTAATGACTTTATATTTGTGATCATTACATCATTCATTATTTATTCTCCTTTAACATTGGTATATTCACACCGCGTTCTTTCGCTGTGTTAATTGCGATATCGTATCCTGCATCTGCGTGTCTTGCGACTCCCATACCCGGATCTGTTGTTAATACGCGGCCCAGTCTTTTTGCTGCACGGTCAGTACCGTCCGCGACGACTACCATACCGGCGTGAAGCGAGTAGCCCATACCAACACCGCCGCCGTGGTGTACACTAATCCATGAACCGCCTGCAGCTGTATTAACGAGTGCATTTAGAATTGCCCAGTCGCCGACTGCGTCACTGCCGTCTTTCATGCTTTCAGTTTCACGGTTCGGACTGGCAACAGATCCTGAATCCAGGTGATCGCGTCCAATAACGATTGGTGCTGAGATTTCTCCTGTTCTGACAAGTTCATTCAGAGCAAGACCCATCTTCCGGCGTTCGCCGTAACCGAGCCATGCAATACGTGCAGGCAGCCCCTGGAAAGCAATTTTTTCTTCTGCCATATCGAGCCAGCGTAATAATTTCTCGTTCTCAGGGAACAGTTCGCGCATTTTCTTATCAGCAACTGCGATATCGTTCGGGTCTCCGCTTAATGCGACGAAGCGGAATGGTCCTTTACCTTCACAGAACAGCGGTCTGATATAAGCCGGTACGAAGCCCGGGAAATCGAATGCATTTTCAACACCTGTATCAAATGCCACCTGGCGGATATTATTTCCGTAATCGAAGACGACTGCACCGTTTTTCTGGAACTGCAGCATCGCTTCAACGTGTTTTGCCATCGAAGCACTCGACAGTTTCACGTATTCTTCCGGGTTTTCTTCACGCAGTTTTTTAGCCTCTTCAAGCGAGTAGCCTTCCGGCACATAGCCGTTTAACGGGTCATGCGCAGAGGTCTGGTCAGTCACGACGTCAATTTCAAAGCCGCGGTTTAAAATTTCATGATGCACTTCGGCAGCATTGCCGATTAAACCTATCGATAATGGTTTCCCTGCATCTCGTGCTTCTGCTGCAAGTTTTAAGGCTTCGTCCAGTGAATCCGTTTTAATATCCAGGTAACGCGTTTCTATCCGTTTATCGATTCTCGTTTCATCGACATCAACACAAAGTGCGACCCCTTCGTTCATCGTGACTGATAACGGCTGCGCGCCGCCCATGCCGCCAAGCCCGGCAGTCAGTGTGATTGTCCCGCGCAGTGTGCCGTCGTAGTTCTGATTCGCAAGCTCCGCAAATGTTTCATACGTTCCCTGAACGATTCCTTGTGAACCGATGTATATCCATGAACCGGCGGTCATCTGTCCATACATCATCAAACCTTTTTTATCGAGTTCATTGAAGTGCTCCCAGTTAGCCCATTTCGGTACAAGTACCGAGTTCGACAGCAGCACTCTCGGCGCTTCCTCATGCGTTTTGAATACCGCAACAGGTTTCCCTGACTGAATCAGCATCGTTTCATCCGCTTCAAGATTTCTTAATGTATTTTCAATTGCTTCAAACGACTCCCAGTTCCGCGCCGCTTTACCAATTCCCCCGTAAACAACTAAATCTTCCGGACGTTCTGCAACTTCAGGATCCAGGTTGTTATACAGCATACGGAGCGCCGCTTCCTGTTCCCATCCTTTACATTCGATTTCCAAACCAGTTTTTGCAATAATTTTTCTAGACATATTTTCATCCCCTTAAAATATTAATAATGCGATTGGTATTACGATTAACAGTGACAGCACTGTGCGGATAAACCACACGGCAATTAGTTTCCATACTTGTAAATTCAAACTCGTACTTAATACCGCGGGAACTAAGCCGGATAAAAAGACGACAGCTGAAATAGAAGTCACCCCGACTATAAACCGTGTCACAATGTCTGCTTCCGCAGCGAGCAGGGAAGGCAGGAACATTTCGACAATGGATATCGTTACCGCTTCAGCAATCAGCGGCACATTCTCAAGCGGAAACATATAGAGAATCGGGTAGTAGACGTAGGAAATCCAGGTAATCACATCGGTATACTCAGCAATGATTAAACCGAGCAGGCCGATAGACAGAACAGACGGCACGACTGAAGCGGTCATCTTCATCGCTTCAAGGAAGTTCGTCCATATATCTTCTCTGAGCGGCCGAGCATTGTGCGACTGCTGCTTCGCCTTGTACCATGCATACTCCAGTATGTTACCTTCGTAATCTTCTTCGGTGATGCTGTTTTTATCGTTGAAATATATTTCCTTTTCATTGCGTATCGGCGGCAGATAAGCCGTCAAAGCGGTGACCAGGAAAGTCACAAGCATAACGATGATAAAAAACAGCACCCAGTGATCCATCAAATCGAGTGTGCGTGCGACAACAACCATAATTGTCACCGAAACTGTGGAAAAGCCGGTCGCTATAATAAGCCCTTCCTTTTTGTTATACAAACCTTCTTCATACGTTCTGTTCGTTATCAGCAGCCCGACTGAGTAGCTGCCGACGAGAGAAGCCATCGCATCCATTGCCGAACGGCCGGGTGTTTTAAACAGTTTCCTCATGACCGGCTCCAGCAGCACGCCGACAAAAACGAGGAAACCGTAGCCGAGAATGAGTCCAAGTGCTGCACCGCCAAGCGGAATTAAGAGACTCAAGTTGATAGCGAGCGAGTAGTATAAAAACGGTCCCATATTTCCATCAAGCACGAAAGCAGGACCGATATTAAACACAACCATGACGCCGATAACGAGCCCGAGTACTTTAAAAATCGTAAACAGAATATTAAATGCACTCTTTTTCCATGTTTTAGTCAAAAACGGAATCAATGTGCCGGCAAAAACAACTGCCAGGGTGTAATACTGAATATTCTCCCCGAAAATGCTATGAATGACAGTGACGATATGATCGAGCATAATCGACCTTGTTCCGGACATGGTGACCGGTACGAAGAATAGAAACAGCCCGAGTGCACTGAACACAAAGAAACGCCAAATTTTAAAACCTTTTTCACGACGCATCTCGTTCCGCGAGACCATAACATAACCCCTTTACTGAATTACCTGATATATAAGACAAGCTTATATAAATTCTGAATTTTTAACAAATTCTTAAGGAGAAGTGCAAATTATTTTAATTAACTTCCGTTAATGCCTTAGACAAGTTATTAATTTCAATACTGAAGTTGCGGTCATGGTCGATAAAGTCCGCAATCAGACGGTATTCGTCAAATTTTTTGCGCGTTGCCGGAGACAATTTGTCTTTACCTTTAATCTCCGCTCCCGTCATCGCGATAAACAGCTCTGTGGCCACTACGTAGCGTGCGTTGTTAATAATATCTCTCGCATGGCGTGCACCGATTGTTCCCATTGATACATGGTCTTCCTGGTTGGCAGAAGAGGGAATAGAGTCGACACTTGCCGGGTGGGCCAGTGTTTTATTTTCAGAAACGAGACTCGCTGCGGCATATTGTAAAATCATTGCTCCAGACTGCAATCCTTCTTCCGGGCTTAAGAAGGCTGGAAGATCACCGTTTAATGCCGGATTAACTAAACGTTCGATGCGGCGTTCGGTAATATTCGCAATTTCAGCGACACCAATTTTTAAGAGATCCATTGCAATCGCAATCGGCTGACCGTGGAAGTTACCGCCTGAATAGACTTCATCTTCACTGAAAATCAGCGGGTTATCGTTCGCTGCATTCATTTCTATTTCCAGTTTTTCTTTAACGTATTTCAGCGTCTGCAGTGATGCACCGTGCACCTGCGGAATACATCTGATAGAGTAGCCGTCCTGCACGCGCACTTCGCCCTGACGCGTCGTCAGCTGTGAACCTTCCAGATACTCGAGCATTTTTTCTGCGACGTAGATTTGTTCGGGATAATCCCTTGATTCGTGAATCTGATGGTTGTATGCATCTGTAATGCCGTTCAGAGCCTGATGCGTCAGCGATGCAATCCATAAGCTGTCGTGCATCAGTTTATCCGCTTCGATATAGTTAATTACACCCTGAGCCGTCATCGGCTGCGTGCCGTTAATCAGTGCCAGACCTTCTTTTGCCTGCAGTGTGATCGGTTCGATGCCGAGCGACTCCAGCACATCGAGCGTATTTCTTCTCTCATCCATAAAGAATACTTCGCCTTCACCGATCAGCGTCAGCGCCATATGCGACAAGGGAGCAAGGTCGCCTGAAGCACCAAGTGAACCTTGTTCCGGCACCACCGGAATAATGCGTTTGTTAATATACAGCCTCAGCTGTTCAACCAATTCTCTTGTTACACCCGAATGGCCTTTCAGCATCGTGTTCAAGCGGAAGACCATCATTAACAATGCTACCGGCTGTTCAAAAGATTTACCGACACCGCATGCATGGGAACGAATTAAATTTGTCTGCAGATCTTCCACCTTCTCTTTTGAAATTAAAACATCGCAGAACAGTCCGAAACCGGTCGTAATTCCATAAATCGTTTTACCTTCTGCGATGATGTTTTCCACTACTTTTCTGGAAGCATCCACACGCTTATAAGCATCTTCAGTAATTTCCACAGTGCTTTCGGAATTTCCCAGGAAATCTTTTACTTGATCAATCGTTAAATGCTCGCCGTCCAAATGTAAAACCGACATGATATCCCTCCTAAATTTGCGTACAAAAAAAGACACAAAAATCCCATTGATTTTTATGTCCCTAATAACTAATGTCTATGACAATTCTATTTAATTTAAATATGATTAATACCGAGTCCCAAAGCCTCGTGCTCTTTGCCTCTGATCGGCGCACCGATTGTTCCGTAGAAACAGACAGCCAGCCATTCGCCTTCGTCATCGCTGCCGTATGGATTCCCTCTGACAATCGCAAACCTTAAACCGACAGTACGCATAATTTCCCCTACGCTTAAATCTCCGCGGGTCACGCCTTGGAGCGCTTCTAAAATTGCGTGATATAAAGAATGAGTTTCACGATAAATATCTCCATTAATGAGTCCGCCGCGCTTCGCAGCAGTTTCAACCGACGAGATGACTTTGCTTAAATCCATAGATCCGACTTTGCCCGTCATCACTTTAAATGACTTAAAGTGGGGCAGTATACGGAGTGCTGTTTCTTCATCAGTCAATGCAACGAGTGTAGTGAATTTACCAAATTCACGATGTGTACTTTGAGTCATAATATACCTGCCTAATCACTAATAACTATTTTTATTATAGCGCTTTCATAAAATAAAAACAAGAAGGTATGTTTTCTTTAATTTATCGATAAACAATATATTTTTAGGTACATTAGGTGGTAAATTTAATTTATAAAATATGAAAGCAGTATCAATCAAACAGGAAAATGAGCTGACAATATGACGAAAATAATCGTAAATCTTGACGTAATGCTCGCAAAACGAAAAATGAGCATGACGGAACTCGCCAATGAGGTCGGCGTGACTATGGCGAACTTATCAGTATTGAAAAACAATAAAGCAAAAGCCGTCCGTTTTTCGACACTGGAGAAAATCTGCGAAGTGCTGGACTGTCAGCCCGGCGATATACTGGAATACCGGAAATAGAGCGGTTCATTACGGAGCAAAAGTCCAACAAACACAAAAAGCACCCAAAATTCTCAGATTTGAGAGTTTCAGGTGCTTTTATTAACCATTTATTCTTCTTCTGATTCCGAATCGTCTTCAGTTTCAGGATTTAAGTCTTCTTCGACTTCATCGGTTTCAACTTCAAGGTTGTCTTCCGCTTCCAGTGTTTCTTCGGCCATCTCAGAACCTTCATCTTCCAGTTCTTCTTCTGCAATTTCATTTTTCACTACCGCAACCGTCGCAACATCCTGCTCTTCGTCTAAGCGAATGAGTCTCACACCTTGCGTATTACGGCTTGTAATTGATATCGCATCGATTGTCAGGCGGATAATAACACCTTTGTCTGTAACAATCATCATATCTTCATCACGGTCTACTGACGCGATAAACACCAGTTTACCGTTTTTGTCTGTCAGGTTCGCAGTTTTCACACCGAAACCGCCACGTTTAATGGAGCGGTATTCTTCTTCATGTGTTAGCTTGCCGTAGCCTTTATCCGTAACGATAAGGACATGCTGACCCGGATCAAGGACATCGACACCGACGACTTCGTCGTCAACGCGAAGGTTAATCCCTTTCACACCAGCTGCTGTACGGCCCATGCTTCTGACCTGTTCTTCTTCAAAGCGTATTAATGAACCTTCGCGTGTTCCGAGCATGACTTCTGTTGAACCATCCGTCAGACGCACACCGAGGAGTTCGTCTTCGCCTCTGAAGCTGATGGCAATTTTACCGTTTTTATTAATTTGCTTAAAGTCATCCAGCGGTGTCCGCTTCACAAGACCATTTTTCGTTGCAAATAATAACTGGTAGCCTTCAGTTTCGTCTTTGTCTTTCACGCTGATCATCGTACTGATTTTTTCATCTTTTTCGATTTCAATCAGGTTAACAATCGGCAGTCCTTTCGACTGGCGTGACAGTTCAGGAATTTCATAACCTTTCAGGCGGTAGACGCGTCCTGTGTTCGTAAAGAACAGAATATAATCATGCGTGCTCATCGTCACAATCTGGCTGACGAAGTCATCATCGATCGTATTCATACCCTGGATTCCGCGTCCGCCGCGGTGCTGGGCGCGGTATGTTGAAGCCGGCAGGCGTTTGATGTAGTTGTTATGGCTCAGGGTCACAACAATCTGTTCTCTCGGAATTAAATCTTCATCTTCAATATCGTGAATGCTGCCGAGTGTAATCTCCGTCCGGCGTTCATCTCCGAATCGTTCGCGGATATCCGTTAGTTCTTCTTTGATGACTTCAAGCAGTTTTTCATCATCGTTCAGAATACTTTTCAGATATTCGATATTTTTAAGAATCTCATCATATTCATTTTGGATTTTGCCGCGTTCAAGTCCGGTCAGACGGCGTAATCTCATATCGAGAATAGCCTGGGACTGGCGTTCTGACAAGTCAAAATGACTCATCAGGCTGTTTTTCGCTTCTTCATCCGTATCGGATGCACGGATTGTCTTAATGATTTCATCGATGTGATCGAGTGCAATCAGCAAGCCTTCCAGAATATGCGCGCGGTCTTCAGCACGTTTTAATTCGTATTTCGTCCGTCGCGTCACGACAACTTTCTGATGCTCTAAATAATGATAAAGTACTTCTTTTAAAGCGAGTACTTTCGGTTCGCCGTTCACAAGCGCCAGCATGTTAACACCGAATGATGTCTGCAGCGGCGTCTGTTTATAAAGATTATTTAAAATCACATTCGCATTTTTGTCCTTGCGGATCTCAATAATGATTCTGACGCCTTCTTTAAGGGACGTTTCATCACGCAGATCCGTAATGCCTTCGATTTTTTTATCGCGTACTAACTCAGCGATTTTCTCAACGAGGCGTGCCTTGTTTACCTGATATGGGATTTCTGAAATAACGATACGTTCTTTACCGTTCTTCATGAGTTCCACTTCACAGCGTGCCCGCATAATAACAGAACCGTGTCCTGTTTCATACGCGCGCTTAATTCCGCTTTTACCGATAATCAGACCTGCAGTCGGGAAGTCTGGTCCCTTAACATGTTCCATCAGTTCCATGGTCGTAACATTCGGATTGTCCGCAAGCTCGAGTACCGCATTGATGACTTCCGTCAGATTATGCGGCGGAATGTTCGTCGCCATACCGACAGCGATTCCGCTCGTACCGTTGACGAGAAGGTTAGGGAAGCGTGCCGGCAGGACAGATGGTTCTCTTTCGTTTTCATCGTAGTTCGGCTGGAAATCCACTGTATCTTTATTTATATCACGCATTAATTCCATCGAGATTTTACTCATTTTTGCTTCGGTATAACGCATTGCTGCTGCACCGTCGCCATCCATAGAACCGAAGTTCCCCTGGCCGTGAACGAGCGGGTAGCGGTAACTGAAGTCCTGAGCCATACGCACCATCGCATCGTAAATTGAGGAGTCGCCGTGCGGGTGGTATTTACCCATAACATCTCCGACGATACGGGCTGATTTTTTAAACGGCTTGTCAGAAGTCATACCGTTATCGTGCATACCGTACAAAATTCTGCGGTGCACCGGTTTCATGCCGTCTCTGACATCGGGCAGCGCACGAGATACGATAACACTCATGGCATAGCTTAAAAACGAGCTGCGCATCGTTTTCGTAATATTTATTTGCTGAAATTGTTCATCATGGTCCGCCATAAATTAAATCTCCTTTATTAAACGTCGAGATTCTCAACGTATCTCGCATTTTCTTCGATAAAGTTGCGTCTGTGTTCAACGATGTCACCCATCAGCATTTCAAAGATCTGATCCGCTTCAATCGCATCATCCAGTTCCACCTGAAGAAGGTTTCTCTGTTCTGGATCCATCGTCGTTTCCCACAGCTGATCGGCGTTCATCTCACCAAGACCTTTATATCTCGACATAGAAATTTTAGGTGTTTCAGGTAAGGTACTGCGCAGAATATCGAGCGCTTCATCATCGTATACGTAATGTTTTTTCTTGCCCTGTTCCAGCTTGTAAAGCGGCGGCTGTGCAATATAAACATAGCCGTGTTCAATTAACGGTCTCATAAAACGGTAGAAGAACGTTAACAGCAGTGTTCGAATATGCGCACCGTCCACATCCGCATCGGTCATAATAACAATTTTGTGGTAGCGTGCTTTTGAAATATCGAATTCTTCGCCGATACCGCTGCCGAGCGCCGTCACCATTGAACGAATTTCATTATTGCCTAAAATTCTGTCGAGACGTGCTTTTTCAACGTTTAAAATTTTACCCCGGAGCGGTAAAATTGCCTGTATTTTTGAGTTGCGTCCTGATTTTGCCGAACCGCCGGCAGAGTCACCCTCTACGATAAAGAGCTCGCTTTTCGCAGGGTCTTTGCTCGAGCAGTCTGCAAGTTTTCCGGGCAGGCTCGACACTTCGAGTGCCGACTTGCGGCGCGTCATTTCACGTGCTTTTTTCGCTGCAACGCGGGCATGCTGAGCTGTGATCCCTTTTTCTACAATAACGCGTGCAGTCTGAGGGTTTTCCATCAGGAATCTTTCAAAACCTGCCGAGAACAGCTGATCTGTAATCGTACGGGCTTCGGAGTTGCCGAGTTTGGTCTTCGTCTGGCCTTCAAACTGCGGATCCGTATGCTTAATTGACACGATTGCTGTTAAGCCTTCTCTGACATCCTCACCAGATAAACGTTCTTCTGTCGATTTAATCAGATTCTGTTTTGTGGCATAGTTGTTAATCACTTTTGTCAGTGCACGCTTAAAGCCGTCTTCGTGTGTTCCGCCTTCATGTGTATAAATATTATTGGCATAAGTTAAAAGGGTGGATGTGTAGCCGAGGTTGTACTGCATTGCGATTTCAACTTCGATTTCATCTTTTGAATCATCCATATAAATAATTTCTTCATGCAGTGCTTCTTTCGTCTTATTCAATTCCTCGACGTAGGATTTAATACCGCCTTCATAGTGGTATTTAAATTCAAGATTTTCTTCGCCGCGCTCGTCGATTAATTTAATTTCGAGTCCCTTGTTCAGGAAAGCGAGTTCTTTAATACGCTTCTGCAGAATTTCGATTTCGTATTCTGTCGTTTCAGTAAATATTTCTTCATCCGCTTTAAAACGGATGACCGTTCCTGTTTTATCCGTTTCGCCAATGACTTTTAAGTCTGCATCCGGTACACCGCGGGTGTATCTCTGGTAATGAATTTCGCCGTTCTTATGCACGTATACTTCAAGTTTTGAACTCAGTGCATTAACTACGGATGACCCGACACCGTGCAGACCGCCGGAAACTTTATAGCTGCCGCCGTCAAACTTACCGCCGGCGTGCAGCACTGTTAAAATAACCTCGACTGCCGGACGTCCCATTTTCTCCTGGATATCTACAGGAATACCGCGTCCATTGTCCGTAACTTTAATCCAGTTATCTTTTTCAACAGTGACATTAATTTCAGACGCATATCCTGCAAGCGCCTCGTCGATACTGTTGTCAATAATTTCCCATACGAGGTGGTGCAAGCCGCGTGATGACGTAGAACCAATGTACATCCCCGGTCTTTTTCTTACCGCTTCAAGACCTTCCAGCACCTGTATCTGACTTGCACCGTATTGATCCATATTTTGTTCAGCCATGTTTTCACCTTCCGTTATTCATCGATTTTGATTTTGCCGTTTTCTATTTCAAATAGCTGCATATCATCCATAATCTGATGGTTGATATCGCTGATTGAAGTCGTCGTAACGAACGTCTGCACCCGGTTTCTGATTGAAGTTAATAAATGCGCCTGTCTCACTTCATCAAGTTCACTGAGCACGTCGTCCAAGAGCAGGACCGGATATTCTCCAACTTCCTCCTTGATTAATTCGAGCTCCGCAAGTTTTACAGACAGCGCAGTTGAACGCTGCTGGCCTTGGGAGCCGTAAGTCTGAACGTCAAAATCATTAATCGTAAAACCGATATCGTCCCGATGCGGACCGACAAGTGAAGTCCCTCGTTCGATTTCTTTATTTAAATTCTCAGCTAAAAGAGCAGATATTTCCGCTTTCAATGCTTCCGGATTATCGCTCTCATATTTAATATTGGGGTTATAGACTACATTTAAAATTTCTCTGCCGTTTGAAATATCAGCATGAATTCTTGAAGCGTGACGTTCAATCGTGGCGATAAACTGCTCACGTTTTAAAATAATCAGGCTTGCATGATGAGCAAGCTGGTCATTCAGCACTTCAATCATAATCTGATCGACGCTGCGCGATTTTAAGTACTGATTTTTCTGAGCGAGAACCTTGTTATAGTCGGATAGATGATTCAAATATATTTTCGATATCTGACCGCATTCCATATTAATAAATTTTCTTCTGACCTGCGGTGATCCTTTAACGATATTGAGATCTTCCGGAGCAAACAGCACCGTATTCAAATGACCGATGTACTGCGACAGTTTTGCGACTTCAAGATGATTCACCTTGGCCCGCTTCCCGCCCTTTGCAATACCGATTGAGAGCGGCAGCGTGCTGTGCTCTGTCGTAATGACCCCGTTAATATACGCATCTTCCGCGCCGAACCGGATCAGTTCCCTGTCTTTTGACGTCCGGTGGCTCTTCGCAAGGGACAAAAAGTAAATTGCTTCAAGAAGATTTGTTTTTCCCTGGGCATTATGGCCGATAAAAATATTCAGCTTAGGATGAAAGGCCAGAGACAGGGAATCATAATTCCTGAAATCTGTGAGCTTGATTTCGTTTAGTATCATTGCACCGGATACTTAAATTTATATTCGCCGACACCTGCAATGACCAATTCGTCACCATCGTGCAGTTTTTTGCCGCGTCGGTTCTCAGGCTCTCCGTTTAAAAATACTTCATGTTCACTTAAGAACCATTTAGCTTCGCCGCCTGTACCGATAATATTTTTATATTTTAAAAATTTACCGAGTGTTATCATGCTATCCAAATGAATCGTTTCCATAGACATAACCTCCTATTACATACTCATTCATTATACTACATTTTACATATATTTTCATTATTTAAGCCCAAATAAAGCGTTTAGAGCCTTTTATAGGCATGAAGGCTTTTACCTACCGGTAAACATAAAAAAGAGACCAGAGGCCTGTTTTTCATGAAAAAAGGCATGGTCTTAAATATTTGCGTACTGATTAGTATGTTCTAATCGGTAAAATCAGCTGTACGACTTCGGAAGATTCGCTCGGTGTAATAGTGAACGGTCTCATCGTGCCGAAGAATTCAATGGTTACTTCTTCGTCCTGAATCGCACGAAGTGCTTCCATCATATATTTTGAGTTAAAGGAAATTTTAATGTCTTCACCTTCGATAGCAGAAGCGTTTACAGCTTCGTTTACGGTACCGACTTCAGGTGAGTTCGAAGTTAATTCCACATTATTGTTTTCCACAGTCATGCGGATAACGTTGTTGCCGCCTTCACGTGCCAGGAGTGAAACACGGTCAATTGCATGGTAAAACTCGGAGTTGTTAACGCTGACCTTAGTTTCATAATTTTCAGGGAACAGACGGGAGGTATCCGGATAGTTTCCTTCAAGTAAACGCGAGATAAAGCGCATATTGCCGTATGTGAACAGCACCTGATTCTGCGACAGGTTAATTTCTACATCTTCATCCGAGTCTGTGAGTATCTTGCTGAGTTCAGACAATGATTTACCTGGAATAATCGCATTTGAAATTTCCGTGTTAAATGTTTTATCCAGCAGTCTTCTTAAAGCAAGACGGTGGGAGTCCGTTGCAGTAAATGAAATATTATCTTTGTTAAAGTTCCAGTTTACACCTGTTAAAACAGGACGTGTTTCAGATAAAGACACTGCAAAGTTTGTCTGGTTAATAATTGTTTTTAATACTGCAGAAGAAAGTACTAAACTGTCTGCATCGTTAACTTCAGGAAGCAGAGGGTACTGATTTGAATCATTTCCGCTTAAGTTAAATTCTGATTTTCCTGCGGTAATTTTAGTCTGGAAATTTTCAGTTGTTTCCAGATCTACAAAATCACCGGAAAGTTTTTTAATGATGTCTACAAAGAAACGGCCTGTTAAAACGACTGAACCGGGTTCTTCGATTTCAAGAATTTCTTCATTATCAATTTCTGCAGGTATTGTAATTTCAATAGATATTTCCGAATCACTGCCGGTAAGTATCATTTGATCATCAGAGACATCGATTTTTATCCCGTTTAAAATAGGCAAAGTAGTTCTTGGTGAAATAGCTTTTAAACAATGATTTAATTGTTCGATAAAATATTGTCTTTTAATACTGATTTTCATAAGCGAGTACTCCTTATTAAATAGATATATAGTATATAAAATAATAGTAATAATAGTAGGTCCTGTGGATATGTGGAAAACCGGGTTGAAGCTATACAGAGAAAGTTATCCACATGTGCACAAAGTGTTGACTACAGTGTAACATTTATCCACAGTATTCACATTAGATTTAATTAAGCTTTTTCTCGATTTCTTTTAATTCATCTCTGAATAACTCATCTTCTGAAACAAGCTTTGAAATTTTCTCATGCGCGTGAATGACAGTTGTATGATCCCGCCCGCCGAATACTTCACCGATTTTAGGCAGTGAGTTGTCAGTGAGTTCGCGTGATAGGTACATTGCGACGTGTCTCGGGAAAGCGATGGACTTGGTTCGCTTTTTAGAGGCGAGCTCATCGATGTGAATGCCGTAATATTCGCTGACGGCTACTTGAATATCGTGTATTGTCATACGTTTTGACTTGGTTGTAACAACGAGGTCTTTCAGCGCTTCAGACACTACTTCCGGAGTCATCGGCTGATTTGAAATTTTTGAGTATGCTGCAACGCGCGTGAGTGCGCCTTCCAGTTCACGGATATTTGTATGAATATGGTTGGCGATGTAAATCATTGCTTCATTTGGAATCTCTACATTTTCTTCTTCGCATTTCTTCCGCAGAATCGCAATTCTCGTCTCGAGGTCAGGCGGTGTGACGTCTGTCATCAGCCCCCATTCAAAGCGCGAGCGCAAACGGTCTTCAAGCGTCGGAATTTCCTTCGGTGTCCGGTCGCTGGAGATAACGATCTGCTTGTCATTCTCATGCAGCGAGTTAAAGGTGTGGAAAAACTCTTCCTGCGTTGATTCCTTGCCTGCCAGAAATTGAATATCATCGATTAACAAGACGTCGACATTGCGGTACTTGTTGCGGAATTCTTCAGTTTTGTTATCGCGGATAGAGTTGATGAATTCATTCGTAAATTTTTCACTCGATAAATAAACGACTTTCGCATTTGGACGGTGCTCCAGCACATAATTCCCGATAGCATGCATAAGATGCGTTTTGCCGAGACCTACTCCCCCGTATATAAACAGCGGGTTATATGCTTTCGCAGGGGCTTCCGCTACTGCGAGTGAAGCTGCATGCGAGAAGCGGTTGCCGTTGCCGATGACGAACGTATCAAATGTATGCTGGGCATTTAAAGCATGTTTAACAGGAACATCCATTATCTGGCTGCTTTTTTCAGATGCTGGATTTTTCGCGGGTGCTGGATTATCCAGCTGTTCATCTTGAAAAACGATTTTAACTGAAACTTTTTCACCGATTGCTCGGTAGATGCTTTCTTCAATCAGTGTTAAATATTTTTCGGACAGCCAGCCCTGCTGGAATTCGTTATCCGCTTTGACAATTGCGCTGCTGCTGTTTAAATCAATCAGTTTTGTATCTTTAAACCATGTCTGAAAGCTGACGGTCGGGATATTTTCACTGATATTTTCAAGGACATTATCCCAAATACTATTTAAGCTGCTCATAAAATAATCCTTTCTTATTCACAAATAACAGGCTGTGGATAACTCATATACACAGGTGTAGAAAAGTTATGCACAGCTTATGCACATTCTGTGGATAAATACCCAGAAGAACTTACTTATCCACAGCGATATGGGTAAAATTATAACTGATTTTCTTATGTATATCAATAGTTTTAAGAGTTATGCACATAATCAACAGTTTTCCACAAAATCTTACATACAGCCTGTGGATTTGTGGGAGAAGCCCTTTTTAAACTGTTGATAACTTTATCCTGCAAAAAAGTTATCCACATTTTATTATGGTTTTCCCGTAATCTCATAGAAGGAATATCAAATAAAAAGTTGAAAAGACAACACATTTTTGGTATTCTTTAATAGTTGCAATTCTAAGAGAAGATAAAAGACAGAGATATATATTTAAACGGAGGTGTCATTAATGGTAAAACGTACCTATCAACCAAATAAACGTAAACGTGCAAAAGTACACGGTTTCCGTGAGAGAATGAGTACTAAAAACGGCCGCAAAGTTCTTGCACGCCGTAGAAGAAAAGGAAGAAAAGTTCTTTCTGCATAACCATTAGATCATCTGACGAGGATGATCTTT
Source organism: Jeotgalicoccus halotolerans (assembly GCF_003387165.1). Classification (GTDB taxonomy): domain Bacteria; phylum Bacillota; class Bacilli; order Staphylococcales; family Salinicoccaceae; genus Jeotgalicoccus; species Jeotgalicoccus halotolerans. The sequence goes on from NZ_QUMW01000013.1 coordinate 67,542, forward strand.
TTTTTTGCGCCAATACCGGATGTTTTATAAAATGAGTGCTTTTTAGTATAATAATTAATCATAGATATGAAAGAGCGTAATAATGATGAAAAAGCGATATAGAATTAAGAAAGAAAAAGATTTTAAACTGATTTTTAAAAGAGGAAAATCATATGCTAACAGGCAGTTTGTCGTTTACTTAAAGGACAACGGTGAAATTCCGCATTTGAGACTCGGCATCAGTGTGTCCAAGCGTCTCGGCAACGCGGTAAAAAGAAACCAGATAAAACGGCGCATCCGAGCATTTTATCAGCTTCACAAAACAGAACTGAAACCGCGTGAATATGTAGTTATCGCCCGAAATCCCGTCAAAGATATGAACTATCACGAGATGGAAAAATCATTATTGCATGTCTTAAAAATCGCGAAATGTATTAAATAATACGGGGGTAGTATTATGTACAGAATTTATACTGAAAAAACAGTAGATGATGCAGTCGCAAAAGGATTAGACGAGCTTGGCGTAACTGAAGACGATATTAAGATTGAAGTAATCGACAGCGGGAGCGGCGGTTTCTTAGGTTTTGGCAGACGCGATGCTGAAGTGAAACTGACAATCATCAATCCGGAATTAAAAACATACGGTTCCATCGATGCGATGCTTGAACAGCAGTCTCGGAAGGTGCAGAGACAGCTTGAAGAAGCTGAAGAACCGGCAAATCCTGAACCTGCAATAACAGAAAAGATGCCTGAAAGAGCGGAAGCTCCAAACCAGGAAAATCCGGCAGCTGAGTTTCGTCCTGAAACTGAAGACGGTGCCGAGGATGAAGAAACGCTGTACGAATCCTCGGTTAATAGTGCGGCGGATGACACAGCAGCTTATATTTCCAGCGTCGTACGTGAAATGAATATTCCCAACGACATTGAAGTGAGTGTTAAAAACACAACGGTCACAATTGAATTTCATGCAGAGCTTGCAGCTAAAATTATCGGCAAACGCGGGCAGACTTTAAACGCGCTGCAGGAACTCGCGCAAAACTACTTCAATACGATATATAAAAGTTACGGCACAGTCGTTTTGGATGTAGAAAATTACCGTGCAAAACGGCGCGAAACGCTGGAGAGTCTCGCTATTAATATGTCGAAAAAAGCAATGCGTACGGGCGAATCGGTTAAAATGGAACCGATGCCTTCATTCGAACGTAAAATAATGCATCATGTCTTAAGCAGGGTAAAACATATTGATACGTATTCAGAAGGACGGGAACCGAACCGCTACGTCGTGATAACTAAGAAATAAAAGGAGTTTTTAACATGCAATTTGAAACGATCTCAAGCATCTCCACACCGGTTGGTGAAGGGGCGATTGCCATCGTTCGTTTATCAGGTGAAGATGCGATTGAAATTGCAGACCGTCTGTATAAAGGGGCGAAAAAATTAAGCGATACTGACAGCCACACGATTAATTACGGACATATTATCGATCCGAAAACTGGTGAAACGGTCGAAGAAGTTATGGTGGCTTTAATGCGTGCACCGAAGACTTACACGAGAGAAGACATCGTGGAAATTAATTGCCACGGCGGTATTCATACAGTGAACCGTGTGCTGCAGCTGACGCTGAACAACGGTGCGAGAATGGCGGAACCGGGCGAATTTACGAAACGCGCCTTTTTAAACGGCCGGGTAGACTTATCGCAGGCTGAAGCGGTTATGGACTTTATCCGCGCGAAAACGAACGAAGCATCTAAAGTTGCGAACCAGCAGGTGCAGGGACGCTTGAAAACGTATATTGAAGAACTCCGTCAGAGCATTTTAAATATTCTTGCCCAGGTTGAAGTAAACATCGACTATCCAGAATACGATGACGTCGAAGAAGCGACGACATCATTTCTGCTGTCGGAAGCGAAAAAAGTCAGTGATAATATCGATAAACTGCTGAAATCGAGTACGGAAGGCCGTATTTTACGTGAAGGTTTAAGCACGGTTATCGTCGGCAAGCCGAACGTCGGAAAAAGTTCTTTATTAAACTATTTAATTCAGGATAATAAAGCAATCGTTACTGATGTTGCGGGAACGACGCGCGATATTTTAGAAGAATATGTTAACGTCAACGGCATTCCGCTGAAACTCGTGGATACCGCCGGTATCCGCGAAACGGATGATATCGTTGAAAAAATCGGTGTGGAACGTTCGCGTGAAGCACTTAAAGACGCGGAACTGATTTTATACGTGATGAACAATAACGATGAGCTGACACCGGAAGACCTTGAACTGCTGGAATCTGCAGATGATAAAAAAGTGATCGGTATCGTAAATAAGCTCGATCTTGAAAATAAACTGAATATTAATTATCTGGAAGAACATTTTAAAATACCGTTAATTAAAACGTCCATTATAAATGGTGAAGGTGTCGACGATTTGGAAAACGAAATCCAGGAGATGTTTTTCGAAGGCAGCCTTTCATCTACGGATTCGACTTACGTGTCGAATAACCGTCACATTAATTTGCTCGAGCAGGCAAAAACAGCGATTGAAGATGCAATCTCTTCGGCTGAAATGGACGTACCCGTGGATATTATCCAAATTGATCTTATAAAAACATGGGAATTGCTCGGAGAAGTTATCGGAGAAGACGTATCGGAACAATTAATTGATAAACTCTTTAGTCAATTCTGTCTAGGGAAGTAAATACAGGAGGTTAAATAATGACCGGCAATATTAAATATGATGTGATAGTTATCGGCGCAGGTCATGCTGGTGTTGAAGCGGGGCTTGCAGCAAGCCGTAAAGGATTAAAAACACTGATGCTGACGATTAATCTGGATAACATCGCATTTATGCCATGTAACCCTTCAGTCGGAGGTCCGGCAAAAGGAATCGTCGTGCGCGAAGTGGATGCATTAGGCGGCCAGATGGCCAAAGTAATAGACAAAACTCATATTCAAATGAGAATGCTGAATACAGGTAAAGGACCTGCGGTGCGTGCACTGCGCGCTCAGGCTGATAAAGTCCTTTATCAGCAGGAAATGAAATCGGTACTTGAACAGGAGCCGAACCTCGACATATTGCAGGGAATGGTTGATGAACTCATTATAGAAGATGACGTTATCCGCGGTGTGAAAACGAATGTCGGCACCGTATACGATGCTGATGCAGTAATTATTACAACAGGGACTTTCCTGCGCGGTGAAATTATTTTAGGCGACTTAAAATATTCAAGCGGACCGAATCATCAGATTCCATCACTTGCGCTTGCAGATCAGCTGAAAGAGCTCGGTTTTGAAATTATCCGTTTTAAAACGGGAACACCGCCGCGCGTTAACGCGGATTCTATCGATTACTCGAAAACTGAAATTCAGCCGGGGGACGATGTACCGCGCGCTTTCAGCTTTGATACGACAGAATTCATTATGGATCAGCTGCCTTGCTGGTTAACATACACATCACAGGAAACACACGAAATTATTACAGCGAACCTGCACCTGTCTGCTATGTATTCAGGTGTGGTTCAGGGAACAGGTCCGAGATACTGTCCGTCAATTGAAGACAAGATTGTCCGTTTTAACGATAAACCGCGCCACCAGATTTTCCTTGAGCCGGAAGGCCGCAACACGAAGGAAGTTTACGTGCAGGGCTTATCAACAAGTATGCCGGAAAGTGTGCAGCGCGATATGGTAACGAGCATACCGGGACTTGAAAATGCACGGATGATGCGCGCAGGCTACGCAATTGAGTACGATGCATTAGTACCGACTCAGCTGTGGCCGACGCTTGAAACGAAGAAAATTAAAAATCTTTATACGGCAGGGCAAATCAACGGCACGAGCGGTTATGAAGAAGCGGCCGGTCAGGGTCTGATCGCGGGCATTAACGCAGCGAACAATCTGCTCGGTAAAGAAGAGTTAATCTTAAGCCGTACAGATGCATATATCGGCGTACTGATTGATGATCTGGTAACGAAAGGGACCAATGAACCGTACCGCCTCTTAACATCACGTGCAGAACACAGATTGCTGCTCCGTCATGACAATGCAGACATCCGCCTGACTGAAATCGGTTATGATAATGGCCTCATCAGCGAAGAGCGTCTGGCTCGTTTCAATAAGAAAAAAGCAAACATCGACGCGGAACTGGAACGCCTGCAGAAAGTGCGCATTAAACCGAATGAGCACACGCAGAATATCGTTTCAGAGCGCGGCGGCACAGCACTGAAAGACGGCATTCTCGCTGCGGACTTATTAAGACGTCCAGAAATGGATTATGCGTCAATCATGGAAATTTTAAATGAAGAGATTACGCTGAACCAGGAAGAATACGAACAGGTTGAAGTACAGATTAAATACGATGGTTATATTAAAAAATCATTACAGCAAGTCGATAAAATGAAACGTATGGAAGAAAAGGTTATACCTGAAAACATCGATTACGATGCAGTGCACTCAATCGCGACAGAAGCGCGCATGAAACTGAAAGAAGTTAAACCGCTGAATATCGCTCAGGCATCCCGTATTTCAGGGGTTAATCCGGCAGATATTTCCATTCTGCTTGTCTATATCGAACAAGGTAATGTGAAAAGGGTAGAAGCATGAACGAAACAGAATTCATAAACACTTTAAAAGATAAAGGAATTGAGCTGTCCGCGGTACAGATCAGCCAGTTCAAGACCTATTACAAGATGCTTGTAGAATGGAATGAAAAGATTAACTTAACTGCTGTAACCGAACTCGAAGAAGTCTATTTAAAACACTTCTACGATTCCATTACACCGCTTTTCTACGCGGATATTGAAGAAGGCGCGAGCCTTTGCGATGTAGGCGCAGGCGCCGGCTTTCCGAGCATTCCAATGAAAATTATCCGTCCGGACTTAAAAATTACAATCGTTGATTCTTTGAATAAGCGCATTACGTTTTTAAATGAATTAACTGCTGTGCTCGGTCTTGATAAAATACACCTGGTTCACGACAGAGCGGAAACGTTCGGCCAGCACCAGGCGAGACATATGTTTGATGTGGTAACGGCACGTGCTGTTGCCCAGCTGAATGTCTTGTCTGAGCTGTGTCTGCCGCTCGTCCGCACAGGTGGCCAGTTTATCGTGATGAAAGGCAAAAAAGCGCAGGAGGAACTCGATGAGAGTAAATTTGCGCTGGACCTGCTCGGCGGGGAACTGACGAAAATTCATCAGCTGTCACTGCCCAAGGAAGAAAGCGACCGTTATATTATGATCATCGACAAGAAGCGTAAGACACCTAAGAAATACCCCCGTAAACCGGGGACGGCTAACAAATCCCCATTAAAATAAAAGGGTGGTGGAATGTGTGAAAAAACCATTTTCAAAATTATTTAATCTAATAGATAAAAGCGAAACGCGTTCCGATGATGATTCGCTAGTGACTGTGTCTGTAGAACATATCGTCCCGAACCAGTACCAGCCGCGTACTGTATTTAATCATCAGCGTATTGAGGAACTCGCACATTCCATCAAAGCGCACGGACTGCTGCAGCCGATTACACTGCGTCCTATTGAAGAAGGCATGTATGAAATTATTGCAGGCGAGCGCAGATTTAGAGCCCTGAAACATCTCGGTTACGAAGACACCCAGGCAATCGTTAAGTATTTAACAGACCAGGAATCAGCAGCAATTGCTCTGATTGAAAATATCCAGCGGGAAAACTTATCGAGTATCGAAGAAGCGAGAGCTTATAAACAGCTCCTCGCAATGGATGATATTACACAGAAAGATCTCGCGGAGAGTATCGGGAAAAGCCAGTCTTTTATCGCCAATAAATTAAGGCTTTTGAAGCTCTCTAACGACGTTATAACGGCGCTCGAAAAAGATGATATCACCGAAAGACACGCGCGGGCACTGCTTATACTCGATAACGATACCCAATGCGACGTTTTAAAAAATATCGTTAAGGATAATTTGACGGTAAAAGAAACAGAGCTCGCTGTGAAGAACCGGAAGAAGGTCCGCATCGAGCAGATTAACTTTAATGACGATGTTGCTTTTATGCTGAATGACTTTGAGCGTGACATTAAGAAGCTGCAGGACAAAGGTATCGATGTCAATATTGAGACGTCTGAAACCGATGAGCTGCATGAAGTCACGATACGTATATACAAATAGTGCTCACACATGACAGTGTGAGTTCTTTTTTGACTTACAAACAGTAAGGTTGCTGTTATAATTGAACTGTATTTTAACTATATAAAGTCGGTGAGATTACGGTGGAAATTATAGAACTGCCCCTTAAAGATATCCGCAAAAATCCATACCAGCCGAGACAGACTTTTGACGACGATAAGCTGGAGGATTTAAAAAACAGTATTTTAATTCACGGCGTAATGCAGCCGATTACCGTCAGAAAGTCGGTAAAAGGCTATACGCTGGTTGCAGGAGAGCGGCGGCTCCGGGCCAGTATGAGAGCGGGACTAGAGAAAATTCCTGCGATTATTACCGGCATGTCCGACAAAGAAATGATGGAACTTGCGATTATAGAAAACCTGCAGCGGGAAGATTTAAGTGCGCTTGAAGAGGCGGAAAGCTACAGGGAACTTATGACCAAAGCAGAACTCACTCAGGATGAACTGTCGCAGCGGCTCGGCAAATCGAGATCTTATATCGCGAATATGCTCCGGCTGTTAAATTTGCCGGCTGCGGTAAAGCAGGCTATGAACGAGCAGAAGCTGAGCAGCGCGCACGGCAGAACCCTGCTGTCGCTGAAAGATCCGCTGTTAATGGAACAGGTGGCAGAGGAAGCGATTAAAGAGAATATGAGTGTACGGTCGCTTGAAGCGTATGTAAAAACGTTCGATAAAAAGAGAAAAATAAAAAAGACAGGTAAAAAGCTGAAATTTTTACAAGGTTATGAAAATCAGCTGAAAGAACATTACGGTACGAATGTGGAAATCAAAAAAGTAAAAAATAAAGGAATGATTCAGCTGGAGTTTACGTCTCAGGAAGAGTTTGAGAGAATCCTTGCGATGCTCCAGAAAAAATAAAGAAAGAGGCTTTAATATATGCGTTTTTTAACTTTACTTAGTACAGCAGATACTGAAGACCCGATAGGGTTTGTACAGGAACTTATTGCACAGTTTCAGAAACCAGAGATATGGGCTGCTATTGGCAGGAATATTTTATTTGCATTAATTTTTATAATTGCCGGATATATTTTAACTAAAGTTGCCAACCGTCTGATTGATAATTTCTTTAAATATAAATCAAAATCCCGTCTGAGGGGTTCGGATAAGCGCAATCAGACTTTAATTAACGTGCTGCAGAACGGTGTCACCATCTTTATCTGGTTCTTCGTTATCGTAGGGGTGCTGGAACTGTTCAGTATTCCGGTTGCTACGCTCCTTGCCGGTGCTGGGGTCGTTGGTCTGGCTATTGGTTTTGGCGCACAGAGCTTAGTGAAAGATATGATTACCGGATTCTTTATCATTTTGGAAAACCAGTTCGATAAAGGTGATTTCGTCAGAGTAAATACTTCCGGTACTACTGTTGCCGAAGGTGAAGTGTTATCATTAGGATTGCGATCATCCCGTATTCAAGGCTACGAAGGCGAATTGTATATGATTCCGAACGGCACGATTAACGAAGTCATTAACTTTTCACGCTACAATTCAATTTCATATCTCGACATGAACTTTTCTATTCAGGAAGATCTGGATAAGGTTGAAGAGACAATGAATAAGTATTTCGAAAACCATTGGCGCGAAGAAGAAGTGCTCGTCGAACAGCCGGCAATATTAGGCGTGCAGGATATTCAGCAGGGCGAAGCTACAATCCGAGTTATGCTGACCACCCAGCCGATGGAGCATTTCGGTGCGACGAGACGCATGCGCAGACGCCTGAAACAGTATCTCGAGTCACAAGGAGTATTTGTATCTGTACCTACTATGGACATTAACGATTTCGATCAAAATGATGCCGGGGAGTAAGTAATTATGGAGAAAAAATACGATTTAAATAATATTGTAGAGATGAAAAAACCGCATCCCTGCGGCACAAACAGTTTCCAGATTGTGCGGATGGGTGCGGACATAAAAATCAGATGTACGAATTGCGAACGGACGATTATGATGCCGCGCAGAGATTTTGATAAACGACTTAAAAAAGTAATTATAAACTAAAGGAGCAACTATTATGTCTTTAACTGCAGGAATTGTTGGATTGCCGAACGTCGGTAAATCAACACTCTTTAATGCAATAACGAAAGCGGGCGCACTTGCTGCCAACTATCCGTTCGCAACAATTGACCCGAACGTCGGTATCGTTGAAGTGCCGGATGAGCGTCTGAATGTTTTAACACAAATTGTCGAGCCTAAAAAAACTGTCCCGACAGCATTTGAATTTACGGATATTGCCGGAATTGTAAAGGGAGCGTCAAAAGGTGAAGGCCTTGGAAACAAGTTCTTAGCCAACATTCGCGAAGTCGATGCAATTTGTCAGGTCGTCCGCGCTTTCGATGATGATAATGTGACTCACGTCTCAGGTAAAGTCAATCCGCTGGATGATATTGAAGTCATTAACATGGAATTGATCTTTGCCGATCTTGAAAGTGTTGATAAACGTCTGCCGAAGGTGGAAAAAATGGCGAAGCAGAAAGATAAAGATGCGATGGCTGAAGCAAAAATTCTGACGAAAATTAAAGAAGGACTGGAAGAAGGAACACCTGTCCGCGCACTTGATTTTTCCGATGAAGAAATTAAATCAGTGAAGCATTTCCACCTGCTGACTCAAAAACCGACACTGTATGTGGCGAACGTTTCTGAAGATGATTTATCATCACTTGAAGACAACGAACATTTATCAGCAATTAAAAAATATGCTGAAGAAGAAGGTTCGGAAGTTATCGTGATTTCTGCAAAAGTGGAAGAAGAAATCGCAGCTCTTGATGACGATGAAAAAGAAATGTTCTTAGAAGAACTCGGCCTCGAAGAATCAGGACTTGATAAACTCGTCAGAGCTTCTTACGATCTCCTTGGTTTGGCAACATACTTCACTGCAGGAGTGCAGGAAGTCAGAGCCTGGACATTTAAAAAAGGCATGACGGCTCCGGAATGTGCCGGAATTATTCATACCGATTTCCAAAAAGGATTTATCCGTGCTGAGACCGTTGGTTACGAAGACTTAGTAGAAGCGGGTAACGAAGCAAAAGCGAAAGAAGCGGGGAAAGTCCGCCTTGAAGGTAAAGATTACATTATGAAAGACGGAGACGTCGTTCACTTCAGATTTAACGTTTAATATAATAAGTGCTGCGGAATCTATTTTAGGATTCCGCAGTTTTTTTGTGGGAGAAGGTGGAGGTTGGTGCTATGCCAACCCTATGGGCTCCGGATACATATGAACTCGTATCATACCAATCCCAGCAAAAAACCTCAGCAAAAAATCCCAAACACCGCAAAAATTTAAGGACAATTACAAGGTATCTATTGTAAAAAGCTTGTTTTATTGCTATAATTTCTGATTGTGAGTAATGAAAATTATTCCTTGCTGAAAATGTGTGTTTTCGGCCGCAAAGACCATAAGGAGGTGCAGAAGATGAGATCATATGAAATTTTATATGTAATCCGCCCGGATATTGAAGAAGAAGCTAAAGCAACGTTAGTTAAACGTTTTGATGAGGTTCTTACTAACAATGGCGCGGAAATCGTCGAATCTAAAGAGTGGGGTAAACGCCGTCTGGCTTACGAAATCGAAGATTTCAAAGATGGATACTACCAAATCATTAAGTATAACGGTGACAGTGCCGCTGCTGATGAGTTTGACCGCTTAGCGAAGATCAACAATGACATTATCCGTCATATCGTTGTTCGTGACGAACAAGCTGAAGATAAAAAATAAGTTAAATATTGAGTGGAGTTGATTACATGCTAAACCGTGTAGTTTTAGTTGGTCGCTTAACAAGAGACCCTGAACTTAGAGTCAGTCAAAACAATGTTGCTGTCGCTACTTTCAACTTAGCTGTAAACCGTCCTTTTACCGGTGCGAATGGTGAGAGAGGCGCTGACTTTATCAACTGTGTCGTTTTCCGCAAACAGGCAGAGAATGTTAATCAGTATGTTAAAAAAGGCAGTTTAGTTGGTATCGACGGCAGAATTCAAACTCGTAACTACGAGAATAAAGACGGGCAAAGAGTATATGTAACTGAAGTTGTGTGTGAAAGTGTTCAGTTCTTAGAGCCTAAAGGCAGCGGTAATCAATCTCAAGGCAATAATGATTATAACTCTGCTGACTCTTATCAAAACGCGTACGGCGGCAACCAGTCGACTGGCAATCAGTCAACAGGACGCAGCCAGCAGCGTCAGGATAACGCAGAGGAAAATCCATTTGCAAACTCTAAAGGTCCAGTAGACATCAGCGATGATGATCTACCATTCTAAATAAAATATAACAATCCAGACTTTGTTATCGTGTGTTTTATTAATGTGTGTGAAATGTGTGAAAAACCTGAGATACTGTATCTCAGGTTTTTATTTTAATTTTGGAGAAAATCATAATACATAAGCAACTTTTATCGTCTTTATAATTATATATTGGTGTAGTTTTGAGCTCATAGTGTTTATAATGAAATATATACAATTTTTTATGTAGGAGCGAAATCGCAATGATTAGAAAAAATGTCCTCGGATGGGCACTTTTACTATCGCTGTGCGTGATTTTAGCAGCTTGTAGTAATAATGACGAATCTTCTGATAATGAGTCGGAAACTGACGAAACCCAGGAAACCGAAAAGAGTACAGAGGAAGAAGCTGAAGATGCAATAGAAGAGGCAGATCAATCTGTCGGAGAAGAGCCGGTCGCTGAAGAGGATGAAGTTGTACATATTACTGCCGAGCAGAGCCTCGAAGATGTAATGGATGAACTGATCGCCCTCTTTGAAGAAAATAACGAAGGTATTAAAGTTGACGTCCAATATGGTCATACAGAAAAACTGACTGAAGATTTAATTGAAGGTAATGACCGGGATATGGATATTTATTTCTCAAGTGATGATGCAGGGTACGAATCGCTCGTCGAAGCGGGTATTTTAAATCAGCTTGCAACTAAATATCTGCTCATCAATGAACTTGTACTTGTTACAGGAACTGATAATGAAGATATCAACCGATACAACGATATTTTTAATAATGATGATGTCTCATTGACAATTGTTGATCCGGAGCATTCTTTATCCGGCACCTATGCTGAAGAACTCCTTAATCAGGAAGAGGAAAAAAATCTGAACGCCGACAGCATCGAAACAGCAGCAGATGCAGAAACTGCTGCTAAAGACATAGCACAAGGCGATACAGATGCAGGATTCCTCCTCAGAACAGATATTTCAGACGATGATGGTCTGCGTATAATTTCACGTGCGCCGCGTTCAATTCTGGAACCGTTTGTTTACGGACTAGGCTTGTCCGACAGCGTTGAAGACGGCAGTGCTGCCCGTGCCTTCTACGATTATTTACAATCGTCAGAAGCTCTGGAAATCTTTACGAATTACGGATATATCGTTTAATATATAATATTTAAACAGGACCTTTAGTGATAAAGGTCCTGTTTTTTTAATGCGTTTACTTTTATAAACTAAAAGTCTAATATTGATTTAAATACAGGTTTTGAGAGGACAATCGACATGAATCACTTTAATAAAATGAGACTGGCTGTGTTTTTTTGTTCATTATCAGTACTCATCATTTTGTCGGCGTGCGGCAGTGACGAAACAGACGGCGAGGAGGAGTCTGTTACATTGACGATTTCAGCAGCAGCAAGCCTGACAGATGCACTCGAGGAAGCAGCAGATGTCTTTCATGAATCGCACCCTGAAATTAAAGCAGATTTTAACTTTGGCGGCTCAGGCGCTCTGCAGCAGCAAATTTCACAAGGAGCGCCTGCAGACCTGTTCTTTTCTGCATCAGAAAGTGATTTTAATATGTTGATTGATAACGGCAGTATCGCTGAAGAGAACTCGGTCAATCTGCTGAGGAATGATCTTGTGCTGATTGCGCCGGCAAACAGCGGTAATGTAAAGTCCTTTAATGATATTACAAAAGCCGATCAAATTGCTGTCGGCACACCGGAGTCAGTACCGGCAGGAAAATACAGTATGCAGACATTTAATTCTCTTGGGATTAAAGAAGATATTGAACCTTTACTCGTATATGCAGAAGACGTTCGTGCGGTGTTAACTTACGTAGAGCGCGGTGAAGTTGATGCGGGACTGGTGTACAGAACAGATGCCCTGACGAGCGACAAAGTTGAGATTGTTGATACGGCTCGGAAAGAATGGCATGAACCGATAGTTTATCCTGCAGGCTTAATTACTGAGTCAGAAAAAGCTGAAGCGGCAGAAATATTTTACGAATTTCTGCAGTCGGAAGAAGCTTTAACAATATTTGAAGATTATGGTTTTACCCGTGAATAACTACGGCATCACAGCAGAAGAATTTCTGACACCGGTCCTTCTATCGCTGCGGGTTGCGTTCATTGCCCTGATACTATCATTTGTCTTCGGGACATTAATCGCGCATTTTATGACGCGGAAAAAATTTAAAGGAAAAATCATTTTAGAAACAATTATTATGCTGCCGATTGTGCTGCCGCCGACGGTGGTCGGTTTTATTCTTATTGTGATTTTCGGGAATAACAGCATCGCGGGTAATATTGTTGAATTGATCTTCAGTCAGTCGATTATTTTTACCTGGTATGCCGCAGTGCTTGCAAGTACAGTAGTATCATTTCCGCTGATGTATCAGGCTGCGAAAACCGGATTTTTAAGTATCGATAAAAATATAGAAGATGCAGCAAGAGTCGACGGGGCTGGAAATTTTCAGGTGTTCATGAAAATTACTCTGCCGCTGGCATCAGTACCGTTGATGACCGGTGCTATACTGAGCTTTGCTCGTGCACTCGGAGAATTCGGAGCGACTTTAATGATTGCAGGAAACATACCCGGACGCACACAGACATTGCCGACTGCTATATACGTGGCGCTTCAGTCAGGCAATATGCAGCTCGCCTGGCTCTGGGTCATTACAATAATTGTGATTTCATTTATAATGCTGCTGTTTGTGAGGACGAAATCAGCAGATTGAATATTGAAAGTGGGAAACCCGGCTTGGTGGAGCCGGGTTTTTCTTGTTTTAAGGATTTGGATCCCTTCATGGATTTAGTGACGGGTTCTGTGTTATGTCGAATCCCTTCATGACTTCCTCGGAGGAATCCAAAGATAAAAAAACAACTATCTTTTTATATAAGATAGTTGACGCAGCAATCAGAATATAGTATCTTTTATTACATGATAGTCAAACAAACGGCTGTCTTTTTAAATAACTAACTATCTTTTAATATAACATAGTTAGATTAGGAGGTCAGTGATGTCGGTCAGCGATCAGATAATGAAAGGCCTGTTGGACGGTGCGATACTGGGGTTAATTTCCCAGGGTGAGACGTACGGTTATGAAATTACGAAAAAGCTGGAAGACCATAATTTTCCGGATATCAGTGAAGGGAGTATTTATCCAGTGCTGCTCAGGCTGAGTAAAAAAGGTTATGTGAGCACACGGATGGTCAAGTCGGATACCGGCGGACCTAAAAGAAAATATTATTCCATCAGTGAAACAGGAAGAGAAGAATTGAAAATATTTAAGGATAAATGGGAAAAACTAAACTCAGGCATGAATAGTCTGGTAAGAGGTGAGTAGTATGTTAAGTAAAGAAGCAGAAAAATTTTTAACAGAGTTTAGATTAGAAATGATGGCACATGGTAAACAGGATGAAGCGATTGATGATATGGAAGCGGAGTTGGAAGACCACTTGATTCAGGCGGAACAGGACGGAAAATCAGTCAAAGATGTAACAGGCGGATCAGTTAAAGAGTATATTAAAAATATTTCTGGAGAGATGCCTGTTGTGAATAATATAAAACGGTATATTACTTTGTTTATCGTGTATCTTGCCGGCATATTGACAGTCCCTAGTTTAATCAGTGGTGATTTTGATTGGACTTTAAGTAATATTCTTTATTATGCAGCTATAATTATACTGGGTCCCTTACTTATTTATTACGGTTTTAAATATGTACTGGTTAACTTTGCCAGCTTTAAGTCAGAGAAAATTGAACTGAAAGGCACTATATTAATCTTTGTTTTCAGTTTCTTGTATATGGGATTTTTAGTCGGATCTCTATTGCTTGTAAGAAATTATCCGCTCGTGACTTTCTTCGAACCATCAAGCAGCTTTAACATTACAATAGGATTTATCCTGCTTGCAGTTCTGGTCATCGGTTCTTTAATTATGAGGCAGTGGTTCTACGCGCTTCTTGCATTCGGCCTGGCAGCACCGGAAATTATCGCACAGATATTTGCTGATGGCGGACCGCAGAGTGAAAATTATATTATCATTTCAAGCATTGTCTTATTAGTGTTTGCAATATTACTATTCGTTGGAATGTATCTCAAAAACCGGAAGGATGCACAAAAAAATAATTGACTTTTTACCACAAAAGTTGTAATATATATCGTGCACATACACACATTATAAAACACACGTTTAGTAAATAACTAAGTTATGGATTATCAAATTCGATCCACACAGTCGAATACAATAATCTGTAGAGGAGGGCTTACTATGGCAGGTCCAAGAAGAGGCGGTCGTCGTCGTAAAAAAGTTTGTTATTTCACAGCAAATGGCATTACGCACATCGACTACAAAGAAGTAGAACTTCTTAAAAAGTTCATTTCTGAACGTGGGAAAATTCTTCCTAGACGTGTAACAGGTACTTCAGCGAAGTATCAGCGTCAGTTAACTGGTGCTATCAAACGTGCACGTCACATGGCATTATTACCATACGTTAAAGAAGAGCAGTAAGAGTGATTCCTTACTGAAAGCCTATCAGACTGAGGTCTGTAGGCTTTTTTCTTTGTCTAATATTTGTTTTCGGGGCGAAGAAAGGGCAAAGTGTAAGAATTCACATAAAAAAGACACTCATAATTAAAATATTCCGGGTGTCATAGATTCACATTTTCTAATTTATTCATTGTGTCCTCGTGCATCTCATCAGTAACATGATTATAAATTGATAGGATTGTCTTATAATCGGAGTGTACTACACGGTGCATGATTGTTTTAAGTTCAATATTTAAAGCTGCAAATTAACCTAAAGAATGGCATTTTATATTGTCTTGTTTATATATTAACGATATAGTGAAATACTGAAATACTGCCTTACCATCCCCCAGAGATCCCTCATCCGATTTCTGGGGCTTTTTTATTATAATCGGGATATGACTATTCACGAAACGGACATCCTTTTTCAATAGTTCTATATAAAAGACTTGGAGATTCGATAGTATTGTTAAATCCTTTGTGATAATTATAAGTCAGCGAAGGAGATAGTGGAGGTGCTAGCCAGCTCCATTTTCCTGTGACTTCTCGTCCTGCTTTTTGTTCTTTTTCCTCAAACTGTTTGAATTGTTTAGATGCAGTAATATGATCGACCATTGAAACGCCTGCATTTTTAAAAGAGTGATAGACAGCATAGTTAAATTCAACTAAAGCACGATCTCTCCAATATGTAGAAGTCTT
Source organism: Jeotgalicoccus halotolerans (assembly GCF_003387165.1). Lineage (GTDB taxonomy): Bacteria > Bacillota > Bacilli > Staphylococcales > Salinicoccaceae > Jeotgalicoccus > Jeotgalicoccus halotolerans. Next base: position 83,102 of record NZ_QUMW01000013.1, read on the forward strand.
TGAAGTATCTAGCTTAAAGGCTGTTGCAATCTCTTTGAGCTTGTTATAGCGATATTCATCCGTAAAGTTTCTAACCCCGATCTCGGTTTCCATATACCATCCATTAAAAGGCGCAGTGTGATATTTTATGCCACCAATTTCTAAATCCATATTAGAAATTATAGGGACAGCATACCATTTAAGTCCTAACTTTTCTAAAGCGGGATATTTTTCATGTTGGATATTAATTTCTTGAATGATTTCCGGACGATACTCATGATACTTCATATCTTGAGTATGCAGTCGATACATTAAAGGTAAGATATTAAATTCACCTTTCTCTTGAATCCATCCTAATTTTTCGGCAAGGGACGTGGCTTCAATTGACTTTGGGTCTCCCATGTCTTCATATCCTGCGTACCTGAGCAGCTGCTCATTATATATTTTAATATCATTAGAAAATATAGAGATTAATGGTTTTATTCTTCCACCGTTAGTAGCGTATTCAATGTGATCTTCAATAGAATCTATGAAATCATTCTCTGTTTTAACACCTCTTAGGTCACGAACCTCTAACTTGTCCCAGAATAATCTACCTATACAGCGATTCGAATTTCTCCATGCCACTCTTGCGCCATAGACTAATTCATCTTTTGTGTGAGTATAAGTTCCACTGATGGTAATTTCATTTTCAACTTGCTTTAATCTATGATTAATTCTTTCCATACTCTGTCCTGTTTCTTCATACATTTTGCGAATAAACTGTGCAGCTTTCTCCAGTAACATATCGTCCCCACCTTTAATTTAAATATTATTAATAGTAGATAATCTTTGCTATTAATTAATATATTACATGAATTCGAAATATACATAGGTTCATTTGATGAAAGCTTATCGAACTCTTACTCAAATATATTCTCAATTTGAGACGTTGACGAAAGAGGGATTTTAATGATTTCCTATTAGTGGATATGTAAGAATGAGGGTATAAATTATAGGTTGCAGGGGTGGTATAGACAGAGCTATGAATATTGACGGCCCCGGCGATAACATACCCTGTTAAATCAATCAGAGAACTCACATTTGAGTTTTCTAGTATAATCACTTAGCGTATGCTAACGGTAATATCTAACTACTGTAGCGTTTATGGGTCAATCTCGGGGTGAATCTGGGGAACAGCTGTGCACAGCTTAGGAATAGTATTTAACAGATGATACGGCGGAAGCCTATTACACCAACGTTTTAATTAAGGCTAGAATGGTGTAAAGTAAGTCACTATAAAAGAAGAAGATTAAGAAATTACTGAACTCCTGATATCTCTGATATCAGGAGTTTTTCTTTTTTATAATTAAATATTACCCCTTATTTAATAACTGAATATTCTTTCATTTAAATCTTATAAGAGATTCCTGTATTAATCATCTTATTTGCTGTCTTCTGTTTCTATCAGTTCTTCCTTCAGGTTAACAATCGTAAATGATTTGCCTTCCAGTTCTACGGTGCGTCTGCTGCCGTCTTCATGAATAATCTGTGCAGCATCTGTATAACTATCATGTTTTTTCTTCGCTTTGTCTTTCGTTTCTTCCGGTGTTTTTTCAATTTGAAGCGGCTGTTCTGACTGCAGCCCGTAAGCTTTCATCGCTTCGCTCTGAGTTTCGAGATCGCCGGCTGCTGCTTCTTCTTGCTTCGTTTTCTCTTCTTCTGTACGTACCAGCAGTAATATGTCTCCGTTGTCGACAGCGTTTCTGAATTTCGAATGGTCTTCTCCCGTTAAATTCAATTGCTCTGCAACACGCTCTTTTGAGTTTTCATCTAAAAACTTGGCAGCAACCTTATCCCACATCGTACCGTCTGCTTTTTTAAACGGCACGCGTGTGTATCTTAAAAACGCTGCGTCAAAACGATCTTTGGCAACGACTGTCATATTATTATCTTTCACACCTTCTGCACGGAGACTGTAGATTTTATCGCTGAGTTCATTGGTATTTGAATATATTTCAATTGTTGTCATACTCAATCCTCCATCACGTTCTTTTACTCTCTTTGTACCCTAATTGAATTATGCAAAACTTTTATTGAGGTTAATTATTGACATATATTTCAAATTAACTATATTTGTAAATAAGGGGGAAATTTATGCAAATAAACAATTCAGCAATTATATCGCGCCGTATAGAATACGGTATGTCTCAAAAGTCTTTAGCACTAAAAACCAGAGTGCCGAGTTCAACGATTAGCCGGCTCGAAAAAGGGGAGAATGTCGGCTTTATCTACGTTGTAAAAATAATGACGGCACTGGACTTAACAATTGAAGATATAACCATTAAATTGACACCTGCTGTGGATATAAAAATAGTGAAAGAGCTTGATAGGATTAGAGATCAGTCTGCTCTGCATTTAATTGAAGGAGTGCTGAACAAATTAACGGTTCAGGAATGGCGGAGCAATAAGAAGCTGTCTATCTATTACGATTGGCATAAAGCGATTATATTTAAGCAGGAAGAAAAATATGAAGATGCACTTAAGTGTCTCGACAAGGCCCTTACATTGATTGAAAATAAAAGTTCTCTGGAATATTTAAAAGCGGATTTGTACATGGCAAAAGGGAATGTGCTTTATTGTTCAAAAAGCATCGGACAGGAATATTACGTAATGGCTGGTCAGATATACAGCAATAACATCGATAAAATACATTACAGAACAGGTGTTAAACTGTACGCTAACGTCATGTGGGGATATTATCAGACCAAAGAATTCGATAAAGTCTTAGCCTATGCTTTAAGAGCGAAATGCCTGCTTAAAAAGAATGAATCGACTTTTCTTCTCGATAAAATTGAAGAAATCGAAATGAAAGCTAAAAAATGGCCTGAATAACGATAGAATTGTATAAGAAATCCAAACAATTTACCATATATGGGAACTGCTGTATATTTAGATAGTATTCTGACAATTTAATTTATTATAATTAAGCTACTCTGATACATACAGACGAAAACAGAGAAAAAAATATTAAAGAGGGTAAGGTAATGAGGAGTATTTTTAAAAAGACACTAATGTCACTCGGACTCATCGCACTTTTATTTTTTTCAAATACGGCAGCTGATGCTGAAGAATTTCCTCAGCATAATAAAGATGACTGCTTTACGCTGGTATTTTAAATGGGCAGCGTGATGCCTCCTGACCGTCTGGACTTTACCAGCACGTCAGGAAAAATTCAGCTGATCAGTTTATTGGATAGTATGCAGCAAAGAAGTACTGATAAAGATTATATCGTTCACTGTGAATACTGTCTTGATATCATCAGGCAGGGAATTGAAATGAATTATGATGAAGTGCTGGATTTTATCGGGGCGACAAGAGAGCCTGTGCCTGCTGAAGTTTCAGTTGAAGTCATCTTTTTAATGGAAATGTTCGAGCATATTTCTCTATCACTATCGAGACTTCCAGCTGCAGACGCACATCATGCGGCACTCGAATGCTATACGAAGTTTTGCGGTTTTGAACCGTCCTTACCTGCACATTTGTCTTATTACATATTTCTCGTCAAAACTAATAAGCATCGTGTGCCTGTTTTTAAAGAATCACTGCCGTTAACCTTAAGTCATTACCGTGAAATGATGCTGAAGTACGAACGGTATAAAAGAAATGTATATCTGTCGCAGGAGATGATAGTGGATATTTGTATTCCTCGCGAGCAGCAGATTAAATTTATATTATAAAAAAACCGGAGATAATTAGAGATTATCTCCGGGTCCTTTTTCTACGTCCGCCTCAGTACTGTTGCGGTTCACTTCGCGGTTTAGTGATTTATCGTCGAAAGCCAGCAGGAAGTCTCCGTCCTGTATTATCTTCAGATATGTTTCCACTAAGTCAGCATTGAGTCCCGAAGCGTAGAGAAAATCTTCCGCTTTTGCATTTTGTGTAAAAAAGTCTTTAAAAGACAGACTGTTTGAATGAGGGTTGTACGTGCAGCCCATATAATCTGTCCAGTCCGGTTCAAGGTCTGCCAGCCCTAAAATATTAAAGTCTTCTTCATAGTAGTTTTCTTCCTGCTTTAAAAGGTCAATTCTTTCTAAAATTTCGTCTAATGAATTATACTTTTCAATGTATTGCATTACGTCCACCTCTATATAAATAGTATGTTAATCATCTATTCCCCGGAGATAATTTCTCAAACTTTTGCTTTGTTATTAAATTCATAAAATTCCGAACATTAAGAGCATCTTTCATATCTCATGATAGTGTTTTATAATAAGACATATTTATTAAGTTCACTTTATTGTTTGACAGTTCGTATTTTGTTATAATAGGGAAATTAATATTTTATACCAGATGCAGCATACGACAAATTATTATAACCAGGAGGCAGTTTTTTATGTGGGAAGATAAGTTTAAAAAAGAAGGACTTACATTTGATGATGTATTACTTCTGCCGGCTCATTCAGCAGTACTACCTAAAGAGGTTGATTTAAGTGTCGAATTGGCACCGAATCTGAAGTTAAACATTCCTTTAATCAGCGCGGGAATGGATACGGTGACTGAATCTCAAATGGCAATCGCAATTGCGCGCCAGGGCGGTCTTGGAGTTATTCATAAGAACATGTCTATCGAACGTCAGCGCGATGAAGTAGAAAAAGTTAAGCGTTCCGAAAACGGCGTTATTAAAGATCCGTTCTTCCTGACGAAAGAGGAGCAGGTATTTGCAGCTGAACATCTGATGAGTAAATACAGAATTTCAGGTGTGCCTATTGTTAATAATCCAGAGGAGAAAAAACTGATTGGTATTATTACGAACAGAGATATGCGCTTTATCGAAAACTTCTCGATGACAATCGACGATGTTATGACTAAGGATAATCTGATTACTGCACCTGTCGGTACGAAACTGGAAGAGGCAGGCCGCATTTTACAGCAGCACCGCATCGAAAAATTACCTTTAGTGGATGATAACTATGTACTTAAAGGGTTAATTACGATTAAAGATATTGAAAAAGTCATCGAATTCCCGAATGCTGCAAAAGACGATCAGGGAAGACTTCTTGTTGCAGCAGCAATCGGTATTGCAAAAGAAACAGAAAAACGTGCAGAAGAATTAATTGCAGGCGGCGCAGATGCACTTGTTATCGACACTGCACACGGTCACTCACAAGGCGTGCTGGAAGCAATTAAAGATATCCGCAGCAAGTTCCCGGAAACAACTTTAATCGCAGGAAATGTCGCTACAGCTGAAGGTACACGTGCGCTGATTGAAGCGGGCGTAGATGTTGTCAAAGTGGGTATCGGTCCCGGCTCAATCTGTACGACACGCGTCGTTACAGGTGTCGGCGTACCGCAGGTTACAGCGGTATACGATGCAGCAACAGAAGCACGCAAACACGGAAAATCGATTATTGCAGACGGCGGTATTAAGCTGTCAGGAGATATCGTGAAAGCCTTGGCTGCAGGCGGACATGCTGTAATGCTCGGCAGTCTGTTAGCAGGTACTGCGGAATCTCCGGGAGAAACTGAAATGTTCCAGGGACGCCGCTACAAAACATACCGCGGTATGGGCTCACTCGGTGCAATGGAGCAGGGTTCTAAAGACCGTTACTTCCAGGAAGACACTGAAGCGAAGAAATTTGTTCCGGAAGGTATTGAAGGACGCACAGAGTACAAAGGACCAGTATCAGAAACAGTTTACCAGCTCATCGGCGGTCTTCGTTCAGGTATGGGGTATACTGGAAGTGCAGACCTTAAAGCTTTGAGAGAAGAAGCGCAATTCATTAAAATCACAGGCGCAGGTCTGATTGAAAGTCACCCGCATAATGTACAAGTCACTAAAGAAGCACCAAACTACAGCATATAAGGAGTAATTCTTTCATGGAAATGGCTAAAGAGCAGGAACTTATTTTAGTAATAGATTACGGCAGTCAGTATAACCAGCTGATTACGCGCCGTATACGTGAACTTGGCGTGTACAGTGAACTGCACAACCCGAGTATTACAATCGAAGAAATTAAAGAACTTGAACCCAAAGGAATTATTCTGTCGGGCGGACCGCGTTCAGTATATGCAGACGATGCATTTACAGTAGACCCTGAAGTATTTGAACTCGGCGTACCGGTTCTTGGTATCTGCTACGGTATGCAGCTGATGATGCAGCTGAACGGCGGAGAAGTCGTGAATTCAGATCAGAAAGAATCCGGCGTGACAGAAATGAACTTAAACAACGAAGTGGACATCTTTAAAGGCTGGGAAAAGATTGAATCAGTCTTAATGAGCCACGGCGACAAAGTTACACGACTCGGTGACGGCTTCTCGGTTATCGCTGAAACAGTATTATGTCCGAATGCTGCAGTTAAACACGATGAAAAACCATTTTACGGTGTTCAGTTCCATCCGGAATCAAAACACACGCAAAACGGCGAACAGTTCCTGAAGAACTTTATCCGTGATATTTGTGACTGCACAGGTGACTGGACGATGGATAACTTTATTGATATCGAAATCGATAAAATTCGTGAAACAGTCGGCGACAAAAAAGTATTATGTGCGATGAGCGGCGGTGTAGACTCATCAGTAACAGCTGTACTTCTTCATAAAGCAATCGGCGACCAGCTGACATGTATTTTTGTCGACCACGGTCTTCTTCGTAAAGGTGAAGGCGACATGGTTATGGAACAGTTTGGCGAAGGCTTCAACATGAACATCATCAGAGTAGATGCGAAAGACCGTTTCATGTCGAAACTTAAAGGCGTATCAGATCCGGAACAGAAACGTAAAATTATCGGTAACGAATTTATTTACGTATTTGATGACGAAGCATCTAAACTTACAGATGTGGACTACCTTGCACAAGGCACGCTGTACACGGACATCATAGAGTCGGGTACGGAAACAGCAACGACAATCAAATCGCACCACAACGTGGGCGGACTGCCTGAAGATATGCAGTTCCAGCTGATTGAACCGTTAAACACGCTGTTTAAAGATGAAGTACGTGAACTAGGTATTGAACTCGGAATTCCAGAACACTTAGTATGGAGACAGCCATTCCCAGGTCCGGGACTTGGTATCCGTGTTCTTGGTGAGATTACAGAAGAAAAACTTGAAATCGTCAGAGAAAGTGACTGGATTTTAAGAGATGAAATCGCAAAAGCAGGACTTGAAAGAGATATCTGGCAATACTTCACGGTGCTGCCGAATATCCGTTCAGTCGGTGTGACAGGAGATTACAGAACGTATGACTATACGATTGGAATCAGAGCTGTAACAAGCATCGACGGTATGACAAGTAACTTTGCGAGAATTGACTGGAACGTGCTTGAGAAAATCTCTAAACGTCTGGTAAACGAATCGAAACACATCAACCGCGTGGTTTATGATATTACGAGTAAGCCGCCGGCTACGATTGAGTGGGAGTAAATAGTTGAGAGCCAAAAACCTTGTATCAAGGTTTTTGGCTCTTTTCTATATCATTTAAGCTTTAACGGGGTATCGTACTATTAAATATATAGATGATATTATTTTAATAATAATATTGGAGGTCGTCAGTTTGAATTTAACAAGCATAACGAGAAGAAATTATTTCAATGGAACAATAGCAATTGAAGATTTAAGGAATCTTTCCAAGCTTTTAAATGGTCCTGATATTTATAAAAAGAGAGATGAACAGCTCGGTTTAGCGGGCGGAGGAAATAAAAAAATTGGAATTTTGATTGCTGATGCTTTAAAGAATGATGCTGATACGTTAATTACTTGAGGAGCTGTGCAATCTAATCATTGCAGGCTAACTTTATCGGCAGCGAAGAAAGAACAATTAGACTGTCATCTTGTACTGGAAGATAGGGAGTCTGGCAGTTACGACGAGTGTACCGTTAATAAAGACACCGAAAGTATCCTGCGGGATGAATATAGAAGTCGCCGTGCCGTTATTTACCTGTAAAAGGGATAAGTTTTTGGAGTAGAGCTCGTTCTCCATTATTTTATATCTTTCCCTGTCTTATAATTAAAACTATAAGTATGATATGTTTAATGAAATAAAAATGGTGGTGAATGTGTGAAGCAGCATGGATTATGGTTAACTTATGGACTTGTTTTTTTAATTACTGCAATTTGGGGTTTGAACGTTGTATTCTTAAAAGTGCTCGTAGAAAATTTACCGCCTCAGACGATGACAGCTTTTCGTATTATGATAGCTGGTATTACAGCGATAATCATTGTTTACTTCGCTAGATCACTCAGGGGTTTAACGATAAGAGAGTGGATCTTCACACTATTTGGTATGACTTTCGGTGTTATTCTGCATCACCTCACACTGGCTTTGGGACTTGTAACAACAGCAGCCTCAACTGGATCGCTGATTTTATCGTTAGTCCCTTTGGCAACCGCCGTTCTCGGTATGATGTTTTTAGGAGAGCAGCTGACAAAAATGAGAGTATTGGGTTTCATATTAGCATTGGCAGGCGTCTTCTTTATTCAGGGCGGCTCATTTTCAGGGCTTAAGTTATCTTCAGGTGAGATATTTTTGTTTATTTCGATGTTTTCTCAGGCAATCAGTTTTATTTTTATTAAAAAAGCGACTGCGACTCTGGACTCAAAAGCCGTCACAGCGATTATGAACTTTGCGGGATCAATCGGCCTGCTTCTTATTGCTCTTGTTTTAGAACCTGGAGGTTTAGCAGAAATGACGACAGCTTCTGCAGGGGTGTATGTCGTGCTCTTTACTTCGGGTATCGTGGCGACGGGAATCGGTCACATGGTATTTAATTCAGCAATCCAAAAGATTGGCGCATCAAAAACGGCAATTTTTAATAACTTTGTTCCGTTCTTTGGTGTCCTGTTCTCGGTGATTTTTCTAAACGAAGTGATTGAACCTGCCCAACTGATTGGATTTGTATTTATTGTGGCGGGTGTGCTGTTTGGTACAGGTTATTTGGAAAGAGTGTGGTTTAAAAATCAGCAGAAAAGAGTAAACCGCTGAAGCATAAAAATCGTATATTATATGTGAAAATCTAAGTAATCATCATTAAAAAGTTATATAATCCGAACATTTTATAATTTATATAAAAATACATTCGTTATTTAACTTGATTAACTCAATTTTAACAAGTAAAATATGAAACATGATAAATTGATTATAGGAGTGTATTCAATTGGACTTAATTTACCGCGGTAAGACCAAAGACGTTTACAAAGATGATGATGGTGAAACTGTTTTATATTTTAAAGATGATATGACAGGAAAAGACGGTGTATTTGATCCAGGTGAAAATCAGGTCGGTTTAAAAATTGAAGGATCTGGAATTGCCGGCCTTCAAATGACAAGCTTTTTCTTCGAAAAATTAAATGCTTCAGATATCCCGACACATTACATAAGTGCAGATGTTGAAAACCGCGAGATGAGAGTTAAAAAAGTATCTGTTTTCGGAGAAGGGCTGGAAGTTATCTGTCGTTTTAAAGCAGTAGGCAGCTTTATCCGCCGTTACGGAGATTATATTGAAGAGGGCGCTGAGCTCCCTGCTTACGTTGAAATGACTTTAAAGGACGATGAAAGACAGGATCCGTTTATTAATGAAGCAGCACTTGAGGCACTGAATATTTTAAATGCGGATGAGTATGATGAAATAGTGAGTCTAACAGTTAAAATCAGTGAAGTGATTAAAGAAGAGCTTGCTGAAAAAGGGCTGGATTTATATGATATTAAATTGGAATTTGGGCGTGATGAAGAAACAGGTGAAGTGCTGCTGATTGATGAAATTTCAGGCGGCAACATGCGCGTATATAAAGACGGGGAATATATTGAACCGTTGAAATTGAATGGCTATATGTTTGATAAGTAATATTGAACTTTGCAGATTTAAATTTTGGGCTGGGGCTGGAATGACATCATTTCATATGTACCCCAATTACTTTAGATACAATATATCTCTTAAAACCGATGAAACCCATAATAATACCCTTCAACGTTCACTGCTAAGTGAACGTTGAAGGGTTATTTTTAGTTTATCAGTTTTCCAATACTTCCAGATAGTCTTCTACAAGATATCTGTAACCGTAATTGGCTATATAATACATCATTTATGCTTTTTTATAAGGATCTTTCCATCCTCAGTAGGAAACTTCTCTTCAAATGCCATGCCTAAAAATTTTAAGGTTTACCCTTATATATTTTCTGTCTAAGCAGCTGAACTGATTATAAATACAGCAAGCACAATAATAGGTATAACTGCAAAAGTGAATATTCCGCTGTTCATCACATTCTCTCCAGTATCAGCAGATATTAGTTATCCAGCTTCAGTTTCTTCAGCTGTTCTGCCAGTGCATTATTTATCGGTTCTTCTTTCTGATTCACATATTTATTAACGGTTTTCTTATCCACACGGCCTTTATTTTCTTTTTTCTTCCGCGCTTCAAAGCTCGACATTTTTTCACGGTGCCCGCAGACACATCTGAAAACCTGCCCGTCACCCGAGCCGCTCAGCGTCATTTTCTTCTTGCATTTCGGACATCTGGCGTTCGTTATTTTTTCAACGTTGCGTTTATATCCGCATTCTCTGTCCTGGCATACGTGCATCGTGCCTTTTTTGCCTTTGACTTCCAGCAGCGGTTTGCCGCATTCAGGACAGTCTCTGCCTGTGAGATTATCGTGCTTGAATTTCTTCTCGCTCGCCTTGATTTCTCTGACAATCTCTTTCGTATGTTCTTTCATATCTTCGATAAACTTCCGTCTGTTCATTTTACCTTTTTCAATCTGTTCAAGCTGGGTTTCCCATTGAGCAGTAGTGACAGGGGATTTTAAGATCTCCGGTGCCAAATCTAAAAGCTGTCTTCCTTTTGAAGTGAGTTTAATTGCCTGGCCGTTCTTCTCCAGATAGAAAGTATTGAACAGTTTATCGATAATATCTGCCCGTGTTGCGACTGTGCCAAGCCCGCCGGATTCTGCCAGTGTTTTCTTATGTTCTTTGTCCATCTGGAAGTATTTCGCAGGGTTTTCCATAGCTTGAAGCAGTGATGCTTCCGTGAAACGTGCAGGCGGGGTTGTTTCGCCTGTTGTTTTCCTGATTTTGTTTACAGTCAGTTTATCACCTTGTTTTACATCAGTTGTAATGTCAGACGATTCTTCTTTATAAACAATTTTGAAGCCCTGATTTAATACTCTGTTGTATTTTGCTTCGAGTTGTTCACCGTTGATTTCAGCAGTGACAGTTGTCACTTCATACTCATACGGCGGCAGCAGCACACTCATAAATCTCTGAACAACTAATTCATAAATCCGTTTTTCGCGTTCTGTAAAGTCAGCAAGGAAAACCGGACTTTCAGTTGGAATAATAGCATGGTGATCGCTTACCTTGCTGTCGTTGACGAAGGAACTGTTTGTTTTAAGTGGTGTTCTTAAAATACGTGCCGCAACTTTACTGAACTGGCCGATGCCGCTGACTTCGACTCTCTCTTTTAATGTATCCACGATATCTTCCGAAATAAATTTAGAATCCGTTCTTGGATACGTCAGTACTTTGTGACGTTCATACAGAGCCTGCATCGTCTGCAGTGTTTCTTTTGCAGACATGCCGAATATCTTATTGGCATCTCTCTGCAGTTCTGTCAGATCATACAGACCAGGAGCGAATTGTTTCTTTTTCTTCTTTTGAACGTCTTTAACAGTTAATGAAGCAGCATTCAGCTTTTGGCTGACTTTATCGATTAGATTTTCATCGAAAGTCGAGTAGCCTTTGCCATCTGTCCATTTAAAGGTCAGTTTATCCGTAACGACATCAAGTCCGTAGAACGTTTTCGGTTTAAAGTTTTTAATTGTCTCTTCCCGCGCCTGAATAATTGCGAGTGTTGGTGTCTGTACACGGCCGCAGTTAAGCTGGGCGTTGTGTTTTGTCGTCAGTGCACGGGTCGCGTTTAAACCGACATACCAGTCCGCTTCACTTCTTGCAGCGGCTGCCTGATAAAGATTAATGAATTTGTTTCCAGGCTGAAGATTTTTAAATCCATTCGCAATCGCTTTATCAGTAACTGAAGAAATCCAGAGACGTTTTACCGGCTTATTTACTTTCGCATAATCGAGAATCCAGCGGGCAACGAGTTCACCCTCACGTCCGGCATCTGTTGCGATGATAATCTCATCAACATCCTGACGTTTCAGCTGGGACTGGACAGCTTTAAACTGTTTTGTCGTTTTCGGAATATGAGTCAATTTCAGCGGGGCAGGGAGCATAGGTAAATCGTTGAGTTCCCACTTTTGATATTTTGTATCATATTTTTCAGGGTCCTGGAGCGTCACTAAATGTCCAAGTGCCCAGGTCACAATATATTTACTGCCTTCTAAATAACCATTACCTTTTTTACTGCAGTTCAGCACACGGGCAATGTCACGTGCTACTGAAGGTTTTTCAGCAAGTACAACACTTTTTGCCAAAAATATTCATCCTCTCGTTCATTCAATGTATCTGTTAATTATACTCGTTTTACAGAAAAAAACATACTGCAGGAAGATTTCCTGCAGTATGTTCGCTTCACTATTTAATATTATTTTTCTTCATATGACCATTTCCACATTTCACCATCTGACATGAAGTGATAAACGTAATCGTCATCGTACAGCTTAAAGTTATACTTGCCGGCTTTCACCGGATTTTCATTTAAAACTTCAGGATCGTTGTGAGCAAGATACATCAGTTCTTCATCTGTGAAGTCTTGCATTAATTCACTATATGACCAGTTCCAGTAGTCACCGTCATATGAGAAATGGAATTCATAATCACCGTAGACAAAGTTATAGTTGTAAGGCTCTTCCTGTACCGGTGCAGCATCAAGTGCAGCCGGTGAATACAGTGCCAGTTTAGCCAGGTTTTCCTTTGTGACATCTATATCCATAGCATCAACTTTTTGATGAGGCACCATTGCTTGTGAGTCATTCTCTGGATTAGCATTTTCATTAGAGCCGTCCAGCTGACGTGCCTGTTCTATTTGAAAAATCTCTGCGACAGCCTCATTAAACTCTACCTGTGATATTTCTCCACTGTCTTTAGACTCTGCGAGCCCATTAATTCTGTTCTGTCCTTCTTGTGACATCCAAGTAGCGTCAAATCCGATATTTGCCCAGCCGTCACCATCCGGATCAGCGTCTGCAGGCAGCACTTCACCCCAGACAGTTTTGGCACCTTCTTCTTCATCCGCCTGTGCTGTGCCGCTTATTCCCGTGAATGTTAATGTGCCTGCTACTAAGAGTGAACCTAATAAAGTTACTTTTTTCATTGGAAAACACCTTCCTGAAATTTAACTGTTATTTATTCTCGTAAGACCATGTCCATTCTTTACCGTCTGATGCGAAATGATAAACGTATTTGTCATCCGATATTTTAAAGTCATAAGCGCCGTCTTTAACCGGTGCATCGTTTAAGACCTCGGGGTTATTGTGAACGAGATGAATTAACTCTTCATCAGTGTATTCTTTGTCTACTTCCTCATATCCCCATGTCCATGAGTTTCCATCATAAGAAAAATCGAACTCATATCCGTCGTATACAAAGTTATAGTTGTATGGTTCATCTTTTACAGGTGCCGCATCTAATGTTTTCGGTGCGTTAAATGCAACACTGGCCAGATTCTCTTCAGTTGTTTCAATACCGCCGTAGGGTCCGTTAATCAGTGCGTGTTCTTCATCAAAAATGTCTGTGACTATTTCGTTATATTCAACCTGTGTAATCTCACCAGCCTGACGTTGGTCTGTCAGTTCTGAAATTCTTTCTCTCTGGTTATCCGGAAGCCAGTCCAGACTGTATCCGCCGTTTGACCAGCCGTCGCCATTCAGATCGCTTTCTGCATCTACTACTGTTCCCCAAACGGTTCTCGCGCCATCGTATTCAATTTCGTCCGCCTGTGCTGTGTTATTGACTCCTGTAAACGTCAATGCGCCTGCGACTAATAATGAACTGAATAAAGTTACTTTCTTCATGAAAATCCCCTTCCTGAATATCTAACTTTATTTCTTACGGCCAAATTACCACAGGAAGCTTATCATTGCAATTATGTTACACATATTTCATACATATTACTGAGCCTGGACAGATAAAAAGTTTTGCAGTTGCTGCTCATTTTCCTCCACATCAATATCCAGAACTGCCCCCGCACCGGTATATGCATTCTCGTATGAATAGTCTACTGGAATTCTTAGTGTTTCGATGGCCTGGTCTTTATCAGAAATTATTCCTTTTCCCATTGAAAGAAGCGTTTTACTATCAATATTTGTGTCGATATATGGATCTGCCATTCCCAGCAGTTTAGGCAGTTTGACGAAATTCTGTATATTTACAGCTTCTTTCGTCAGTTTCGCAATCACTTCCTGCTGGCGTTCAACTCTTCCATAATCGTTATTTTCGTCTTTACGGAAACGGACGTAACCCAGCATCTTTTCACCATAGCCCGGAACTTCCACATATGTATCCCGCATGAGCGAAACAAGCTTCATTTCACTGCTGTCCTGGTCATATATTTCATTTCTATTCTCCGCAGCAAATAAATGTTTTCATTTTAAGATTTTTTGCTGTATCTGTCTACAATGTACAAATATACATATAACGTATATTTTTTCTCCAGTAGTTTTGACAACTTTGTGAATGCGTATTAAACTTGCTATGAGATTATGTTATGTTTTAATCAAAGAAAAGAGGGGGATAATTTCCATGGTCAAACACACATCAGGTAATAATGGACAAAATGAAAAACAATTTTCACGCCGTGACTTCCTGAAGACGACAGGTGTGGCAGCCGGCGGTATTGCCGGAGGTGCACTTTTAGGCGGTTTAACAGGTTTCCAATTCGGTTCTGATCAGCAATCTGAAACAGCGGAAACGGATACCGGCGGAGACACTGCATCGGGCGGCGAAGGCGGCGCTGATGTACCTGAATTTGCAGCACGTACTTTCATCAGCAGGCAGGAAGATTTTGCAGCTCTTGCAGCAGCAACAGAGCGGATTTATCCGGAGGATGATAACGGGCCAGGTGCTATTGAACTCGGTGTTCCTTATTTCATCGACAGACAACTTTACGGTACATGGGGAACGAATGGAACGGATTACCGCATGGGGCCTTTCGAGCCAATGGCATCCGATACACACGGCCGTCAGGAGAAACTAACCCGCGGTGAAATGTTCATACTCGGAATCAGACGTTTAAGAGAATATGCAGTTGAAGAACACGACGAAGAGTTTGTGAAGCTGGATGGAGATACACAGGATGAAGTTCTGAAGGCATTCGAATCAGGAGATGTCGAAATTCCAGGCATGCGTGCGGAAGCATTCTTTTCCCTCCTTAGAAACACAACAATTGAAGGCGTCTATGCCGACCCGGTATACGGCGGCAATAAAAACATGGAAGGCTGGAAGATGATTCAGTATCCCGGGCCGCGTATGGGCTGGATGGATAAGATTACTTCTGAGGAGTTCGTAGAACTGGAGCCTGAAAGTCTGAGAGCATATCAAGGAGGCGGAATGTAATGGCCAAAAAACTCGAAAAAGTTGAAGCTGTTGTTGTCGGCATGGGCTGGGCTGGCGGTATAGTCAGTGCAGAACTTGCCAAAGCAGGTAAAAAAGTAGTAGGCCTTGAAAAAGGTAATCACGCAACGAGAAGTGACTATATCGGTGTAAAAGACGAACTGCGGTTTGATAACCGTTATGAAATCATGCAGCCATTACGAGGTGATACGGTAACATCACGAAATGAAATAGATGAAACTGCCCTGCCGGTCAGAACGATGGCAGATAACCAGCTGGGTGCAGATCTCGGCGGTGCGAGTGTACACTGGGCAGGAGCGTCTTACCGTTATTGGCCATATGAATTTGAAATTCGCAGCCAGACAATCGACCGTTATGGAGAAGATAAGATACCAGAGGATATGAACCTTCAGGACTGGGGAATTACCTATGAAGAACTGGAACCTTATTATGAGAAATGGGAAGATACGGCAGGAATCTCAGGTGAGCAGGATCCGCTGGCACCTGAACGAAATAAACCGTGGCCAAACCCGCCTTTAAATGAAACACCGTCTCTAAAAATTTTCAAAGACGCTGCGACAAATCTTGGTTTGCATCCATTCCAGATTGCAGCAGGGAACATGTCGCAAAACTATGAAAACCCGGACGGGGAAAAGTTAAATGCATGCATGTACTGCTCATTCTGTACGAGAGCAGGGTGTGACTTTGATGCGAAATCAGACCCTCTTGCTACGGTTATTCCAACAGCGATGAGACACGACAACTTTGAACTTCGCACACGTGCAAACGTGCGCCGTGTTCTTTATGACGAAGATACTAAAAAAGCTACAGGCGTCATGTATGTTGATGAAACAACAGGAGAAGAATATGAGCAGCCTGCCGACGTTGTTGCGTTGTGTGCGTTTGCATTTACAAACAACAGACTGTTAATGCTTTCTGATATCGGTGAGCAGTACGATCCGGAAACACGTGAAGGGCTGATCGGCCGCAACTTTAACGGGCAGCATAACTCTGCTTTCCACGGGGTCAGAGGTTTCTTTGAAAATGAGAAATTCAACCTGTACATGGGGGCAGGGGCATTAGGTGCCGCAGTCAATGACTACGCGGCGGATAACTTCGACCATTCAGATCTCGACTTTATCGGCGGCGGAGCAATTGAACTGAGACAATATGGTTTCGGAGCGATTTCAAGCAGTAATAACTACACGAGAGAAGTATCAAACTGGGGTGCAGATTATAAGGCGGAATCACTGAAATATGCCTATAGTGCGCTTCAGATATGGTATACCAGCATCGCGATGTCGTACTGGCACAACTACCTGGATCTTGATCCGACGTATAAGGATGAGTATGGAGATCCGTTGTTGCGTGTTACTTATAAATTTGGTTCAAATGAACGTCCGATCGCAGAATTTGGTGTAGAAAAATGCCATGAAATTATGGAAGAAATGGGCGCTGACATCATTGAAGATGATGAAATTGCCGAAGAATTCGATAATGTGTTTTCAGGCGGACACTACACCGGCGGTGTGGTAATGGGAGACGATCCGGAAACATCTGCTGTAAATAACTACCTGCAAATGTGGGATGTGGATAACTTATTTGTTGTCGGCGGTTCGGCCTTCCCGCAATTTGGCGGGCATCATCCAACACCGACAATCGGTGCACTAGCATACAGAGCAGCTGAAGGCGTTGAACGTTTCCTCGACGAGGGCGGCCAGCTTGCAACGGCTAAAAGCAAAACAATGAAAGCATAAAATTTGAAAACTTCCTGACTGCATAGTCGGGGAGTTTTTTCTGCTGTAATGTATAATGGCAGCTAAAAGGAGCGGAGATTATATGGCAAAACTGATTCATACTGAAAATGAACTTGCGGGTAAAGAAAAGTCACTGAAAAAAGTATTCGGACATGATAAATCGAATATCGTTAATATTCAGCTGAAAACAGGCGAAATTATTCCAGAACACGACTCCAAAGACCCGATATTTATTATCGTGCGTAAAGGTGAAGTGAAATTCGATTGTTCCAGAGAAGAGTATACTTTAACATCCAGCGATATTCTTTTTGTGGAAGCAAAAGAAAAGCATAGTGTTGAAGCGGTGACAGACACTGATTTTTTAGTCGTTTTTCTAAGAAGGTAAGGAGCAACGAAGCAGCAGAAATTAATGTATAATTGAGGCAAATACTTAAACACAAAGGGGATTTATAATATGTTTAAAAGAGACGGTACCATTTCATTTCTGACGAAGCTTTTATCAATTAACAGTCCGACAGGCTACACGACTAATGCGGTCAGCTTTTTACGGGAAACAATTGAAGATATCGGCTACGAGACACTGACGACACCGAAGGGGAACCTGATTGTTCAGGTAGACGGTGAAAATACTGAAGTCACTAGAGGTTTGAGTGCCCACGTGGATACTTTAGGTCTGATGGTCCGTTCAATTAACTCAGACGGCACTTTGTCACTGACTAAACTTGGCGGCCCTTTAACACCGACACTGGACGGGGAATACTGCGACATTATTACGCGCGATGACAAGGTATATACAGGAACGATTCTGTCTAAATCACCGTCAATTCATGTATTTAAAGACGCGGCTACAAAAGAGCGGGATATCGATAACCTCATTGTAAAATTGGATGAACGTGTTGAAAGTAAAGAAGACGTACAGAATATCGGCATTCAGAATGGTGATATTATCGCTTATGATCCGAAAGTCGTCGTTACGGATTCAGGCTTTATAAAATCGCGTTTCTTAGACGATAAAGCATCAGTTGCAATTTTAGTCAGTATTTTAAAAATGATGAAGCAGGAAAATGTAACGCCGTCGACAAATCTGAAATTTATCTTCTCGACCTACGAAGAAGTGGGGCACGGTGCTGCATGGATTCCGGAAGATATTACAGAACTGCTGGCAGTGGATATGGGGTGCATCGGACTCGATCTTGAATGTACGGAATATGACGTGTCGATTTGCGCGAAAGACTCGTCAGGTCCATATGATTACGATATGACGACTAAACTGATTAATTATGCAAAAGATAAAGAATTGAGTTAT
The DNA here is from genome assembly GCF_003387165.1 of Jeotgalicoccus halotolerans. GTDB lineage: Bacteria > Bacillota > Bacilli > Staphylococcales > Salinicoccaceae > Jeotgalicoccus > Jeotgalicoccus halotolerans. The sequence continues at coordinate 101,626 of NZ_QUMW01000013.1, forward strand.
GCCGTGGATATCTATCCGATGTACGGCAGCGACGCATCAGCAGCCATGAGCGGCGGTGCGAACATTAAAGCTGCGCTGATTGGACCAGGTGTGGCAAGCAGCCACGGCATGGAACGCACGCATACCGATGCGCTTGAAAATACTTTTGAATTGATAAGAGAATATATTCAGAATTAATGATATTGAAGGTAACCTCCAACAGCAGGTGATTAATATATATTGGGGAGAGAAATTGTAGCCATATGGTGACGCTTTATACGATAAATTATGATATTACTTTTTACATTTGGGTATTAAATCATTAAATGATTCATAAGGTGCTGCTGCAGATGTTTAAAAATATATTTTTGTTGGGACCCTCGTACATCTCATATATTATATTAATTGCTACAGACTTCTTTAATGGGATTCCCTGGTACATTCAATTTGGGACACTGTTTGTATTCGGCTCTCTTACTGCTGTTATTACTATCTGGAATATGGATAGAGAAGAGGACGAAACACTAGATAAAACAGCCGAAAAACCAAAGAATGTTAATTTCATTCCGACTCTTATTCTGGTGTCTATTATACTTCTGATTGCGGGAATGAATATTTTTGTGGGAGCACCGAGAAACGATATATTTAACATAACTGACTTTAGTTTTTATATAGTCTTTGTTGCTCTTCCGATTCTAAACAAGGACTATGTGAAAGTGGCAGAAAGACAGATGAGTGCATGATATTTTAATTATTTCTGATGCTGCTTGGATTTACACTCGGATATTGAACCTTTAAATAAAAAAACAAGGTGTTGTTAGCGTGCTTAAAGATGAATTATTAAGAGTCTCATTATATGCGACCTTTATTAATCTTATCATTTTGGATTTCTTTCATGAAATTCCATGGTATATACAGTACGGTCCAATAATTGCCGTTGGAATTGTCAGTGTGCTGTCAGTTATCATCAGAAAAGGTGATAACGAAGAAGGAAGTGAAGACGCGCCAATAATATACCGGCTTTTTCTGCTTATCTCACTCAGTTTAGTAGTTATTTGTATGAATATTTTTATCGGAGAACCGTCGACAGAACTATTTAGTATATACAGCTCAAAATTTTGGATAATTTTTATTGCTTTACCGTTACTCGGCAGTGTTTACAACAAAGTTAAAGCAAGAGAAGCTTAAATATTTCTCCCACCCCCAGGTTATTGAACCTTTAAATAAAAAACAAGGTGTTGTTAGCGTGTCAAAAAGCAATTTTTTACTACTCTTAGTATTTATCTCATTACTGACTCTTATTATTACTGATTTTTTTCCCGGCACTGAATGGTACATTCAATATGGACCATTTATACTGACTGCGATAATTATTTTTATTATGGCTATTTTTGAGAAAAAAGAAGTAGAATCAAAAAAGATAGCATCTGCTGATGAGAAGAGGAAACGAAGAAATCACTTCTTGGTCTTTATTGCTTTTATATGGTTAATCGTTATGGCAATGAACATTTTTGTTGGAGAGCCAGAAGGTGATATATTTAATATTAAAAATCCAGAATTCTGGATTTTAGTGGTTATTCTTCCGTTACTTTCACAGTTTCATTATAAGAAAAGCACAGACGGGACTTAAAAAAATTTTAACCAGTTTCCTCAATATGAGGAAGCTGGTTTTTCTTGACCTGAAGCGCGCTTTAGCATTTATCATCTAGATATAGGGTAAAGGATAACATTAATCAGATGTGGATTGGAGTACAACACCATTTCGCCGTTGTACTCGAATGAAGTTTGGAGTACAACGCCGTTGTATAAGCTAACAATTGAGATCCAGCTTCAAAAATAAATAGAATGCTTTCAGAAGGACCATAACGCTTAATGTGTTATGGTTTTTTATAATGAGGGTATAAATGAAAATATGAAGAGTGAGGAAGACAAAATGAAGTTAAAACCTTTGAAAATAGCAGGCGAATTAGAAATCGTTTCTTATGAAGCAATTGTGAATGATGAGGATCAGATATTTGATGGTATTGAAATTAACGATGCTGAATTTCTTGCTACTGACCTTAGAAGGTTAATCTCATATAACACTGTAATTAAGAACAGTAATTTAACAAATAATGAATTTGATAATGCAGATTTAACTGATACAAGATTTGTTAACTGTGACTTTTCAAATACAGTATTTAGCGGCGCTTCTGTCCATAATGTTGAATTTGTTAACTGCAAAATGATTGGCGTCAGTTTTGATGAATCCAGAATTAAAAACGTTAAGTTTTCTGAATCACTGTTAAACTTATCGGGAATAAGCGAATCTAAACTTGAGAATGTGCTGTTTGAAAATGCGAGAATGGTTACAGCAGATTTCTTTAATAATAAATTTAAAAATATCGGTTTCGACAATTGTGATTTGTCAGAAGCCAGATTTGTTGATACGCCGCTTAAAGGTATCGATATCAGTTCATCTCATTTTGAATCATTAAGTATTAAACGCGAAGATCTGGAAGGATGCATCGTTTCAAGTGTGCAGGCGATTCAGATGGCAGCATTGATGGGACTGGTAGTGAAAGATGATTAAATAAGGAGGAATATTAATGACTTCAATTTATTTTACTTCAGGATCTAAAATTTTCAGGGTTTCAGGCAGAGAGCAGGACTGGTCGATTAAAGAGATAGAAACGGGTTATGATGATGTGCGTGCAGTGGCTGCTGATGAATTGTCGGAGACGATTTACATCGGGACTTTCGATGACGGTTTGTTTCGGAGCCGGGATAACGGAGAGTCTTTTGAAGCGGTCGGAGAGGATGCATTACCGAAAAGAATTATGTCGCTTCATATCAGTCCTGTGTCTAAAAGACTGTACGTCGGAACCGAACCGAGCGAACTTCATTATTCAGACGACGATGGCGAAACGTGGGCGGAAATGACTGCACTTCAGGATCTGCCGTCGAAACCCGAATGGAGTTTTCCGCCGCGTCCTGATACACATCACGTTAAAGATATAACAAGCGGTATTATGGATGAATCATTTGTTCTAGCCGGCATTGAACTTGGCGGTATTATGCGTTCAATTGATAATGGCGAGTCATTTGAAGATCGTAAAGACGGTTCCCGGTTTGATGTGCATAATGTGATCATTCACCCGGATGATGATAATCTGCTGTATGAAGCAGGCGGAGGCGGTTATGCATGGAGTGACGATAAAGGCGAATCGTGGCAGACTGATAACGAAGGTCTCGGTGATTTTACGTATTTAGTGCATGTCGCAGCTGACCCGGGGGATAAAGATACTGTCCTTGTCTCCGGTGCAAGAGGACCGGCATCTGCTTATATGCCGGAAAGGGAAAAGACGGAAATGAAGATTTTCCGTAAACAAAAAGATGAGCCGTGGCAGGAAGTTACAGAAGGATTGCCGGAGGGCAAAGGAACGATTGTGACTCATCTGTTAACGTCATCTGACGTACCGAGTGTGTTTTACGGTGTTAATAATAAGGGCGTCTATCATTCAGTCGACCGTGGTAAAAGCTGGATGAAAGTCCCGGTCGACTTCCCGGAAGAAGTCACAAAGAATAAAATTAACTCAGCCTGTCTGACTAATTAAAATGAACACAAAACAGCCGCCTCATATTAATATGAGGCGGCTGTTTTAAGTAAGTGGAGCCAAGGGGGCTCGAACCCCTGACCTTTGCACTGCCAGCGCAACGCTCTCCCAGCTGAGCTATGGCCCCTTAAAATTGCATTATATACATTGTAGGCTATCTTCAGCTTTTACTCAATATAATTCCTGAATTTTATTTTTCTCCCTCTCCTTATCAAAGAGTACACTATATATTTTCAATATTAAGATATTTAATATAAAGTAGAAGGAAAGCATGAATAACAAAGTTTCCCGGGAAATTTACCGGCTACGATTTTATTGTAAAAAAAGGGAGTTATGTATATGGAACAGCAAGAATGTTTATGGGGGTCACCAGCGCAGCTTGAAGCGCTGCTTTATGAGTTAACGGAGTGGAGAAGTTTATCGGGAACAGAGGGAGAGATTGATTTTCCTTATAAGCTGACGGAGAAATTTAAAGAACTGGATTATTTTAAATTCAACCCGGACGACATTAAATTATTTGATGCGAAAAAAGACAGGAATGCATTCACAGCCTTATATAAAACAGATAAAAGCTCCGATACTGTCGTGCTGATCAGTCACTTTGATACAGTTGGTATTAAAGAATACGGTCAGCTGCAGGGACTCGCATTCAGTCCTGAAAAACTGACGCAAGCCTTTTACAATAATCCCGATTTCTTAACACTGGATGCTAGAGAAGATTTATATACAAATCAATATATATTCGGACGCGGCATTATGGATATGAAAATGGGACTCGTGCTGCACATGCACTTACTTGAACAGGCAGTACGTGAGGAATGGCCGGTCAATTTACTGCTTGTAACGGTGCCTGATGAAGAAGTCAGTTCTGCAGGCATGCTCAGTGCAGTGCCCGGTATTCTCGAAATATCCAAAGCGCGCAAACTAAATATAAAATTGTTCTTAAACGGGGAACCATCATTTACACAAGAGCCGCATGACAAAAATCATTACATATACTCGGGTTCAATCGGTAAAATATTGCCGGCAGCACTGTTTTACGGTGTGCCGACTCATGCAGGTGAACCGATGAGCGGTATCACATCACATTTCATCGGTTCATATTTAACGAAAAAGATGGAATTCACGAACAAGTTTCAAGAAACTTTTGACGGTGAAACGACACCGCTGCCCGTCTGCCTGCAGGCCAATGATTTAAAAGATAACTACGATGTGCAGACATCGCATCACAGCTATGCTTTATATAATGTGTTTACACTGTCTCAAACAGCAAAAGATGTCATGCTGACGTTTAAAGAAATTGCTGAAGACGCGATGCATGAGTGTAAGACAGACTATGAAAAAATATGTGGGGCTAATAATGTAAAACCATTGAACTGCATCAGGGTGCTGGAATATCACGAAGTGCTCGATTACTTTATCGATAAATACAGTAAAGGTGAAGCGGATTCATTAATCCGGGAAGTGGTCGAAAGTAATGGAGCAGATGAGCGGAAGATTACCTTGCTGATTGCGGACCATCTGATGGAGTACTGCCAGGAGCTGGCACCGGCAACAGTACTGATGTTTGCTCCGCCGTATATGCCGGCAGTAAACTCTTCCGATGATGAATTGGTGAAAAGACTGATTGAAGCGGCAAAAAGTGAAATGCAGGATAAATACAATTATGACGTAACAAATAAGCATTACTTCAACGGCATCTCAGATCTCAGTTATGTGAACTATAACCCCGAAGATAATGGCTGGCAGTCATTTAAAAATAACGCGCCGTTATGGGGAAAAACATATTCAATACCGTTTGAAGCTATGCAGCAGCTGAGTGCGCCGGTGATGAATATTGGACCGTACGGCAAGGATGCTCATAAGATGAGCGAACGGCTGCATAAGAAAAATGCATTTGAAATGATGCCGGCAGTGCTGAGGGAAGTGGTTCAGACACTGATCAAGCAGCCTACTTTGTAAGTGCCAAAGAGGGTATATATAAATTATCCAGATTACTTAAAGGCAGGGATATATATGGCTCATTTAAAAACGATTTGGAACGGCAGCAGGAAAGGATTAGGAATAATTACGGGTGATAAAATGGACACTCCATTCAGGGTCTTTTTGTAAGCAGAAACTGTCGCAGTTCTATAATTTTTTCAGCTGGCTCTGAATAACAGAAACCTGTCCGTTATGGTCTGTATACCTTGCGGGGTATTTGACTCTTCGGATTTTTTAATATAAGATATTGCATGAATAAAAGTGAAAAGAGGATGTATATGTCTGCTGAAGAGAAAAGTTATGTATATGATAAAGCGATTATTAATCGTATTAATCGGCTGCAGGGACAAATTAACGGTGCAAAAAAAATGATGGAAGATGGTGAAAACTGCAGAGATGTAGTAACCCAGCTGAGTGCGGCAAAAAATGCGCTCGACCGGACAATGAATGTTATCATCAGTGAAAACCTGGTCGAATGTGTGAAAGAAGCAATGGTACATCCAGATCAGAATACAGATGATTTAATTAAAGAAGCTGTAGAATTATTAAATAAAAGCAGATAAGATTCTGCTTTTAATTTTAAAATCTAACATACCCTATGGGGTATTTGACAAAAATAATTACACTTGTTAACATACCCCTATAGGTATTTAAAAGAGAGGAAGTTATAAATTGAAACAAACTGCTTATCATATGAATGACACAGATGAACTGCTGCAGGCGGGAGAGTATCTGCTGGATGTCAGAGAGAACTTTGAATATGACATGGGCCATGTTTCCCAGGCTAAACATATTCCATTACAGGAACTTAGTCACCGTTTGGAAGAATTACCGGCAGATAAGACTATATTTACTTATTGCAAAAGTGGAAGACGAAGTGAAACGGCAGCGGAACTGCTGAAAGCAAACGGCTTTAATGCTGTTAGCCTGAATGGCGGATTTTCTGCTTATACAGGAGAATTTAACAGTGCAGAAACTGGAACGGATTATTCTGCGTCCAGCTCTAAAGCTGATGAGGACAATATTAATATCGACCCTGAAAGATTAAAAATTGAAGCGTACGGGCTGCAATGTCCGGGGCCGTTGCTTAAAGTAAATGAAGTGATGGAAGACTTGGAAACAGGGAAGCAGATGGAAATTAAAGTGACAGACCCCGGCTTTTCGACTGATGTTGAAGCATGGGCGAAAAAGAAAGGTCATGCAGTAGTAAAAAATGAATTAGCAGATGGACATGTAACGGCAGTACTTCAAAAAAACGATGTACTAACGACATCTGCTTCTGATGGTTATCAGATGAAAGAGACAAAAGACGGGGCGACAATGGTTGTATTCAGCGGTGACATGGACAAAGCGCTTGCTTCATTTATTATTGCAAGTGGTGCCCGAGGTATGGGGAAAGACGTCACAATGTTCTTTACGTTCTGGGGATTGAATGTAATTAAAAATCCCAATGCAGCTAAAAAGAATAAAAAAGGACTGGATAAAATATTCAGTATGATGATGCCGAAGTCGGCATCTAAACTGCCTATTTCTAAAATGAATATATTTGGTATGGGGTCTAAGATGATTCAGCATGTAATGAAGAAGAAAAAAGTTGACGCTTTATCAGAAATGATTACAAAAGCAGATCAGCTGGGCGTTAAGATGGTTGCCTGCACCATGAGCATGGATATTATGGCAGTCGATAAAGATGAGCTATTACCGAATGTGGAGCTCGGCGGAGTAGGGACTTATCTCGGAGATGCAGAAAACGGAAATCTTAATCTGTTCATATAGAAATTTTAAATAAAAAGAGGAGAGTATATAAAATGTATTTTAAACAATTTTACGATCAAAAACTTTCGCAAACGTCATATATGGTTGCATGCCAGCAGACAAAAGAAGCTATCATCATCGATCCAAAACGCGTGCTTGATGAATATAAAGAAACAGCAGATGCAGAAGGATTTAAAATTACACAAGCAACGGAAACACATATTCATGCTGATTTTGCCTCGGGTCTCCGTGACGCTGCGAGAGTTTTCGGTGCTAAACTGTACGTATCCGATGAAGGCGATGAAAATTGGAAGTATCAGAATGTTCCTGAAGAGACTGTATTTCTTAAAGAGGGAGATACTATCAAGGTTGGTAAAGTCGAATTAAGTGTCATCCACACGCCGGGACATACCCCGGAGAGTATATCGTTTGTATTGACTGACCGCGGAGGCGGCAGTGAGGAACCAATGGGTATATTTACCGGAGACTTTTTATTTGTCGGTGATATCGGACGTCCTGACTTGCTTGAAGAGGCAGCGAACATGGAAGGAACTACAGAAGAAGGTGCAAATGCCATGTTTGATTCGTTGAAAAAATTGGATAACTATCCTGACTTCCTCCAAGTATGGCCAGGTCACGGGGCAGGCAGTGCATGCGGTAAATCCCTAGGTGCTGTACCTCTGTCTGCGCTCGGCTATGAGAAGAAAAATAACTGGGTTTTCAAATATGAAGATAAAGAGGCATTTATCAACGAATTGACAAGTGATCAGCCGGAACCTCCAAGTTATTTTGCACAAATGAAAAAAGTGAATCAGGAAGGACTGCCTGAATTCAAAATGAGAAAAATAGATGTGGGGACACCGGAAGTATTACCGGGACAGCTCTTCGATTTAAGAAGTAAAGAAGAATTTAAAGAAGGATTTAAAAAAGGTGCAATTAATATTCCTTATAATAGAAAATTTCTTCAGTTTGCAGGATGGTGCATCAATTACGATGAACCAATGACTGTTATTGCGGATCCAGACTTGAGTGAAACACTGCAGAAAGACTTTGCATCCATCGGCTTTGATAATCTTCAGCTGATTGTGCCAAGCGATCAGGCAGAACAGTACTTTAATGATTCTTATAAAAATATTGCACCGGAAGATTTTACTGAAAATGCAGAAGATAAATCTGTTCTTGATGTGCGTTCAACTGCGGAATACAAAGAAGGAAATCTTAATCAGGCAGAGCATGTTCATTTTGGCCAACTTCAGGATAAAGAGATTCCATTTGATAAAGAAGAAGAAATATATATTCACTGCCAAACGGGAGTCCGCTCAGCAATCGCAATGAGTGTGCTTAAAGCCCGCGGATTCGATAACATTATAAATATCGAAAAAGGATATGCAGGCATTAAAGAAGCGTTGAGATAATGGATATCACATTTATGATTGTTATATTTTTAATTGGTTTTATCGGTTCTTTTATATCAGGTATGGTAGGAATCGGCGGTTCTATTATAAAATATCCGATGCTGCTCTATATACCTGCCATGTTTGGATTCGCTTCATTCACACCCCATGAAGTGGCAGGTATCAGTGCGGTGCAGGTATTTTTTGCTACGATAGGCGGTGTCTTGGCCTATAAAAACAGCGGTTATTTGAATATAAAACTGATACTTTATATGGGCGGCGCAATACTGCTCGGCAGTCTCCTTGGAGCCTACGGTTCCGGCTTTCTTACGGAAAGTCAGATTAATATCGTCTATGCGGTACTTGCAACAATTGCAGTTGTAATGATGTTTATGCCTAAAAAGGAAGTGCCTTTTTCACCTGGAGACGACCTTCAGTTCAATAGATTTCTAGCTGCGGGACTTGCCTTTATCACCGGAACAGCTTCGGGAATTGTCGGGGCAGCAGGTGCCTTTATATTAGTGCCGATTATGCTCGTCGTTCTTAAAATACCGACACGAATCACGATTGCAACGAGCCTTGCAGTGACTTTTATTTCTTCTATCGGAACAACAGCGGGGAAAATATTGACGGAGCAGGTATTGTACGGACCTGCAGTGATTATGATTGCAGCGAGTCTCCTCGCAGCTCCGCTCGGAGCGAAAGCCGGACAGAAAATTAATGTGACTGTTTTGCAATGGATTCTGGGGTTGCTCATTTTAGGAACAGCCGTAAAAATATGGCTGGAAATATTTATATAGCTAGAAAATCGAGAAAACTTATGTAACTGGCGAACGAAACATTTTATAGAAACTGCAAAAGAACTCTTAAAGCTTGGTGTTCCATATTCTAAGCAGTCGTTAATTTATCTGGATAGAAGATAAATATTTAAAACCTTCAGTGAGATGAGGAGTGCCCGTCTCGCTGAAGGTTTTTTGTATAAACTAGCTGTTTTTTAAGTTAACAATCGTGCGGCCTCTGACTTTGCCGTCGATAATATCGTGAAACACCTGTGGCAATTCCTCGAGACTCACTTCGTTGACGACTTCTTTTGTATGAATGTCCAGTTTTAAATCATTCGCTAATCTGTCCCAGACTTTTTTACGTTTTTCCATCGGGTAAAAAACGGAGTCCACTCCGAGCCAGTGAATGCCGCGTCCGATGAACGGGAGAACCGTTGTACGGACTTGAATGCCGCCGACAAGACCGAATGTTGCAAGTGCACCTTCGGGTTTAAGGCTCTTAATAATATATTCTGTCGTCTTGCCGCCGACCGGGTCAATAGCTGCCTGATACACAGGTTTTACAACCGGTTTGCTATCCTGGTTGATTACTTCGTCACGATGAATCACTTTTGCTGCGCCGATTGATTTTAAATAGTCAGCTTCATCCATACTGCCGGTGCTTGCAACAACATTGTAACCTGCTGAAGACAGCATATTAACGGATAAACTGCCTGTACCGCCGGAAGCACCGGCAACCAGAACATCACCATTATCAGGATGCATGCCTGTCTGTTCGAGCTTCGTAATTGAAATACCAGCCGTTAAACCGGCTGTACCAAGTTCCATCGACTCTTTTAAAGTCATGCCTTCAGGTAAAGGTAAAACCCATTCGGCCGGAACACGTGCAATTTCAGAAAAACCGCCTGAAATTCCCGTGCCGATTTTGTAGCTCGTCGCGATGACAGCATCGCCTTTTTTAAACTTGTCATCTTTTGACTCGATAACCTCACCGGCAAGATCAATGCCCGGGATAATCGGGAAATACTCCGCAATTTCCCCTTTTGCCGCTACCATGCCATCTTTATAATTGACGCTGGAATAATGCACGTCGATTAAAACGTCACCTTCGGTTAAATCTTCTATTTCGAGCACCTTGATGCTCATCTCAGTACCTTCATCAGTTTTATCAGCAACTAAAGCTTTGAAAGAATCCATTGTAAACCTCCTAAGAATATCATTGTTTATATCTTCCCTGAGACAGAAGAGTGTAATCGTTAAATAAATAAAATAAGTATCTGTTTATTTATCACAATCCTTTTGTATACGCTTTCATGTAATTACTTGCAATATTTAGATGATGTAAATATACTCAAATTGTATTCATTATTCTCTAGGAGGAGTTACATGTCAAAACAAATTTTTGAGATTGATTTAACTAAGAAAATGCATGAACAAAAGCACCCTGGTCACAATCGCTGGCACCCTGACATTCCTGCGGCCTTCTCCGTAAACCCAGGCGAATCATTTAAACTTGAATGCCTCGACTGGACAGACGGTCAGATTTCAAATAACGACGACCCTTCAGATATTGCAGATGTAAACTTAAAACGCGTTCACGTATTGAGCGGTCCCGTCCATATTAATGGTGTAGAACCTGGTGATTTACTCGTTGTTGATATTTTAGATATTGGCACATTCAGTGCACATGAGTGGGGTTTTAACGGTATTTTTGCTAAAGAAAATGGCGGAAGTTTCCTGGTAGATCATTATCCTAATGCTGCGAAATCAATTTGGGATTTTGAAGGAATTTACGCAACGAGCAGACATGTGCCTAACGTTAAATTTGCAGGTATTATCCATCCCGGTTTAATCGGTGTTGCGCCGTCTCAGGAGTTACTAGATAAGTGGAACAAAAGAGAGAAAGCCTTGGTGGATACTAATCCCGATCGTGTACCGGCACTTGCAGAGTTGCCGGATGCAGATTCTGTTGTCTTAGGGACATTAAAAGGAGAGGCTTTTGACCGTGTTGCAAGTGAGGGAGCAAGAACTGTTCCTCCTAGAGAAAATGGTGGTAACTGTGATATTAAAAATTTATCTAAAGGATCGAGAATTTATTTCCCTGTATTTGTTGAGGGCGCTAAACTATCTGTTGGTGATCTTCACTTTTCACAAGGAGATGGAGAAATTACATTCTGCGGCGGGATAGAAATGCCGGGATGGATTGAGCTTAAAGTAGACGTAATTAAAGGCGGTATGAAGAAGCATAAAATTGAACATAATCCTGCCTTCCAGCCGGGACCTGTAATGCCTCATTATAATGAATATCTAGTTTTCCAAGGCATTTCAGTTAATGAGTTTTCAGGCGATCAGACTTATCTAGATGCGAATACTGCATACAGAAACGCATGTCTAAACGCTATCGAGTATTTAAAAACGCGTGGTTTCACTGGAGAGCAGGCATATATGCTGTTAGGATCAGCACCTGTACAGGGGAATATTGCAGGGATAGTCGATATTCCTAATGCATGCTGTACGTTATCTCTTCCTAAAGAAATTTTTGATGAAAATATCATTCCGGAAATCGAGAAATAAATGCCGAGATATACTTTTTTATGTAAGTCATGTGGAGAGTATGATGCATGGAAATCAATGTCCTCTGATGTTGCAAATGACGTCTGTCCGGAGTGTAATAAAGAAACAAAGCGTGTGTACAATGGATTTCAGCTAAGTAAAATGAACTCCAAGCTGAAAAGTCATATTGAACAGGGTATGACACCAAAAGTCGTAACTAAAAATAATCTGCCTCAAAGTAATATGAAGCAGCAAAACAGAAATCCGAGACCTTGGATGATGTAATATAAGAAACTGTAAAGGTGGCTGCTGTATGCTTTTACAGTTTTTTTAATATTTCAGGTTAATTAAGGAAAGAACCAGATGAAAGTCATCACAGGTATGGACTCATTTAAAGGGAGCTTGTCTTCTATCGATTCGAATCAGGTAGTTGAAAAGAGTATAAAGCAGGTGTTCCGGAGTCTGTTGTAAAATCATTTGCTATTGCTGACGGCGGCGAGGGAACTAAGGTAAAAGTATACTAGGAAAACAGCCTCATATATTCGAGTATTTAAAATTTATCATATCACTCTTTGTTTTAGAATGAAGGTTTAAATGGTTTGAACAGGGGAACAGGTTTATAAAAAGCTGGAGGGATTATTATGAAGCGTTTGATGTACTTGCCAATGTTACTCGCGATTCTGGTACTCGCAGCATGCAGCGATGGTGAAGCGCCGACACAGGACCCGTCGGAAGAAATTGAAGTCACCATGATAAACGGCGATGAAGAAGAAATAGGCACAGCAACTTTCTCAGAAGCGGACGATGGATTAACAATCGCACTTGAAGCTGAAGGACTTGAAACCGGAATGCACGGCATTCATATTCATAATGCCGGAATGTGTGAAGGACCAGACTTTGAAACGGCCGGAGATCACTATAATCCGACAGATGCAGCTCACGGCTTTGATCATGAAGACGGACCTCATGCAGGAGATTTAGAAAATATTGAAGTTGCAGAAGATGGTACAGTTTCAACGGAAATTGATGCCGAGAATGTCTCTATTCTAGATGAAAATCTGGATACTACTTTGCTGACAGAAGAAGGCACTGCATTAATCATTCACTCAGGTGAAGATGATTATATGACACAGCCTTCAGGCGATGCTGGTACTCCAGTTGCTTGCGGTGTCATTTCAGAAGCTAAATAATTTTAAATGAAAAAAGGCCGGGTAATCCTGAAGATGGATTATCCGGCCTTTCGTTAGGTTGAAGATAGTGCCGGGGTTGGTATGATAGTGTTTCATGTGTATCCGGCGGTGCTGGGGTTGGTATGATCGAAACTCATGTGTATCCCAAGGTCCTGGGGTTGGCATGATCGAAACTCATGTGTATCCCAAGGTCCTGGGGTTGGCATGATTGAATCTCATGTGTATCCCAAGGTCCTGGGGTTGGCATGATTGAATCTCATGTGTATCCCAAGGTCCCGGGGTTGGCATGATTGAATCTCATGTGTATCCCAAGGTCCCGGGGTTGGCATGATTGAATCTCATGTGTATCCAATCCCCCAAAAATCATTCCTTATTCAGCGTCCTGCCCTTCATGGTAAATTTTCTCTAGTGCTTCTTCGAATAATTCGACAGGCTGCGCACCTGAGATAGAATATTTATCGTTTACCAGGAAGAATGGTACGCCCTGGACTCCTAATTGTGATGCCTGCGAGATGTCGACATTGACGTCCTGTTTATACTGGTCGCTGTTGATGATACCGCGCACAGTATCACCCTCTAAACCGACTGATTCTGACAAGCGGACGAGTGTTTCTTCATCATTCAGCACTTCACCGTTTGTGAAGTGTGCATCGTAGAGTGCTTTAAAGAAGTCAGTGCCTTTAGCTTGTTCTTTAGCATACTGGAACACGCGGTGAGCGTCGAATGTATTCGTTAATTTAGCGATATCATAGTTAATTTCAACGCCTGCTTTTTCAGCTGTTTCTATTACTTGTGAAAACATACCTTTAGCGCGTTCAGCAGGAATGCCTTTCATTTTAGCAAAAGTTTCAGCGTAAGTTTCACCCGGTGTGTATTCGGCGTCCGGCATCAGCTGGAAGCTCTTGTATTCAATTTCGACTTCGTCTTTATGTGCGAATGTTTTAAGCGCGTTATCTAAGTTCGCCTGTCCTATAAAGCAGAATGGACATACGAAATCTGACCAGATTGTAATTTTCATTATTTTTTATCCTCTTTCTCTTCGTTGATTGGACCGCATATACCGGTCTCGAAGTCGCATACCATACCTGAAGCACCAAAATCTAAAGTCTCAATTCCTTTAATTTCTTTTGGCTCTTCTTTTGAGATATTGTTTTCATTTTCTTTTACACTCATGATTAAAACTCCTTTCATGTAAAACGAATCTATCACTGTCTTTAATTTTAACAGGCTGTATGAAATTACTCGATAAAACTGCCTGCTACCTGTGCACCGCTTCAATGACTTTATCAGGATTGAAGCCGGAAATAACTGTGCCCTTAATAATCGTTTGAGGTACTGTGAATTTACCTGTTTTCACAATCAGTCTGACGGTCGAGACCGGATTGATATCGACTTTGATTTCTTTATATTCTATATCCATTGAATTTAAAAGATCTTTCGCCATGCCGCATACTGGACATGTCGCTGATGTATAAATTACTGCTTTTTCAGTCATAATGTTTCCTCTTTCATTTTCCATTAGTTACTTAATTTTAACAGGATAGCTGTGCAATAACGAAAAAACTGCCTGCTGCAGAGCAGCGGCAGTGGATAGTCGTCTTATCTTTCAAAATCAATTTTCTCTTCTGTACCGAGATTAATCATCGTTTCTGCAGGTTTTGTTCCAGCAATCAGTTTCCCGTTTCGGTATGAATGTGTCACAGCTGCCTGTTTGCGGATAACATCGTATTCATTATCGGCATTCAGCACGATAAAGTTTGCAGGTTTGCCTGCTTCTATGCCGTATTCTTCTTCAATGTGGAGAGTTTTTGCACTGTTTTTTGTAACCAGATCAATCGAATTGATGATTTCTTCGTAACCCATTAATTGTGCTGCATGAATACCCATGTGAAGCACCTGCAGCATGTTTCCTGTGCCGAGCGGGTACCACGGATCAAAGATATCATCGTGGCCGAAACAGATATTCATGCCTGCTGCCTGGATTTCTTTTACTCTCGTTAGTCCACGGCGTTTTGGGTATGTATCGAAACGGCCTTGCAGAATAATATTAATCAGCGGATTAGACACAAAGTTGATATTGGACATTTTAAGCAGGCGGAACAATTTAGCTGTATACGCATCATTATAAGAGCCCATTGCTGTTGTATGACTCGCCGTCGTTTTCTCGCCGTAGCCGCGCTGATATGCTTCATTTGCGACAACTTCCACGAAGCGCGACTGCTCATCATCGATTTCATCACAGTGAATATCGACCAGCTTGTCGTATTTTTCTGCTAAATCGAAGGCGATTTTCATCGATTCCACCCCGTACTCTCTGGTGAATTCGAAGTGGGGAATACCGCCGACTACATCGGCACCGAGTTTTACTGCTTCTTCCAGCAGTTCTTTGCCGTTCGGGTACGATAAAATTCCTTCTTGCGGAAAGGCAACCAGCTGAATGTTTACGAACTCTGCAAGTTCTTCTTTTACTTCAATCATTGCTTTTAAGGCGGTCAGTTCCGGATCAGTAACATCTACATGTGTACGGATGTGCTGAATACCCTGGGCAATCTGCCATTTAATTGCTTTTTTCGAGCGATTTTTAACATCTTCGAGTGTTAATGATTCCTTGCGCTCGGACCATCTCTGAATACCCTCAAACAAGGTGCCGCTTAAGTTCCATTCCGGTTCACCGGCGGTCAGTGTTGTATCCAAGTGAATATGCGGTTCGATAAACGGCGGCAGCACAAGAGATCCGTTTACATCTAGAGTATTCTTGGTGTCTTTAACTTTATCCTGTGTAATATCTTTAAATTTTCCATTTTCAATTGTGATGTTCCATAATCCTGTTTGTCCTCTGAGTGAAGCATTTTTAATAATCACGTACGACCTCATCCTTTGTTTTTATTGAAGTTTTAACTGAAACTGTTTCTTTATATGCGGCAAGTTTCATACCTGCAACGTAAATGACACTGCTTCCAAGTAAAGAGTTAAGCGGCGGAATTCCCGGTGCAAAGTTTGCTAAAGCGATACCGGCAATCCAGGCGAAGAGAGCAACGCGGTTTAACGATTTAAATTCCATTGTACTGTAAGCTGCATATTTTCCGCGTCTGACAATAAAGTAATCTGCGAGTATGATTGCACCGATTGACGGCAAGGCAGAACCCAGCAGTGTCAGGAATCCGACAAAGTTATTGTACAGCCACATCGCTGCGATGGTTCCTAATATACCATTGAATACGACGATATATTTTTTAGGGAGCTTGAAAATATTTGCAAAACCCAGACCTGATGCGTAAAGTGCGCTGTCATTTGTTGTCCAGATATTTAAGCCGAGTACAATAATGGCCGGAATCATTAGCCCTTGAAGCAGCATCACTTCTGAAATATCAGCAATACCAAATGCCATTGCACCGACAGCCCCAAAGAGGAACATCAGCGAATTTCCTAAAAAGAATGCGATAATACTTGAGCTGACTGCAGATTTAGCTGATTTTGCAAAACGTGTGAAATCGGGGGTGAGTGTCCCAGCACTGATAAAGGATCCCACACAGATAGTCAGCGCGAGAGCAATGCTGATTGACTGTGCCGGTTCATAAGCAAAGAGAGCTTCCATGCCGCCCATTGAATTGACAGCATCGGAAACAGAATAAGAGCCAAGTATTGTGATGGTCGGCACACTGATAAAACCGAGAACCGCGAGAGCTTTCAAACCGAAAATTGACGAGATAGTCATCAGAGCACCGAAGGCCCCGATTAACACAAATACGTTAATCCCTGTAGCAATTGAAACCGGTACAGCAAACATTGCAAGACCGACACCGAACCAGCAGACCTGGGTGGATGCGAGCAGAAAAGAAGTAATATAAGAGCCTTGTTTACCAAAAGCGTAACGAGCGAGCAAATGAGTCGATAATCCGGTTTTAGCAGCGATATAAGCGAGTGCACCTGTATATAAACCGAGTATTAAATTACCAGCAAGAACAATCAGGATAAAGCTCGTAAACGACAGTCCTTCACCTAATGTCCCGCCTGACCACATACTCGCTGAGAAAAAGCTCAGTGATAGCATAACGGCTAAAATATTCCAAAAACCTTTGCGACTTGACTGAGGTACTGCCTCAAGTGAGAATTCTTTGTCATAAGTTGACATACATAACTCCTCCAGTATCTTTTGAATTTAAGAAACTGGCGCCGAAAAGGGCACTTCTCGTTATGGTTTCAGGCAAAAAGAAAGCTTCCTGCCAGAAACATGACAAGAAGCTTTTTCTATAATAAGGTACGGCAAACTTCCCTCGGCGAGGGCGTGTTTAACTGCACTAATATTATGTCGCGCTGTCCTTGTCAGTCTCTCTGGACTGATTTAAAGGCACCAGTATTTAATTAATGACTAGTATTACACATAATATTTTTAATGTCACGCTTTTCAAGTCAAAAAATTATCTTTCCCAGACTCTGTGACCTTTAACATCGTTTAAGAAACCGTCGAAATCCTGTTCTATATCAGTGATTCCCGGGTCATTTTGAGAGAATGACAGAGAATCAAATATATTTACTGAATCAGTGCCGAAACCAATTGCTTTTTTGTGTTTATAAGCAATTTCAAGGTTTTCAATTGCCGGAGCGGGCAGAGGTTTTTCACCGCTTATGACAATTAGTGAATCAAACAGTACTGAGTGTACGGTATCGAAGGTCGCACCCAGCGTAATATCACCGATGTGGTAAATTTTATCTGAAATGAACGTCGGCTGAAGGCCCTGTTCTTCAAGTTTGTGTTTAGTTTCTTTCAATGTTGTCTCAGCAACATCAGGCATAATAATGACTCCCACTGTACGTGTATTCAGAGAGAAATTAGTATTCGTCATGCTGAGTGCTGGTGAACTTTTTTCATAAGTTGATTCATTTACTTCATCAGGAAGTTCAGCACCAACCTTATCGGCGACATACTCTGTCAGGTCGCGGTCGATATAGTTTATCAGTTCTGAAATGACTTGGTTTCTAATTTCCATATCACACTTGCCGAGTTCGAAGCTGAAAGCGTCGTACAAGTGCTGTTTCTCGTGTTTCGATAATGAATTTAAGAAAAGTTTTGCCTGGCTGAAGTGATCTTTAAAACTGTCGCTTCGTGCCTGAACTTTTCTGCCTTCTACTTTTTCATGATAATGTTCATAACCGCCGTCTTCAGCGCTTGCCGGTTCCGGCTGATTATCATTCATCTGGTTAATATGATACGACGTCTGTCCTTTATGAATAGACATCTGTCCATAGCCGTCACGCTGGTTATTTGAAAACGGACATAGAGGTCTGTTAATCGGCAGCTGATGGAAATTTGGACCGCCGAGACGAATTAACTGCGTATCTGTATAGGAGAACAATCTGCCCTGCAGAAGGGGATCATTAGTGAAATCAATTCCCGGAACTACACTGCCGGGATGGAATGCTACCTGTTCTGTTTCTGCGAAGACGTTGTCAACATTCTGATTGAGCGTCATCTTACCGACAATCTGTACAGGTACATCTTCTTCCGGCCATAATTTTGTCGGGTCCAGTATATCAAAGTCCATTTTGAATTCATCTTCTTCAGGAATAATCTGAAGCCCGAGCTCGAATTCTGCTGGAATTCCTTTTTCAACATTTTCCCACATAGTCTGTCGGTTGAAGTCGATGTTTTTACCGTTGATTATTTGTGCTTCGTCCCAAAGTACAGAATGCATGCCGTCTTTCGGTTTCCAGTGGAATTTAACAAAATGGCTTTTGCCTTCGGCGTTTACTAGTCTGAAGGTATGCACACCAAAACCTTCCATCATATTAAAACTTCTTGGAATTGCACGGTCACTCATCAGCCACATAACCATATGGGCACTTTCAGTGTTCATTGATACATAATCCCAGAAAGTGTTGTGGGCCGAAGCTGCTTGAGGCATTTCATTATGAGGTTCAGGTTTTACTGCGTGGACGAAGTCCGGGAACTTAATAGCATCCTGCATAAAGAAAACAGGCATATTGTTACCGACTAAATCATAGTTGCCTTCTTCCGTATAAAACTTAGTGGCAAAACCGCGTACATCACGCGGAATATCCATTGAACCGCGGCTTCCGGCAACGGTGGAAAATCTGACGAAGACCGGTGTTTTTTTACCCGGTTCTGTAAGGAATTTTGCTTTTGTATATTTTTCTAAAGATTCGTAAACTTCGAATTCACCATGAAAACCGAAACCGCGGGCATGTACGACACGTTCAGGAATTCTTTCATGGTCAAAGTGAGTCATTTTTTCACGGAAATGAAAATCCTCCATTAAAGTCGGCCCGCGTTCACCGGCTTTTAATGAAAATTCGTCTTCACTCACAGGCAGACCCTGATTTGTCGTAAGCGGCGCCTTCTTTGTATTATCGATAGTATCTCGCTGATTCAGTTCGTCTTTCTTTTTAGACATTAAAGATCCCCTCCTGAAAATTAAAATACATATTATAAATACCCGTCTTTAATGTAATTAACCAAATTATAAAAGATAATTGGAGCAGAACTTAATTTAAATGCATAAAAATACAATTTGCATAATTTATATCTATGTTAGTATAGTAATATATTTTTAAATTTATAGAATATTCAGACTTTAAAAGGGGTGTTGTTTTATGATTAAAGAATCGGATAAAAGAAAGCGGAAGAAGTGGGAGTTTCCAGATACATATGTCATTGTTTTTGCGGTGCTGTTAATGGCAGCAGCAGCCACATATTTTGTACCGGCCGGAGCGTTTGACAGGGAGGAAACAGACGGGGTTACAACTGTAATCTCGGGGACATTTGAGAATGTTGAATCTTCGCCGGCAGAATTCATGGATGTATTTATGGCAGTTCAGACAGGGATGGTTGAAAGTGCCGGATTGATATTTCTAGTATTGTTTGCCGGCGGTATGTTCGAAATTATCAACAAATCCGGTGCGATACATAAAGGCATCTATTCAGCAATCGACACGATGAAAGGGAAAGAATTCCTGCTGATTGCAACGATAATAATTTTATTTGCCTTGGGAGGAGCAGTAGGAGCACTCGCGAACTCGGTAATTCCTTTTGTTGCTATAGGCGTGCTGCTTGTTAAAGCTTTGAAACTTGATGCACTCGTGGCGGTCGCAATTACATTTAACGCAGCATTTGTCGGTTTTTCTGCAGGTTTTCTTAATCCTTATACGGTGGGAATAGCGCATACCATATCGGAACTTCCGCTGTTTTCCGGTATGGTATTCAGACTAATTGCTTTTGTCCTTCTGGTTGGAGTCACAATTTGGTATACCTGGCGTTACTGTAAGAAAATATTAAATGATCCGTCGAGAAGCTTAATCGGGATAGAAAATGCAGCGAATAACGAAATGACTTTTGATGAGAAGTTTACTGGCCGGCATAAGTTGATCTTAATTTGGACGGGGGCAGCTTTGATATTTTTCATTTTCGCGGTAGTTAAATTCCAGTGGACAACAGATCATATGGCGGCATTTTTTGTTATTATAGGATTGATAGCAGGAATAATAGCGGGAATGAATTACAATACAATCGCAATTACATTTTTAGAAGGCTGTAAAAACCTTGTATATGGTGCACTGATTATCGGACTGGCCAGAGCTGTGCTCGTAATAATGGAAAACGGACAAATCCTCGACACGCTTGTCAATACACTGTCTCATCCTTTATCTGCTTTGCCGCCGGTAGCTACAGCAATTGGCATGTTTATCATGAATTCTCTCTTTAATTTCTTTGTCCCCTCTGGAAGCGGACAGGCAGCAATCATGATGCCGATACAGGCACCGCTCGCGGATATGATTGGAATCACTCGGCAAGTCAGCGTTCTGGCATTTCAATTCGGTGACGGTTTTTCAAATGCACTGTATCCGACTTCAGGACCTTTAATGGCAAGTCTCGCTGTAGCAGGTGTGTCGTGGGCAAAATGGGCAAAATGGTTTTTCCCGTTATTTTTAATATGGACAGGTATAGCCTTTCTACTGCTGGCAGTCGCTGTTTTGATTAATCTCGGACCATTTTAAATGGCAGGATAAAAAACGAAAGTATAGCTATAATGAAAAGATAAGTACAAAGGCAGGTGACAGCATATGGATATATACAGTTATTATAATGACAAACTGGCAGCATCACCGGAAGAAGTGTTTGCAGTTATAAATGATGACAAGCAGTTAAAAAATATTTTCAGTATTCTTAAAGAAATTGAATACAGCACGAAAGGCAAGCGCTCCAAAGGAACAAAATTCAGAGTAACGCTGGGCGTTAGAGATAAGACTTACCGTTTCAGAAATGAGATTACAGAATATGTTCATAACAGGCGAATTATAATGAAAACCAGGTTGAAACAGGGCGTTATAACAACGTTATTTAATGTGGAACCCAGAGGAGGACATTCTGAACTTACCGTGAAGTCATCTATAGAAAGCAGTATGGGAGTCAAAGTATTTGCGATGACAGTAAAGCCTGTTGCTAAGACAGTAATGAATAAAGAAATGAAAAAATTGGAAGAAGCAGTGCGCAATTTAAATTTAAAATAATATATTTTCTGATAACTAAAGCTTTTTGTCTTGTTCAGACAGAAAGCTTTTTAATATGAATATTTTACTGTAATTAAGGAATATACCGAGTACAATAGAAGAACCGCTTAGATCCGTGAAAGTTATTAAATAAGATAAAGCAGAGGAAATTTAAAATGAAGAAGAAATCAAAAACTAAATCAAATACACCGCGTCATGAAGAATGGACAGTTAAAGAACATACAGAGGTACTGGAGTTTTTATTCAAAGTAATGCCGTCAAAAAGCCGTAACGCCGTTAAAGGTATTTTAAAACGCGGCCAGGTGGTCGTTAATGACAAGCCGACTACTCAGTTTGACGATGCTCTGAAACCGGGGGACCTTGTTCAAATACGCGATCGGGTTGCTTCTGCAAGCGTAAAATTAAAAGGATTAAAAATACTTCATGAAGATGACGACCTGATCGTCATCGACAAAGAAAGCGGACTTCTGTCCATGGGTTCGAAGCAGGAACGGCAGATGACTGCTTACAGGCAGCTGATGGAATATGTACAAAGTATTCATCCGAACAACCGGGTGTTTATTGTACATCGTCTGGACCGCGACACATCAGGTGTTATGATATTTGCACGGAGCAAAATGATTCAGCAGCACCTGCAAAAAGCATGGACGGAAGCAGTACAGGAACGTTCATATATCGCTCTGGTTGAAGGAGTCATGAAAAAGGATGGAACGATTACATCCTGGCTGACAGAGGACAAAACGTTCATGATGCATTCGAGTCCGAAACCGAATCACGGCCAAAAAGCAATCACTCATTATAAAGTGCTGAAAACGAATCGCAAGTTCTCGCTATTAAAGGTGAATCTGGATACTGGGCGTAAAAACCAGATTCGTGTGCATATGCAGGATTTAGGTCATCCGATAGCCGGCGATAAAAAATACGGATCGGAAGTTAATTCGATTAACAGGCTTGGACTGCATGCGAATGCGATTAAGTTTAAACATCCGACGAGCGGTAAGGTCATGAGATTTGAATCGGAAGTACCGGCATCATTTACAAGAGGCTTTAAATAAAGGACGGTTGTTCCATGCAAATTTTCAGAGTACATGAAAACCATAAAATCAGTGCACAATTTTTAGACAATCGCCGTTTATCAAAACAAGTACTGGAAATGTACCAGATTATCAGAGTGTGTCTCGGCGCGATGGATATAATTGACACGAACACCCGCTATCTTTCTCATCCGATTGTAAAATCAATTTATAATGAAGGGCATCCTTATTTAATTGATGCACATGAATTTCTGCAAATACTGGACAATGAACATCAGCGCCGCGGAGGGATACGCTCTGCAAAATTTAGAAAAGACCTGGATGCACTCCAGAAACTTATTGATATACATGCAGCACGTTTTAACTCTAATAAAATCCCGCCGTATTTTGTTTACGGTGACGAGAAAATTCACGGTAAAGCAGTATACAAGAGATATGAAGAACTGTTATTTACCAAATGGCAAAAAGATAAAATCCCTCCGCGCTGCAGCTTAAAATTAAACCGGACACAGATTTTATAAAGTTTGTGTCTGTTTTTTTCGAAAAGTAATATTATCATCGAACAGTTTATTCTATGTAAAATAGGGAATTATTTTTGTAAATATACACTAATAGATGAGATGAAACGCATTCATACTTTTGTACCGTTTTATTTTTGGATTATTCATGTTAGTATTGTTAGTTGTTTAGAGCATATTTAACTATGCCTCCCTTTGTCGTGCGATTCTATTCGCAATGCGCTATTGTTCTGAAGTATTATTCAGACATTATTAAACATCATCTTTTTTATTTCAATTTTTTCTGGAGTGCGCATGCACTTACCATCTTTTTTCTCACAAAAAAGTAAAATTTTGCAGAATCAATGATTATCTTGTATAGAGACCTTTCTTTTTGGTATGTCTTTATATGGGGTATCACAATTTCATAAGGAGGATATTTCATGAGAAACAGAAAATCAGCAGTAACCCCTGTCTTCTATATTTCACTTGCTATCGCATTTGTATTTATTTTATGGGGGGCGATTTTTCCGACCAATCTGGAAACTAATTTAGGTTATATTAATAATTTTATTTCTAATGAACTCGGCTGGGTCTACATGCTCGCAATGACAGGCTTTGTAATTTTCGCTTTTTATCTTGTTATCAGTCCTTACGGTAAAATCCGCCTGGGCAAACAAGATGAAAAACCGCAGTACAGTTATTTCACGTGGTTCTCATTCCTGTTCACAGCAGGGATGGGTGTCGGTCTTGTATTCTACGGTGTAAACGAGCCGCTGACCCATTTCCACAACCCGCCGATTACAGAAGGCGGTACGGCACTTGCCCAGCAGGAAGCACTTCAATATACGTTATTTCATTGGGGATTTCACCCGTGGGCAGTATATGCAGTAGTCGGACTTGCATTGGCATACTTTAATTTTAGACATAACGCACCGCTGTTAATGAGTTCAGCAATATCTCCGTTAATCGGTGACAGATCAAAAGGGTGGATGGGTACAACAGTTGATGTTATCGCAGTATTCGGTACTATTTTCGGTATCGCAACGTCCCTTGGTCTTGGTGCCACGCAGATTACAGCAGGCTTAAGCTACAGCTTTGACGCGATAGAAAATAATTTGCTGACACAAATGATAGTAGTTATTATTATTACAATTGCATTTATCGCATCGGCAGCAACAGGTGTTAACAAAGGTATCCGTTACTTAAGCATGGGTAACGTTGTGATTGCGATTGCATTAATGATTTTCGTATTTATATTTGGGTCATCAGTATTAATGATTGATTCATTTATGACGAACACAGGAAACTATCTGCAGAATTTAGTGAGCATGACTTTTAACATGAACTCATTTGTCGGCGACAGAGGATTCCTCGACAGCTGGACATTATTCTACTGGGCTTGGTGGATCGGCTGGGCTGCATTCGTTGGGAGCTTTATTGCACGTGTATCCCGAGGCAGAACTATCCGTGAATTCATCATCGGTGTCATGGGTGTTCCAGTATTATTCAGTGCAATCTGGTTTGCAATCTTCGGCGTTGCAGGTATTGAATCCGATAATATACTTGGCGGAGGATTATACAGCCTGATAGAAACACAGGGTAACGAAGTCGCATTATTCGCCTTCCTTGAAAACTATCCTGCAGCACCCCTGATTATGGGGATCGCGATATTGCTGATTGCATCATTCTTTGTAACATCAGCAGACAGCGGTACTTTCGTACTGAGTATGCTGACAACCGGCGGTTCACTTAACCCACCGCTTAAAATCAAACTGATCTGGGGCGGAATCCTCGCTGCGACAGCAATGGTGCTTCTGGCATCAGGCGGCCTGAATGCTCTCCAGATGGCGATGCTGATTGCGGCATTCCCGTTCACCTTTATCGTGATCATGCTCGCAATATCGCTATATAAAGCATTACGGAGTGAGTACGGTATAATCAAGCTCGAAAAACAGCAGCTTGTTTATGAAGCGGGTTACAGAGAAGAAACTCAAAAAGAACTGGAAGAAAAACGGGAAGCGTTTGAAGAAACACTTCCGGATGAACAGCCGCCGGAAATTGAAGCACAGAGCAAAGAAGATAATTAAAATAATTTTAATAAGCGGATGTCCGGCAACGGACATCCGCTTATTTTTTATGATTACACAATATATAAAACGGGCAACTATAAGTATATAAATTTGCAGGAGGTCATATTTTGAGAAAAGCAGCAGATATTGAAACTAAACCTTTGGAGTATGCCGACAATGGTATGATTCCGAATAATGCAAACTGTCCACTGCTGTATTATAAAAATGTGATAGATGAACATGGCGATACAGAAAAGATATTAAGCTATAACAACTAGGGTATATGGCAAAGCGGACTTTTCTGTCTTTGGCATTGATGGTCCTAGTTTAAGTATTGGTAAAACGAATAAATTGTTCTGATTTAACAAGGAGTGTAATGACATGGGAATATTTGATTTCTTGAAACAAGATAACGACAAGACTGAAGCGGAACAGCCGCCGCAGGAACCTTATACGGAATTGTCAACTGGTCTGGATGATTATCAAAATCCGACATGGCCTCAGGTGGAAAGGGCAGTAAAAGATATAGTGGAAGAAGAAGACAGTTTTGCTACATTATCGTTTAATCATTACGCGCTGGAAGTCGATACTATACAGTGTATTAAAATGGAAGAAGGTTATACTTTCGAAGCACTGCCGGCGAGGGATTCAAAAGAACATGGATTAATCTATCATCTGGACGGACTCAGTTATGAGGATGTTTTAAAACGGTTTAAAGAATTTTATGAGACTCAAAAAGTAACGGGATATAAAGAATTTTCTAAAGATAAATTTTAAAAAAGGCAAAAGCAATAATCTGCTTTTGCCTTTTTTGATGGGATTATACAATCCCCTGTATTCTTAAAATGATTTCGGCAATAATCGCCGAACCTAAGTAAGTTCCTAATAAAACAAGCATACCAATAATGATAGTTTTCCAGCCCATCTTTGCAAAATCAGCCCAGGAGTTACCGATGGAAATGCCTGCATAGGCAAGAATTGGAGTGGTCAAAGCAAGCAGATTAACTTCAGCTGTCCACTCTGCTATTTTTTCCGCTCCGGGGACACCGGGGATAGTTAAAATAAAAGCAAGCAGGCCGATATAAGCAATGGCGGGTAACCTTTTAAAAGGAAGCACTTCATGAATAATCATGCCGATTAATACAATAACCATCAAACTGATCATACCAGGCAGAGCGGCAAGCGGCATTACTTCATAGCCGATAAAGTTGCCGAGCAGTGCCATTGCAGCCACAATGGTCAGTGTTAGAGTCCAATCTATTAGTTTTTCTAACATCCTCTCATCCTCTTCTCTTAGATTTTAATTTAGTAATCCAACTGTAATATTTTTCCGCCATCGGTAAACCGATGAATATGCTCATATATAAACCGGTTACCGAGGTGAGAAGATTGCTTGCCCCTGAATAAGCTGTAATCAGTTCGCTTTGTTCAGGATACATTGCCACAAGAGGTCCAAGAGAAGCTGCTGTCATGCTTCCGCTGCCTATTCCCGTTGCCATGGCAAAAGACAGAGGACTGATTGGTAAAATTGACGCAAATAGTCCGGATGTCACACCGAGAAATATTGCTCCAAAAATCGTTCCGAAAATATACATGGATACGACGCCCCGGCCTTCCGGAGATGAAATGCCATATTTCTCAGATATTAATGCAAGATTTGCCTCTCTCCCGATAGAGTGGGTCATACCGATAGTTTCACGTCTTAAGCCGAGCATTATTGCGACGGGAAGTGCAACTAAAATTGTTGCCAGATTTCCAAACTCCTGAAAGATTAATGCAGGGCCGGCTTTAATTAATTCCGGCAAAGCGGGGCCGGCCTGAACTCCAAATTTAGCAATCAGCAATGTGACTGACATGAACACTAAGGACTCAGCTTTTCTGGATTGTACTTTATTAATAAGCGGAGTAAAGAAAGCTGCAAGCCCGATAATCACTGCATAGAGCATAGGAAGCAGCAGGATTGCTCCGGCACCGACAGGTATTTTATGTGTCCCGATCAGTTCTGTAATAATGACAATGACAAGAACTACCAGGTGCAGTCGCCAGTCTTTCCATAAATGTGTCGAATTGTTATCCATAAATTTCTCCCTTGGGGTTACTTATTTTTTAACATATATTCCATTGTTGATTTTGCCAGTATTTTCGCGGCAATCACCAATGATTTTTCATCAATATCAAACTTAGGATGATGATGAGGATACGGATTTTCTGTACCTTCAGGCTGTGCACCGGTAAAGAAATAAGTCCCTTTTACTTCCTGCAGATAGTAAGAGTAATCTTCGCCTCCCATAATCGGTTCAGTTTCTTTTATCTCCTGAACTTCCGGTACAGTTTCGGCAACTTCCATAACAAATTCAGTTTCTTCTTTATGATTAATTAAAACGGGATAGCCGCGGTCATATTTAAATTCAAAATCAGCTCCGCTTAAATGACAGGTGCCTTCGATGACACGCTGCATTTCCTGTTCCATGAGTTCTCTCGTCTCTTCATTCAGAGTTCTAACAGTCCCTTTAATCTTAGCGGTATTTGCAATGACATTATATGGACCGATTGCTTCAAATGAACATACTGATAAAACAGCTGACTGAAGCGGGTTTACACGGCGGCTGACAATCTGCTGGAAATTATCGACGAGCTGTGAAGCAATTAAAATGCTGTCCTTGGTATCCTGAGGCATAGCGCCGTGTCCGCCTTTGCCGAAAATAGTGACTTCGAATGAATCTGAAGATGCCTGCAGCTCATCCGTTCTGTAATTAATCTCATATAAAGGCATTTGTGCCTGTAAGTGAGTGCCGAAAATAACATCTACACCATGAAGTACACCATCTTCAATCATCGGTTTCGCACCGCCCGGCGGTAATTCTTCAGCATGCTGATGAATAAATACGACGGTGCCGTGGAGATCGTCTTTATGTTTATTTAAAGCTTTGGCTACGCCAAGTAAAGTCGCCGTGTGACCATCGTGGCCGCAGGCGTGCATTACGCCATCGTTGACTGATTGAAATTCCAGGTCCGTCTCCTCGTGAATCGGCAGAGCGTCGAAATCTGCACGGAGTGCAACTGTCGGTCCTTCATGATTTCCTTTTAAATATGCGAGCACACCATTGCCGCCGACTCCTGTCTTAACTTCATGACCTAACTGCTCATGAAAATCAGCAATATATTTTGGTGTTTCTACTTCTTCAAACGACAGCTCCGGATGCTTATGTAAATGTCTCCGTATTGAAATGATTTCCTCATTCAGACTATCTAATGTAGTAAATAAGTTATCCATTTTCACATCTCCCTTATATTATTTAAAGCTTGGATAATGCAAAATTATAAGCTTAATTATTTACCAAGTCAAAATAATCTGAAAAAATCATAAAAAAAGACGGAGCAGTTTTCTGCTTCCGTCTAAATAATTATTCTTTGTTTTGAGTTTCCTCCAGGCCTTCTGTCAGTTTAATTTCAGCCTGTGCACTGCCGATAATATACCGGATGATGAATTGGGCAGCCAGTCTAATATGATTATCAGAATAAGGAAGTACTGCTGCATGTTCCATCAGTTTATCGTACAGCTCATTAATCGTAAATTGTTTCATGAGTAACATATTGCGGTACTTTTCAATCGTATAGTTATCAATATTAAAAAAAGAGTTTCGCTGCTGATCGTGTTCCAGCTGCAGATACCTCTGAATGGACTGCAGGACAATCAGCATCGTGAACTGATTTAAATGGTCAAGACTCTTTTCAAGGTCGTTCAGCTCACTGCTGTAATAGTCGGAGAGCAGGTGATGACATTTAACAGCCTCATATTTGTTCGGTTTGCTGAGGTTCTCTGCAATTTTTTCTTCATGCAGTGCAATGATGATTTCAGACGGAGTCATGTCCGGATGGTTCAGGTAGTAACTGTATGCTTCGTCAATGGTAACCGGTCCGTGAAGGCTGATATAATTTATGAACGCAGTGTTATGCAGGAAGGTTTCGAAAGATTTATGAACAATATAGACAGGGGTTAGCTTGAGCCCGGTTAAATCGATAAACTCCTGATGCTGTTTAACTCGTTCAATCAAATCGTTTTTATTTCCTGAGACTTTAATGCCCGACTTTTTGAGTAAATCTTTTATAATGGGAACTGTGAACTTGGTTAAAGTAACGGAGAGATCCTGTGATTGATCAATGGCGCCTGAATTAAGCAGAGAAGCAAGAAGTTCTGCCGGTTTTCTGTTATATTCAGTTAACCAGAAATCATGCTGGAGAGCTTCTTCTTTAGTTTTCCCATCTGCATAATGTAAAAACAGCACTTCAACCGCATCTAACTGCATTTGACACACTCTCCTTACGAACGTACGTTTGTTTTAATTATAAATGAATCATTGAGACAAGTCAGTTAATAACTACTTAATAAGAGGTGAAGGACTATGGCAGAACATAAAATTTATAAAATGAGTTTCAGCAGTGTACACCCGCATTATCTTGCGAAAGCGGAGCGTAAAAACAGAACAAAAGAAGAAGTAGATGAAATTATCCGCTGGCTGACAGGATATTCACAAGAAGAACTTAAGACACAGATAGACAAGGAAGTGAATTTCGAAGAATTCTTTGGCCAGGCACCTGCAATGAATCCGGCGAGACATGAAGTGAAAGGTATCATTTGCGGTGTGAGAGTAGAGGAAATTGAAGAACCGCTGATGCAGGAAATCCGTTATATGGACAAAATGATCGATGAGCTGGCTAAGGGCAAGAAAATGGAAAAATATTACGCTGAAACAATTAGTTTGAGGTCATTAAAGTCATATGGTATATTATAAAGCGTAATAATTACGATTTATATAAGGAGGGCTGTAATGGCCAAAAAATCAAAAGTTGTCAAAGAATTAAAGCGTCAGGAAATGGTAGAACGTTACAAGAATCTTAGAGCGGAAATGAAGGCTAATGGTGATTATGAAGGTTTAAGAAAATTGCCGAGAGATTCATCTCCGACGAGATTAACCAATAGATGCCAGTTAACCGGACGTCCGAGAGGTGTCATCAGAGATTTTGGACTATCACGTATTAAGTTCAGAGAGCTGGCGCACAAAGGACAGATACCGGGTGTGAAAAAAGCGAGCTGGTAAATAATTTCAGAAATTCACGGACTGGATTAATTCAGTCCGTGAATTTTTTTATTGATTTACCGTGATTGATAAATCGACTGGGTGTGATATTCTTGAAATGTATTTTTAAAAAAGGGGATGTATTAACTATGACAGTTTCAAAAATAGCAATACTTGGAGCCGGTAATGGCGGCATTACTGCAGCAGCGGATTTATCTCAAAGGGGATTTGAAGTTGTGCTTTTTGAAAATGAATTATTCGCAAGCAACCTTGAAAAAATTGATGAAAATGGCGGTATTTTTCTTCAGGAAAAAGGAGAAGAGAACTTTATTGAAGTTCACCAGGTAACGACGGATATCAAAGAAGCAGTAAAAGATGCTGATGTAATTATGCTGACCGTACCGGGTTTTGCGATAGAAAGTATGGCAGAAATGCTGGCCCCTGCTGTTAAAGAGGAACAGGTCATATTCTTAAACGGGGCCGGAGCGATGGGAGCACTCAGATTTGTAAATAAAGCAAGGTCGCTCGGCATAGAGAAAAACTTTAAAATTGGGGAAACAAATTCTCTTGCATATGGAACCCGCGCATTTCCTGAAGAAGCTAAAGTGGAGCTCGGTCTCAGGGTGAAAAAATTATTTTTTGCAGCATATCCAGCGGAGGCTACAGAAGAACTGCTTGAAATATGCCGTGAGCTTTACCAGTGTCTGGTACCTGCAGAGAATGTGCTGCATTCAACGATGGAAAATGGCAATCCGGAAGTTCATCCAGGGCCTTCATTGCTTAATGCAGGACGAATAGACTATTCAAATGGAGAGTTTTACTTATATAAAGAAGGTATTACGAAACATACAGTCAGACTGCTGAGAGGAATTGAAGCAGAACGAATAGCAATCGGCAAAGCTTTTGGTTTTGAACTGGAAGATGCAATTACGAGCAGATATAACAGAGGGTATTTCGAGACAAGTGAAGGTACACTTCAGGAACTGTTCAACAAGAGCGAAGTCTACGGTGCAATTAAAGGACCGACAGAAGTAGACTCCAGATACTTTACAGAAGATATTTCCGATGGTCTTGTATTCTGGTCTGAGCTTGGTGAAACAGCAGGTATTGCGACACCGAATATCGATGCGGTCATTACCATCGGCGGAACTATTCTGGAACGTGATTTTTACTCAGAAGGATTGACTTTATCCAAGCTGGGGCTAACAGAGGTATCTGTGCAGGAATTACTGAGAAAATTGTAGATCTTGAATAAAACAAAAGGGGAAATTTTATGAAGAGAGCACCGACACTTTTTGAAGCTGTATCTTGTTTCTTATTTTTGGCAGTTATTATTGGGGTGGGTTTCGGCTATTATGATATACCTATTCAGCCATTGCTTTTATTATCAGCAGCATATGCGGCTTTTATCGCTTACAGGGTAGGCTTAACATGGGAAGATATGGAGGAAGGTATAACAACCCGTTTAAACACAGCTATGCCGGCAATATTTATTATTTTTGCGGTGGGAGTTATCGTCGGTACATGGATTTACTCTGGCACTGTTCCAATGCTTATCTATTACGGCTTATTAATCATAGATCCGACTTATTTTCTTGTTACAGCCTTTGTGATTACTGCTGTAGTATCAATTGCCACAGGAACTGCCTGGGGTTCATCAGCTACAGCAGGTGTCGCGCTGATGGGAATTGCAATTGAAATGAACGTTCCTTTAGGAATTGCGGCAGGAGCCATAATTTCCGGTGCTATTTTTGGAGATAAACTGTCACCTCTTTCGGATACGACGAATCTTTCAGCTTTAGTTGCTGAAGTCGATTTATATGACCACATAAAACATATGCTGTGGACGACGATTCCATCCTCGCTCGCGGGTCTGATTGTCTGGTTGATAGTCGGCATGAATCTGGATACAGGTACTGCGAGCTCCGATAATGTAATGGGCTTGACTTCAGAGCTGAGTGCGATATTTAACTGGAATATTTTTATGCTGCTGCCCTTTGTCATTATATTGTGGGGTGCTTTTTCAAGAAAACCTATTGTACCGGTTATGCTGTTATCATCTGTTGCCGCAGTCTTTATAGGAATGTTCTCCAACGGCTTTTCTTTTGTAGACGGCTTCACAGCGATGGCTAACGGATTCTCAGTAGATATGGTAAATCCAAACAGTGAATTCTCTGAGACAGTATCATCATTATTAAACCGCGGCGGGATATTCTCTATGGTAACCATTGTAGTTACGATATTTTGCGGCTATGCCTTTGCAGGAATTGTAGAAGCAGCCGGGTGTCTGGACCGGATTCTTGAATCATTTACGAGGTGGGTTCAATCATCATGGCAGATTGTAGGCTCTACAATTTTAGGCAGTATTCTGATTGTCTTTACAGCGGGTGTCGCTTCCATATCTATTATTATGATGGGAGTCCTGATGAAAGATGTCTATAAGAAGAACGGAATGGACGGATTAAACTTGTCGAGAACCCTGGAAGACTCAGGAACGATGATATTAGGATTTGTTCCATGGGGTGTTTCCGCAATTTACTATCTGGAAGTATTAGGCGTTGGAGTTGGCGACTATTGGATGTGGGCAATCCCATGCTACCTGTGTATTGTATTTGCGATGATCTATGCGGCAACAGGTATCGGCATAAAGAAATTGAAGAAAGCTGAAGGATAAATAAAAGACTGCGCTATTATATTATAGCGCAGTCTTTTTAAGATATTTTTTCACACAGAGTGAAAAAATATTGCTTTATTAAATAATTGGTATTAGAATTGTCGTAAGAATCAAACTATTTAAGGGGGATTATTTTCATATGGCAATTGAAACTTTGAAGTCACGTGTGCAGGAATTTTTAGATGGGGATAAAGGGTTGTACATTAACGGAAGTTATGTTCCAGCGAGCAGCGGGAAAACTTTTGATGTACTGAATCCTGCAACAGAGGAAGTAATTGCTCAAGTATCAGAAGCAGATGAAAAAGATATAGACACAGCTGTAAAAGCTGCACGTGAAGCTTTCGATAATGGCGAATGGACGAAAATGGAAGCGGCAGAGCGTGCACATATTATTTACAAATTTGCAGACTTATTGGAAGAGCATCGTGAAGAATTGGCCCAGCTCGAAGCGCTCGATAATGGGAAACCATATATGCAGGCGCTTGAAGATGATGTTGATGGAACAATACAGCATTTCAGATATTATTCAGGGTGGGCAACAAAAATATCAGGACAGACGACAAATGTCTTAAACGGATATTTAACGTACACAGTCCACGAACCGGTTGGCGTGGTCGGACAGATTATTCCATGGAATTATCCGCTGGCGATGGCAGGATGGAAGCTCGGAGCTGCTCTCGCAGCAGGATGCACAATTGTAATTAAACCTGCTTCGGAGACTCCATTATCATTATTATATGCAGCTAAACTGTTTAAAGAAGCAGGATTCCCAGATGGTGTAGTCAATGTTGTACCCGGTTCAGGGAGTGTAGCTGGTAATGCACTTGTTACACATAAACAAGTCGACAAAGTCGCATTTACAGGGTCTACCAAAACAGGCAGTTCTATTATGAAAAATGCTGCGGAGGATATTAAAAGCACTACTCTAGAGCTTGGCGGGAAATCACCGGCAGTGGTTCTTGAAGACGCCGATCTTGATACAGCATTGGACGGAATTTTTGATGGAACAATGTACAATTCAGGACAAAATTGCAGTGCAACGACGCGAATATTCGTTCAGCGTAAAATTTACGATGATGTATTAAAAGCATTGAAGGAAAGGGCAGAAAAAGCAGTAGTCGGTCCAGGACTGGATAATTCCACTGAATATGGTCCGTTAGTTTCTGAAAAACAGTTAAACACTGTGCTTGGTTATATCAGAAAAGGTAAACAAGAAGGAGCAAGACTGCTTGTTGGAGGATCGCGCAAAGGTGACAAAGGATATTTTGTAGAACCGACAATTTTTGCGGATGTAGAAGACGATATGACAATTGCAAGAGAAGAAATTTTTGGGCCCGTAATGTCTGTATTTGTGTTTGACGAGGTAGATGAAGTAATCAAACGCGCGAATGATAGCGAATATGGTTTAGCGGCAAGCGTCTGGACAGAGAGCATTAAGAAAGGACACCATATTGCGAGTAAATTACAGGCGGGGACCGTATGGGTAAATGATTTTGGCCTTGAATTAGAAACAATGCCATTTGGCGGATATAAGAAATCAGGTATCGGCAGAGAAATGGGCGGAGAATACGGCATTTCTAATTATATAGAAGTGAAAAGTGTATTTGTAAATCATAAAGTAGATTAGCATATGACGAGAGGAAAGAATTAAGATATGAATGATTCATTTGGTGGCGAACTGAGAAAAGTAAGAAAAAGCAAAAAGATGACGCTCCAGGATTTGAGTGACCGCAGCGGTTTATCAATCAGCTTTTTGTCACAAATTGAAAGAGGCTTACGAACACTGACTTTTACCTCATTGAATAAAATAGCAGATGCACTGGAAGTGGATGTAAACTTTTTCTTTGGAAACAACAATTCAAATGTAAAGAAACAAGCAGGTCAAGACAGCATCGGCGGAGAAACCTTCTCTTACACAAGTCTCTCTGGTGATATGACACATCCTGACTTTATACCAGCTGTTATTGAGTTAAAAGCAAGTGAGTCACAGCAAGTTCCATACCGTCATGCGGGTCAGGAATTTGTTTATGTGCTCTCAGGTCAGCTGGAAGTTGAATTGGATGGCAAAAAGGAAACTCTCTGTGCAAATGAATCAATTCATATAGACTCTTCAATAGCACATCATTGGTATAACGATACTAATGAAGTAACAAAAATTTTATTAGTGTCGTCATCAAAACATTAAACTTATAAGCATTCTTTTAATTATATTTGAAGAATGCTTATTATATAAACATTAATTTCACACACAGTAAAAATATAAAGAGGTAATAACAATGGGGGAAAGATATGAAGCGAAGATCATTTATTATTTTTTTAACAGTTTCTATTTCTGTGATTTTGAGTGCATGTGCGCCTTTGCAAACAATTCCGGAAGGGGAAACGGAGGTCTACGAATGGCGCATGGTCACACATCAAATCCCAGGTACTGCCAGATATGATGGAACAATAATTCCATTTGTAGAAGCTGTAGAAGAAATAACAGGAGGTAGATTAATTATTGAACCTTTTGGAGCAGATACATTATTTCCTACGAATGATTCTTTTGACATGATAAAAAACGGTGTTGTAGAAATTGGAGCTGTTTATACAGGTTTTTGGACTGGTAAAGATCCTGTTTTCGCTTTAGGGGGAGGTACTATTCCAGGTGACCCGATTTCAGGATATGAAGAACACTTTTATCGAACTGATGAATTGGAACCAATAATGAACAAAGCATATGAGAAGTTTGGAATTAAAAATCTAGGAGCATTTGATTATGCGCCTCCAGAAGCTTTAATTTCGAGAGTTCCTATTAGATCTCTTGAAGACTTCAGGGGAAAAAATATTAGAGCAGCTGGAGTAGCATCCCAGTTTTATGGAGCTTTAGATGCCTCTGCAATATCGCTGTCAGCACCGGAGATATATACCGGCTTACAACTCGGTACTGTTGATGCAGCTGAATTTAATGATTTTTTAGTTAACGGAGAAATGGGATTAGATGAAGTAACAAAATATGTTATCGAACCTGCTCTGCATGTTGGTCCAAGCACTGATAAAGAACTAATAGTGAATCCTGATGCGTGGGAAGAATTACCAGAAGATATTAAGGCCGCTGTCTATGTGGCCAGGGATATGGTCAGGTATGAATCAGCAGTAGCATACGGTGTAGAGAGTAAAAAAGCAGAAACTGTATGGAGAGAGAATGAAGATATAGAATTTATTGAATTACCAGAAGAAGATGTTGAAAAGATGAGAGAGATAGGATTCGATTTGGTTCTTGATTATAAAGAACAAAGTGAATTGAGCGAGAAATATGTTGAAGAATATGCCAGAGTTTTAAATGATCTTGGTTACACAGAAGAAGCTCAAAAATTAGGCTATACAGAATAGGTAGGTGTAACCATGAAAAAATTAATCGAAGGGATAGAAAAACTATCTAAATTCACTGGCACAATTGCGGCTTATTTAATTATACCGCTCACTTTAGTTGTAATTTATACAGTATTAATGAGAAGATTTTTTGGTAATTCTCCGGATTGGGGCTTTGAAGTTACTATATTTATCTTTGGAATTATGATTCTGCTTACGGGAGCAGATACTTTAAGAATTAAGGGTCATATTATCGTAGATGTAATCCAGCCTTTCATTAAAGGGAAATTAAGCTTAATATTGTTATTTTTAGTTAATATAATCATCGTTGTGACTGCATTTATATTATTAACAAAAGGTATTGAACTGGCTGTTGAATCTACAAGAATTATGGAACATTCTGCACATCAGACTTCATTTAATCCTTCTATCTGGTGGTTTAAATGGTTCATACCAATAGCGGCATTTATATTATGGTTACAGTCTTTGGCAGAGTTTTATAAACTTTGGACAAAGGAGGATATGTAGAATGGACTTAATTTTTGATTATGCTCCTTTGGGAATGTTTATATTGCTGTTAATTTTATTATTCTTGGGTGTGCCAATCGCATTTTCTTTAGCATTTACTGGTGTTATTTTTGCGCTGATAATGTGGGGGTACGATAGTTCTGCTCTATTTACAAGTGGCACTTGGAATATAATGAATAATTACACTTTGATA
Source organism: Jeotgalicoccus halotolerans (assembly GCF_003387165.1). GTDB lineage: Bacteria > Bacillota > Bacilli > Staphylococcales > Salinicoccaceae > Jeotgalicoccus > Jeotgalicoccus halotolerans. The sequence goes on from NZ_QUMW01000013.1 coordinate 138,811, forward strand.
GCTATCCCTCTATTTATATTTATGTCGATACTACTAGAAAAGTCCGATATCATTAGTGATTTATTTAAAAGTATATATCATTGGTCAGGATCTTTACGAGGTGGACTAGCTATTACTGTTATCGTTGTAGGTGCAATTATTGGTGCTATATCAGGGGTAGTTGCCGCAGGAGTTATAGGCTTAGGCTTAATTGCGCTGCCTCAGATGATGAAATATAAGTACAATGAAAAGTTAAGTTTAGGCTCTATTATGGCTGGCGGTACACTTGGTCAATTAATTCCACCAAGTTTAAATATGGTTGTTTATGGTGCTATGACAGGAGTTTCTGTTTCTAGTTTATTTGCCGGAGGAATGAGTGCAGGAATAATTCTTATTTTACTCTTCGTGTTCTATATATTATTTATGGCTTACACAAAATCAGACTCCGCGCCTGCATTAGCAAAAGAAGATAGAGTATCTACAGGTGAAAAAATTAGATCTACTAGAACAATTATACTCCCGATGATTTTAATAATTTTGGTTTTAGGATCAATTTTCACTGGAATCGCAACTCCGACTGAAGGAGCAGGTGTAGGGGTTTTTGGTACAGTTTTAATTGGTGTCTTAACCAAAAGGCTCGATTGGAAAAAAATAAAAGCGTCAATATTTGAATCTAGTAAAATGACAGGAATGGTCGCATGGATATTGATTGGAGCAGCTACTTTTAGCGCAGTATTTTCAGGTGTAGGAGGAAATAAACTTGTCTCAGATTTAGCATCAACTGCACCCGGAGGTAAATGGGGAGTGTTAATATTCGCATTAGCGTTCATTATAATACTAGGAATGTTTTTAGAAACAATGGCGTTAATTATGCTCGCAGCACCAATAATCACGCCAGTAATCGTTGAAGCAGGATTTGATCCATTATGGTGGGCGATATTATTCATGGTAGTTCTTCAAATGGCATTTTTAACCCCGCCTTTTGGATTTGCGATTTTTTATCTGAAAAGTGCAGTAGGAGAAAAAGTGTCTATTGGAAAGCTTTACAGTGCCACAATACCATTTATATTAATTCAATTATTAGTAGTTATAATAATAATTTTCATACCAATTTCAGTTACATGGTTACCAAACTTATTAAGTAAATAAATACAAATTATATTTAAGGAGAGGTTTTTTATGACTAAAACATTTGAAGGAGCATTTCCAGTTTTAATCACACCGATGAACGAGGATTATTCAGTAAATTTTGAAGGTATGAAAGAAAATGTGCAGTATTATTTAGATCTTAAAGTGCCGGGAATTATTATAGTAGGAAGTACAGGAGAATTTGCATCACTCGATGATGAAGAGAAAGAGCAAATTGTTGAACTCGTTGGTGAAATGGTAAAAGATTCAGAAACTCAGCTTCTGGTAGGTATCGCAGATGAGAGAACCAGCAAAGTACTGGAGTATGCAAAAGTTGCCGAGGCAAATCATGCAGATGGATTATTATTAATTAACTCATATTATCAAACACCGACAGAAGAAGAAGCATTTGAGCAGTTTAAAGATGTTAATGATGCAGTCAGTTTGCCAATCATGATGTACAATAATCCATTCACAGCAAACGTGAATTTGGAAAATGAAACAATTTATAAAATCGATAAAGAGCTGGATAAAGTGCAGTATATTAAAGAGTCCAGCGGTGATATCCGCAAAGTTCGAGCGATTATTAATAATACAAACTTTGTATTTTTCTGCGGTTCAGATGATCTTGCATATGAATCTTTCGTTCTGGGAGCTACAGGCTGGGTGTCTGTGGCGGCAAACATAGCACCGAATAGTGCGCAGAAATTATATGAACATGTGAAAACAGGTGAGTATGAAGCGGCGAGAAAGTTAAACAAAGATCTGCTGCCACTTTGTGAATTTCTTGAAGACTCCGGAAAATACGTTCAGATTGTTAAAAAAGCAATGGATTTAAAAGGATTAAACGGAGGACCTTCACGTAAACCGAGATTAGGATTAACGGAAGATGAAGTAAATCAACTGAAATCTCTCATGGAGAAACTGGATTAAATTTAAGAAGGTATAAAATCTTTAAGATTTTATACCTTCTTTTTTATTTAGAATGAAAGTTGTTCGAGTAACTGATTTTTATATTTATTGACGGTACGCCTGGAAATAGAAATTCCCTGCTCTTTTAATATAGTTGAAATTTTATTGTCAGACATTTTCTCGAAACCTGCCAAGTTTTTTATAAAATGCATTACATAACTGACTGAAGCATTTTTAGAACATTTTTTTGACAGTAACGATTTTACAGGGAAGATACCTCTTGGAGTTGAGACAAATTTGTTATGCAGCAATCTGCTGATTGTCGCTGGACTGAGCGAAGTATAGTCTGACAGCATGTTTTGATCTAAAGTATTTAGAAAAGAAGTATTTCCAAGCAGATAATCATTCTGGACGTTCACAATAATCGTCAGTATATCCGCTAAGTAAACCTTCCGCGCATTTAATATGGATACGAGTTCTTCATAGTCTTTTTTGTAACTTTCAATTTTGCGCTTAAATTTTTGTCTGCCTGTATTCAGACTAATCGCTTCAAAGGTTACGGAATCTATTAAGCAGTCATTAATCTGGATGCTGAAGGTATTATTTTCATCTAATGTAATTGCTGCATCCGGTGATGTATATGATGAATTTTCTCCGCTAAGTGGAAATAACTCGCAAGAGTCTTTAATCAGTTCTACATAGGATAAAAACTCTGTCTTTTTAACATCAATAGATTTTAGAAATGAGTAATCGTGCTTTTGAATATCCTCTAAATGAGATGTGAAAATCGAAAATAAATTTTCATTATATACTTGTTTTAACTTTAATTGAAAGGCTAAAAAACTGGTAATATCCTTACAGCCTATTCCTCTGTTGTCGTAATTTTGGAGCAGAATAATTAATTGTTCAACTATATCTTTTTTTATCCTCATTAACAGAGCTATCTCATTTGTATCCGCTTCCAAAAAACCGTTGGAATTTAAGGAGTATATTAAATAATTCATAATTAATTGGTTTCTTCCGGAAAGAGTGCAATTAAAGTACTGAAAAAGTTCTGACAAGATATCATCCGGCTGATTTGTCTGTTTGTAAGATAATATAGAAATAGGAATATGATCTTCATCGATATAGATTAATGGATTGTCACGACATTTGTTCATAATATAGTTGTTTAGTTCTTCATTATTATACTTAAATAAGTTAATAGAATTATATAAAAAACTGTTTAAAGTAATATGCAGGTCGTCGGCTATAATGTTTTCAAGTTTAATCATTATATTCATCCTCTAATATTTTGCTTAAGACTATATTAACACAAGCCAAAAATGAAATTATAGTTATAAAGAAATTATTGTATTGTTTACATAGTGTAAAATTAGAGATAAAAAAGTTCACTCCGTTAGGAATGAACTGTGTTTTTATGTTCCTGCCATATATTTTCAAGATTTTCGCGGCCGGATAACAAGTCTTTATGAAATTTTACTTTTGCATTCTTTCTTTCATCATCAATGTGCCTTAAAGTGTCTGATAGTCGACCCCTATATCCTAATATATTAAAAGCGGCTGCCCTTCCTTGAAGCATAGCGACTTTAGCATTTTCAATTCCCGTAACATTGCCTGCTACATACAAATTTGGGAGTTCTGTTCGCATCGTTCTACTGTGCAGCGGCACGTAACCTCCGAGAGCTTCTGAGTACACGTGTTTTAAGTTCAGTAAAGAGCCAATTTCACTGAGTGGGGCAAGTCCGTCTGAAATACATACGAAGTCACAATCAATATTGTATGTACTATTTGGAATTGGTCTGCCTTCAGCACCAGCTTTTTGTATTGTAACGGATTCAACAATTTTAGAGCCGTTAATAGACAGGACTTGTTCTTTAATTGAAATAGGCAAACCTAATGCTTTTACGCCGGTTGCGGGGAACATTTTTAAAGCAGTTTGATGCAGAGGTTTCGCTTTACCGGCAAGTACCGTACCGGCAGAAATTAATTTCGACGGGGCGGAACTGCCTAAAGAGAGCAGCGTTTCAAAGGCATCTTTAGGTGATTTTGTGTTTATAATATTGCGCTGCGGCATACAAATCTTGGCAACTTCAATATCAGCGTAACCAAACTCCATTGCAATAACCATAGATAAAGGATTAATGCCGATAATGACACCTTTATTACCAGGCTTTACGCGATTGAAATTCGTGAGTATCTGCGCAGCACCCACTGTCATCACACCGGGCAGATCCCAGCCCGGCAAGGGAGTTGACTTTTCTCTGGCACCGGTTGCGATGATTAAATTAACACTGTCGAATACACCTGCAGTTGTATGTACAGTATAATGCTGATCATGCTCCACATCGTAAACTGAAGTATTGATGAGGATTTCGCTTTTCTTTTCAACTGCAGAAATTAATTCTTTGGCGATTCTCAGCCCGTTCCACCATTTTCCTTTCTCTTCTTCGTACAGCTGACCAAGCAGTCGTCCACCGGCATGGTAATATTCGTCAATTACCAGCACTTTTTGATCATCTTGAAGTATCTGGGCTGCAGATAAGCCGGCAGGGCCGGCACCGATAATAATGGTATCAAACATAAGGGCTTCCCTCCTTGACAACGTAAGGTACTTCCATTTGCTGTTCTATGGCCATGTCTTTTAATAAAGGTGTCAGACAGGCTCTCTGATTTTTCTTGCCGTTTACAATAACCCGACACTCTGAGCAGTGCCCGATATTGCAGTACATCCCGCGCGGCTGACTGTCTTTTTCATGCTCACGCAACTTACGGATATCATTTGCCAGAAGAGCAGCAGTAATACTTTCCCCCTCATTACCGTACAGAACAGTGTTGTTCCATGTGAACGGCACTGTGTTTAACTCTAAATCTTCTAAAATTTTATGTTTAATAATTCTTTCAGTCATCATTATTCCCCCTTGCGAGATCCAGTAATGAAATTGTACGTAACGGTGGCTGTGATTTTAAATGAACGTAGTGGGGTAGTTCATTGCTGTTGTCCCCTGTCATCGCTTCGAGAAGGGGTCCGCATGTCCGGGAGTTGCAAAAGCCCATGCCTGCACGTGATTTTAATTTAATTTCTCTGGAATTATTAGCACCGTCTTCCATAATTTCCAGTAAATCTGAGTAATACACGTTTTCACATCTGCATACTACAAAGTCATCTTCTTTTCTCATACTTAAGCACCTCTTTTTACTATATAAAAGTTATAAGAAAAAAACGTGCCATTGTCTTTTACAAACCAAATTTCTTAACTTTGGCATAGAGAGTGGGTCTGCTTATTCCAAGAACTTCACTGGATTGTTCAATGTTATTATTATTATCTTCTAGAATATATTTAATATAGTCTGCTTCGACTTTCTCGACATAATCCCGCAGTGCGATTGCTTCATCATTAAATAGATTTTTCGGGACGGTATTTTTCTCACCGACTTCATTTAAATATTGATAAAAAACCTCATTATTTAATGTTTCTTCATTGGAAAAAATTACAAGGCGTTCTATTACATTCATCAGTTCCCTGACATTGCCCGGCCAGCGGTATGCTTTCAGTTCATTTATCAGCTGTTTATTCGCGTATCTGACGGACATCCCGTATTTTTCACTTATATTGTATAAATAATAGTAAAATAATGCTTCTATATCTTCGGGACGCTCACGCAGGGGCGGAATATGGATGTTGACTACATTAACTCTGTACAGCAAATCTGATCTGAACTCCTCAGAAGATAAAAGGTCTGATATTTTTTTGTTCGTTGCTGAAATCAAACGGAAATTAGTATTCATTTCTTTATTTCCGCCAAGTTTAAAATACTGTCTCTCCTGTAACACTCTTAAAAATTTAACCTGCATATCAATAGGCATTTCGCCGATTTCATCAAGAAATAATGTACCATTTTCAGCCGATTCGATTTTACCCCTATTGCCGGCTCTGTTCGCTCCGGTGAAAGCCCCTTTTTCATACCCAAATAACTCTGATTCAAATAAGTGATGTGGTATTGCTCCGCAGTTAATCGGAACCAAATCGCCTTTTGCTTTGCTCGAACTGTGGACAGCCTGAGCAAACAGCTCCTTTCCGACGCCGGTTTCTCCGGTGATCAGGATGTTAGCATTTGTTTTCGCAGCCATCTCAATCTGGTTTTTCACACGTTCCATAACAGGACTCCTGTAAATGATATTCTTAAATTCGGAATCGTTGAGCTGCTGTACACTGTTAGACAGAGAACTTACCTTATTTTTCAGCATTTCAATCTGTTCTTCCCGTTTAATCTTTTCTGTTACATCAACCTCTGATACAATCGCGCCTTCTACTTTGCCATCTATATAAATAGGTATTGATTTTATATCAACATAAACATTTTCTGTCGCCCTGTGCTGTTGTCTTTGAATCACTTTATTTTCGCGCAGAGATTTAATCATAATCAGCTTATCTTCAGAAAAGATATCAGTTATTTTTTTACCGAGGACATAATCTTTAGGCATACCGAAGATTTTCGCAGCTCTGTCACTCCAGTAAATTACATTCTCTTTTTTATCAATGATTGTGAAAGAATCATTATGAAAATTAATTAAAATATTTATAATTTCTTTTTCAAACATATTTTCATCCCCTTAGCTGTTAGATTATTCATAATAATTATATAGTTCTTTACAATTTTAAACAAAATTAATGATATTTCGCATTTTGATAATTGGCATGCTTTTTTCTTATGTATTAACAATGAGACGAGGTGGACTAATGAATAATAAAATTTACGATGTATTAATTATTGGTGGCGGTATCATCGGTGCAAGTGTCGCGTATTACACAGCTAAAACAGGATTGTCAGTCGCACTGTTGGAAAGTAAAACAGTTGCTTCGGGAACAAGTTCCAAATGCGATGGGAATGTTCTTCTTATTGATAAAGAACCGGGTTTTGACAGCAGAATGGCTATTAAAAGCCAGGCCTTGATTAAAGAATTATCCCATGAACTTGAAATGGAATTTGAATTCAGACACCCGGGCAGTATATTTCTTTGTGCTGATGAAGACGAATTAGAACAGGGATACGATTGGGTTGATCGTCATAATAAAGAGAACGGGAAGGATAAGTTTTTTAAAAAGCTGACTAAAGAAGACTTGAGAAATGATTCGAAGCATTTCTCAGATCATTTGGTTGGAGGAATAGAATGCACTAACGACTCTACAATCAATCCTTACATGCTCGCATTTTCCTTAATTAATCAAGCGAGAAAGTATAATTTTTCATTATTTGAAATGACTCCGGTAACGGATATTCAATCTGTAAATCATGAAGAGTTTAAAGTGATGTCTAATGAAAAAGTGTTTAAAGCCCATAAAGTAATTAATGCTGCAGGGGTTTACTCTCCTCACGTAGGAAAACTTTTAGATATCGAGGTGCCTGTGGTGCCGAGAAAGGGACATATTTTAGTATCGTCGAGAGCAGAGTTAATGGGTTCACGTAAAATACAGGAATTTGGTTATTTAATGACTAAATTCGGTAAGGAAAGACGGGCCTCAAAAGAAATGAATGATTACGGTGTCGCACTGGTTCATGAAGCGACTCAGAGCCAGAATTTTTTAATAGGAAGCAGCAGGGAGTTTGCCGGCTACGACACTAATGTTAACCATAAAGTAATCAGACTGATTGCTGAACGGGCTATTGAATATTTTCCGGCGATGAAAGATATGAGTTTTATACGCAGCTACGCAGGGTTAAGACCATGGACTCCCGATAGTCTTCCCATCATTTCCGAAACAAAAGTTCCAGGATTTTACATTGCAGCCGGTCATGAAGGGGACGGCATTGGTTTATCAGCAATTACCGGCTTATGGATGTCGCAGATGATGACAGGTAAATTGGCGGATGACGTCAGTCCGTTAAGTATTAATCGGTTTAAGGAGGCTAAAGTATGAATTTAAACAGTAAGCAGTTTATAACTATTGATACCCATACTGGCGGGAACCCGACGCGTACAGTTTTAGCGGGGATGCCGCGTCTGAAAGGAGACACTATACAGGAGCAGATGCTTGATATGAAAGATAACTATAATTATATCCGAAAATTTCTCGTTAATCCGCCTCGCGGTCATGATGTTATGAGTGGAACGATATTACTTCCTCCATTGGATAAACGCGCAGACTTCAGCGTTATTTTTGTAGAGACAGGCGGTTATTTGCCGATGTGCGGTCACGACACCATCGGTACATGCACAGCTCTCGTAGAGCTGGGCTATGTTGAGAGAAAAGAGCCGTTTACTGAAGTAGTGCTCGACACCCCTGCAGGTATAGTAGAAGCAAAATGCAAAGTGACTGACGGGAAAGTCACTGAGGTGACATTCAATAGCACCGCATCATTTCATTTAAAAACAGTAGAGGTAAATTATCGTAACCAGGTTATACACTGCGATATTGCATATGGAGGAAATTTTTACGGCATTATTAAAGCTTCTGATTTAGACGTGGCATTAGATGTTTCCCGTTCAGAAGAAATAGTTATGAAAGCAATGGAAGTGAGAGATATTATAAATGCTGAACATGAAGTGATACATCCGGAATACAGCTTTATTAATAAATTGACTCATATGGAATTATATGAGGAAGGAAAGGTCACCAGGAATGCTGTGATTGTGCCTCCAGGCGGCATTGACCGGTCACCTTGCGGTACAGGTACATGTGCAAAAGTGGCAACGCTGTTTAAAAACGGCAGGATGAATATTAATGATACTTTTACCCACGAAAGCATTACAGGTTCTCAGTTTAAAGCCCAGCTGCTCAAAACAGAAGAAAAAGAAGGAATTATTTACAATAAAGTTTCAATCACTGGGTCAGCATGGCTGATGGCGAGACATGATTTCTATATGCATGACACTGACTCAATGAGTGAAGGATACTTATTGATTCCTGAAATATAAGGGGGACAGGAATATGATTGTGAAAACCGTTAATACTTATGATATTCAAATTAATGGACAACTATTGAGAATAGCTGACCAAGCAGAACTCAAAGTGGATATACCGCCGTATAAAATCAAAAATTTACTGCTGAATGAACCAAGAGGCAATAAGTACGTGAATCTAATTACTTATAATATAAATTGTGAAGAAGAGATTTTAGAAGTTTTTCTGGATACTTCAAATATTATTGATAATAGAGATATTTTGCTTAAATCCTTTATAGCCTCTTTGGTTGACAGGGGGCGAATTAATAAGAAGATGATGTATCAAATCCGATTAAACGGGGAGGATATTTTATATAAACATGATGAATTACAGATATCATCTTTGTTCGAAGCACATAATAGCGGAGAGTTTTACACAATAAATGATAAAAAACTAAAAATAGAAGAAACCGCTCTAAATCTTGAAGTAAATAATCTGACAGAAATTAAATCTTCAATACTAGAAATATATCAGCCGGATCTTGATTATCTTATTTTGTATAACTCAGGAATATTTGCAATTGTAAATAAGAATGGAGACATTATTCCATATCCGGTTATAGAGGTCATTTCATTATTATATAAAAAGTATAAAGGGGAAGAACTGACTGGCTTAACCGGTAATAATATTGAAATTAATAATAACAGTTTTTTGTATAAATATTACTTAATAGCCAACTCACAATTTTATATTGATGATACAGATATTTACAGCGAAGGATTTATTATTATATAAAAATAGGAGGAATTTTATGGTGAAAAACCCAAGATTACCAAGTGTCGCTATATTACTCTGCATCCTGGCCTTATTTGTAGTAATTATGTTTGGCAGTATTGTAATTCTGGAGTTACCTATTCAATTGGCACTTTTAGCTGTGTGGTTCATGATTATGGGGTTCGGACTATACCTTGGCAACAGTTATTTAAAAATGGAGAAAGGTCTGCTGAAAGGTATCTATGAAGGTATGGGTGCCATACTTATTTTGATTGCTGTCGGGGCACTCATCGGCTCATGGATAGCGGGAGGTGTTGTGCCGACTATGATCTACTACGGGCTCGGTATAATCAGTCCAGGTATGTTTCTGATGGCAGCAATGATTATTTGCTCAATTACGGCAATCGCAACAGGTACATCATTTGGTGCAGCAGGTACTGCCGGCATTGCAATGATGGGAATTGGAGAGAGTTTTGGACTGCCAGTTTACTTAGTAGCAGGTGCTGTTATTTCGGGTTGTTATGTCGGTGATAAAATGTCACCCTTATCTGATACAACTGTAATGACAGCTTCACTATCCAAAGTGGACTTATTCAGACATATTCATTCTATGGCCTATGTATCGGTTCCTGCATTTATCATTGCAGCCATTGCATATTGGATTACAGGTTCAGTGATTTATGAGGGGACAGGTGATTTAACAATAGCGGAAAATACTATGGCAGGACTTCAGGAAACATTCACAATATCCTGGTACATGCTTGTCCCTGCAGCTGTTGTTATCATAATGCTTATATTTAAGTTGCCGTCAGTACCGGTAATTATATTCGGTGCTTTGCTTGGAAGTTTATGGGCTGCCTTGTTTCAAGGTTACGGATTTATCGAAGCAATTCAGACATTATATTCCGGCAGCAGCTATTCCACAGGCATCGACTTCATTGATATCCTGCTTGATCGCGGTGGTATCACTTTCATGCTTGAAGTTATTCTGTTAATTATTCTGGCCCTTGGAGTAGGCGGGTTGCTGCAGACAATTGGTGCATTTACCGTTATTGGGGATATATTTGCGAAATGGGCGACAAATACCGGTAATTTAACGCTGACTACAATGCTGGCATCATTTTTCGGAGTGTTTTTTGGAGGTGCAGCTTATGTATCTCTTTTAACAGGAACTAAAATTACCGAAGAGAACTATGACCGTAAAAAGATATCGAGAACTCTGTTATCCAGAAATGTGGAGGCTGGAGGAACGGTTACGACACCGATGGTTCCATGGTCCGATGGTGGTGTGTTTATGGCAACAACACTTGGTGTTGCTACTCTCACGTATATTCCATTCTTCTGGTACGGATTCCTGGTTATTATCATTTCTTTGATTTACGGATATTTTGGTTTATTTATACTTGAAAAAGATGATTATGAAAAAGCATTGGATGCAGAAATAGAAAAAGAAACTGATATAAGTAATTACTAATATGATATTCTTTAAGTAAAAGAATAGAGGTTATCTAATGAAAATTTATTTGGCAAGTCCGTTTTTTGATGCTGAGCAAGTGGAGAGAGTTAAGAGAGTGGAAGCTGCCTTGGAACAAAACCCAACAGTGACTGAAGTATTTTCACCGCGTCTCCAGCAGGATGAACACCTTGAACACGGTTCGGATGAGTGGCGCGAGTTTGTTTATAACAATGATATCAAACATGTTGAATGGTGCGATGCAGTCGTAGCTGTACATGATTATATCGGAGAGCATGTTGACCCGGGTACAGGTTTTGAAATCGGCTACGGCAAGGCGCTGGGTAAATTTATCGTACTTTATCAGGAAAAAGATCCTGAGACGGAAGCTCCGGTAAATCTGATGCTGACGGATTCACTGGATGTCTACTTACAGGATATTGATGATTTGGCCAAATATGATTTTAATGAGAAGAAAAAAATCAGATTTGAAAATTATTATCATGCTCCGGTAGCTGAAGATAAATAAAATTTTTCACAGCATATTTTCAGAATATGCTGTTTTTTTATTATTTTTGTATGTTATAGCATATAAAAATATGTTATGGTGATTAAAATCTGATTGAGAGGTGAGTAATTATGAAAGAAAATGTAGCCTTTATCGGCAGTAATCTCCAAAAAATCCGCAAAGAACGAAATTTAAGTCTCGATAAAACTTCAGTGCTCACCGGTGTCAGCAAGGCGATGCTTGCGCAGATTGAAAGAGGTGACTCAACGCCGACGGTCACAACATTATGGAAAATAGCAGATGGTCTAAAAATCTCTTTTTCTTCCTTGATTACCCGTCCGCAAAAAGCTATGCAGGTAATCAGAAAAGAGGATACACAGCTTGTAACAGAAAATGATAAACGTTACCGCGTTTATAATGTCGTACCTTTTTCGCCGGAAAAATTGTTCGAAGTTTATAATGTAGAAATTGACCCCGGAAGCGGACACAGTTCAGATTCTCATACTCCGGGAGTGGAGGAGTATATATTTATAAATAAAGGACGGCTGACGATGGATATTAACGGGACTTCAACCTTTCTCAAGGAAGATGAATCAATAATATTTGACGGCAATCAGCCGCATGTTTATAAAAATGACGGAGAAGTTATGGTGAAACTGACGATGGTCATGCACTACAGAAAATAAAAATATAAACAAAAAAGGGTGACAGCAATGTCGTTTGAATACCATATTGCAACACTGAAATACGCTTTTCCAAAAACCATACCGATTTTAGCAGGCTTTACTTTCCTGGGAATTGCTTACGGGATTTACATGAACTCACTTGGTTTCGGTCCTGCCTATGCCATCTTAATGAGTATATTTATCTTCGCGGGATCGATGGAATTCGTTGCCGGCAGTATGCTGCTCGGTGCATTTAATCCCTTAAGTGCTTTATTGCTTACTTTAATGATTAATGCAAGACACTTATTTTACGGTATTTCCATGCTGGACAAGTTTAAAGGTATCGGCAAGAAGAAGTATTACTTAATCTACGGCATGTGTGATGAAACATTCGTTATTAACAGTACGGAAAAAGCACCTGCCCATATTAACTCCGGCTGGTTCATGTTTTATGTAACCGTCCTGAATCAGCTGTACTGGGTCGGCGGCACAACAATCGGCAGCCTGTTCGGTTCAGCAGTAACCTTCAATACAGAAGGACTGGAATTTGTTATGACAGCCTTGTTTGTTGTCATCTTTTTAGATCAGTGGATGAAAGAAAGATATCATGTCAGTTCAGTTGTCGGAATTGGTGCATCGATATTGAGTCTCGTTATTTTCGGTCCTGAGAACTTTATCATTCCCGCGATGGTAATTATTTTAATTGCACTGACACTGATCAGGAAAGTAATTGAGAAAAGAGAGGTGATCTCGTGATGACCTTAACCCAGCAGATTATTATCATCGGATGTGTAGTGCTTGGAACGATGACAACCAGATTCCTGCCATTTATTATATTTAATAACGATAAAGAAACACCGCCTTACATAAAATACTTGGGCTATATGCTGCCGCCGGCTGTATTCGGTCTGCTGGTTGTGTATGCTCTCCGGGAAGTTGAACTGACAACGGTGTCCGGTTTTGTCCCGGAGATGCTCGCTGTAGGATTGATAATTGTACTGCATTACTGGAAGAAAAATATGCTGCTGTCGATAGCCGGAGGCACTATATTTTATATGATCCTGGTGCAGATGGTGTTCTAAATGAATACTTAATGAAAAGATGCTTATTTTTTATAGGCATCTTTTTAATTTATTTAAAACTTCAGAAAACTTATTGTAAACGCTTTTATTTTTCAGAATAGTATGATAAGATTTTTTTAATTACAGTAATACTGGAATTAAAAAGGAGGTATTATGGAAAGCATACCCGTATCTATTAAATCTTTGCGTTTAGAAAAAAAACTCACCCTTAAAGAGTTGAGCAGTAAAACAGATTTATCTGTCAGTTTTTTATCACAAATTGAAAGAGGAGAAAGTTCACCTGCTATTACATCATTAAATAAAATTGCAGAAGCTTTAGATGTTGATATTACACACTTTTTTAATCCTCCCAAGTCAGAAGACTTTATGATTTCTTTTGAAACTGCAGAACCTTTTAAAGTAGAGCATTCATCTCAAACGATGTATCGCATGTCTAGTGATTTCGAAAATAGGACATTAGAAAACTACATAATTGAAATTCCCCCAGGAGCAAGAAATGAAAAAATGCGTCATGTCGGAGAAGAACTATACTACTTAATAGAAGGAAAACTTACAGTATACGTGAATGAAAAGATATATGAATTGAATCAAAATGATGTTATTCATTTTCCTTCTAATATCTCTCATTATTATGAGAATAATAGTGAGAATATAGCCAAGATTCTATGCGTAGTTACGCCAACACTATTTTAAATTGAAAGGAAGTTTTTTATGAGAGTTGCTACAGATATAGGTGGAACATTTACAGATTTAGTAGCAGTAGATGATAACGGGAAAATTATAGTCGGAAAGTCTGATACTACACCAAATAAATTTGAAAAAGGTATTTTTAATGTTATTGAACAAGCGAATATAGATTTAAAAGATATACAAATGTTCTTTCATGGAACAACAGTAGTCATAAACACACTAACGGAAAAAACTGGTGTAAAAACTGGCTTAATTACAACAAAAGGATTTAGAGATGTTTTAGAAATAGCAAGGGGAAACAGACCAGATTTATTTAATCTTAAATATAAGAAACCTGAGCCTATAGTAGAGAGACATTTGCGTAAAGAAATTTCTGAAAGATTAGACTATAAAGGTGAAGTGATTTCTCCCTTAAATACTGACGAGCTTAATGAGATACTAACTTACTTTAAAGAATATAACGTAAAAGCCATAGCAGTATCTTTGCTACACAGCTATAAAAATGATGAGCACGAAAAGCAAGTTCTAAATTATATTAGAACAAATTATCCAGAATTCAGTGTGACAATTTCTAGCGAATTAAGTAAAGAATGGCGAGAGTATGAACGTACTTCAACGGCTGCTTTTAATGCTTATGTGAAACCAATTGCCCACGATTATCTGACTAATCTAGAACAGAACTTGATTGATAAAAGCAGCTGCAAAAAAAATTACATCATGCAGTCTAATGGTGGTACGAGTACTTTTGAGATTGCCAAGAAAACACCTATAAATATGATTGAATCTGGACCAGTAGCTGGAATATTCGGGGCTTCCATATTAGGAGAAGTAATAGATGAAAATAATTTAATTGTATTGGATATTGGAGGAACTACTGCAAAATGTTCATTAGTGGAAAATGGAAATGTGAAAATTTCGACGAATTACCATATGGAGAAAACGGAACGCTATGCAGGTTACCCTTTGAAGGTGCCTGTCGTTGACATTATTGAAATTGGGAACGGTGGTGGTTCAATAGCCTGGATTGATGATAGTGGGTCTATAAAAGTAGGACCTAAATCTGCCGGAGCAGATCCTGGACCAATAGCATATGGGCGCGGGGGAAATAAACCTACAACAACTGATGCGAATATCCTTTTAGGAAGGTTAGCTTTGAGGAACTTTGAGACAAGTACATCGCTTGAAGAGATCAAAAATAAATTTGAAATTAGTTTGGGCAAACAGCTAAATACAAAAACTGATGATTTAGCAATGGGAATTGTAAAAATCGCTAACTCAAATATGTTGAATGCCTTGAAACTGATTTCAGTTAGAAAAGGTTATGACCCAAGGGACTTCACGCTAGTAGCAATTGGCGGAGGAGGTCCGATGCATTCACAAGCATTGGCACGTGAGTTAGGAATTAAAAAAGTAGTTATTCCTTCAACATCATCAGTATTCGCATCGTGGGGAATGTTAATGTCTGATATTCGACATGACTACTCACAGACACTGTTACTACCAGCAAGAGGAATAAGTTATAAAGAAGTTAATTCTGTGTATGATGAAATTATTCGAAAAGCAGAAGAAACCTTGAATACTGAAGGTGTTGAAGCTAGTGATGTAGTTATTACAAAAAGCTTAGATATGAGGTATGAAGGTCAGGAACATACTGTAGAAATTCATGTTCCGTATGAGAATATTGATGAAAATAATATTGAGGAAATCATTAAAAATTTCCACGAGAACCATGATCGTATGTACTCATATACACTGCCAGAAAATGAATTAGAAATAGTAAATATAAAAATACAAGCTTTAGGTAAACTTGAAAAACCTAAAATGATTGAGACTGATACTGAGGAAGGCACAGCACTAAAAGAAGAGAGAGAAGTTTTTTATGAGGAAAGTGGCTGGATACATGTTTCGGTATATGATAAGAACAAACTTAAAGTAGAAGAAAGTGTAACTGGACCAGCTATTATCGAGGAACAGTCAACCTCAATAATATTACATGATGGAGACGTATTACAAAAAGATAAATATGGAAATCTAGTGATTGAGATAGGAGGTCAATAATATGAAATCTTATAAAACAAACCCATTTACTTATGAAGTAATTAAAGATGCACTTATTGCTACCGGAGAAGAAATGTTTATCGCACTAGCAAAAACATCTATGAGTCCAATTGTCTATGAAGTTTTAGATTATGCTTGTGGATTAACTAATCATAAAGGTGAACTCGTTACACAAGGGAATGGTGTAACAGGATTTATTGGTATGTTGTCATTTATGGTTAAAGATACGATTGAGAAACACGGCGATACTATAAAAGAAGGTGACATTTTTATTATCAATGATCCATATAAAGGTGGGGGGTCACATTTAAATGATGTTGGACTTGTGATGCCTATATTTTATAAAGGGCAATTAATTTCCTTTGTCGCTAACAAAGCACATTGGACAGATGTAGGAGGTAAAGATCCTGGCTCTATGTCTACAAACTCAACCGAAATTTATCAAGAAGGTCTGCAATTCGCTTGTTTAAGGTTATTTTCAGAAGGCGAAGTAAATGACCCACTACTTAAATTTATTGAAACGAATGTGAGACATCCTGAAATCTCTATCGGTGATTTATGGGCACAAGTAGCCTCATTACGGACGGGAGAAAAAAGACTTAAAGAATTATGCGAAAAATATGAAAGTGAAGTCATTATCGAAAGTATGGAGCGATTCTTGGACCAGGGAGAAAGACTTGCATTAAAAGAAATTGAAAAACTTCCAAAGGGTACTTTTGAGTTGAGTGACTTGATTGATGATGATGGAATAACTGATGATCAGATTAATATTCAAATAAAAATTACAATCACAGATAATGAATTCATCTGTGATTTCACTGGCACAGATACACAAGTGCAAGGCCCCATTAATAGTTCATATACAGGATTAGTATCATCTGTTAGAACAATTTTTCTTGCTATAACTAACCCCGCACAAGATATCAATGATGGTGCTTTTAGACCATTAACAGTAATTGCGGAAAAAGGTTCTGTAGTAAATACTTCTAGTCCAGCACCGACCTCAATGTATTGGGAATCTATGTTGTATGGCAGTGAACTTATCTGGAAGTCTCTCGCTCCATATCTTCCAGATAAACTAACGGCAGGACATCTTATGTCCGTTTGTACCGTTATCATGGGTGGTAAACATCCTGATAAAGATGGGGATTTTTTAATTGTTGAACCATCGGTTGGTGGTTGGGGAGCAGGAAATAACCAGGATGGAGACACAGGACAATTTTGCATATTAGATGGTGAAACGTTTAATGTTCCTGTAGAAATAGCAGAGACAACCTATGGTGTCATCATTGATGAATATTCTATGCGGACAGATGGAGCTGGGGCAGGAAAACATCGTGGAGGACCTGGGGTTATTAGAAGTTACCGTGCATTAACTGATAATCAATTTTTCACAGCAAGTTACGGCCATCATAAATTAAATGTATGGGGCTCAGCAGGAGGGATGGACGGTTCTAATAATGAATTTCTTATTGAGAAAGCAGATGGGACTGTTGATGGTCCATTTGGTAAGTACAATCAATACAAATTGAATAAAGGCGATAAAGTAGTGCTAAAAACTGCAACAGGTGGAGGATACGGTGATCCCAAGGAACGAAGTAAAAAAGATGTGGAAAACGATATTCTAAATGGTTACATCACAGTCGAACAAGCGAATAGGTTTTATGGATATAGTAGGTGATTAGATATGGAAATTAGAAAATTAGCAGTAAATGACAATAAAAGCTCGTTGTTTATGCACTCTATGTTTGAAGATGTGTTACAAGAAAAAGGAATAAATGGAACTTTTAATTATGTGGAAATTTCAGGTAACACTAAACTACCAGAAAATGGTTGGACAAGTCATGATTTTGATGAATTTTCACTTGTAATAGAAGGAGAGATAGAATCAATTATTGATGGAAAGGTATATACAGTGGGTCCAGGAGATTACACTTTAATAAAAAAAGGGACACCTCATCAGTCGTATAATCGTAATAATGAAACTTGTAGAATCATAAGTTTATTAATTTAGAAGGAGTGTTGAGATGTCTAAAAAAGAAGCTAGTGGTATGGGAAATGATAATCCATTAGAAAGTGTACCCTTAGGACGGAGAGAGAGATGGTTAACTCCAGCTGTAATATTTGGCGGTTTGGAGTTTACAATTCCAGTTTTAATGGTGGGTGCAACGCTTGCAGGAGCATTCGGAATAACTGAAATATTTTGGATAGTTATGATAGCAATGGTGTTAATCCAATGGATTGGAAACACTTTGAATGGATATATAGGGGCTAAAACTGGTAGACCTTCTTCTGTAGTGGCAAAAAATAGTTTTGGAGATTTTCAAGCCAGGATAATTGCCGGGGGCACAATTTTTTTAGCTTCTCTAGGCTGGTGGGCTTTACAAACTGCAGTAACTGCAAATGCTATTGCAGCAATGTTTGGAATTAACTATGAAGAAGAATGGGGGAAGTGGGCTCTTATAACAGTGGTCTCCGGATTATTATTTGCAATACCTTCTATTATTGGATATAACTCGATGAAATGGACTGATTACCTGGCAGTACCAGCAGGATTATTATTGGTAGTAGGTGGAATATATTTTGCTTTGAAAAATACAGGGTGGACAGAGATTCTATCATGGAATCCGTCAGGTGAAATGACGATACTAGCAGCTATCAGTCTGATTATCGGAGCGAATGTTTCTCAATGGGTTATTGCAGCGGACTACACCAGATATGCTAAACCGCGCTGGAAAGATAACATTTTAATACCACTTGGAATAATCAGTGTGGGTGTTCCGTTATTCATGGTTGGTGCAGTCATGTCTGTTGGTGTTGGTGAAGCTGATATTGTAACAGTGATGCTCAATCTCGGATTTCCAATTTGGGGATTCTTAATTTTATGGCTAGCTACTTGGACATCTCAATTAGTAAATAACTATAGTATGGGATTAGCATTTTCAAATTTATTAAATGTTAATAGTAATATTGGACGTATGATTTTAACTTTACTGGGAACCTTGATTGCAATTGGTGTAGCACTTATGGGGATTCTTGAGTATTTTGAAGACTTTTTATATTTGACTGCCCTTGTATATCCAGCAATTGCAGGAATACTATTTGCTGATTTCTTTTTCTTAAGATCACAGGGATGGCAAAACATTAAGAAATGGAATTATATTGCAACAGCAGCTGTTATTATTGGTATTGCAGTTGGTTATTATACTCAATATGTGAATCCAGTTGGCCTACCTGCTGTACAATCATTATTCGCCTCTCTAATTTCATATTATTTAATGATGTTTATTAAAGGTAAAATAAAACCAGATGAGTTTACTCCTGAAAAGTGGAAAAATAAATAATAAAAGAATCGTAATCCGAGTGTCTCGGATTACGATTCTTTTATTATTTAAAACTTTTTACGTTTGTTGTCAGAACCTTGTTTGTACGTTTATTCGATTCAGCAAGAACCAAATCAAAAGTATTAATAATCATTAACCTGTCTGATGTTTTCAAAATCATAACTTGAACTCCAAATTTCAGGAAATTCAACAAGATTTGTTTGATTTAAATCTACCTCAGTAATTAGCTTATCCACTTTAATTGGAACCTTTCTGTTTCGCTGTCAGTAATTTGCAACTGGAAATATGCTGTTGTCGATAGCCGAGGGCACTATATTTTATATGATTCTGGTGCAGATGGTGTTCTAGAAAAGAGATACAAATAGAGAAAGGGTGTTCAACTTGAAAAAAGCATACATTATACACGGTTATGCAGTAACGCCTGAATCGCACTGGTTCCCATGCCTTACCCGGGAATTGAAAAGTTATAATTATGACACCGAAGTCTTTGCTTTAACGGATTCAAGCGAACCTGAGCTGAAGAAATGGAGAGGTAAAATTGAATTAATTTCACCAGTATTAAACAGCGGCGCAATTTTTATCGGGCATAGTTTAGGTGTGCTTACCATTTTGGATTATTTAACAAAAATAAATAACGACGATAAGCTGCACGGGTTATTTCTCGTGGCAAGATTCAAAAACAGAACTGCAGCATTGCCGGAACTTGATCAATTTATAGAGGAGGCATATTTTAATAAGGAAAATATACGGGCAGAATATATTATTTCAGTAGCTGCTAAAAAAAATGACAGGGTAGACAGCAGTCTATCGAAAGAATTATCAGAAGAACTGAATGGTAAATTTATTGAAGTTAATCATGAGGGTCACTTTTTAGGTAAAGAAGGATACGACACATTTGGATTGCTGAGAGATGAGATATTTAAGAGAAATAATTTAAAAAGCTTATCTCCTTGTGCTGAATGCAAGGAGATAAGCTTTTTATAAATTTTTATACAAATCTTTACGTCTGCTTTTAAAAATCGGAATATCAGCACGCACTTGATCTATATAATTTAAATCCAGTTCTGCTGTCACGACTTCTTCCGTATCTGTATCTGCTTCAGCAAGAATTTCGCCAAAAGGATTAATAATCATTGACCGTCCTGCGAATTCAGCCCCGTTGTTCTGTGTACCGACAGTGTTGCTGGCAACGATATAGCACTGATTTTCAATGGCCCTTGCTTTCAGCAGTGTAACCCAATGTTCTGTACGTTCTATTGGCCATTCTGCAACGACGAAAATTATTTTTGCGCCTGACAGAGATAGGTCTCTGAATAATTCAGGGAATCTTAAATCATAGCAAATTACCAGACCGCACTCTTCTCCGCTGATTTCAAATACCTCTGCCGGTTTGTTTCCGCTGACCAGAAATTCCGGTTCATTTAACATTGGCACCAAATGCATTTTTGAATATTCATATATCAGTTTTCCATTATTATTTACCGTAAAAGCTGTATTATAGACCCCGCTGTCTCCGTAAGTATTTGGAATCGAGCCTGCAACGATAGTCACATTATTATCAGCCGCTAATTTCGAAATGAAGGCTTTCACCGGTTCGAGGTTATTGGCTGCATAATCCCTGATATTCTCAAGATCATAGCCTGATGTCCACATTTCAGGGAGCACGACAACATCGGTATGGTCTAAATCCGTTTCGGTAAACAGCTTGTTTACCTTATTTAAGTTTTTTTCTGTGCTGCCATCAGTGATTTGAAACTGGAAGATTTTAATTCTCATAATATCTCTCCTTTAGCAGTTCCGGAATTTAACTCTACAGTATACATAAACGAACTCCATGTAAAGAAAAGTATTTCATTATTGCAAAAAACCTAGTGAGATAGTATGATTTTAATTATATTTAATATCAGAAAATTCAACCAATAAAATGGAGGGTTAATATGACTAATGACAAGTGGAATTTAGAAACTTTAACGATACATGCAGGACAAACAGTGGATGATTCAAAATCACGCGCGGTGCCGATTACACAGACTACAAGTTATGTGTTCGACGACACTCAGCATGCACAGGATTTATTTTCTTTAGCGAAGCCGGGAAATATTTACACACGCATTATGAACCCGACACAAAATGTTTTTGAAGAGCGTATTGCGGCGCTGGAGGGCGGCGCTGGTGCATTAGCGACGTCTTCAGGACAAGCGGCTATTCATTTATCACTCTTAAATATCGTAGAAACTGGTTATGAGGTTGTTGCATCTGCCAATCTGTACGGCGGTACATATAACCTTTTAAATGTAACGTTTAAGAAGATGGGAATTAAAGTTCATTTCGTCGATCCGTCAGATCCTGAAAACTTTAAAGCAGTGATTAACGATAAAACACGTGCGGTCTTTGCTGAAACAATAGGTAACCCGCGTATTGATGTTTTAGATATCGAAGCGGTAGCGGAAATTGCACACAGTCATGATCTGCCGCTTATTGTCGACAGTACTTTTGCAACACCTTATTTACTTCGTCCATTTGAACACGGTGCCGATATTATCGTGCATTCAGCGACGAAATTTATCGGCGGGCACGGCACTTCTATCGGCGGGGTTATCGTCGATGGCGGCAACTTCAATTGGGATAACGGTAAATTCCCGGGACTTGTTGAGCCGGATGAGAGTTATCACGGTGTTTCTTATGTAAATGATATTGGTCCTGCAGCATATATCACAAAAGCACGTGTTCAGCTGCTGCGTGATTTAGGTTCTGCAGTGTCGCCGTTTAATGTTCAGCAATTCCTCTTAGGGCTGGAAACACTGCACCTCCGTATGGAACGCCATTCGGAAAACGCCTTGAAAGTAGCGGAGTATTTAGAACAGCATCCTAAAGTGAAATGGGTCAATTACCCGGGACTTGAAAGTAATAAATATCATGAACTCGGTAAAAAATATCTGCCTAAAGGACAAGGTGCTATCCTGACATTCGGCATCGACGGTTCAGTGGAAGAAATAGCGAAGTTTGTCGACGGGCTCGGATTGTTCTCCTTAGTTGCGAACGTTGGAGATTCAAAATCATTGGTTATTCACCCGGCAAGCACCACACATCAGCAGCTGTCTGAAGAAGAACAAATCGCTTCAGGAGTGCTGCCAGAGCTGGTCCGTCTGTCCATCGGAACTGAAAATATCGATGATATTATCAGTGATTTGGAGCAGGGATTGAAAGAAGTGTAAGTGAAAAAATGAAGCCGTGAGAGGATATCTCACGGTATTTGTTATTTTAATATAGAAAGTAAATATGAAGACGAATAGTCAAATTTTAAAAAACAGGGTATAAGGGAGGATGAATATATATTTTGGAGGTAAAGTAAATGAATGTGAACAGCTGGTCGGAAAATCTTGTTATCGAACATTGGCCAAAACGAGATCCGAATTCCCATAAAGGTAACCACGGAAAAGTCGGTATTATTGCCGGCAGTCAGCTGATGCCCGGTGCTGCTGCTCTTTGTGCGGGTGCTGCAGTGGAAAGCGGGGCGGGTTTAACAGCAGTCAATACTGTAAGAACAGTAATTCCAATTGTTGCGGGACATGTTCCGGAAGCGACGTTTTACCACAGGGATGATGATTTGAACGGTTTTATGGAAGGAAAAGATGCTGTCGCAGCAGGGCCGGGTCTTGGACGTTTATCCGATGATATTATTGAAGATTTGATTACTAATTTTGATGGACCGCTGGTGATTGACGCTGACGGATTATATGAGTTGCGGAGCCATGAAGTGATAATCAGAAAAAGGACGGCACCGCTCATCATCACACCTCATGCCGGTGAGATGGCCCGCATTATTAATGAGGATATTGAATATGTGACCGGTAATCGTTATGAAGCAGCGGAAAAACTGGCTATAGATTACGGTATTTACGTCGTGCTTAAAGGCCCGGAAACGATTGTGGCTGAACCTGACGGTACATTATGGGTAAATCACACGGGAAATGCAGGTCTCGCAAAAGGCGGTACAGGAGATGTTTTAACCGGAATGATTCTCGCTTTCATAGGACGTTACGATGATATTCAGCCGGCTGTTTCCAGTGCAGTGTATATGCACGGCTATGCTGCTGATTATTTAATTGAACACGGTGAAGCGATGGAATCGGTAACTGCATCGAAAGTTATAAAAATACTTAGTTCATCTTTCGAAAGACTGATAAATTAGAATTATCAAAAAATTAAATTGCGGTCTGGCAGCAAAAGAATATATAATGCAGTTGTATCTTAAATAAATAAAAAGGGGTTTTATATTTATGAAGGAAAATATTTATGGAAATATCCCATGCTTTTTAGGTGCGGAAAATCTTGTGGAAAAGGGCTCTTATGATACAGATGTCATCTTTTACGGTGCGCCATTTGAAGGTGAGAGTACTTGGGGTGATTATACAGGGGTCGAACTCGGACCGAAACAGATTCGTTCTTCTTCAGCGCGCTACAGCGGCTACTTACCAGAGCTCGATCACGTTGATGTTACCGAACATTTATCCTTCGGCGATGCGGGAGATGTGCCTTTTGTTGCACACGATAATGAACAGTCTTATCAGAACATCGAAGATTTTTCTGCTGAGTTATGGAAAACAGGGAAATTCCTTGTCGGTTTTGGCGGAGAACATGGTGTTACATATCCGATACTGAAGTCTCTTGCGGACAGCGGTAAGAAAGTCGGCATTATACATTTAGATGCTCACTACGATAATATGCCTGATTATGAAGGAGAGCGCTATGCACGCAATACGCCATTTATGCGTTTGTATGAAACTGAAGGAGTGCGCAACCAATCGATTATTCATACGGGAATTCACGGTCCGCGTAACAAACCTGAAACAGGACGCTACGCAAAAGAAAACGGCGCTGTGACAATTACGATTAACGAAATTAGGGAAGCTAAAGATTTACGTGCCTATGCGAAAGAAATTTACGATATGGCGGCAGAAGATGTGGATGTTGTCTATTTATCTATCTGCAGTGACGTGCTGGATTTTGCCTACAATCCAGGCGGCCCTGTCGACGGGAATGGTTTAACATCTTATGAATTACTCACTTTAATACATGAATTCGGTAAATATGGTCTCGTCGGCATGGATTATGTTGAAGTGTATCCGATGATGGATGCCAATCAGAATTCGGCTCATTTTGTCAGCTACGCAGTACTGTATGTCCTAGCCGGACACTTAAAATATTTAGGCAAAATCTGATTGAACAAGGGATGGGATCTTGATGAACAGATTTAAGGAAATACTAAAAGCTCTGGGACCCGGTATGGTCATCACAGCTTCATTCATCGGTCCGGGGACAGTGACAACAATGACACGTGCCGGGGCTGGATTTGGCTACAGTATCTTATGGGCGGTTTTATTCTCCGTCATTGCAACAATCGTTCTTCAGGAAATGATTATCCGTCTGGCTTTAGTAACGAGGCGCGGTCTCGGGGAAGCCATTTACGATTTATTTAATCATACAGTAGGGAAATTTCTTGTCGTCTGGATTTCTATGCTGGCAGTTGCTATAGGTTGTGCGGCATACATGAGCGGAGACTTGCTCGGAACCTCACTCGGTCTTGGATATCTGCTTAATATACCAACGAATATACTTGCCCCGATAGTCGGAATAATAATACTGACAATTGGACTACTGGGCAGTTACAAAATTATAGAAAAAATTATGCTCGGACTGATGGTAATCATGGGCTCAATATTCATTACAACAATGTTCCTGGTAAAGCCGAACTGGGACGAAGTGTTCAGCGGTGCATTTTTACCTTCCATACCGGATGGTTCCATTATTATGGTCATTGCATTAATTGGAACGACAGTTGTACCGTATAATTTTTTCCTGCACGCGACTGCGGTGCATGAAAGATTTAACGGTATGAAAGACTTGAACCTGGCACGCTGGGACACAATTATTTCAATCGCTATCGGCGGTCTTATTTCAGGTGCAATTTTAATTTCTGCCGGTGCTTTAATTTACGGACAGGAAGTAGATAACGTGGTTGCACTTGCCGGCCCTCTTGTACCGATTCTCGGTGAAACATGGGCGCCTGTCTTTATCAGTATAGGTTTGTTCGCAGCAGGATTCTCATCTGCACTGGCATCACCGATGGGGGCTGCGGCTACGGTCAGTTCTTTCTTCAAATGGGAAGGCGGAATGAAAGGCAAGAAATTTAAAATGGTGTTCGGTACCGTTATATTAATCGGTGTCGTCACATCCGCAATCGGTTTTGAGCCGCTTGAAGTGATTCTTATCGCCCAGGCGCTAAACGGTATTGTTCTGCCTGTTATTGCAATTTTAATTTACATTATTATTAATAAAAAAGGGCTTATGGGACAGTATAAAAATGGCCCTGTATTAAATGTCATCGGATTTGCAGTGGTTGCGGTTGTTTCGTTTTTAGGAATTTACAGCATGATTGATGCAGTGACAGCATTTTTCGGATAAAAAATTAAGAAACGGCTCCTGATAAGGAGCTGTTTTTTTATAAAATTGCTTTCATCAGCGATCATGCTTAAGATAAATGGAATGGTAATTTTAACAGGAGGAGAAAGTTATATGAATATCGGTTTGGTCGGTTCCGGAGCAATCGGACAGTATTTGTTAAAAAATATTAACGGAAAAACTCACGAACACTTAAACATTAGAAGCGTCTTTGTAAGAAATTACGATAAGTATAAGCACCTTGAAGAACAGTATAATGTAGAACTCTTTACAGATCTGAAAAAATTTCTTGCTGCAGATACAGATCTTATCGTGGAAGCAGCCAATGTTGGGACGGTTAAAACCCTGCTTCCTGACATCATTAAAGAAAAGGACACAATGCTGATCAGCATCGGTGCCTTGGCGGATGAAGAACTGCTGAAAACAGTAACTGCTGAAACCAGTAAAACCCTGCACCTGCCTTCAGGCGGAATCGGCGGGCTTGATCTCGTTCAAAATGCCAGAGCACTCGGCAATCTGGAAAAAGTTACTTTAACGACCCGGAAACCTGCATCATCGCTTATTGATGAACCGGTCAGCGCTGAAACCACGGTCTTTAAAGGGAAAGCCCGGGAGGCAATCGATAAATTCCCGAAAAACATGAATATATCGATTATTTTATCGTTAGCGGGCTTAGGTATTGATAAGACTGAAGTTGTTTTGATAGCAGATCCTGAGGCAGATAAAAATACGCATACGATTAATATATCCGGTGGATTTGGTGATGCAGAGCTGACTGTCAGCAACAATCCGCTGCCTGAAAATCCGAAAACAAGTGCGCTGGCAGCACTGAGCGTGTACGCAACACTGGAAAGAATGGCTGAAAAAGTAAAAATCGGCTAGCTGATATGACAAATGTCATGTGAATGTCCTGACAGTTTAGTCTATACCCTTAAGTGACCATCATTCATACTTATATATGAATAGATATGGAAAAGAGGAAAGCATATGACTAAAGAAAAACAGGCAGCTCTTAGAAAAAGTGTTATGCCTTACGCAAAATCACAAACTAAAACAAGTGTCATACAGCTGTTGAATACGATACTGCCATTCTTCTTACTATGGTTTTTAGCGTATCAGTCACTCAGCGTATCATTTTGGCTGAGCCTGCCGTTCTCAATACTGGCAGCGGGATTCATGATTCGCTCATTTATTATTTTCCACGACTGCACGCACGGTTCGTTCTTTAAAAATAAGAAATTAAATAATTTTTTCGGGAACTTAACCGGAGTTATTACACATTTTGCATATGAGAAATGGAAAAAAGAACATGCAATTCATCACGCGACGAGCGGGAATTTGGATAAACGCGGCGTCGGTGATATCTGGGTAATGACGGTGAAGGAATACGAAGAAGCGAGTAAGTGGGAAAGACTGCAATACCGCCTATACCGCAATCCGATTGTAATGTTCGGTTTCGGTCCATTGTACCTCTTTCTGATTGCCAACCGTGTGAATCGTAAAGCGGCGAAACGCCAGGAACGTATTAATACACATGTCCTTACATTGATTATCGTTGCGATTTACTTAATTATCGGTTTCACTTTAGGCTGGCACGTTTTACTGATGGTGCAGCTGCCGATTATATACGTTGCCGGTATGGCAGGCATCTGGCTGTTCTATGTCCAGCATCAGTTTGAAGATTCATACTTTGAAAATGAATCCGAGTGGGACTTCGTAAAAGCTGCGGTAGATGGCAGTTCTTACTACAAACTTCCTGCATGGCTCGAATGGATGACGGGAAGTATCGGCTATCATCACGTGCATCATCTGGCACCGCGCGTGCCGAACTACCATCTTGAAGAGGCGCATGAAAACACACCGCCGCTTCACAAAGCGACGACAATTACCTTGAAGACAAGTCTGGAATCGATAAAATTCCGTCTGTACGATGAAGAGAATAATACTTTCATCACATTTAAAAATATGAGGGAACGTCTGGCAGGGAAAACCAGCCAGAATCCCACTGCAGAATAAGAATCACCACCATCCTCCTATACAAATAGGAGGATGTTTCGTCTGTGCGGACCGTCGTTTGATATAATGGGCTGAACAGAAAAACGGAGGAGCAGAGAAAAATGAAAGATTGGTATCATATATTCCCGGCGAATACGGGACTGAGTCTTTATATCTGGATTATCTTTTGTGTGCTGCCTTTTTATTTCATTTTTCGTGCCACATCGCTCAGTGAAATAATTACCGGTATTGTAACAACGTTAATATTTTTTGCAGTATATTGGCTGACGTTTAAATCAAAAGGCGCGTTAATTTATATCGGAATCAGTGTCGAGATTATTATTAATATTATAATGACGATATTATTCAGTTATGTATACTTTGCCTTATTTATCGCAATTTATATTGGTAACATTAGAAAAAAAGCAGGCTTTATTACGATGTACGTCGTGTTACTGGTGACTACGGTACTGGCGATAGTCTATGCTTCGTTCTTTAACTACATGATATTTTTAAATCATCTGCCCTTTTTAATTATGACGATTCTCGGAGTCATTTTAATCCCGCTGAATAAACGCAGCAGGCTCAAGCAGGAGGAACTGGAAGCTCAGCTGGAAGATGCCAATCAGCGCATTGCGGAACTCGCGATAAAAGAAGAACGCCATCGTATTGCCCGTGATCTTCACGATACACTCGGGCAAAGATTGTCGATGATCGGGTTGAAAAGTGATTTATCGAGAAAGTTGATTGACAGCCGGCCGGAAGAGGCAAAGGCCGAGCTTCAGGATATCCAGAATACTGCGCGTCATGCTTTAAAAGAAGTCCGTGAAATGATCAGCGATATGAGACATGTCAGCTTTGCAGAAGAATTGAAAAACACAAAAATGATTTTAGATACTGCAGGAGTCAAACACCAGGAAATTTTAGAAACGGATTTTGACAATGTTCCTATACTGATAGAAAATGTGCTGAGCATGTGTTTAAGAGAATCCGTGACCAATATTTTAAAGCACAGCGATGCGACAGAATGCATGATTATTATGACAGAATCAGACAGAGATATATTTTTAAAAGTATCTGATAACGGCACGGGTGCGGACAGTTTTAATTACGGCAATGGCCTGCAGGGCATGAAAGAACGACTGCAGTTTGTTAACGGTGAATCGCATGTTCACAGCTCTATGAGCGGCTTTGAAGTGAATATGACAGTGCCGAAAGTATTGCGGCAAATAGAGGAGGGGTAGAATGATCAGCATTGTATTGGCTGAAGATCAGAATCTGCTGCTGAGTGCGCTCAGTTCGCTGCTGAGCCTGGAAGAAGATATTTCGGTAGTCGGCACGGCAGGGAACGGCAGAGAAGCACTTAAACTTGTTGAAGAGAAGCAGCCGGATATTTGTTTAATGGATATTGAAATGCCCGTCATGACGGGACTGGATGCTGCAGAAAAGCTCGCGGGGACCGCCTGCAAGGTGATTATACTGACTACTTATGCAAGGCCGGGATATTTTGAACGTGCCAAAAAAGCGCAGGTCAGCGGCTATTTGCTGAAAGATACGCCGAGCGAAACCCTCGCAGAGTCAATCAGGCAGATTATGAACGGGAAGCGGATTTACTCCCCTGAACTGATCGATATCGCATTTGAAACTGATAACCCTCTGACATCACGGGAAATTGAAATTGTCCAGCTGCTCGCAGATGGAAAGACAACGAAATCCATCGCCGAAGAACTGCATTTATCGAACGGAACTATCAGAAATTACGTATCAATTGTGCTTGAAAAGCTCGGCGTAAGTAATAGAATAGAAGCGATTAAAAAGGCTCTTGATAAGGGCTGGCTAAAATAAAAAGCAGTCTTCTGATTAACTTTCAGAAGACTGCTTTTCATCTGGGACAAAAACTTCCGCTTCACTGTAGGGCGGATAATAATAACCTTCCGGCAAGGTCTGAAGTTCGATTAAACTGCCCCAGGGCGTTTTAAAATAAACTGTACCGTTGCCTTCTGTATCTTCAAACCGGGTATTGGCATGAATATTTGACAGCGGCTGGCCCCCTGCCTCCTTCATCTGCTGATATGATTTTTTAATATCATCTGTATAAAAAGAGAGGTGCGTATAACCGTAGTCTTCCAAACTTAACGGTTTTCTGGAATGTACATTATAAAACTGGAACATTTCTATATTCGGTCCGTTGCCGATAGTCAGCATTCTTTTTTTGACTATATAAGACTCTTCAGGAATACCGAGCAGCTTTTCGACTAAGGGTCCGCCTCTCGGCCGGTCATCAAGCGTCTGTGAATCATAAGCAATTTTTGCACCGAGGCTGTTTTTAAAAAATTCGGTTGCAATTTCTATATCCGGAACAGTCATTCCAATATGATTTATACCTCGAATTACACCCATAAGATTCACTCCTTCGCAATAAACTGTAATAGTATCTCCATTCCCTTATTATGCAGTGTTCTAAACCTCTAAACAGACAAGACCCTTGATATCTCTTTTAGCCTGTGTTAGTATACTAACTCGGATAAATATTATCCACGATATAAAAATAATTAAATGGTGATATAGATGCAAATGAAAACAGGTGTGGAACAAGGTGTGTATGCATTGATTTTGTTAAATATGCTGGAAAAGAGAGAATTGCTTCAGGGAGATTCTCTCAGCGAATGTATCGGAGCATCTCCGACATACTTTCAAAAATTACTGAGGAAACTTGTCGGTGCCGGTATTATATCATCGACACCCGGTGTCAAAGGCGGTTTTAAACTGAATAAGGTTGCGGAAGATATTACAGTTTACGATGTTTATCTCGCGGTGGAAGGACGCCAGTCTCTGTATTCTTCAAGCGGAATATTCAATGAAATGTTTCGTCTCGAGAACGCGAAAGAGCCGTGTCTGCTTGATAATTTAATGACTGAAGCGGAACAATCGTGGCAGAGAATACTGCAGAGTGAAACAATTTTCTCCTTACACGAAAAAGTAAAAGAAGGCCGTTATGCAGTGAAGTGTGAACAGCTGTATACATGGGTCGAAAACAATAAAGTGATTTAAAGGCGGTGATGATACATGGCGAAATTTCAAGAGCATAAAGGTTTCAAACGTATGTTTAAAGAAGATAAATTGACACTGGGTTTAGGTTTTCCTCTGGAAGCTTATACAGGCAGCTTTCCCGAGATGGACTTGAATGAACAGATGAAGCTTGCCAAAGAGGCTGAAGATTACGGTTTTGCAGCTTTAACTGTACGTGATGCGCCGCTGTATGATCCGAATTTCGGTGATGTCGGCGGACTGTACGATCCATTTATGTTTTTAACATATGCAGCGGCTCACACGAAAAGTATTGCCTTAACAACCGGGAGTATTGTAACGACATTACGTCATCCTTTTCATACAGCAAAATCTGCTGCAACGCTCGACAGTATATCTGGTCAGCGGTTTATAATGGGAGTCGCAACAGGTGACCGGCAAATAGAATTCCCGGCTTTTAAAGTAGACCGGGATAATAAAGGTGAATTATTCAGAGAGTCGCTTGATGTGATGAAACAGTTGTGGGCCGAAGAATTTTCAGTTACTCAGACAGAACGGACAAACTTAACCGAAGGTGATGTCGTACCGAAACCCGACTTCGGAACAATTCCGGTCTTTGGTACAGGCTACAGCAGCCAGACAATAGAGTGGCTTGCTGAGCATACAGACGGCTGGATGTTTTATCCTCAGAAATTAGAAGGACAAAAAGCGCTGATAAATAAGTGGCGCGGGCTGACTGAAGAATTTAAACCATTTACGCAGCCTCTGATGATTGATTTGTCTGAGCGGGCAAACGAAGCACCGAAAACACTCGACATCAGCTTTAGAGCAGGACGCAATTTTTTAGTGGATTACCTGAATGCCTATCAGGAAGCGGGCGTCAATCATATATCAATCGGGCTTAAAGGCAGCCGCCGCCCGGCGGCAGAAGTAATCCAAGAACTCGGAGAATTTGTTGTACCGAAGTTTCCGGTACACAGAGAACAGAAATTTACATTTTTTAATCAATAAAAGGAAGAAGGGTCAAATATGATCGCAGGATTAGACAGAATAAATGAATTGGCAAAAATACAAAAAACAGTCGGTTTGACTGAAGAACAGAAACAGGAGCAGAAAGTCTTAAGAGAAGATTATCTTCGTCAAATTAGAGGGCAGGTACTTGATTCCTTTTCAGGACTGACAGTCGTCGATCCGCTCGGAAATGACGTAACTCCTGAAAAATTGAAAAGAGAACAGGAAAAAAATAAAATATAGTATTAAAAGAGGCTTTCGGCATATGTAAAATTCATATGCCGAAAGCCTTTTTCATTCATATATTACAGATTGCCTGAAACCTGTTTGTTCTTACCGGACGCAACGCCCATGATGAGCATTACAATGGCAAAGAGAGCCATCATTGACAGCGGCAGCGTCCAGCTGCCAGTAATATCCTGCAGGCCGCCGACCAGCACAGGGCCGACTGCAGCAAGCAGATAACCTAATGACTGTGCCATGCCGGACAGTTCAGCAGCTTCATAGCCGTCTTTAGTTCTGAGTGTAAAGAACATCATCGACAGTGAAAATGCGCTGCCGTTCCCGATACCAAGAAATACTGCCCAGAGTATTGAAAGCTCTGACAGACCCGCCAAGAGCCCGATGATTCCTGCAAGAATCAGTCCGCTGCTGACAAAGGCAAGCATTACCTGATTTTTCATTCTATCGGCTATAACGGGAATAATAAATGTAAAAGGGATACTTGCAAACTGGAAGATAAATACACCCCAGCCGGCAAGATGTATATCGTAGCCGTTAGCAGTTAAAATTGTCGGCAGCCATGTAATCAATGTATAAAATATTAAGGACTGGGCCCCCATAAAGACAGTAATTTTCCATGCAAGCGGGGACCGCAGCATGCCGCCGATTTTCTGGTTGTTAATTTTCTTTTTAGTATCGTGTTTTTTCATCAGCTGAGGCAGCCAGATAAGCAGTGTAATCAGTACAAGCCCGCTCCATATAACTAAAGAACCGCGCCAGCCAAAGCTGCCTGATGTAGCAATAGGAATACTTAAACCGGAACCGAGGGCACCGAACACGTTCATTACAATCGCATACAGCCCGGTCATCAAACCGATTTTAAACGGGAAATTCATCTTGATGATACCCGGGATTAAAACATTCCCGACGGCAATGCCAAGCCCGACCAGCAAGGTGCCTGTAAACAATAATTCAATAGCGCCTGCAGATCTGATGAGAATTCCTATAATAAGGAGTGCGAGGGAAATGGCGATCGTCCGCTCCATGCCGATTTTATTTGCAATTTTCGGTGCAAAAGGCGACAGCAGTGCAAATGCAATGAGCGGCAGTGTCGTAATTGCTCCAGCAAGGGCATTACTGATTCTGAAGTCATCGCGTATAAAAGACACCAGTGCGCCTGCAGAAGTCAACGGAACCCTGAGGTTGGCACCGACTAAAATAACACCGATAATTAACAGCCATCTTAAATTTCTGCTGTTCAATAAGGGCTGATCTATTCTATTATTCAATAGCAGTTTCTCCTTCTGTTTTTATGATAAAATTTTCTCGGCTATAATATCCGTCTGTTCATCATCCCCCATAAAGAAAGAATGGGAACCTGATTTCTTAAAGCCCTGTTTTTTATAAAAACCGATGGCATTCTCATTTTTTTCCCAGACACCGAGCCAGATTTTGTTTTTATTAAGCTGGCGGGCAATATCGTGGGCATAGCTCAGCAGTGCTTTGCCGAGCCCCTGTTTGTGATATTCTTGGAGAACGTAAATTCTTTCCACTTCAAGTGCATCCGGTCCCATGGGTTCGGACTGAGCGGAATTAATGTTTACTTTTAAATATCCTGCAAGTGTCTCAGAACTGTAAATAAAATAAAAACGGGAATCCGGATGACTCAGTTCTTTCCGGATTTTTTCGGCCGTAAAGGCAGAATCTGAATAAGCCTTCATGTTTTCAGCTGTATTTTGAGCTTCAAACGCTTCATAGAAAGTACGATAACTTAATCTTAGCAGCGTATCAGTATCATTGACAGTACACTGTACTATATGCGGAATCATGGAGTCACCTCTATATTAATTTATTTCCTACTATACATGAAACAGGGGATTTAATCATAGTCTGCATAGTAAATAAAAAAGTGCGCCGGCTACAGCCAGTCGCACTTCCATGTACCGTTTATTGATTTATAGAAGAGACGGGCATAG
This sequence comes from Jeotgalicoccus halotolerans, assembly GCF_003387165.1. Taxonomy (GTDB): domain Bacteria; phylum Bacillota; class Bacilli; order Staphylococcales; family Salinicoccaceae; genus Jeotgalicoccus; species Jeotgalicoccus halotolerans. Next base: position 172,984 of record NZ_QUMW01000013.1, read on the forward strand.
CCGCCTTCATTTAATGCCTGATAAAACTCTATCTCCGAAGGCACAATTTTATAAGCATTTAAATCGCGCACAGCTGCGTCTAAATTATCAGCGACATGTGAAATATCCTCTGCCGCTTCAGCTGTCCCTTTAATGCGAATCTGTCTGCCTGCTTCTTTCCAGTAAAAGTTTAATGAAACACTGCTGTGATGTGCCAGCTGCTTTACTTTTTCCCGGGCTTTTCCAGTTTCAAAATAAAAGCCGTTATTATCCATTGCTTTTAACAGTACTACCCGTGAATCAGGGTTATTATCCTCATCAACAGTTCCGAGTACCATACTGCTGGGTTCGGCCGTACCATTTTCTAGTGCGTGAACGTACCAGGCAGCGAACCGGTCGAGTGGATTTTCATCTAATGTTTTATCCAGCTCCGGAAATGGTCCAGTCATAATCGCTGTATCTTTTAAAATTTTGTTAATCTCCATATCTACACCCCGGCGTTTACTTGTTAAATGTATTTTATCATATTACAATTTCAAAATTGGCGGATTGCTCTCTTTATTTATATACTTAGAGAGAAAGTTAACTTCCAGAGGACAGTGGTGAAACTATGAAGATTAAAAGAATAGCGATTGCAGGTGCAGGAGTTGCTGGTATTTCAATCCTTAAATTTTTTGTAAACGATAAAAGATTCGGCAAAAACTTGGAAATCGATATATATGATGCCCCCAAAACGATGGGGCGGGGTTATGCTTACCAGCATGATGATGATCATTTAGTGATTAATCTGCCGGCTGAAGAGATGTCCCTGACTGCAGATTCTGATGATTATATAAAGTGGCTGGAGAAGACCGGCCATGAAGTTAAAAGCTTTACGAGCCGCAGAGTTTACGGAGAATACATGCACAGTACTCTGACATCTTTTAGCGATGCACATGACAATATTAATATTATAAAAAAATATGCGGAAAATATTGTATTTAACGAAGAGAGCGGGACATATACGCTCCGTGCGGATAATGTGAGTTGTGATTACGATGCTGTATTTTTAATGACAGGCGAATTGTCATACAGTGATCCATACAAACTTAAAGGTGACAGCAATTATTTTTATAATCCTTATCCCATAGAGGATAATTTAAAACATCTTACAGGCAGAATAGGAATTATCGGAAGCGGCTTATCGGCAATTGACAGCTTCAGATATTTAATCCGGAACGGACATAAAAAAGTGTATGTTTTATCGAGAAGCGGAGAAATGCCTGCAGTGAGAGGTACACATTTTGATATTGAACCGCAGCATTTTACGCTGGAAGCAGCCCTGCAGTATGAAAGAGATGGACTGATACCGCTTGAGAAACTGCTTGGACTGTTCAAGCTGGAAATGGAAGCGCAGCAGGTGGACTCGTCCCTCTTCGAACGTAAAACGGACCGCCCTGAAATCGATTTGAAATATGACCTTGAACACCCGGAGAGTGTAGGAAAACTGCAGTATTTAATCACCGATCTGGAAGAAACATTTAAAGTACTGTTTAAGTATTTATCGCGAAGGGATAAACGGACGTTTTTAAAAGAATACCATCCTTATATCAGCGGCAATCACTCACCGATGCCGCCATACGGGGCAAATGAGATTCTTCAATGGATTGATGAAGGAAAACTTGTCTTCATGCACGGCATGGAATCCGCGTCGGCGGATAACGGATTTACCGTGACCTTTGACGATGGGAAATCAGAACACTTTGATATATTAATTAATGCTACAGGACCTGTTAAGTCTATTGAAAAGGATGATACGAAGCTGCTGCAAAATATGTATGATGCAATGCTGCTGGAAGCGGATGAATTCGGGGGAGTGCTGATTAATAAAAACCATGAAATCATCAGCCCGAGATTTGGAACCCTGGAAAATTTCTACACAATCGGCGCTCTGTCGGCAGGCTCAGATTATTTAATCAGAGGAGTTGGAATGCTTGCTTCGGAAACTGAAGATCTTGTGAACCACTTTTTTGAGCACGGACTATAGACAAGGCTCCCTGTTTAATGGAAAATAGAGAGATTCAATAAAATACTAAGGAAGTGCAGTAACAGTGTCAGAAGTATATAAAGACAGATTATGGACGAAAGATTTTATCAATACATCAATTGTTAACTTTGCGCTTATGATGTCGCAGTATTTACTGCTTGTAACCATGGCGATGTACGCAGCCGGGGAATATAATGCTTCGGTCGGTATGGCCGGTCTTGTATCCAGTGCCTTTATCATCGGCTCGCTTATTGGGAGATTGTTCGGAGGCAAGCATATTACAGCGATGGGCGGTAAGAAGATGCTGATAATCGGTTCGGTGCTCATCGTTATACTGACCGCATCTTATTTAATTCCGATGGGTATTTATACGCTTATTGTCCTGCGAATTCTGCACGGTGCAGCAATGGGTTATGCAATGACCGCAACAGGTACTATAATTGCGCAGATTATTCCGCCAAGCAGAAACGGAGAAGGTATCGGCTATTTCAGTATGTCGGTAGTTCTCGCGACTGCGGTCGGCCCGCTAATTGGTGTGTCTTTAATTGCAGCCTACGGATTTACGAGTATTTTTCTCTTTTCATTTGCCATGGCAATCATCAGTCTGGTCATCGGTCTGACAGTTAAGGCACCTCCGGGTCAGCCTTCCAAGTCGACGGACAGCGGCAAATTTAAAATCATGGATTTTTTCGAAAAACGCGCCATGCCGATTTCAGCAGTTATGTTTGTAATGGCATTCGCATATTCTGGAATTTTATCCTATGTGACCGCTTATGCGGAAAGTATCAGCCTGATTCAGGCCGGAAGCCTGTACTTTACGGTATATGGTATCACGGTGCTTCTGTCGCGGCCGATTACAGGACCGCTCCTTGACCGTAAAGGCGCAAATATTGTAATGTACCCTGCAATTATTATGTTTGCTATCGGACTCGCCGTTATCAGCCAGGCCTCTCTGACCATGGTCTTCCTGATTGCTGCAGCACTGATTGGTTTCGGTTACGGCAACATACAATCGGTTACCCAGGCGCTTGCAATTAAAGTAACACCCCCGGAACGTCTGGGCCTTGCAAATACAACGTATTTTATCGCGCTCGATCTCGGTCTTGGTTTCGGACCGTTCCTGCTTGGTTATATTGTGCCGTCACTCGGTTACAGAGGAATGTACATGACCCTTGCTTTTGTCGTTCTTGCCGGTATTATTGTGTATTATTTCCTGCACGGCAGACGCGATAAAGAAATTACAAAAAATAGCGGAGCATAATCATATCACCTGCCGGATTAACGGCAGGTGATATTTTTGTTTTGCAAAAAATTATGAGGGTAAGGTATTGAAACTATGTAATTCTGAAAGGGGAGTAAGGTAATAATGTCATTAGCAGAGATTATCGAGGAAATCAAAGGAAAACGCGATGAAACCGGAATACTGACTATCCACTTAAACACGGACGCGAGTTCAGGTAATCTTTCAAACGGTGAATGGAAGATACATTTAAAAAACGGTTTGAAAGAACTTAAAGAAGAAGTTAAAGAAAAGGATAATCAAACAGAATTGAAAGCGCTGAAAAAACTGCAGGATAAAGTGGAGAAAGAAATTGCGACACATCAGCGTGAGATGCGAAAAGGATTTATACTAGTCGCATCTGCTGACGGAGAACTGTGGAAAGCAAGAATACTGCAAGTTCCGGTCACAACATCATTTCATTGGGGCAAGACTGCTGAAATGCAGCAGATCGAAGAACTTGCGCAGCGGTTTCCTGAAACAGCTTTAGTTGCAGTACAGCAGGCTGATGTAACATTTATCGAAACGTCACTTGGAATTATCAGAGATACAAGAAAATACAGCTGGGATGTCGAAAGTGAAAACTGGATAGACTATGAAGAAGCGACTACATCGCGGGCTAGAGGCGGCGGTAAAGATGATTTTCAGCACCGGTTCGCAGAAAATCAGCACCGCTGGTATAAGAATTTAGCTGCGCAGCTGGATAAAGAACTTAAAGACCGCGGCTTGGAAGGCGCCTACCTTATTGGAAGTAAGGAATCGGTATCTGAAATAGAATCGAATATGAATTCTAAGCATGTTAAAGGTGTGATAACGAAAAATCTGGGTTCAAAACCGGATCACGAAATTTTAAATGAGGTCTTCGAAACCTTGATATAAAGTCAAAAAAGGAGAAGCCGCAGCTTCTCCTTTTTGTGAACTCGCACTATAACAAATCTTTCCCTTTACGGTAATACTCCTTATAGATATCTTCAGGAACCATATCTCCGCCGGTGCTCCATGCTATATGTGTACCTTCAGACTTTACAGAGAGGGGACCGATAACACCGGCAAGAGCAGATGGTTCCAGCTCAATATTTTCACTGTCATACATCAGAGCCAGCATTTTAAATAGGTTTTCATCGCTGACAGTATAGGCACCGCCTATCAGGTTTTCGAGAAGCTTTCCGACAAAACCGGAAGCTCTGCCGACAGCAAGTCCGTCAGCAGCTGTGATATTATCGATGCCGAAGTCCTGCACTGAAACTTTATCGTGGCAGCCGGTCATCATGCCGAGAGTCATGCACGGCGAGTGTACCGGTTCGGCAAAATAGCAATTTACAGCATCGCCGAAAATGACTTTGAGACCAAATGCAATACCTCCGGGGCCGCCCCCTACACCGCACGGCAGATATACGTTTAAAGGATGTTTCTTATCTATTTTAATATTCTGATCCTGGAGCTGAGCCCTCAGCCGGATAGCGGCAACTGAATATCCCAAAAATAAAGTTTTTGAGTTCTCATCATCAATAAAATAACTGCGCTCATCTTTAAGACTGTCTCTTCTGCCCTGAGCCACTGCTTTCGAGTAGTCATCGCTGTGTTCGACGACTTTAACGCCTTTAGCCCTCAGCATATCTTTTTTCCACTGTCTCGCATCATCGGACATATGAATAATTACTTTAAAACCCAGTTCCGCGCCGATAATCCCAATGCTTAAACCGAGATTCCCAGTTGAACCGCAGACGAGAGAATACTCAGAGAAAAGATTTTTAAACTCTGTATCAGTAAATTTTTTATAATTGTCTTTTTCAGTAATAAGACCTTCCCGAAGAGCGAGACTTTCTGCAAAAGTAAGAACTTCATAAATTCCGCCGCGTGCTTTGACGGAACCCGAAATCGGCAGTCTATTATCTTCTTTTAAATAAAAAGCTCCGTCAATCTCCTTGCCGAACAGGTTTTTTAAACCGGTCTGAATATGACTCAGCCGGGTCAGCGGCGATTCTATGATTCCTGCTTGGACTGCTGTTTCAGGAAAGGCATGAGCAATGAAGGGAGCAAAACGTTTTAAGCGCGCTTCTGCATCTAAGATATCATCTTCGCTGAGTATTAAATCCGGCAGAACAGTTTCTGCAGCTGACTGATTACTGTTCAACCAGAATGTCTCTTTATAATCGATTAAATCTCGAACTCCCGGAAATTCATTACACCACTGTTCAATCGTTTTGTTAAGTATCACTGCATTCGCTCCTTAAAAAAATAAGCAGGTCTGTAGAGACCCACTTAATAAATACTATAGTTCTTTACGATTCTCAGTAACTTGCTCCATATCAACGACTTCAGTATCCCGATCGTACGGCATATCTTTCATTTCGGATTTAAATACGCCGTCTAATTCGGGATGGTTGATGTACAGAATGTACTGATGATGTTCGAGCGCGTAATTATAAGCTTCCTGCTGCTCATGTGTCAGCCCGAGGTCAGCCATACGGCGATCTTCCGGTTCCCCTGCGGAGAAATAAGTAACAATCTTATCACCGGCAGTACCGTCGATGGATTTCTTTTCAATATCTTCGTTCAGCTCGACACTTTCAAATGATGTATTCGAAAAAAGAGTCAGCTGATTATTGTTTACGTCCATCTCTCTGCGCAGCTGATGAATACGATTCACTAAATCATCTTCGTTAATATATGTTTCTAATCTGGCCAAATATATCCCCTCCTATAACAAATCCATATTAAATATTTACCCTATCTTAGCTGAACAAAACAAAAACAGGACAATGTATTTTTATACATTGTCCTGTTTAATTTAATGACTTAAATATTCTTGATTCAGCTTTTTATAAAGCTGGTCTTCAAAATAATTGCGGTTTGCCTGATCGAAGAAATTCTGGTTGAGATGGGTGCGGTGGAAACAGACCGCAGAGAACTCACGGAACATTTCGATATTTTCCCTGCGCACAATGACCACATTGTGGGAGGTACGATTATAGGTGCTGACCCGGAAACAAGTGTTGTAAACAACTACCTTCAGATTTGGGACGAAGATAACGTCTTTGTTATCGGCGGTTCAAACTTCCCTCATAACGGCGGCTATAATCCGACAGGAACTGTTGGAGCATTTGCTTACCGTGCAGCAGAAGGCATTAAAATGTATTTAAAAGATAACAGACAATTAGCTGAAGCAGGAGAAGTTGCAGGCGCTAATTAATGATATAGGGACTGTCTCTTTTGGAGGCAGTCTTTTTTGTGCTGAAAGCAGAAAGGACATAAAAAAATACCCGGAGGAAACTCCGGGTACATTCATAAATCATTTATTTTCTGAAATCGTTGTCGCGAAGACCGTCTTTTCTCACGTTATCCTTATTAAAGTCGCCTTCATCAACATCTAATTCCTCACGGCGGACTTCTTCAGAAACATGTTCCACATCTTCGTGTTTTTCTTTTTTAATAGTAACTTCTTCATTCACTACATTTTCTTTATCCACGTTGACTCTTTCTTCGTTCACCGGAATGCGGACTTCATCTACATCGTTAGTATCATCGAAGTTGCCTTTAGCCGGAACATCGTCAACCGGATTGCGTTCAATTACGACTTCTTCACGTTCTACTGGAATATCAAATTCCTGTCTGTCGGTTTCAACATGTTTATCAACAGTAACTTCACCAGTCTGAACGTTTTCTTTGTCAACATTAACCCGTTCTTCACGCAGCTGAATTCTCTCTTCTTCAGTAAGATCATTATCTCGATCTACTGCACGTGCATCCAGCTCAGGGTCTCTGTCATATAAATTGTCATTGCTGACTGTATCGTTATTGTAGCCGTCATTTACAGCTGCGCTGCCTGCAAGGCCTGCACCTGTAGCGTTTGTTTTGTTATCGTAATCGTAAGTGTCGCGTGTTTCACCATAGTTCATAGTGCTGTCTGAATCAACATCAGGTGTATCAACATATACCAGCACTTCACCTGCATTTAATGAATTTCTATACTGGACCTGTTCTGACTGACTTAATCCTAAATCATTTAGCACTTTCTCTTCAGGATCATCCGGTGAGAAGAATGAAACGAACTTATCCCATGCAGAGCCTTCTGAATCTCTGAAGTTTACATCGGTATTGCCAAAAGTATCTTTGTTTACGGGCTGCTGTGATAATACTGTAATGTCACGGTCTGCAACACCTTCTGCTATTAATTCTTCAACGCGCGTCAAGGCATCATTTTCTGTAACGTAATTTTCAATTCTACTCATTAATATTCCCCTCCATAGAGATAATTGTTTACTTAGATTTTTAATTTGAATCAGTTTTTCATGTCACAATATATAGTTACCCGGCCTATTTTTTCTAAAACATAAATGAAATATTTTTTCTGTTTATATTCTAAAATCAAGAGATTGTTGATGTATAAATAAGTAGTTTACCGTCTGCATTATAAGGTATGTATAATAGTAAAGAAGAAAAAGGGGAAGGTTATTATGCGAAAAGCGTGGGCGTTATTTCTATTTGCAGCTTTGATGATTATACTGACTGCATGCGGCAGTGAAGAGACAAGGATCTTTGAACTGAATGACCAGGGTGTGGAAAGTACGCTGGTTTATACACATAACGGTGATGAGGTTATCAGCCAGTCGACTGAGAACATTATTAATTATGAAGAACTTGGAATCGACAAAGAACAGGCCGAAGAGATTTTTGCAGGCTATTCAGATCAGTACCAGGATTTAGCGGGTGTAGAGCACAGTTTTGATTTCGGGGATGAAGAGGCGACGGAAAACATTTCTATCGTCTATGATGAAATTGATGCTGAAGAACTTGAAAATGTTGAAGGCATAGATTTTGAAGGAGATCCGTCAGATGGTATCAGCATGGAACGTTCTGCGGAAATGCTTCTGGATCAGGGTTATACTGAAGTTGAAGAGTAAAGTGATTTCCCGGGATATTTATCGATTCTTAATACATCGGTAAATATCCCGGGATTTTTAATGATACAGCCGGCTTTTTCCGGTTATAATGGAAAAGAATATATTATTGGGAGTGACAGCTGTGGAAAAAGTTCTTTCATTAAATAATATTATTTGGCGGCGAAATGGCGAAACGATATTAAACGATGTATCATTTGAAGTGAACAAGGGTGAACAGTGGGCGGTGCTCGGATTAAACGGTGCCGGAAAAACATCTGTACTTGATATCATTATGGGTTATAATTATCCGACGGACGGCAGCGCAAGGGTGGTCGGCACGGAATTCGGCAAGGCAAGCCTGCCCGAGATGAGGAAGAAAATCGGTTTTGTCAGCTCTAGTCTCGATAAATTTTATCAGACTCTGAACCGGGAAACCGGACTCAATATCGTCCTGAGCGGGAAGTTTTCATCCTTCGGACTTTATCAGAGTATTGATACAGCATCGAAGAGAAAAGCGGAAGATATACTGAAAAAACTGAATCTCAGCTACTTGTCAGATAGAACGTATAATACTTTTTCAGAAGGCGAGCGCCGCAGAATACTAATCGGGAGGGCACTGATGGGTGAACCCGAGCTCTTAATCCTGGATGAACCATGCAGCGGTCTGGATATCCGGGCACGTGAAGATGTACTGAAGATAGTGAACGGGATTCCGCAGGAAAAGCGCCATCTGCTGTATGTCACGCATCACATTGAAGAACTCACGAGTGCGATTACCCATGTCTTGTTAGTTAAAGACGGCGGTATCGTTGCCGCCGGACCGAAAAAAGAAGTGCTGACAGGAAAGCTGCTGAGTGACACTTATAAAACACCGGTCAAAGTTTATTTTGAAAATGAAAGACCATGGCTTGTTATTGATAATGTGGAGGGTGACGATGATTAAGAAATATCTGGTGGCATTGATTGCAGTCTTAATAATATTTACCCCTGCCCATGCATTCGCGGTGGAGCAGGGCACTACTTTTGACGATGGAACCAGCGGAGGCACATATTACGAAGAGCCTTGGCAGGAACCAGCGTACGATAATACATATGAAGAACCGGGTTATGAAGAGAACTTCCAAAATGATAGGTATCAGAATGACAGCGCTGAGGGAGAAGGTGCATGGGATAACGGTTATAACGGAGCGGAAGATAATACTTATAATGACGGCTACAGTGAGCAGTATGAAGAGCCGGAAGTGTATGAAGAATCCTATACAGAGCCTTATAGTGAAGTGTATGAAGAAGAGTATACAGAGCCGGAAATTTACACAGAACCGGCTGCTGAACCTGAAACGATTGAAGTACCTGAAGAGCCGGAAGAAACAGAAGAACTGACCATTAACGCAGTTAAAGGTGAAGGACATACTGTCAGCGGTGTTGTAACAGAAGATGAGGCGCCGGCTGAGAATGTAAAACTTCTTTTATCTGCAGAAGACGATTCAATAGAAGCTGTCTCGAATGATAAAGGCGAGTTTACTTTTACAGATGTTGCGAACGGCACTTATACATTGAAAGCCGTGGACAGCCAAACTTATCAGGCGGCAGCTGAACCCATCGAAGTCAAGGTGGAGAACCGCAATAAGCTCGGTTATGAAATTGCAGTAATACAGGTCGAAAAAGAACCGGAAACAGAAGAAGTACCTGAAGAAACAGAAGAGCCGGAAGAAGCGGACGAGGAGCTGCCGGCTGAAGCAGCAGAAACAGATCAGCAGGCATCCGAGACCTCAGACGGAATGTCGGCATTTGAACTGATACTTATTTCAGGCGGAACAATATTGCTGCTGGCTGCAATTGGCATTGCTTTATTCAGGAAAATATCCGCAAGATAAAAGAATTCTTGCATCACGATAAGTAATTTGTTATTATAAAACATACCGTGCTAAGCGGGGAGGTAGCGGTGCCCTGTACTTGCAATCCGCTCGAGCAAGGCTGAATTCCACTTTTGAGGGTTTGAAGTGTGAGGACTGCCTCGGGAGTTCCAGTGTTGAGATTGCGGTCCTATGCAATAGAACGTCATGAATCATGTCAGGTCCGGAAGGAAGCAGCATTAAGTGGCCCATTCTATGTGCCGTAGGGTTGCCGTGGTTGAGCTGGTCTCCCGAGTAACGCTTGTGCATCATACTCGACAAAGTGGTGCACGGTTTTTATTTTGACTTCATAATGAATGAGGTCTTTTTTTATGCCTAAAAACAGGAATATAAAGAAGCCTGTGTGTTATAATTATAGCTAGAATTTATGAAGAGTTGAGGTGCCATAATAATGGAGTACCAGGCGTTATACAGAGCTTTTCGGCCTCAAAAGTTCAGCGATGTAGTTGGCCAGCATCACGTCACAAAAACTTTGCAGAATGCCATTACGCGCAATAAGGAATCCCATGCTTATTTATTCAGCGGCCCGCGGGGGACAGGGAAAACGAGTATTGCCAAGATATTTGCCAAAGCATTGAACTGTCAGTTTGAGACGGATGGCGAACCTTGTAATGAATGTGAACTGTGTGTTTCCATTACAGACGGCAGCGCTAATGATGTAATTGAAATTGATGCTGCAAGTAATAACGGTGTGGACGAAATCCGCAATATAAGAGATAAAGTAAAGTATGCTCCGGCAGAAGCGGAGTTTAAAGTATATATAATAGATGAAGTGCATATGCTGACAACAGGAGCATTCAACGCACTGTTAAAAACATTGGAAGAGCCGCCGGCTCATGCGATATTCATCTTGGCTACAACAGAGCCTCACAAAATACCCGCAACGATTATTTCCAGAACCCAGCGTTTTGATTTCAAATCGCTGGATATAGAAGAAATTACAGAACGTCTCGAATTTGTAGCGCAGCAGGAAAACACTGCCTATGATAAAGAAGCTTTGTCATATATTGCGCGAATCGCAGAAGGCGGGATGCGCGATGCCTTGTCCATAATGGATCAGGTGATTGCATTCAGCAGTGATGAAATTACTATGCAGGATGCTGTAATGATTACAGGCGGTATCGAAAGAGATGAATTGAATGAATGGATGAAGTTTATCGAACAGAAGGACTCTGAAGCGGCTTTCAAGAAGTTTCATCAGCTGATTGATGAAGGGAAAGACCCGACGCGTCTTGTTCATGAACTTGTCTATTTTATAAGAGATATCATTCTGATGAAACATTCAGGAGAGATTTCAGAAGAGACTGCATTCGTACATGTGGAAGATGAACTTCTGTATAAGATGATCGATGTGCTGAACGATGCGATGGTCAGCATGCGTTTTTCTGTGAGCGTCAGTGTTCATTTGGAAATCGTTATCGTTAAGATGATCCGCGTGCTCGATGCACCGTTGCCGGCAGCAGCTGCAGGCGGTGCCTCATCGGAAGAGATTGCAGAATTAAAAGCGCAGCTCAAGCATCTCGAGCAGAAAATTGCTTCCGGTGCAGCAGCTGTAAAAGAAAAACCGAAAAGATCTTCTTCGGCCAGGAGCAGACAAGGTTTTTCTGTAGAAAAAATAGAACGTGTGCTGAATTCTGCTAATAAGGAAGATCTGGTTAAGCTGAAAGACGGCTGGCCGGGAGTATATCAGTATATAGAAGAAAAGGGACTTCAATCTCTTCGCGCACTGATAAAAGACTCGGTACCGGTCGCGGCAAGTGATACGCATGTGCTGATTAAGTTTGATAATGATGTGCACTCTGAGCTTATAAATCAAAATGCAGAGAAGAAAGAAGAACTGGAAAATCTGATTCCTACTATTATTGGTAAAAAAGTGCAGGTTGTCGGTGTGCCGGATTCAAGCTGGCAGCAGGTTCGTCAAAATTATATCGACAGTCACCGCAATGATATTCAGCAAAAACAGCAGCAGGAAGAAAAGCCTTCGGATATCGCCCGGAAGATGTTCGGTGATATCGTAGAAGTTAATGACTGATAGTTTGTAAATCGAAGATAATCATATATAATATGTAAGTGATAAAATAATGTATCGGAGGATGAAAACATGCGCGGTGGTATGAATAACATGCAAGGCATGATGAAACAGATGCAGAAAATGCAAAAGAAGATGGAAGAAGAACAGGCTAAATTGAAAGAAGAGCAAGTTGAAGGTACAGCTGGCGGCGGCATGGTCACAGTAGTAGTATCCGGACACAAAGAAGTGCTGGATGTTATTGTCAAAGAAGAAGTTGTAGATCCGGATGATGTCGAAATGCTGCAGGATTTAATCGTTGCTGCAACAAATGAAGCTTTAAACAAAGCGGATGAACTGTCAAGCGAACGTTTAGGCAAGCACACTAAAGGTTTAAATATACCAGGGATGATGTAGATGCATTATCCTGAACCGATATCCAAGCTCATAGACAGCTTCATGAAATTGCCGGGTATTGGGCCGAAAACAGCTCAGCGCCTGGCATTTTATGTACTTAATATGAAGGAAGACGACGTAGTCGACTTTTCGAAAAGCTTAATGCAGGTGAAGCGGGAGTTGACTTTCTGCAGTATATGCGGACACATTACAGATGTTGATCCCTGCTATATATGTGAAGATAAAAATAGAGACCGTTCCACCATTTGCGTTGTACAGGATACGAAGGATGTTATCGCTATGGAAAAAATGCGCGAATATAACGGACTCTATCATGTGCTGCGGGGTGCCATCAGTCCGATGGACGGCATCGGCCCTGAAGATATAAATATACCTTCATTATTGGAACGTTTAAAAGATGAGGAAGTAAAAGAACTGATTCTCGCGACTAATCCTAATATAGAAGGAGAAAGTACCGCAATGTATTTAACGCGGCTTATAAAACCGATAGGAATCAAAACGACCAGGCTCGCTCACGGGCTGCCGATAGGCGGCGATCTCGAGTACGCCGATGAAGTGACGCTTTCGAAAGCTATTGAATACAGAACGGAAATATAAGAGCCGCAAGGCTCTTTTTATTTTTTCGAAATAAATTTAAATTAAGGGTTGCGCAAATATAGATTGTCCTGTATAGTTATCTCTTGTCGGGTTCGAAACAAGCGCACAACAAAACACAACAAAGAAATTAACAAAAAGAAACAAAAAAGTGCTTGCAATTGAAAATCCCGCATGATATACTAATTAAGCAGTCAACGAGATTGACGCAAACAACACAAAACTTTACACAAAGAACATTGAAAACTGAATGACAATATGTCAACGTTTAATTCCGAATAAAGAAGTCTTCTATTAATTAGGAGCAGACATTGAGGCGACCAATT
>NZ_QUMW01000014.1 GCF_003387165.1 Jeotgalicoccus halotolerans
AGATACCCGCATAAAAAAACGCACACGACAATCGTCGTGTGCGACCAAAATACTATTTTGTTTTTTTACCTGTCTACTTGACAGGGAGCAGTTCATTTGACGGCCGGGTTATTTTGATGTTCTTTATATTTTTGGGCGCATGAGTAAGCATATCAGTTTCACGGCGGCACAAAAGAGAGGGGTGCGCGCCACCGTGATGAGGACTCGTTAAAAACCAAACAAAAAAACGCAAAACCCATCTGGGTTTTGCGTTAATTTATCAAAAGGTTAGTACTGATGATAGAACTGAGCGAGGTTTTCCATAACCTGTTCAAGGTCTTTAATAAAAGCTTCATCAGAACTGAGTTCTTTATCGCCTGGCTTATAAACCTTGCCGACTAAAAATTCACCTTTTTTAACATCACGCAGTCTGATGAGACCTTTTTCAAGTTCATCATCAGACAGCTCCTTAAGTGGAGTTTTCGCAGGTTTCATATGGTCGAGTGAAATTTGATAGTCTTCCGGCAGATTATCAAATCTCTCTATATTATTCAGCCAGTTCTCTGCCAGCCGCTTTTTATCTTTTGATTCATATATAATACCGTACATGCAAAAAGCATGGCTGTTATATAAACCAATCTGGAAGTGGGGCATCATTTTGTAGCCGCGGGGGTTCGTACTGAAGGCCACCCATGTATCATCAGGAGGGTTCGTCGTCCGGCGTGCGTGTTTTGCTACATGAGCGTATGTCTCGTCTCCGGTCATTTCAGTTAAGTAGGCACTGAAGTGTTCTCCGAGATGTTCGAGTTTCGGCCGTGTATTTTCAATCAGGGCTGCCATTCTGTTTTCGAGGCCGTCAATATTGAAAACATCAAAGTCTGTTTGTGTAAATGTATACTTCATTAAGGTTGAGCTCCTTTCAAAAGGTCTCTCTTATGATAAAATAAAGTGGGTTAGCAATCAAATGATTGAGGTGGATTCATGGACATATATAACTTTGGCAAAGAATTAATCGTTGAAGCTGGTAAATTTATCGAAATGCGCATGACCAGGGAATTTCAGATCGACAGTAAATCGAATCCAAATGATCTCGTAACAGATGTCGACAGAGAGACAGAACAGTTTTTATATACTAAAATTCTGGAACGTTTTCCGGACCATCTTATTATCGGTGAAGAAGGACATGGACAAAATATACAAGATACAAAAGGCGTCATCTGGATTGTCGATCCGATTGACGGGACTTTAAATTTTGTGCACCAGGGAGAAAATTTTGCAATATCTATCGGGGTGTTTATCGACGGAGAACCGTATTGCGGCTTAATCTACGACTGTATGAAACGGGATTTGTACCACGCTAAATATAAAAATGGTGCATATTTAAACGAACACGCGCTACTGCCGGCAGAGAATATATCTTTAAATCAATCTCTCATTGCCATCAATCCGAAAAGAGTACTCGGCGAAGAAACCCGCAGTCCGTTTTTTAAAATTATGGCTGAGTCACGCAGCGTAAGATCGTACGGGTCTGCTGCTTTGGAATTTGCGATGCTTGCAAAAGGACAGATTTCTGCCCTGCTGTTTTTAAAGCTGTATCCGTGGGATTATACTGCCGGAGTAATTATTACTGAAGAACTGGGGTTTAAAACGTCAGATTTGTATGGAAGAGAGCTGCCGCTCTTAAGCTCATCGAGTGTAATCAGCGGCAATCCCAAAATCCATTCAGAAATTCTTGAATACTTTACCGGCGATAAAAGACTTTATGAGTATCATGAAAAGATTCATGATTCGTAATAGTACAGTTGGGAATGCTTTGATGTTTTCGTGAAAATTTTACCGACATATTTTAACAAAGCGTAATTGCTGAGCGGGACATTGATATGTTGCTTAATCTGTTTTTTAGTATACGGCTGTGAAATATTAAGCAGGTTCAGCATATCAAAATAATCGGTAAACATATTTTCGATATTATGAATAGCATGGCAGGATTCACACATTATTAATTTGCTGCTGAGGAGTTCAAGGCTGAACTCCAGGCAGCCGGTGCACTTGAATCCGTACGAGAAATCATTTGCAGCTGCGCTCGAAACTGCCGTACGGGCTATTAACTTTTCAATTCCGGGCGCGGCTGCTTTTTTCTGATAACAGCACTGTGTTCAATCGCTTTTAAATAGTAAGGCAGATTTTTAAGGGATAGAAATTGATCGGACGGCCGTTTAGCGAGTTTGAAAGTTTCGTTCATTACGACGTGTTTAATAATAATCGGGCGCTGGAAATGGCCTTCATCAACAAGTGTTTCCTTAAACTTTTCGTAAACTTTCGCAGTACGGTTTAAATCGTAGACAGCTTCGTAATTGCTGTCGATTAAAATATTAAATGGATTAATAAAATGTTCACCGGCGTAGTTGTGCAGAATGAAAAGGTAATAGCAATATTCCGTTGCAATCAGCACATTAATCAGTTCATGGTCAGTGCCTACTGTTATTTCGCAGTGCCAGAACAGCTCCATATTTACTGTATTGATTTGACGCAAATATAAATCAAAATGTTCTTCCAAAAGATCCATCCGCTGCATTGCTTCGTATTCTTCAGTTTCGTCATCGCTAAAAGGCAACCGGTTATACAGAAACTCATAAACTTTTAACTTTTCATTTTTTTGTCTCACAGCAAAGCTCCTTTAATGAATGATAAATTCATTATTGCCCGGTCTTAATTTGCCGTCAAAAAACGATAATTTAAAAAATGCAAAAAAATACAACAGATTTCCCAATTATTCCAATACAAATAAGGAAATCTGTTATAATAAATAAGCAGTTAAAGCAAAACTGAAGTTAGAGCCAGCCATTTTCACGATACTTTTTCTTCAATGTGAAACCAGTGCCGAAAATGGCGATAAACACTATAACCGACAATACTGCAAGTATGATCATTTCTTCGGCAATGAAAATCGAAAATGCAAT
Source organism: Jeotgalicoccus halotolerans (assembly GCF_003387165.1). GTDB lineage: Bacteria > Bacillota > Bacilli > Staphylococcales > Salinicoccaceae > Jeotgalicoccus > Jeotgalicoccus halotolerans. Next base: position 2,940 of record NZ_QUMW01000014.1, read on the forward strand.
CATCATTGAAACTGCCAAGACAGCAAGTATTAAAAATACAGCCTTTGATTTTTTCTTTTCCATAATTATTCCCCTAAAAGTCATTTGTCTTATTTCGAATTATATCATAAAAATAATATCCTTGAATGTTCAGATTGGTAAAAAATGTGGTATACTGTTACGGTTATAAAGATATTCTATATACGAAGGGAAAATCCTCTTGATGAACCTGAGAGAAAACATTAGAAACATAGCAATTATTGCACACGTAGACCATGGTAAAACGACATTAGTAGACCAGCTTTTAAAACAGTCTGGTATTTTCCGTGAAAATGAACACGTTGAAGAACGTGCCATGGACTCGAATGATATTGAACGCGAACGCGGAATTACAATACTGGCGAAAAATACAGCGATTGATTACAAAGATACGCGTATAAATATTTTAGATACACCGGGCCACGCTGACTTCGGCGGAGAAGTAGAACGTATTATGAAAATGGTTGACGGGGTAATCCTCGTTGTCGATGCATATGAAGGTACGATGCCTCAGACGCGTTTTGTTCTTAAAAAAGCTTTGGAGCAAAACTTAAAACCGGTAGTAGTAGTTAATAAAATTGATAAACCGAGTGCGCGCCCTGAAGAAGTAGTGGACGATGTGCTTGAACTCTTTATCGAACTTGATGCCAACGACGAACAGCTTGAATTCCCTGTTGTCTATGCATCTGCAATGAACGGTACAGCAAGCCGCGAACCAGGTGAGCAGGAGGAAAACATGCAATCCATTTACGAAACTATCGTAGACTATGTTCCTGCACCGGTAGACAACAGCGACGAGCCGCTTCAATTCCAGGTATCATTACTGGATTACAACGATTACGTTGGTCGTATCGGAATCGGACGCGTTTTCCGCGGAACGATTAACGTTGGTGAAACAGTTTCATTAATTAAAATCGACGGCACAATTAAAAACTTCAGAGTATCGAAAATTTTTGGTTTCCTCGGTCTTAACCGGGTGGAAATTGAAAGTGCGAAAGCGGGAGACCTTATCGCAATCAGCGGTATGGAGGATATTAACGTCGGTGAAACGATTACGCCTACAGATGCTCAGGAAGCACTGCCGGTTCTTCATATTGACGAACCGACATTGCAGATGACGTTTGCTGTTAACAACTCGCCGTTTGCGGGACGCGAAGGCAAGCACGTTACAGCAAGAAAAATTGAAGAGCGTTTGAATCTTCAATTAGAAACAGATGTATCACTGCGTGTAGACCCGACAGACCAGCCGGATGCCTGGAGAGTTTCAGGACGCGGTGAGCTTCACTTATCGATTCTTATTGAAAACTTAAGACGCGAAGGATTTGAACTTCAGGTATCAAAACCGGAAGTTATCATCCGTGAAATTGATGGTGTTCAATGTGAACCGTTCGAACGTGTGCAAATTGACGTACACGAAGAAAATACTGGCAGTATTATCGAATCAATGGGTACACGTAAAGGTGAGATGCTCGATATGGTCACAACAGGTAATGGACAGACCCGTCTGACATTCCTGATTCCTGCGCGCGGACTTATCGGCTACCGTACAGAATTCATGTCGATGACACGCGGCTACGGTATTATTAACCATACTTTTGAAGAGTACCGCCCACTGGTTAAAGGACGCATCGGAGGCAGAAGAAACGGAGTTCTTGTTTCAATTGATAAAGGTGCTGCGAGCACGTACTCAATTCTTGCACTTGAAGGACGCGGAACGAACTTTATGGAACCTGGTACTGAAGTATACGAGGGTATGATTGTCGGAGAGAACTCACGCGAAAATGACCTTGCCGTTAATATTACTAAAGTGAAAGCTGCCAACAATATTCGTTCAGCAACTAAAGAGCAGACAACTACAATGAAAAAACCGAGATCACTGACTCTGGAAGAAGCACTTGAGTATATTAACGAAGACGAACTTGTGGAGATTACTCCTGAAACAGTTCGCATGCGTAAGAAAATTTTAGAGAAAAATGCACGTGAAAAAGCGTATAAAAAAAGTAAGTAATAAAAGCGAAGTGGAGTGAGGCAGTTGTTAAATCCTCTCATTCTCCTGAACGCCGAAAGTGGTGCAGGTCTGACGGAACGGCTCACTTTTTTCGGGAGACTATATGGTCTGGATTCCAATCCTGAAACCGGTATGTGGTATTTATTCATTACAATTTTTGTCTTGTGTGCTATCGTATATCAATTAGGATTTGCCCGCAAAGTTAAGCTGTGGCAAACAGTTGTTATTTATATACTGATGTTTTTCGGTGTAATATTTCTGACCTTTTTCGGTGCGTTTTATCCCGTGGCTGAATGTTTAATTGTTATTGCAATCATACTCGCAGGTTACAGATACAGACTGCATAAGGAAAGAAAAGAAGGCAACATTGCACAGCCGAAAGGCCCGCCGGTTAAATAAAAAAATCCGCGAACTTAAAGTTCGCGGATTTTTTTATTTAAATTCTATTTTGGTAACATAAACGAGACGATCCTGTTCAACGCCGTCGGCGCCGACAACCAGCAAATCAAATAAACCATCTTCGTGCAGGCGTTTGCCATTATTAGAAAAATGGGCATAAAATGTTTCGCGGTCTTTGTATTGAAGTTCTGTTTCACCGTCGTTATGTACAAACACAATCTTCGCATCTTCATCTTCATAAGCTTCTGCATATTCTAGAAAAGGTGCTAAACCGATAACAAAGGAACTTTCAAGCAGTTCTCTTTTTTTATGTTTCTTTTCAGATTTAAGCGTGGGCGGCTTTGTTTCTCCTTCAATAATTTGACGGTTCCATTCGGTTTCGTCATTGAATGTAATCTCTTCTCCGTCTTCCTTTTGTGCCAGTAAATCTTCTAATTTGATTTTACGGTCATCGAATATCCAGGTCGAAGGATCAAGAGTAATCTGGTACCGTACATTTCCAGTAAGTTGAATTATCATTAATATCGCTCCCTTTGCTTAGAAATTATAGCAAAGTTTACGATAAAATTATACAATGGAGTAGTAAACATTTACTATTGCATCTTCGGATGTTGCTTGCTTTTTTACGATTGTTAGGATAAAATTTTATGAAGAGTAAATGAGGGGGGAACCGCGTGTCTGCTGAAAAACAACTGAGCAAACTTGCTTATAATCAATTGGATAAAGACGCTGACAGAATTCTCCAGCTAATCGAAGTTCAAATGGAAAATTTAACGATGCCCCAGTGCCCTGTGTTTGAAGAAGTGCTGGATACACAAATGTTCGGCTTATCGAAAGAAATAAATTTTGCAGTAAGACTTGGTTTAGTTGATGCACAAGACGGCCGTGATATTCTGGATCACCTTGAAGTTGAAGTATCCAAAGTACACGAAGCATATATGGAAAAAGAAAAGAATCAAGTCTAAAGAATATTTCTTTAGACTTTTTTAAATGAGGGAACAGCCGTGCAATTTATAAGAAATTTCTTCAACTATGTTAAGTCGTATTCCAAATACGTGGATTTTTTAATACTAATCGCATATGTTGCACTGTCACTCATTGGACTTGTTATGGTTTACAGTGCGAGTATGGTGCCCGCGCAGATGAACGAGGGCAACTCTGAATACTATTACATTAGACACCTGATGTTTATTTTGCTTGGTTTTAGCATCGTCTTTTTTATGACGTATTTTATGAGCGGAAACTTTTTTAAAATGAAGGGTGTCCAGCTCATTATGCTGGCGGGAATTGTACTGCTGCTTTTAATTACAATGTTTTTCGGTACGGAAATCAACGGGCAGCGTAACTGGATCAGAATCGGCGGATTCGGTCTGCAATCTTCCGAGTTTTTTAAAGTCACAGCAATTTTGTATCTGGCTTACATATATTCGAAACGTGAAAAACGTATCGACAGCGACGAACTGACAAGTATTATTCCGCTTGTATTTATACTGGTTATCTCCGGTATGGTCATGATTAATGACTTCGGTACCTGGATGGTTACAGCTGCGATTATTCTCAGTATGTTTTTATATATCCGCATCCCGCTTAAAGTCATAGGCTGGGCAATGGCACTCGGCACGGCGACACTCGGTGCCATCGCCGGGATACTTTATCTCGTTAACGGCTCAGTGCTGTCGCCGTATCAGATGCACCGTATTGAAACATTTTTCCATCCGTTTAATGATCCGATGGGAACAGGTTACCAGCTGACGAACTCACTTATTGCGATTTCACACGGCGGGCTGTTTGGTACAGGTATCGGCAACGGTATAATTAAACTCGGCTATCTGCCTGAACCGCATACAGACTTTATCATGGCAGTTATCGCTGAAGAACTCGGACTTGTGGGTGTACTGCTTGTCGTAATATTGTATTTGATTATTATCATCAAAGCATTGATGTACGCCCACCGGTCGACCGACACGTTTTACAGGATTATATGTATCGGGGTGGCCATGTATATCACGGTCCAGGTATTTATAAATGTTGGCGGAATCTCAAAAATTATTCCTCTGACGGGGGTGCCGCTGCCGTTCCTAAGCTATGGGGGGTCATCCTTCCTCAGTGTATCGATTGCGGTTGGACTGCTCACCATTGCAGCAAAACACGTTAAACAGAAAGAAATTGAACTGAAAAAATAAATACTGACAGTAAACCCTCCGGTCTTAAATCCGGAGGGTTTGTTAATTTATACTCTTATTTCTTTTGTGATTTCCTGTCCAGCTGATTTTGAGTCACCGGCCAGGATCTCTTCCCGTCGTCGACTTCGAATTCCATATTCACGTCGGTAACATGACTTTGCTTCAGTATCAGCGCTTCAATATCATCGCGGAGTTCATTCGTGTAGGCAACGGTCAGATCGGGAGCGATCTCAGCGATGACTTCCACGTGCAGAGCATCTCCTTCTTTCAGCACGATGAGTTTTTGAATATCTTTTATTTCATCGTTTTTCAGAACGATTTTTGAAATGCGCTGTTCCATATGAGGGTCGCTTTCTCCGAGCACACCTGCTGCATTTTCCATAAATACTCTGTAGACGATGTAGAACATCATGAGACCGATTAAGACAGATGCAATTCCTTCGGCCTGCAGAAGTCCTGTAAACCGTCCGATCAGTATAGCGATAATTGCTAAGAAGGCTCCGGCAGTCGCTACAGTGTCTTCTAAAAATACAAGTTTAGTTGCAGGTTTTGCACTGTCGATATGCTTGTAGCTTAAAGTCAGCGGTTTAAGACCGTCAAAAGGCTGACCCGCCTGCTGCAGCAATTCCTTGCCCGCTTTATAAAGGACACTTCCTTCCAGCATCATCGAGATTGCAAGAACGCCAATATTTACTAGCAGCAGAGTGGTTTCGGTCTGTGCAGGAAGAGGTTCGATTATATGATGTATGCCTTCCTTTACAGTTTCGTAAGAGAGTATCGCTACGATAATTATCGCAAACAGACAGACGAGGTTCACCAGTCTGCCAAAGCCGAATGGAAACCTTTTAGTCGGTGCTTTTTTTGAAAGGCTCGAACCGGTAAAAACAAAAAGCTGGTTTACGCCGTCTCCGAAAGAATGCATCATTTCGGCGAACATGGCAACATTTGCCGTGAATAGAAACGCAAGACCTTTCAGTCCTGCCAGAATAAAGTTTACAACAGCTGCAGTAAGCGAGGCCATACTGCCTTGTTTAAGTAATGCAAATATATCTTTCAATGCACATCCTCTCCTTTCATCAAATATAAGTATTAATAATTTGAATACCCGAAATGCAGCGTGTATATGTCACAGGATAAAAAAATCCCGACAGCCGTAATGGCTGGCGGGATTTAAATCTGCTTGCTAATTTAATCTTTATTTCTCGATAACAGCATAATAAAGTAGCAGAGCACTCCGAACAGGAGAGTAATAAACAGTGCGTGGAACAGTGCAATGAAAATATTTACCATTGTAAATACAGACAGCATGCCTGTAATTACCTGCAGAATCAGCAATACAAATGCAGTAATCCAGCATTTTTTAATAAGCGGAGAATCACTGTATTTACGCAGTACATGGATGAGTATAAGCAGCATCCATATTGCGAGTATGCCGACTAAAAATCTGTGTCCCATCTGGACCGACTGATAAAAGTTCTCAGGCATTATTTCGCCCGGCATACAGTGCGGCCATTCAGTACATGCAAGCGAAGAGTCAGTGTGTCTGACTAATGCTCCGCTGTAAATAACAATATATATGTAAATTGTTATCAGTATCGTGTTATATCTTAAAAATGGACTGACATAAATTTTACGTTCATGCTGTCCGTGTGAGACTTCAAAAATAAGCAGAGTCAAAAGGAAGACTGCAGCGAAACAAATTAATGAAATACCAAAATGAGCTGCGAGGACGAAATCGCCTTCCCAGATGCCGATTACAGCTGCTGCACCGATCAGTGACTGGATCAGTATAAAGCTCAGTGACAGGTAAATAAGGAATTTAGCTTCCCGGACATGTCCAATCTGTTTCCAGGCCATATATCCCAATACTAATAGGAAGATAATAGCAACACCTGAAACTCCGCGGTGTGCGAGCTCGATAATTGTATCGAGCGGCCAGTCTTTTGGAATGAGCTCCCCGTGACAAAGCGGCCAGGTCTCTCCGCAGCCGTCTTCGGAACCGGTTTTTGTAACAAGTGCGCCGCCGATTTGGACAAAGACCATAATCAGTGTCGTAATAATCGCTACAATTTTTAAATTTCTGTACAAATAGAACACCTCTAATAATCGCGTTTCTGTTCGCTATACAAATAATAAATATATATTAGAATACCGTTCTTTGCAATGTGCAAAGTTTTGAATAGCTCTTAACAATTTATAAAACTATGGTAAAATTAACTAGTGTAGAGATTCATACCATACTCATCTGAGTATAAAACAGATTCCGTATCATAATGAGGCATATTGATGAATAATTCATGAACAATGCAAAAAGTAACATTTTTATTTCAAATATGTATAGAAAATGTGGCCGGGATAATCTATTATTAAAGATAAATGTGTTTGTTTATGAAAGGGGGCGTATAGATGCACAGTGATGTATACCAGCGAGAGGTACATCAAACGGCACGCAGTAAAAAACTGAAAGCAGTTAAAACACTCATCAAGGATGGCATAATTAAAGCGAACTTAATACCTGCGTTTGCAGCGGGCTTTCTTGCTGTTATGTATTATAGCATTTCGTTTTTCGAAGCGATTCCTGTCATGCTGTTGATGCTCCTAGGTACTACACTAGTCATCGGAGGCGTTTGTGCCCTTAACAATTTCTATGACAGAGATATTGACCGGCTGATGAAATCGAAACAGGCAAGACCGAGTATTGATGGAACATTTTCAGGCAAAGAAATTCTTGCAATCGGATTTACGATGCTTGGATTTGGCCTCGCAATGCTGTTTTTAATCAATACGACTGTCGGTGTTCTAGGGTTAACCGCAGCCTTCGGTTACGCAGTTGTATATTCGATTTTTGCCAAACGACATCTTGTCTCAAACACAATTATAGGTGCAATCCCCGGAGCAATGCCTCCGCTAATTGGCTGGGCTGTTTTTGAACCCAATCTACATATATTAGCGTGGTCGATGTTCCTCGTAATGTTCTTATGGCAAATGCCTCACTTCTATGCATTGGCTATAAGACGGAGCGATGAATACAAAGAGGCGGGTATTCCAATGCTGCCTTCTGTGAAAGGGAATGTTCGCACTAGAAACTCGATTATTTTTTGGGTGTCACTTCTTTTGTTCACACCACTTATGATGTTTGAACTTGGTATTTGGTTTGTTGCATTGACAGCCGCACTTAATGTGGTCTGGTTTTATTTAAGTGTTAATCAGTTCAAACGGATTACGGACTATAATCGCTATGCCGGGCGAATATTTGTCTTTTCACTCAACTACGTCGTGATATTTTTCGTCATGATTATCGTAGCCGGCTTACTTGTGAATATTTAAAAAGTAAATGAATGAAAGAGGGGTCTAACAATGAATTTAAGTTTTCTTAAAGGTAAGGCATTATTATTGGTTTCTGCTCTTACTCTTTTCCTTGCCGGTTGCGGTACGAATGAATTAAGTACCTTAAGACCTGCAGGAGAAGTCGGACGCGAACAGTTCAATTTAATGATTTTATCAATCATCATTATGCTGCTTGTTATCGCAGTAGTTGTTGTCTTGTTCACAATCGCAGTAACGAAGAGCCGCAGAAGTAAAAAAGCTGAGGATTTCGAACCGGTTGACAAGGCGGGTAACCACACGCTTGAAGTTATCTGGACATCAATTCCGATTCTTCTGCTTATTGTATTAGCAATTCCAACAGTTTATTTCGTATTTAAACAGGCAGATACTGAAGCTATGACAGATGCTGACGGCAATGTAAACGCCGAAGAAACAGTTATTAATGTCAGAGCGTACCAGTACTGGTGGGAATTTGAATATCCAAACGAAGAAGTTGTTACAGCACAGGAACTTGTAGTTCCTACAGACAAAAAAGTTTACTTCAACCTGCAGGGTGCAGATGTTAAACACTCATTCTGGGTGCCGGCAGCCGGAGGTAAAATGGATACCAACATCGATGGTATCAACAGTTTCTATTTAGTCTTTGACGACGATAAAGCCCAGGACGCAGACCGTTTATTCTACGGTAAATGTGCTGAGCTCTGCGGACCATCGCACGCCTTAATGGACTTTAAAGTAAAAGCCTTGCCTGAAGAAGAGTACGATCAGTGGCTTGCAGATATGAAAGCAGTTGAAGAACCTGTACAGGCTTCATCTGAAGATGCACAGCGCGGAGAGGAAATTTTCAATAACTCATGTATGGGCTGTCATGCAGCTACACCGACAAGTCCGGGAGCTATGGGTCCTAACTTAACGAACTTCGGTGACCGTGAGTTAATCGCAGGTTATTTAGAACATGATCAGGAAAATCTTGAAGCATGGATTAAAGATCCTGAGTCATTTAAACCGGATAACAAAATGGCAGGCACTTACGAATTAACTGACGAAGAAATTGAAGCAGTAGCATCTTACTTAATGGAACTTAAAGTTGAAGAAGGTTCCGGAGATGTATCTCAATTAAGAGAGCCTGCTGCTGATGAAGAGTCAGAAGAGGGGGGTAACTAGCAATGTCCGAAGCAACAGCTAAAAAACGGGGAATTGGTTCGACGATTTGGGAATACATGACTACCGTTGACCATAAGAAAATTGCAATATTGTACTTGATTGCCGGTGGATTCTTCTTCGCACTCGGCGGTATTGAAGCAATGCTGATTCGTCTTCAGCTGGCAGTGCCGAATAACGATTTCCTTTCAGCGGGACTATTTAACGAAGTCATTACGATGCATGGTACAACGATGATATTCTTAGCCGCGATGCCTCTGTTATTCGCGTTTATGAACGCTACAGTACCGCTCCAGATTGGTGCGCGTGACGTAGCATTCCCATTCTTGAATTCACTTGGTGTATGGCTATTTATCTTCGGTGGTATTTTCCTTAACCTTTCTTGGTTCTTAGGCGGAGCACCGGATGCGGGCTGGACAAGCTACGCATCACTGTCAATTGCATCACCTGGACACGGAATTGACTTCTATGCACTTGGGTTACAAGTTTCAGGTGCGGGTACTTTAATATCAGGTATTAACTTCGTAACAACTATTATTACGATGAGAGCACCTGGTATGACATATATGAGAATGCCGCTTATGACATGGACGTCACTTGTTGCAGGTGTCCTGATTGTCTTTGCATTCCCGCCGTTAACAGCAGGACTTTTCCTGTTAATATTTGACCGTATGTTCGGTTCCAGCTTCTTCCTTGTAGAGGCTGGAGGTAACACGATTATCTGGGAACACTTATTCTGGATTTTCGGTCACCCGGAAGTATATATTTTGATTCTTCCAGCGTTCGGGATATTCTCTGAAATATTCGCAACATTCGCTCGTAAACGTCTATTCGGTTACTCAGCGATGGTATTCGCAACTGTGCTTATCGGTTTCTTCGGATTCATGGTATGGGCACACCACATGTTTACAGTTGGTCTTGGACCGACAGCTAACGCAATTTTCGCTTTAGCAACAATGGCAATCGCAGTACCGACAGGTATTAAAATATTTAACTGGATCTTTACTATCTGGGGCGGAAGCATAGAATTTACAACACCTATGATGTACGCACTTGCATTTATTCCTTCATTCGTTATGGGTGGGGTAACAGGAGTTATGCAGGCAGTAGCTCCAGCTGACTACCAGTATCATGACTCATACTTTATCGTAGCTCACTTCCACTATGTAATCGTCGGAGGGGTAGTGTTCGCCTTACTTGCAGGACTTCACTACTACTGGCCGTTAATGTTCGCTACGATGCTGAGTGAGAAACTTGGTAAAGTAGAATTCTGGCTGTTCTTTGTAGGTTTCCATATGACATTCCTGATCCAGCACTTCTTAGGACTGTGGGGAATGCCGCGCCGAGTATTTACTTATCTCGACGGACAGGGCTACAACGCAGCAAACTTAATTTCAACCATCGGTGCCCTCTTGATGGCCGCGGCAGTAATTACACTTGTTATTAACATCATTATTACTGTTGCTAAAAATCAAAGAGTCGGCCGCGATCCTTGGGGCGATGGACGTACGCTTGAGTGGTCATTACCGCTACCGGTACCATATTACAACTTTGCACAGCTGCCTTTAGTACGCGGACTTGATGCATTCTGGATTGAGAAAAAAGAAGGCAATGGCGAAATGCTTCCGGCTGAATCGCTTGATGATTTCCATATGCCAAACAATTCAATCATTCCATTTGTTATGTCACTTGGTCTGTTTATCGCTTCCTTCGGTGCACTGTACTTTGCTTCAGGCAAAGAATGGGCAATCGATGCAGTAGCAGATTTACCAGTAAGACCTTGGGCATTCTGGGTACTTGTAATCGGACTTGCAATTACATTTATCTCAATGATTACACGTTCATTTAAAGATGATCTTGGCTACTATGTAACGAAAGAAGAAGTATTGAGAGATCTTGAAGAACAGGAAAGGGGTGCTAAATAATGGCTGAAATGAAATATAATGTCCCTAATGAACAGTGGCCTGAGCACCCGGAGACAGCAACACTGGAAGGTAAAAATAAATTCGTTGGTTTCTGGACCTTCTTAGGCGGAGAGACAGTATTATTCGCTTCATTATTCGCGACGTACATGGCATTAAAAGACAGTGTACCGAGCTCGGATCATATGCTTGCAGCTGACTTGTTCCACCTTGAACTTGCATTTGTTATGACGATGTTATTACTTACATCGTCACTGACGAGTGTATACGCGGTGTATCACATGCGTAATAATAACTTCAGTAAAATGCAGTTATGGCTAGCTATTACAGTACTTCTTGGTGCAGGATTTTTAGCACTTGAAATTTACGAGTTCTATGAATATGTTCACCTTGGACATACTTTCAGATCCAGCGCCTTCGGTAGTGCATTCTACATTCTGATCGGTACTCACGGTTTCCACGTAATTATCGGTCTGATCTGGATTACGGGTCTGATTATCCGTAACGCGACGCGCGGCTTATCAGTATACACAGCAGCTAAAGTGAACACAGCAGCGCTGTACTGGCACTTCATTGACGTTGTGTGGGTATTTATCTTCACAATCGTTTACTTGTTAGGAGTGATATAAATGGGTGATTTACAAGAGAAACCAATGACAGAAACTCAGCTGAGAAATCTTAGACGTCAGAGAACAAAAGAGATGCGCTTGCAGCTTACAGGATTTTCATTTATGATTTTCTTAACATTTATGGCATTCTGTATGGTTGCGTTGGAGTTTGATCCAACCTTCATCATGGGGATTGTAATACTCTTTGCCTTCATCCAGGTTGCACTGCAGTTTTACTACTTCATGCACATGAAAGATAAAGGGCATGATTTTGCGAAACTGTTTATGGTTTTAGGATTGTATTTCGCAATTGCTTTCTGCGTAACATTCATATATATCGTATGGATTGGCGAACCGATCTAATGCAAAAAAAGATGGCCTTCTTAGAAGGTCATCTTTTTTTGGTCAACAGTTTGTCACTTTGTGTGTTTTTATCGTCTTGAGTTATAATAATAATAAATTTATACTAGAGATAATAAGGTTAAATTTAAGGTGGTAGGTATGGGAAATATAACTTCAATTAAAATTTTCGGTTTTATGGCAAACTGGAGTCCGTTTTTTATGGCTTTCATTATTCTTGTTACGGCAGTATTCTTCCTTGTCACAACGAGATGGTATAAAGAATTTGAAGGGGGACGTCCTCTGACGAAAAAAGAGGGTAGCCTCTTTGCAGTCAATATGATTTTACTGTATGCAATGTACGGCTCTCCAGTCGACTTATTAAGTCATATATTATTTACATTCCACATGGTGCAGATGGCTTTTGTATTATTCTTAATTGCACCGCTGATGTATTTTAGCGTGCCGGCTTATCTGCAGAAATATATCGTTTCATTGCCGGTAATCGGTCCGGTGCTGAGATTAGGTGCGAAAAAACCTTTAATCTCACTGATGCTGCTTATCGCTGCTTTTTCAATCTACCATTTACCTGTTGTTATGGACAACCTGAAAATGAGTGCAACTCTTCATACTTTAGTACTCGCAGTAATGTTCCTGACAGCCTTAATGGCGTTTTACCCGATGTTCAACAAAGTTGAACCTGAAGAAGAGCATATGGGCGGATTGTTTAAACTTCTTTATATTTTTGGAATCGGAGCTTTTGTTACTCCGGCATGTGCACTGATTATTTTCTCAAGCACACCGATTTATGCTACTTTTACAGAAGGTGAAGCGTGGTTAAGTGCGATGGAGTTATGCGTACCTTCAGGTATTCTTGACAGTATTTCCGGAGCAGGGATGATTTCCGGACCGGAATACTTTACAAACTCAACGCCTTTGAATGACCAGCAGACAGGCGGTATTATAATGAAAGTACTGCAGGAAGTATTCTTCGGAGTAATGCTCGCTCACATATTCTTTAAATGGTTCAATGAAGAACGCAGAGATGAAAATCAGATTACAGAACGTGCCCTGGCAAAAGCACAGGCACAAAAAGAAATGAATAACCGGTTTAGAGCATAGGAGGAAAAATCTTGGACATATATTTTATCCTGCCCACACTCAGTACATCATTTATCGTATTGAGTGCGATATTTATGGGTATTGGTGTTTATCATATTAAAAAAGGGCACGTGCTGACACATGAGAAATTCATGACACTCGCTGCATGGTCGGCGTTAACATTTTTCGTTATTTATATATCGAAAACTGTATTCCTTGGAAACACTCAATTTGGCGGACCTGAATCGCTTGAAATTTACTATGTAATTTTCCTTGTCAGTCATATTATACTGGCTACTACGGGAGGAATTTTCGGAGGAATCCAAGTGTTCACCGGCAAGAAAAACAAACTGCGCCAGCACAGAAAGTTCGGTATGACAACAGCGACAATCTGGTTCTTCACTGCAGTGACAGGTATCATGGTCTATATCATACTTTATATTTTATATCCGGGCGGAGAAACGACCGGTCTGTGGGATGCAATATTCCATTAGAATTAATAAAAACCTCTTACAGATTACTGTAAGAGGTATTATTATGTAGCAGCTGCTGGAAATTAAATGCCCGCAACTGAAGTCAGTTCCTTGCTGATTGTTCTGATTTTGCTGATCGCATGTTCAACGATGCGTTCAGGGAATACTTCATCGCTGCCGTATTCGATACCAGTCGGGTAGTAATGTTTCCCCATATAAGGATCCATTAACTGTAATGTTGCATTATTTGCACCGACATCACCGTCTACTGCATATCCAGGAAAACGTAAGTAATAAATACCTTCAGGAATTTCGTATTTATAATCGAAAGTCATACGCTCGTAATCCCAACTGCCGCCAAGAACACAACCATTGTGGTTCATAATTTCCTGCAGTGAGCCTTGTGGAATGACTACATTTTCAATACCTGAGTTTTCAAAAACCATCATTTTGCCCCCTATCATTTATCCATTACCCTAATTTTAATCTATTACAATACAGGTTGCAAATGGTATTTATCATATAGTAACAAATGTGTCTATATGATAAAATCGTTAAGGAGAGGTGATTATATGATAGCAATTATGGATTTTGAAATTTTGGATTCACTAGACTCTCTAAACGATATGGTTACTGAGACAGCAGAATATAAAAACTACTGTAATTATAAAGCACTCTTGGATACAGATGATGAAGTCAGAGGCATGATTAAACACTTTGCGCGTTTAAAAGAGAACTTTATCGACGTTGAACGTTTTGGTAAATATCACCCTGATTTCAGCACGAAACGAAAAGAGATTAACCAGTATAAAAAAGCCTTGGACATGCATCCGATTATAATGGAGTACCGGAGAGCGGAATTTCAGCTGCAGTCGCTGCTGGATGAAATACTCTTTATTATAGGGCAGTCAGTCAGTCCCCATGCAAATATCGTCAGCAGTAATCCATTTTTCTCAAACAGTTCAAACAGCGGCTGTGCAACAGGCGGAAGCTGCGGCTGCGCAGGCTAATATAAATTTAAATTCAAAACACAGTTCCTCTTCGGAACTGTGTTTTTTATTGGAGAGAGTAGGATTGCGCGCTTGGGGTCGGCATGAGTTGCGCTCATGACAATCCCAGCTGCTGCGGATACACATGATACTTTGTCATGCCAACCCCAGTCCCAGCACCTCCACCCGCCCACAAAAAAAGACCCGCATTTCTGCAGGTCTTTTGTCTTAGTATCTGTTTTTTAACAAGTGATAGCTGATGTCCGGATAGTCGGTCACGATAGTATGCGCACCTTTTTGGATGAGTTCATCCATTTTATCCATCTTGTTGATGTTCCAGTATCCTACTGCAATGTTCAGACTCGTTAAGTACTCGATAAAACGTCTTGTATCTAAACGAATACCGTTGTATTCTGTCGGAATCTGGAAAGTATCCGCCGCCGGTTCATACATATGACCGAATCCTGCACGGTGCAGGAAGTACGCACGGCTGACCTGATCGACACCCGAGCCGAGGGCAACAGTATCTTCTGCATACAGATTAAACTGCTTAATTTGTGAATCGTGGAAACTTGTTACGAGTACGCGGTCCTGAGCGCCGAGTTCGGTAATCAAACGGTAGAGCAGGCTAGGAATAAGACTGCCTGAATATGTGTCGGGGTCATCTTTAATATCGATATTGATTAGTTTGCCCGGATATTCTTCAATCAATTCGCGCAGAGTAACAATTTTTGCTTTGTCGTGTCCGCGGTATGGGTGATTGCCTTCAACATCGGTAAAGTGATAACCGAAATCAAGGTCTTTTAAGTCATCGAGTGTTAAATTGCTGACTTTCCCTGCACCGTTTGATGTTCTGTCTACATAGGCATCGTGAAAAACGACAATTTCTTCATCTTTTGTCAGACGGATATCAATTTCAAATCCTTCCACATCGAATTCCGATGCTTTGTCAAACGCGATGCGTGTGTGTTCAGGTGCAAGTCCCATACCGCCGCGGTGTGCGAAAATGTACGGTGAACGCTGTTTGAAGTATGGTTTGATATCGCGCACTTTCGTTTCTTTCACTAACTTTGTACCTGTCCATAGACCGAGTGTCAGCCCGGCAGCAACACCGACTGCTGTTACCATTCTTTTAAAACAATTTGCCATGTTGGAAACCTCCATGAGATATTCATTTAAAAAACATATAAGATATATGTTATTATGATTCTAAAGATTTAGATAGGTGGTCAGTCAATGTTAGTTAACCGACTTGGTATATATGTTTATTTTAAACAAAATAAATTCATTCGACAATTGAAACGGCACGGACATTTAATTTATGTGAATAAATCTAAGAAGTATGTCCTTTTGTATATCGATGAATCCGATTTGGATAAGACGCTCAGAGACCTCGGGAAACTGAAATTTGTTACCGATATCGTTTTGAGTGAATATCCGAATATCAAACGCGAATATCATACTGAAGATAAAGAAAAAGAAGATTACCGTCTTATTTAATTAAGTCATGGGCAGAATCAGATGATTTAATCTTAAAATTCCGGTTAAATACTGGTAGAACTGTTCGCGTTCATAAAACTCTTCCGGTGATTTTGTTGAAAACTCGACGATGCTCAAGTTTTTCTCCTCACACCATGACTTTATCAGCTGATACTTTTTACCCTGGCCGTTATTATAGACGATGCCATTGTAGATAGTGTATATCGCCTGCAGGTTTTGTTCAACTGGTTTCATAACCAAGAGAAATGTCGCAGGTGTTTTATCATTGTTTAGAAATATTGCATGCTGAACACGTTCGTGATTATAGTCGATCAATGCCTGCAGTTCAAATATTTCGTGATAACCTTCACCCATCGTGATGAATTTTTGCATATAATCAGCTCCTATCAATATAATATATGACCAGAGAACCAAATGAAAGGGCAATACTTATGAGAATTATCAGCGGGAAATATAAAGCAAAGAAACTGCATACTTTAAAATCAAATGATACACGGCCTACAAGCGACAAAGTGCGCGAAAGTGTCTTCAGTATGCTTGGAGATATAGAGGGGAGCGTACTGGACCTTTTTGGCGGCACAGGCGGGCTCGCAATTGAAGCGCTGAGCCGGGGAGCTGACAAAGCGATGATTATCGACGGTGCAGGAGATGCTATTAAAATTATTAAAGAGAATACGCGTGACCTGGATGAGCCGGTAGAAATCTTCCGCAATGATTACCGGAGGGCCTTAAAAGCGATGGCGAAACGGGACAAGTCATTTGATCTGATCTTTCTAGATCCGCCTTATAATAAGAAACTGATCGATAAAAGTCTAGAACTGATATTAGAATATAAGCTTTTGAAAGAAGGCGGCAGAATTGTCGCGGAGGCGGGCAAAAATGAAAATTTTGCCCATCCGGGATTTGAAATCACTAAAGAAAATGACTACGGTTCGATTAAAATATGGCTGCTTAGCAAAGAGAGAAAGTAGGGGAGCATTTTGACTGAGAATAAAATAGCAGTAGTACCGGGAAGTTTTGACCCGATTACCTACGGGCATCTGGATATTATAGAGCGTGCCTGTAAAATCTTTGACAAGGTATACGTTTCTGTTTTAAGAAATTCTTCAAAAAAGGGGTTATTTTCACCTGAAGAACGCATCGAGCTGATTTCAGGAGTGACGAAGCATCTGGACAATGTTGAAGTAGTGCAGTTTGACGGACTGCTGATTGATTTCTGCCAGCAGGTCGAAGCGGATGCTATTATCAGGGGCTTGCGTGCGGTCAGCGACTTCGAATACGAAATGCAGCTGACGAGTATGAACAGAAAGCTCGACAGCCAGATTGAAACGATGTATATAATGACTAACAACAACTATTCATTTATTTCATCATCAATCGTTAAAGAAGTTGCGAAATACGGCGGCAAGATTGAAGATATCGTCCCGCCGCTCATTGAAGATGCTTTAAAAGAAAAATTTAAGGTACAATAATTACCGGTGTATTGAAATCATTTTTCCGGCATCCGGTAAATGTGTTATACACTTCCGTAGCTGTTACTTCATGTGACACGAGGCTGCGGTTTTTTTTGTTGACGTTCGTAATAATATCTAAAGGACCGAGCGATCTTAAATACTGCTGTCCATTTTTAGTCATGCCGAGGATGCGGACGCTATCGGTCAGCTTGTACTGCTTCATCACTTCATCAGTAATATTCAAGAGGATGGAAATCATCAGTCTGCTGAGTCTTGTCCATGTGTAGCGTTTTGTTTTAACGGCTGATAAAAATTCAGCATAGCTGTCGGCTTTCTTTATTTTATCCTTCAGCCGGTATTCGAGCCCCTCGCTCATCATATATATCTTTTTAAGATCTTCCGGTGAACGGGTTAAAATAAGCGTTTTTAAGGTCGGGAAAAAGTCTTCATTAGAAGCGAGATGACCTTCTGCCATTTTGTCGATAAGACTTTCAGGCATAAATTTCCCGGCCTCTTCATGATTGCGGCTGAAAAGTGCGGCACGAAGACTCGTTGCGCTGGAAAATTCGGTGCTGGATAAGGCTGCGTCGCTGTATTTGTTCCCGACTCGTTTTATCGTGTCGGGTCTTATAGACGACTTTAAATCGTTAAGTGCGTTAATATAAGCGATGCCGAGCGTATCGTTCGGTGATGAAAGAAAGGTATTATGAGCAAGTGCGCTTACTGCGCGCGGGTAGCTGTACCCCTGTTTCAGCAGTTTGTGGAACTCGGGTGAATCTTCGAGCAGTTTGGATTCACGGGCAGCGCTGATTAATGAATCGATGGTGCCCGACTCGCTGCCAAAGACGAGGTCGGTCGCGCCGAGCTTCTCAGCAACGTGCACGCCGCCCCGGGCAAAATCATCGGCAGAGCTCACCGCGTTTAACAGCGGCAGTTCAGCGACGAGATCGACATATTCAAGCGCGGCCTCAGTCCGCGTAAACTTATCTGTAATTGCGATTTCGCCGCGCTGGGTAAAGTTTCCTGACATAATTGCAACAGTTACATCGGGCTCCGTGAGCTCTTTTGCTTTCTTAATATGATAAATATGCCCGTTATGAAATGGGTTGTACTCCGTAATTAATGCTAAAATTTTCATACATAAACCCCCGATAAATGTTATACTAAGTGTATCAAAATATTAGACAGATTGAAGTTATTTGTTAAGAAAAAAACTTGACACTTTTTCTTTATAACTGTACAATATCTGTTGTGCTCATAAGAGGTGGAATTATATGAAATGGTCGCTTTCACAACTAAGAAAGTCTGCCAGCGAGAAATTCACTTTTAATGAAACTGTTCAGTTAGACACATTGTATGATCGTGCGGATATACTCGCTGTAGAAGATACCAGAGTCTACGGTGATATGATTTTCGGACATCATCGAGTAGATGTTGACTTGCATATATCGGCGGTTGTTAAGATGATCGACAGCCGAAGCGGTGATACTGTTAGTCTGCCTCTCGAAATACAATCTGTCGAAGTGTTTGATGAAACACTTGAAGAAGACGAAGAAATAGATGATGACAACCTGCATCCGCTGATTTATACGCTGAATTTGGAGCCGGTAGTCAGAGAGCTGTTAATCGTCAACTTACCGACAGTTTATACAGAGAGTGACGAACTACCCGGGTCATCAGGAGCAAGTGGTTGGACAGTAATGGATGAATCGGAAGCCAGCAGCCAGAAACCGGCTGTGGATCCGAGATTACAAAAACTAGAAGCTTTAAAGCTAAGCGATGAGGAGGAAAAATAATGGCAGTACCTAAAAGAAGAACATCAAAAACACGCAAAAATAAACGTCGTTCACACATGAGACTTTCACTACCAGGAATGGTAGAATGCTCTAACTGCGGTGAAACTAAATTAGCTCACCGTGTATGTAAAGAATGCGGAAGCTACAAAGGCGAAGAAGTCGTAGCTAACTAATCGTCTTATTAAAGAAAAAGCCTGAAAATCTTATTTTCTAAGATCTTCAGGCTTTTTTGTGCATGTAAAGTATACTTTTAAATACTTGATACGGGATTTTAAGGGTTTTAGAACTTCCGGGAATCCTCTGACACAAGATAAGTAAAAAGCCGGAACAAAATCTGTCCCGGCTCATAACTTAAATCTTATTTTGGATACCACATCAGTGATTCATCCGCCAGATCACGTTCAATATCGTATTCGTGTGCGCCAAATCCGTGTTTTTCAAAAAAGTCGCGGGAGTTCTGGAAACGGCTGATGGCTTTAATCGGAAGGTTAAATGATTTAGCGTATTCAATCAGCTCACTGCCGAACCCTCTCCCCTGATATCTTTCGAGCACTTCAAGTTTCCAGATAACTAAATAATCAGCGGTTTCGTTGTCAATCGGATGATCTGCATCTTCGCGGCGATACAGGCACATGCGTGCAGCCAGATCATCGCCCTGGTAAATACCGTAGAAAGGTGAATCGATATTCGCATCGATTACATTGGCTTCGAGTTCATCAATCATGTGAAGTTCCTGAGAACCGTATTCGCGGAATTTTTTAAATTCCTCTGCTGTTTTGTAGTTAATCGCTAAGTTTTTTACTTTTGACATTTGGCAACGCTCCTTTTAATACAGTATATTCATAATTGCGAAGCCGTTCAATTGTTTTATAGATAAATAACTTTTATACTTTGAATAACGATTAATTGAGGAGAACGATTTATGCATTTTGAGACTATTGATTTTTCTGAAAACCTACATAATATAACTGACAACAAGCAATTTTACGGCGGTTTGTCCTATGATGAAAAAAGTATCAAAGAAGTGCTTCAGCGCCCGATGCACAGCCATACTGCAGAACTCGGCAGCATTATCGAAACCGATATGTCGCAGTACGGGCTGTCAAAGGCGCAGCAGCGCAATATTGAACTGCTTAAAAAAGGGCATAAGGTCGTTATTGCCGGCCAGCAGGCGGGACTTTTTATGAGTCCTTCGTATATCATTCATAAAATAGTATCAATTTTAGTCGTAGTAAAAGAACTGAAAGAGAAGCACGGTTATGATGCAGTTCCCGTTTTTTGGGTTGCGGGTGAGGATCACGATTACGAGGAAGTGAACCACACGCATCTGTATGACAAATATCACCGCAGGCGGGTTAAAGTAAATTACAAGCCGAATTTGACTGTGCCTATGAGCATTGGTTTTTATAATTACGATAAAAAAGCGATGGCTGAAGCACTGGATAAAATCCTTCGATACATTGGTGACTCCAGCTATGCAGCAGCATTAAAAAAACAAGTGACAGCATCGATAGAACGATGTACGTCGTGGACGGAGCTGTTCCACAGCCTGGTCCACGAAACATTTAAAGACGATGGTCTTGTAATTTTCAATTCTCATCTTGAAGCCGTACGAGAACTAGAAGTACCGATAATGCAAAACATGTTTAAGCAGCATAAAGCAATCGATGCAGCATTTAAAGAAGGACAGGAAGAATTTATACGCACTTTAAATAAAGCACCGGTTATTCAGACTGAAACGAATGTGCATTTGTTTGCTAATGCAGCATCAACAAGAACGCTGATTACTGAAACTGAAGAAGAAAACGCCTATGTGCTCGGAGATGAGAAGCTAAGCAAAGATGAAATACTGAAACGTATAGAACAATCCCCAATAGAGTTTTCCAATAATGTTGTGACGAGACCCCTGATGCAGGAAATGCTGTTTAATACAGCAGTATTCCTAGGCGGCGGTGCTGAAGTAGCTTACTGGGGAGAGCTTCATAAAGTATTCAGTGTGATGGAAACTGATATGCCGATAGTGCTGAAGCGGATGGAGTTCATGCATGTCGATGACAGAATCAGTAAGCTGCTCGAAAGGTATGAACTAACACTGGACAGCAGCATTACAGATCAGATTCAGACGCGTAAAGAAACGCTTATTAAAAAGCATACCAACGATCAGGTGCTTGACGAAATCGAACGTGTTAAATCTTCTCTCGAAGAGTCATTTAAACCGCTTTACGAATACGCTGATGAATATTTTACAAGCGGGATAATCGACGGCAACAAAACGCGCCATCTGAATGAACTCGAATATTTAAAGAAGCGTTATTCAGTCGATGTCAAACGCAGTTTAAGAACAGAGCTGAATAATCTGGATGAATTGAGCGAAAAACTGATGCCGAATGGGGCGCTGCAGGAAAGACTGTATCATCCGTGGCAGTATCGGGCCTGTAATTGGGATTATTCCCCACTCAGCTACACAGATAAATTGACGATTATAAAAAGTTAACCAGGCTTTATACCATGCGATTTCTTCATTTGAAGAAATCGTTTTTTTTATTTGATAAAATAATCGTCAATCTTTTTTATAATTTGTGGAGGAAAGTGGGGAGATGTGGTAAATTAAATATATGCGGGGTGAGAATATGTTCATGGGTGAGTATAAACATAATTTGGATACGAAAGGCCGTATTATTATGCCGAGTAAATTCAGAGAATTACTCGATGGACAATTCGTTATTACCCGCGGGCTCGACCGCTGTTTATTTGCGTATACAGAGGAAGAATGGAGCCGCATCGAAGAAAAACTCAAAACGCTGCCGCTGACGAAAAAAGATGCGCGTAAATTTACGAGATTATTTTTCTCGGGCGCTGCGGCCGTGGAAATCGATAAGCAGGGACGTATCAATATTCCGCAAAATCTGCGTGAATATGCCGGATTGACAAAAGATTGTACAGTCATTGGTGTCTCGAGCAGAATCGAAATCTGGGATTCGGCAGCATGGGAAGATTTTTATACTGAATCTGAAGATAACTTTGAAGATATAGCGGAAGATTTAATTGATTTTGACCTTTAGGATGTGACAAATTGTTCAACCACACTTCAGTTTTACTAAAAGAAACAGTCGACGGCTTAAATATTAAACCGGACGGCATATACGTCGATGCAACACTCGGCGGCGGCGGACATACTTCATATTTATTGTCACAGCTTGACTCGGGACATGTATACGCTTTTGATCAGGATATGACAGCGATAAATAATGCCCGGGAAAAATTTAAAGACAGCAGCAATATAACCTTAATTCATACAAATTTTGAAAATATAACAGAAGCACTTAATGAACAGGGTGTGACGGGTGTCGACGGTATTCTTTACGACCTCGGTGTTTCAAGCCCGCAGCTCGATGTAACAGAGCGGGGATTCAGTCACTCTAAAACAGCGAGACTCGACATGAGAATGGACCAGACACAGCTGCTTGATGCTTATGAGATTGTTAATGAATATCCATACGAAGCTCTGGTCAGTATTTTTTTTAGGTACGGAGAAGAAAAGTTCTCGAAAAAAATTGCCAGAGAAATCGAGCGTTTAAGAGATTTAGAACCAATTGAAACGACGACGGAACTCGCGGAAATTATTAAATCACAAATACCTCAGAAGTTCAGAAGAACAGGCGGGCATCCTGCAAAGCGTATTTTCCAGGCGCTGCGCATTGCAGTCAACAATGAACTCGGTGTCTTCGAACGTTCACTGGAACAGGCGATTGATCTTTTGAACAAAGACGGGCGTGTATCGGTAATTACTTTCCATTCTTTAGAAGACAGAATCTGCAAACAAATGTTTGTAGAGTACGAAAAAGGACCGGAGCTGCCAAAAAACATGCCTATTATTCCCGAGGGATATGAACCTGTCTTAAAAAGAGTTAACCGTAAACCGATTATCGCTGAAGGTGACGATCTTGAAGCCAATCCGCGTGCGCGCAGTGCGAAACTTCGAATTGCTGAGAAACAAGTATAGGAAGTGTTGACATGGTAGTAGAAAGATATACTGAGGTAAATCCTGCAAAAAAAGTATACAGAAAACCTGACAGTCAGCCGAAAACCCGCAAAAAAGGAAAGATTGTCGGGATTAAACGTACGGAAATGGCTATTTACATAACACTTGCTGTTCTGATTGCTGCAGTTTCCATATATGTATTATCTTTAAAAATGGAAGCCTATAATTACCAGAATGAGAAGTCATCAATTGAACAGACAATCGCAGTTAAAAACGGTGAAATCAGTGAGTTGAATACTGAGGTCACTTACCTTGCTTCTTACGATCGCATATATGAAAAAGCTCAGGAACTGGGCCTGGATCTGAATAATAGCAATGTAAAGGTTGTAGAAAAGTATGGGGAAGATTAGACGGAAGATCAGTCTTAAAAATAGCAAGCTAACAATCGGCGCACTCCTGATATATTTCGGTATAGGAGTGCTTTTTCTTTTGATTATCGGTCAATTTATTAAATTGATGGTATTTCAAACGATAGACGACGAAGATTTAATCGCGAGAGGGCAGGATAAATATGCTGTCAGTGCGGTAAATGAACCAGAACGCGGTGAAATCGTCGACCGTGAAGGCAACATACTTGCAGCAGATATGGAGGCATACCGGATTGCGATAATTACCGATGAGAATTATCCGAATCACGTGAGCAATCCGGAAGAAACAGCTGCTCTGCTCGCTGAAGTTGTCGACATGAAGAAAGAGGACATACAAAAAGAAATCGAAGAGAATATTAAAAAAGGCCAGTTTCAGATGGAGCTAGGACAGGCCGGCCGGAATATTTCCTATAATGATAAGAAATTCCTAGAGGAATCCGAAGCGACAGGTATCTCTTTTGTGCCGGAAACGAGACGCTTTTATCCGAATGGCCAGTTTGCCTCTCATTTAATCGGTTTTGCGGAATTAAATGATGACATCGGCGCCCTGGACGGCCAGCTTGGTTTTGAACGTATTTATAACGATCTCCTTAAAGGGGAGCCGGGCAGCGTTGATTATTCTCAGGATGTATGGGGCTATATCGTGCCGAATTCAGATAATGTCAAACCTCCGGTAGACGGTCATGATGTGAAGCTGACTATCGATTCGAATATTCAGCTCTATCTGGAAGATACTTTAAACGATATGGAAGACCATTTTGAACCGGAAGAATTAATTGCGGTCGTTGCAGATGCAAATACAGGAGAGATTCTCGCGAGCGGCCAGCGCCCGTCCTTCAATCCTGAAACGCGGGAAGGTTTCGGCAACAGCTGGCTGAACATGCTTTATGAATATTCATTTGAACCGGGTTCCACATTTAAAGTGTTTGGACTGGCAGCCGCTATCGAAGAAGGAGTTTACGATCCGGATGCAGTTTATACTTCGGGATCGATGGATGTAATGGATTCAACAATTTACGACTGGGAAACCGAAGGCTGGGGAGACATTACCTATAACGAAGGAATGCAGTATTCATCAAACGTTCTGATGATGATCCTGCAGGATAAAGTCGGGTCCGACAAGATGCTCGACTACTATGAAAAATTCGGATTCGGCCAGTCGACCGGTTCTGAATTTCCAACAGAAACAACCGGGCAGATTGCCTGGGGTGATGAACTTCAGCAGAAAACCACCTCTTTCGGGCAAACGTCTACAGTAACGCCGATTCAGCTGATTCAGGGAATGACTGCGCTATTGAACGAAGGGGAGATGAAGAAACCTTACGTCGTTGATGAGATTACGGATGATGCCGGCGAAGTTGTCTACGACGGCAAGGAAGAAACTGTCAGACAGGTTATTTCTCCGGAGTCGGCAGAAAAAACTGTAGCAGAAATGAATACGCTGATCGACGGTTCGCTGGACCATAATCCGCAATATAAATCCGATGAATATGAAGTTACCGGCAAATCGGGTACTGCTCAAATCTACAATCCGGAGACGGGCGGCTACATGGACGGAGAATATCAGTTTTTCACTTCGTTTTTAGGCTATGCTCCAAAAGACGACCCGGAAGTGATTGTCTATTACGGTATAAAACTTGCCAGTGAAAACAAAAGTGAAACATGGGATAACGGTGTTGCCAGGGGCTTTAATCCCCTGATGGAACGTACGCTGAAATATCTTGAAGTTTCTGAAGCGGATGTATCCGGCGATCACGATGTCATAGAAATCGGAGATTACAGAGGACAGGAAATAGATGCTTTAACTGATGAATTAAATGATACAATTGATGTAAAAATAGTCGGGAACGGTACAGAGATT
The DNA here is from genome assembly GCF_003387165.1 of Jeotgalicoccus halotolerans. Classification (GTDB taxonomy): domain Bacteria; phylum Bacillota; class Bacilli; order Staphylococcales; family Salinicoccaceae; genus Jeotgalicoccus; species Jeotgalicoccus halotolerans. The sequence goes on from NZ_QUMW01000014.1 coordinate 28,489, forward strand.
ACCGATCATTTCCCTCAGGATGAGACTTTGCTGCCTTACGATTCACTGTTTGTGAAAACAGACGGCGAACCGACCCTGCCGGACTTCAAAGGTCTTTCGAAACGGGAAGCACTGATGCTCGCTGACTTTATAGGTATTAATATAACAGTCGAAGGCGAAGGCTACGTAAATGGCCAGTCACAGAATGCGGGCACGGCAGTAACAGAAGATACTGCTGTCGAAATCACTTTATCGTCAAATGACCCGAACGACTAGGAGGAGCTATGAACTATATATTTTTCGCAGCCGCACTTGTGCTGACTGCAATACTGGTACCAATTTTAATACCTTTACTGAAGCGCATGAAATTTGGGCAGACTATCAGGCAGGAAGGTCCTGAAAGCCATTTAATTAAAACAGGAACCCCGACGATGGGCGGTTTGTCTTTTATTTCTGTAACGATTGTATTGTCGATTATCGGTCTGTTTTTTGCCGATGATATTTATAAGCTGCTGGTGCTGATTATTGTCACACTCGGTTTTGCATTAATCGGATTTATCGATGATTATATTATCGTCGTTAAAAAGGATAACGCAGGCTTGTCATCAAAACAGAAGTTTCTTGCACAAATTTTAGTTGCGGTCATTATCTTTATTATAATGAGGAACTGGATTCCGGATATAGATGCCGGCATCCAGATTCCGGGAACCGATTTGTTCATCCCGCTCGGCATATTTTTTGTCGTCTGGATTGTTTTTTGGCTCGTCGGATTTTCTAACGCAGTGAATTTAACGGACGGCCTTGACGGCTTGTCGACAGGAACGTCAATTATCGCATTTGGTTCATTTCTTGTAATCAGCCTGTTAACAGGAGAAATGGAAGTTGCACTGTTCCTGTTTATTTTAATCGGTTCGCTGATTGGATTTTTAATATTTAATAAATACCCTGCCAAACTGTTTATGGGCGATACAGGATCACTTGCACTCGGCGGTATTATTGCGACAGTGTCACTGCTCTTAAACAGCAGTCTCCTGCTGCTCATTATTGGAATTGTCTTCGTTATTGAAACAGCAAGTGTTATGATGCAGGTTGCATCGTATAAAACGACTGGCACAAGAATCTTTAAAATGACGCCGATTCATCATCATTTTGAACTGTCAGGATGGAATGAATGGAAAATTGTTATTGTCTTCTGGTCGGTTGGACTGCTGGCAGGTATAGCCGGTGTACTATTGGGAGTGATGTAGGATGAAACCATTCAGCGGCTACGAAAATAAAAATATCATCGTACTCGGATATGGAAGAAGCGGAAAAAGTGCTGTAAATGCACTGGTCAGTTTAGGTGCGAATGTGACACTGACGACTAATGAAGTTTTTTCAGATGAAGAAGCGGAACAGAAATACAAAGCATGGGGTGTTGAGATTGTCGACGGACACCATCCGGTTAATCTTTTAAACGATGCAGATTTAATCGTTAAGAATCCGGGGATTCCGTACAGCATTACTTTTTTAAAAGAAGCAGCAGAAAGGAAAATACCGATTGTTACAGACGTTGAGATTGCGCATCATCTGAGTGAAGCGCCGATATATGCACTGACCGGCACGAACGGCAAAACAACATGTACGCATCTGCTCGGGGAAATGCTGGAACATGGCGGCAGCAGCCCTATCTTATGCGGTAATATCGGCTATCCTGCTTCAGCTGCTGCAATGGAAGCAACAAGAGATGACACCTTGCTGATGGAATTATCTTCATTCCAGCTGATGGGCATTGAGGAATTTAGACCGGATATTGCAGTCATTACAAATATTTACGAAGCGCATTTGGATTATCACGGTACAGTTGAAGAATATGTTCATGCCAAACTGGAAATATTTAAAAATATGACGGCTGATGATTTATTAATCTTTAATAAAAAACAGGCGCATCTGCTGGAAAACCGGGATATTAAATGCCGCGTTCAGTACTTTGATACGGAGTCAGAAGCTGATGCCTATGCAGCAGATGGGAATTTAATCGTACATGGTGAAGTGGTAATGCAAGTTCAGGATGCCGTGCTTAAAGGTGAGCATAACATCGAGAATATACTTGCGACACTCCTTGCCGCAGCCGCGCACGGTGTAAATAAGGATGCAATTAAGAAGACGCTTGCTACATTCAGCGGTATTTCCCACAGACTCGAACGTCTCGGGGCAATCGATGATGTGATATATTACAACGATTCAAAAGCGACGAATAATCTGGCAACATCATTTGCCCTGAAAAGTTTTGATACGCCGGTTATCTGGCTTGCAGGCGGCCTCGACCGGGGACAGTCGCTTGATGAACTGATGCAGTATGCAGGACATGTTAAGCGGATTGTTACTTTTGGAGAGACAGCGCCAAAATTTGAAGCACTTGCAGAGAAGTTGAATATTCCTGCAGAGCTGACTGAAAATCCGTACACAGGCATAGAGATTACCCGGCATTATGCAGAACCCGGCGATACAGTGTTATTTTCTCCAGCGTGCGCGAGCTGGGATCAATATAAAGATTACGAGCGGCGCGGAGACCATTTTAAAGAAGGATTCGCAAAACTCAGCTAAAAAGAACAGGAGGTATAGCCGATGAGTAAAGAAGATGATAATAATATCAATAACATTAAAGAAAAATTGAAAAAAAAGCGTCAGAATACTGACTATGTCGGCTATACTGCAAAAAAACCTGAGAAAGAGAAAACTGAAGGCAATCTTGAAAAGCCGCCGGCAAGTAAAAAAGTTTCGAAAAAAGCAGAGACTGAATATGATGAACTATCTTTAAAAATAGAACACTATAAAGATTTTGAAGAAAAAAGCACCGCTGTTAAAAATAAAAAAACGCCCGGAAAGAACAGAAAACAAAACGTTAAATCTGCCGGAAATAAAAAAAGCGGCGGTAAAAAATCAGCAGACAGCAGTACCAAAAAGAAAAAGAGTAAAGGCCAAAAGACGAAAAAACCTAGAGAGAAATTTAAATTTAAACGGGTTCATCTGTATATCGGCATCGTTATCTTTTTAGTGCTGCTGCTCGGCGTTCTGCTGTGGTATGTCTTTTCCAGTGCGAGTGACGTCAAGGAAATTAACTTTGAAGGAAACAGTCTGGTTACTGAAACGGAACTTGAAGAGCGTATCGGTTTTAGTACAGGGGATAAGATGTTCAGTATTTCTGCCGGCAAAGCTGAGGACAATGTTGAATTGCTCCCGGTAATTGAGGAAGTATCTGTAGAGCGGGACTGGCCGAATAATGTTACAGTTAATGTTAATGAATATAAAGCTATTGCTTACATTAATAGTGAAGATCTTTATTTTCCCGTACTTGAAAACAGCAGAATCCAGCGCGGTTATCCGTCGGCTCCTCGCAATGCACCGATTATCTACAATTTTGAAGGCGAGGAATTCGATGCGCTTGTTGCAGCGCTGAATGAAATTGAAGTGGATATACTGGAAAGTATATCGGAAATCTATTTCCGCCCGACAGATAATTCGATGCGCCGCATTCACGTCTTTATGAATGACGGCCAGGAAATAGTTGCTGATTATGAAACTTTCAGTGAAAAAATGAATTATTACATCGGTATCCGTCAGGAAATCGGTGACGAAACCGGCGGGATAATTGATATGGAAGTCGGCACCAGCTACCTTCCGTACGACAGCGCAGATGCACGTGAAATTAAAGATAATATTTATAATGAACCATCCCAGGTGGGTTATATTGAAGATATCAATGAAGCTCTGGATGGTGTAAGGTCGGCACTTGGCGAAATCGGCAATGCTGCCGAAGAATAAAGAGAGATAAAGTTAAACAAATTTTTTGAAATAGTTCACATTAATCTGAGTATAATGTAAACTAGAAATAGTATTATGAAAATGGCTGTGTAGGAGGCAATAAGGTGAAGGAACATTATTATGTTGCCCTTGATATCGGCTCGTCTAGTGTCAAAGTAGTGGTCGGAGAAAAATTTCACAACGGTGTGAATGTTATTGGTACCGGTCAAACCTTCACTGATGGGGTTTCTAAAGGGATGATCAACGATTTTGATCAGGCTAAAAATGCAATTACAGATACAATTAAAAAAGCAAAAATTGCTTCAGGTGTAGATATTGAAGAAGTATTTGTGAAAATTCCAATCGCGGATACTCATATTCACTTTACAGAAGATATTATCCGTTTCGGCGGGGAAGCGACAGAAATTACCGGTGGACATATTGAAGAGCTGCTGGAAAATGTGCGTATGAATGTTCCTGCAACCCAGCAGGAAGTAGTCAGCGTTTATCCGGTATCTTTTATAGTGGACGGTCTGCATGAAGTAAATGATCCAAAAGAAATGATCGCAGAAGAAAGTCTGGCAGTTAAAGCAGGTGTCGTATCTGCAAATCGTACACTGCTTGTTAATATTGTTAAATGTGTTGAAGCAGCAGGCTTAACTATTTTAGATGTGTATTCAGATGCTGTAAACTATCAGCATGTGCTGACAGACGCTGAAGTTGAACTCGGCGCCGTTGTTATCGATATTGGCCTCGACTTAACGCAGTTCGCTTACTATGAACGCGGTTCTTTAAAATATGCGAACAGCATAGGGCTTGCCGGCCGCGATATTACCCTAGATTTAGTCGATGAATTTAATACGACTTACGATGAAGCGGATCAGGCGAAAGAACAGTACGGCCATGCATTTTTCGATCTCGCAAGCGATGATGAGAAAATGATGCTGCAGCAGAATGATTCGAGAGAACCTGCTGAAGTAACTTCAAAAGACCTCGCAGATGTTATTGAGCTTGTGGTTGAAGATGCCTTTATGGGCGTTTTTGAAGACCTTGCAGCAAACGGTGTAAATAATGTGCAGGGCGGCTTTGTGCTGACCGGCGGAACTGCAAATATCCGCGGTGTTAAAGAATTGATGCAGGATCTGGTTGCAGAAAAAGTCAGAGTTCATATACCGAATCAGATGGGTGCAAGAAAACCTGAATTCACAAGTGCAATCTCCGTGTTATCAAGCGGAATAATGTTTGATGAGTTACTGGAATATGTTACAATTGATAATTATGATGACTATCCAGAAACATACTCACACAATACAGTGAACGATGAACAGGAAGCACAGCCTGCAAACTTCTTTACGGGACTGTTTGCAAAACGTAAAGAAGAGAATGAGCTTCAGGTCAATCGGGATGAGGATCATGATGAAGTTTCAGACGAAGATGATTATAACTATCCTGATGAAGACGGCGGTGAAGAATCACAGGCTGAAGATGATGCTGCCGATGAAGAATACGAAGATTACACTTATGATAACGCCGATAACCGTTCTGAACGTTCCGATAAAGAACCGAAAGAGCAAGGCGATTTAGGCAGTAAAATTAAAAAAGTATTTAAAAATTTATTTGAGTAGAAGTACATTTGGGAGGAAAGATTAATGTTAGAATTTGAACAAGGTTTCAATCACATGGCGACGTTAAAAGTTATCGGTGTTGGCGGCGGCGGTAATAATGCTGTTAACCGTATGATTGAGGACGGCATGTCCAACGTTGAATTCATTGCTATTAACACTGATGGGCAGGCTTTAAATTTATCAAAAGCCGAGTCAAGAATCCAAATTGGTGAAAAATTAACACGCGGTTTAGGTGCAGGGGCAAATCCCGATATCGGTAAAAAAGCTGCCGAAGAATCACGCGAACAAATCGAAGACGCTATCCAGGGTGCGGACATGGTGTTCGTTACAGCGGGTATGGGCGGCGGAACAGGTACTGGCGCAGCACCGGTCGTTGCCAAAATCGCTAAAGAAATGGGAGCACTCACTGTAGGTGTTGTAACGCGCCCGTTCGGTTTTGAAGGAAGAAAGAGACAAACACAAGCTGCTGCTGGTGTTGAACAGATGAAGGCAGCTGTCGATACTCTGATTATTATCCCAAATGATCGCTTATTAGATATCGTAGATAAATCTACACCGATGATGGAAGCATTTAAAGAAGCTGATAACGTTCTGCGCCAAGGTGTTCAGGGTATCTCTGACCTTATCGCTGTAAGCGGTGAAGTAAACCTTGACTTCGCAGACGTGAAGACTATTATGCAGAACCAGGGTTCTGCCTTAATGGGTATCGGTATTTCAGCTGGTGAAAACCGCGCAGTTGAAGCAGCTAAAAAAGCAATTTCAAGCCCGCTCCTGGAAACGTCAATCGTTGGAGCACAGGGTGTTCTGATGAATATTACAGGCGGAGAATCGCTGTCGCTCTTTGAAGCGCAGGAAGCAGCAGACATCGTTCAGGATGCAGCGGACGAAGATGTTAATATGATTTTCGGTACTGTTATCAATCCTGAACTTGAAGATGAAATTGTAATTACTGTAATTGCTACAGGATTCAATGAGAAAACACTTCAGCGTTCTGCTGACAGACCTTCTGAGCAGCCTGAACAGAATAATTCACGCGGCGGAGCCAGCAATTTTAATCAGCCGCCGGCATATAACTCAAGAGATATTGCCGAAGATGAAGGGTTCTCCCGTGAGCCGGACAGATTTGATGCCCGTCCACAGGAAGAGCCTGATGTTCCGACTTTCCTTAAAGGAAACAGTTCGAGAAGAGAAAGACGCAGAAGATAAAATTTGTGCATTGTATATCGGAGATATTGGCGACCCAATATCTCCTTTATTTTATAGGCGGGAGATAATTTGAATAATAATTGCTTTAAAACGCATAAATATTTCGTCGGAGATAATTCAGATGAGCTGACTTTCGGCTACACGATGAGGCACGGCGGACAGAGTTCTTATCCGAAAAACAGCTTTAATATGGCGCTCTATATCGGTGACAAAGTCAAAAATGTCCATAGTCATCAGAAGAAACTTGCTGAAGAAATAGATTTTCCTGTAAGTTCATGGGTACTGCCGATACAAAAACACGGCGGCAATATTAAAGAAGTGACGAAAAGAGATAGAGGTACAAATGCTGAGGAACTCGGTGACAGTCTCTATGATGTAGACGGTTTATATACTTATGACACCGGTGTACTTTTAACAATGAATTATGCCGACTGTATTCCTGTATACGTTTACAGCGTATCTGATAGCTTTTTGGGACTTGCGCATGCAGGCTGGAGAGGCACTGCAAAAAAAATTACGGCGAAGCTGATTGACTGCTACAGAGGCAGTAAAAAAGACCTGAGGGTAATTATCGGTGTCGGCATTAACCAGAAGTACTACGAAGTGGACGATAAGGTAATCGATGCGTTGAAACCATTGCCGGAAAGTTCTTATGAACAGACTAAATCCGGCTGGCAGCTCAATTTAAAAGATGCCAATAAACATCAGGCAAGAGCTGCCGGAATTGATGAAGAAAATATAAGCGTGACCGGTCTCGGAACTGAAGCGGATGAATTCTTCTCCTTCCGGCTGGAAGAAGGCCAAACCGGCCGGGCACTGGCTTTTATCGGGAGGCGTAATAATGATTAAGGGAAACTACGAACAGATAAAAAACGAAGCCGGCGAAGATGTTACCATTATCGCCGTCACTAAATATCATACTGTTGAAGACACACTTAAAGCATATGAAGCTGGTGTCAGACATTTCGGTGAAAACCGTATTGAAGGGTTTATCGAAAAGCGTACAGCGCTGCCGGCAGATGCTGAAGTGCATTTTATCGGCACAATGCAGTCGAGAAAAGTTAAAGAAATCATCGGTGATCTTCATTATCTTCATTCGCTGGAACGCGAAAGCGTAGCGAAAAAAATTGAACAGGCAGGCCTGCATGTTGTAAACTGTTTTATACAGGTAAATATTTCTGATGAAACTTCAAAACATGGTTTGAAACCGGAAGAAGTTGAAGGTTTTATTGAGAAACTTAAAGCTTACAAATATGTTAAAGTCATCGGTTTAATGACTATGGCGCCGAACACTGAAGATATTTCAATTATTGAAAACACATTTAAAGGATTAAAGAAGCTGCGTGAAAATATCGCAGAAAATTATCCTGAAGTAAAAGAACTCAGCATGGGTATGAGCAATGATTATCCGATTGCAGTCAGAAATGGTGCAACATACATAAGAATCGGGAGTAAAATTATGGGGAGCTAGGTGAAAAAATGGCTATTACTAAGTTTATAAAAGATTTATTTGTCGTTGAAGAAGAAGTCCCTGTGAATGATAAGAAGGCAGAACAGGCGAAAACACCGGCGAAAGTCACAAATCTTAATACGAGTAAACAACCGAATAGCCGTCAAAAAGAGGCGGCACCTAAAAAAACAGCACAGAGCAGCAAGAAACTGATCGGTTCGAAACAAGGGGGACAAAAACCCGCGGCAAAAACAAAAGTGCAGAACAAACAGCAGGAACAAAAGAAAGTTAACCAACCACAAAGCAGGGAGAATCGTACAATGCCTGTAAACGATCAGAATACAAAAGTATGTTTATTTGAACCGAGAGTATTTGCAGAAACACAGGATATTGCCGATGAGCTGAAAAGCAACCGTGCAGCACTTGTCAATCTGACTAAAATTGATTCGGTTCCAAAAAAGCGCATCGTGGACTTTTTAAGCGGAACAGTTTATGCTTTAGAAGGCGATATACAAAAAGTCGGTGCGGATATTTTTCTCTGCACGCCAAACAGTTTTGGTGTTGAAGGTGAAATCTCCGATAAAGAAGAGTTTTTCGATGAAATGTAAGGAGAGTTAGTTTGGATAATTCATTACTTGTCACAATATTACTGTATATCTGGCAGTTTTTTAACTTCGTCTGGCCGATTTTTACATGGGGATTAATTATTTATATACTATCTTCATGGTTCCCGGCACTGCGTGAGTCATCTTTCGGAAACTTTTTAGGAAGAGTTTACGAGCCGCTGCTGGAACCTTTCAGACGTATGATTCCTCCGCTTGGCGGAGTATTGGATTTATCACCGATAATTTTAATTATTATATTAAATTTATTCGGCAGAGGTATGCACGAAATATTCAGAGTCCTTATAACATGGGCTGCATAAAGGGAGATATTGGTTCAGCCAATATCTCCATTATTTATTAAGGTGTGATTTTCATGAAAGGTGTTTACCAGCATTTCAGACCCGAAGAACGGGAGATGCTGACATTGTTGAATAGTAAATTTGAGCAGGCTTCAAATAATTTTTACGCTGTGCTGACCGATTTCTTAAATCCGCGGGAACAAAAAATGATTGAAAGTTTAAGCGGGCAGTATCCTGATATTACAGTTCATTACTACGGGGGCGGTAACAATGCTGAACGCGAACGTTTACGGGCCATACTGCTGCCGGAATACTTCGACTACTCTCCTGATGATTTTGAAATTACTGTGTTTGAAGTATCCTATCCCGATAAATTTGTGACCTTGTCCCACCGCAATCTGCTGGGCGCGATTATGAGCATCGGCGTCGGTCGTTCGGTTATCGGCGATATAGTGAACGGTGAAAAAATACAATTCGCAGTAGCTTGCCCTTTTAAAGAGCTCTTTAAAACAGAACTCACAAAAATTAAAAATGCACCGCTTAAATTAACTGAAATACCTCACAGTGAATTTATCGATGCTGCTGTAACCATGAAGCCTGTAACCGTCCTCAGTTCCTCATACCGGCTCGATTCTATCGTTTCGCTCGTCTTAAAAGAGGGAAGAGCAAAGTCTAAAGAACGAGTTGAAAAAGAAAAGGTTAAAGTGAATCATTCGATAGTCGATGAACCTTCGTTTATAATAGAAACTGGAGATATTATCTCAGTTCGGGGATTTGGCCGTTTTACCGTAACGGAGCAAATCGCACAAACGAAAAAAGGAAAGTACCGGCTCGAAGTCATGATAGTAACTGATAATTGAGGTGAACGGATTGAAAAGAGAAGAAATAACTAAGAAAAAGTTTTCGACAGTCTACCGCGGACTTGATGAACAGGCAGTCAGACAGCATTTAACAGAAGTTGCAGACGAACTGGATAAAAAAGATGCGCGTATTGCCCAGCTGGAAGAAATGCTTAACGAACGCGAGGAAAACTTAAACAGCTTCAAAAGTGTAGAGTCTTCTATACAGGAAGCTATTCTAAGTGCTGCGAAAGCAGGCGATGATATTAAACAGCGCGCACAAAATTACAGCGACAGCATTATCCAGAAAGCTGAAACAGAAGGCGAGCAGATTGTGAGCCGGGCGAGAGAACGTGAAAATCATATGCTGCAGCATAATGAAGATTTAAAACGCCAGGCAAAAATTTTCAGAGCGCGCTATAAAATGCTGGTGCAGGCGCAGCTGGATCTTCTGGAGACAGAAGACTGGGAAAGATTGCTGGAGTTTGACGGCGGAGAATCCGAAAAATAGCAAATTTACATTGACGGATTGTAAGATATTTAGCATAATTAAGATGTATTATTAGACATGCAAACGTTCATTTGAATGCAGCGACCGGGGGATGGTGCGAGCCCCGGCGGGAATGGACGATTTGAAATCACTAATGATTTATAAAATATAAGTAAACGAAGTGGACTCTAAGCAGTCAAGAAGGGTGGTACCGCGGTCATTCGCCCCTTAACATGCTTAGGGTCTTTTTTATTATTAAAAAGGAGAATCATTATGGACTATAAAGACACTCTGTTAATGCCGAAAACAGCATTTAAAATGCGCGGCGGCTTAGTTAACAAAGAACCAAAAATGCAGCAGCACTGGGAAGATATCGATCTTTACAAGAAAAAACTGGAATTAAACAAAGGCAACACACCTTATGTACTCCACGATGGACCTCCGTATGCCAACGGCAATCTGCACATGGGACACGCGCTGAATAAAATCATTAAAGATATTATTAACCGCAACAAGCAGATGCAGGGCTATTACACGCCTTACGTTCCCGGCTGGGATACTCACGGTCTCCCTATTGAGCAGGCGCTGACCAATAAAGGTGTCGACCGCAAATCAATGTCTATTGAAGAATTCAGAAATAAATGTATCGAATTTGCCAACTCGCAGATTGACATTCAGCGCGACGGCTTTAAACGCATGGGTATCGATGGTGAATGGGATAATCCTTATTTAACTTACAAGCCTGAATTTGAGGCATCACAGGTGCGCGTCTTAAAAGACATGGTCGCAAAAGGATTAATCTACAAAGGTAAAAAGCCGATTTACTGGTCTCCGACGAGTGAATCTTCACTTGCTGAAGCGGAACTGGAATACCAGGATAAAAAGTCTCCATCCATTTACGTGTCATTTAAAGTACAAGACGGCAAAGATGTTGTAGATTCAGGTGTTAAATTTGTCATCTGGACAACAACACCGTGGACAATTCCGTCGAATCTGGCACTCGCTGTTCATAAAAATTTAAATTACGTTCAGTTCAGCTATGAAGGCGAAGAATTTATCGTAGCGGAAGACCTGCTCGATACCTTCGCTGACGAAATGGAATTCGACAAAGATAAACTTACCCGTACGAAAGAATTTAAAGGTTCGGAACTTGAATATATTACAGCTGAGCATCCGTTATTCGACCGTGAAAGTTTAGTCGTCTTAGGCGACCACGTTACAACTGAAGCGGGTACCGGTGTTGTTCATACAGCTCCGGGTCACGGGGACGATGACTTTAAAGTTGGTCAGCAGTATGGTTTGGATGTACTAAGCCCTGTCGATGATAAAGGTGTCTTCACTGAAGAAGCAGGCAAATATGCCGGCCTGTTTTACGATGATGCAAACAAAGTGATCTCTGAAGATCTGAAAGAAGCGGGTGCATTATTAAAACTGTCATTCTACACTCACTCGTATCCGCATGACTGGCGGACGAAGAAACCTGTAATCTTCCGTGCAACACCACAGTGGTTTGCTTCAATTGAAGGTGTCCGCGAAGATATTCTAAACGCCCTGATGGATACAAAATTCCAGGTTGAATGGAACCGTAAACGCATGTACAACATGATTAAAAACCGCGGAGACTGGGTTATTTCACGCCAGCGCGTATGGGGTGTGCCATTACCATTCTTCTACGGAGAAAACGGCGAAGAAATTATCGACGCTGATGTACTTGAACATGTAGCGTCACTGTTTGAAAAACACGGTTCAAACATTTGGTTTGAGTGGGATGCGAAAGACTTATTACCGGAAGGTTACACTCATGAAAGTGCACCTAACGGAGAGTTTACAAAAGAGACAGATATTATGGACGTCTGGTTCGACTCAGGTTCAACACACCGGGGAGTGTTGGATTACAGAGATTATCTGACTTACCCTGCAGATCTTTACTTTGAAGGTTCCGACCAGTACCGCGGATGGTTCAACTCATCACTGATTACAAGTGTCGCAACAAAAGGCCACTCGCCGTATAAAGAACTGCTGTCACACGGATTTGTAATGGACGGCCAGGGCAAGAAGATGTCGAAATCTCTCGGCAATGTTATTCTGCCGACGAAAGTAATGCAGCAGATGGGTGCTGATATTATCCGTCTTTGGGTAATGTCATCTGACTTCGAGGAGGATGTTCGTGTATCTGACGATATCTTAAAACAAGTTTCCGAAGTGTACCGCAAGATCCGCAACACATTCAGATTCCTGCTCGGTAACGTCAACGACTTTAACCCGGCCGAAAATAACGTAGCATACGAAAACTTATATGAAGTCGATAAATATATGTACAACCGTTTTAACGAACTGAAAACCTTTATGCTGGATGCATACGAACGCTACGATTATGTAACGATGTACCAGACTGTACAGAACTTTATCAACGTTGACCTGTCGAACTTCTATCTCGATTACGGCAAGGATATACTTTATATCGAAAAAGAAGATGCACCGATCAGACGGAGTCTGCAAACAGTACTTTATAAAATTCTGAAAGAATTAAATCTGATTCTTGCGCCTGTTTTAGTTCACACTGCTGAAGAAATTTATGAGCATACACCGCACACTGATAAGGAAAGTGTTCACCTTGAGCATTATCCTGAAAGAGAAGAAACAGATGGTGAACTCATTCAGAAATGGCAGAAATTCATGATGGTCCGGGATGACGTTTACAAAGCGCTTGAAACTGCCCGCAATGAAAAAGTCATCGGTAAATCACTCGATGCAAAAGTGACACTGACACAGCCTGCAGACTTTAATCTGGATGATATCCGCGGCAATCTTGAGCAGTTCTTTATCGTGTCGCAGGTTGAAGTGGCTGATGAAATTGCTGACGGTACAGAATACGATGTTGTTACAGTAAAAGTTGAACACGCTGACGGCGAACGCTGCGAGCGCTGCTGGAACTATTCAACAGCTGACGCGCTGGTAAACGGGGAAGACGATATTTGCCCGCGCTGCCGCGAAGTTGTGGATGCACAGTAAGCGATGAAACAATACAGAATATTACCAATGGCACTCGTCGGCATAATTATTCTGGCAATCGATCAGCTGACCAAGTTTCTGGTGGCGTCACGGATGGAGCTCGGAGAATCCATTCCCGTGCTCGGGGAGTATTTTAAAATTACATCCCACCGCAACAGCGGCGCTGCCTGGGGAATGTTTGAAGGACGCATGGCGTTCTTCTACATCATTACCCTTGTAGTCCTTGTATTTTTATTCTACTTTTACAAAACGGAAGCGAAGAATAATCTCTTGATGCAAGTTGGAATAACACTCTTGATGGCTGGCGCGCTTGGCAACTTTATCGACCGTCTGTTATTTCAGGAAGTTGTGGATTTTTTTGATGTACTGCTTATCACTTATGATTTCCCTATTTTTAATGTGGCGGACAGTGCCCTTACAATCGGCGTGATTCTATTGTTAATCGAAGTATTTATAACGGGAAGAGGTAAAGAAGAAAAATGAATTTAATTATAACTGAAGAACATGCAGGCGAAAGACTGGATACGGTCCTTGCAGGCGTTGTCGAAAACACATCCCGTACAGATATACAAAATCGCGTAAAGTCGGGGCATATTACAGTGAACGGCAAAACGGTAAAACCGAATTATAAAGTAAAAAAGGACGACAGAATCGAACTGCTTGAACGTGAAAATGTTGAAGCGGACATTGTGCCTGAAAACTTAAATCTCGATATCGTCTATGAAGATGACGATGTTGCTGTTGTCAACAAGGACCGCGGCATGGTTGTACATCCCGCAGCTGGGCATGCGTCAGGCACACTCGTTAACGGCCTGATGGACCAGCTTGATAACCTGTCCGGTATTAACGGAGAGCTGCGTCCGGGCATCGTGCACCGTATCGATAAAGATACTTCAGGCCTTTTGATGGTCGCGAAAAACGATGTGGCGCACCGCCATTTAGTCGAACAGCTTGTTGAAAAATCAGTAACTAGAAAATACACGGCGCTTGTGCATGGTGTCATTCCGCATAACCTCGGCACAATCGAGGCGCCTATCGGGCGCAATCCGAAAGAACGCCAGGATATGGCTGTTGTCGATGAAGGTAAAGATGCGGTTACACACTTTAACGTGCTTGAGCGTTTCGATAATTTTACGCTGGTCGAATGCATTCTCGAAACAGGCCGGACACACCAGATTAGAGTTCACATGAAATATATCGGCTACCCGCTTGCTGGGGATCCGAAATATGGACCTAGGAAAACTCTGGATGTCGGCGGGCAGCTGCTGCATGCAGGTGTACTCGGGTTTACTCACCCGAAAACAGGGGAACGGATGGAGTTTAAAAAAGAACTACCAAAATATTTCACCGATGTACTCGATGAAATACGTCTATCAGAAAAATAAATAACTGCTTGACTTAAAATAAAGCGGCTGGTATGATGATTTCAATCAATTAAATACGAAGTCTTTAAATTTTAGTCCAGTGAGGCTGAGAAGACGTGAATTGTGCATATGAAAAAATAAGCCGGGCCGGAATGGGCGGCTTATGTAGCAAGCTGTGCGCAAATATAGAATAACTATATACTCATGTCTTCTGGCATGAGTATTTTTTTATGCAAAAAATGGAGGAATTAACAATGACAGCAAAAACAATTATGGACAGTGTGCAGATAAACAGAGCAGTGACGCGCATGTCGCACGAAATACTTGAAAAACATAAAGGCAGTGACAACATCGTGCTGCTGGGTATTAAAACACGCGGTGAACATCTGGCACGCCGCATCCAGGAACGCATCGAAAAAATAGAAGGTGTGAAGCTGCCGACAGGCACAATTGATATCAGCGCTTTCAGAGACGACCGTCCAGAAGATGTGCAGGCAGATAACTCAGTGGAAGTCGATGCAGACTATAAAGACAAGAGCATAGTCATCGTCGATGATGTTCTGCAGACAGGACGGACTATCAGAGCAGCCATCGACGCAATACTCAACACGGCGAGGCCGACGACTATATCACTCGCAATACTCGTCGACAGAGGTCACCGGGAACTGCCAATCAGGCCAGATTATATCGGGAAAAATATTCCGACATCGAAAACAGAAAAAGTATCGGTGAAAGTAGAAGAGATTGATGGAGAAACAAGCGTTACTATATTTTAAATAAAAAGGGGATTGACAGATGGCAAAGTTTGAAGATGAAATTTTTCAGCGCAGTGTAAAACCTGAGCTCGATGTACATGAAAGACCGAAATTTTTCCAAGGACTGCTCTTAAGCTCGCAGCATTTGTTTGCAATGTTCGGTGCGACTGTGCTGGTGCCCTTTCTGACAGGGCTGCCGGTAAGTGCAGCCTTGATTGCAAGCGGTATCGGAACCTTGCTGTACATCCTGATTACGAAGGGCCAGATTCCGGCTTACCTCGGTTCAAGCTTTGCTTTCATACTCCCGATTACTATCGCCCTCGGTGCGAATTCGCTTGGGGAAGTTTTGACAGCGCTGTTCTTCAGCGGGGTGCTGTACGTTATAATCGGTCTTGCCATCCGGCTTGCCGGCACAGGATGGATTATCGCACTCCTCCCGCCGATAGTCGTCGGGCCGGTCATTATGGTTATCGGCCTTGGCCTCGCACCAGTGGCAGTGGATATGGCCATGTATACAGACTCCGGCAACCAGGAAGGCTACAGTATGATCTACATTACAGTTGCGCTGATTACACTCGTGATAACGATACTTGCTTCAATCTTCTTAAAAGGTGTCCTCGGGTTGATTCCTATCTTAATCGGAATTATCGGAGGATACATTTCAGCCTTAATGTTCGGTATTGTAGATCTCGAGCTGATTAAGAGCACGGGCTGGTTTGTTCTGCCGGACTTGTATATCCCATATAAGGATTACACGCCGGCAATGAATATCGGTCTCTTCATGGTCATGCTGCCGATCGTTTTCGTAACAATTTCCGAGCATATCGGCCACCAGATGGTCATTAACAAAATTGTCGGCCGCAACTTCTTTAAAAAACCGGGACTTCACCGCTCGATTATCGGTGACGGTGTAGCAACGATGTTTGCAAGCACAATCGGCGGGCCGCCGACAACGACTTATGGTGAAAATATCGGTGTTCTTGCGATTACGAGAATTTTCAGCGTCTGGGTCATCGGCGGAGCGGCAATACTTGCAGTCATACTCGGCTTTGTCGGTAAATTTACGGCTGTCGTTCAGAGTATCCCGTCGCCGGTTATGGGCGGCGTGTCGATTCTGCTGTTTGGAATTATCGCAGCAAGCGGCCTCCGGATGCTGGTCGACGCAAAAATTGATTTTGATAACAAACGCAATCTGGTTATAGCATCTGTGATTTTAGTCATCGGAATCGGTAAAGCACATTTAGACTTCACGATAGGCAATATTCCATTTAATCTTGAAGGAATGGCACTAGCTGCAGTAGCAGGAATTATTCTAAATCTAATTTTACCTAAGAAGGAGACGAACTAAATGAAAAACTTATTATCTATGGAACATGTCACTCCGAAAGAAATCGAAGCATTAATAACGAGAGCAATCGATATTAAACACGGCAGACCGGTGATGAAGTTAAACGATAAAACAGTCGTCAATCTGTTTTACGAAAACTCGACACGTACAAAACTCAGTTTTGAAATGGCCGAGAAAAAACTAAACGTTGAACGACTGCCTTTCGATGTATCAACAAGCTCGGTATCTAAAGGGGAATCGCTTTACGACACATGCAAAACACTTGAAGCGATTGGTGCAGATGCACTTGTAGTGAGACATCCGGATAATAAGTATTATGAAGAACTTGAACACCTCAACATTCCGATTATTAACGGCGGTGACGGCAGCGGCTCACATCCAACGCAGTCACTACTCGATATGATGACAATTTATGAAAACTTAGGACAGATATGCGGACTTAAAATAGCGATTGTCGGCGACATTAAACACTCACGTGTTGCAAAATCGAATGCAGAAGCACTGACTAAAATGGGTGCGGAAGTCTACTTCTCAGGACCTGTTGAATTACAGGATAACACGCTGAATATACCATATATCGGGATTGATGAAGCGGTGGAACTCTCGGATGTAATAATGCTGCTCCGCGTTCAGCATGAACGTCACGAATCCTATGCGCAGATGCCTAAGTCAGAATACAACGCACTCTACGGTATGAACAAAGAACGCATGGATAATATGAAGCCTCACGCACTGATTATGCATCCGGCACCGATTAACCGCAATGTTGAAATTACAGATGAAGTCGTTGAAGGTGAGAAGAGTGTCATATTTGAACAGATGACAAACGGAGTGTTTATGCGCATGAGTATATTAGAATCAGTACTTGATGGGGAAGGGAGCAACAACAATGCTTTTGAAAAACGCTACGCTGTTACTCAATAATAAAGAAGAAAAATCAGATGTCTTAATTAAAGATGGTAAAATTGCTGAAATCGGACAGAATCTTAATGCAGATACGCACATGATCGACTGCACTGGCCTGTTATTAACACCTGGGCTTGTCGATGTTCATGTCCACTTAAGAGAACCGGGCTTTGAACATAAAGAGACAATCAAATCAGGAACGAGTGCTGCCGCCCGCGGCGGATTCACAACAATCTGTCCAATGCCGAATACAAATCCGATTATTGATGCACCTGAAATACTCCGCGATTTAAAGCGGAAAATTAAAGAAGATGCGGTCATAAAAGTGCTGCCCTACGTGTCGATTACGACAGGATTGAAAGGCGAGGAGCTCGTGGACTTTAAGAGCTTACAAGCTGAGGGTGCCTTCGCTTTTACAGACGATGGTGTCGGTGTACAGAGCGCGGACATGATGTACCGCGCCATGCAGGCAGCATCAAAGCTGGATATGGCAATCGTTGCTCACACAGAAGAAAATACGCTGATATACGGCGGAGCAATTCACGAAGGCATGACGAGTGAATTGCTCGGTATTAAAGGAATTCCTGCGATTACGGAATCGACGCAGATCGCACGTGACGTGCTGCTCGCTGAAGCGGCGGGCTGTCATTACCATGTCTGCCACGTCTCGACGAAAGAAAGCGTCAGAGTAATCCGGGACGCGAAACGCGCGGGAATTAAAGTAACAGCAGAAGTGACACCGCATCACTTAGTGCTGGATGAAAATGATATAACCGAGAAAGACCCGAACTTTAAAATGAATCCGCCGCTCCGCGGCTCGGATGACAGGGCAGCGCTCATTGAAGGACTTCTTGACGGGACTCTCGACTTTATCGCGACAGACCATGCTCCGCATCATGAAGATGAAAAAGCTGTTGGTATAGAAACTGCGCCGTTCGGCATAGTCGGCATTGAAAATGCCTTCCAGCTGGTTTATACCAAACTGGTTAAAACAGGTGTGTTCACGCTGCAGCAGGTGATCGACTGGATGACGATTAAGCCGAGTGAAGTATTTAAACTGGAGAGCGGAAAAATAGCAGCAGGCTGTGCGGCTGATTTGACACTGATTGATTTAAGCCGTGAATATACGCTCGATAAGAATGACTTTTTATCGAAAGCAAAGAATACACCGTTTCACGGTGAAAGGCTGACAAGCGATATCGTTATGACAATTGCTGACGGAAAAATTGTGTACAACAATAAGTAAACAGGGGTGCTGACATGCTGCAACTTGCAACCGCAATAAAAAAATCAGAAATTGCCGATACTATTTTTGAACTGGTATTGAAAACGGAGCTTCATAAATATACGCTCCGTCCGGGACAGTTCGTTCACATCAGAGTATCAAAATCGACTGAACACGTCTTAAGGCGTCCGATATCAATTTCAAATATTGATGCGGAAAAAAGTGAAATTACAATTACATTCCGTGCAGAAGGTCCCGGCACTAAAAAGCTTGCTGAAATTAATACAGGAGCAGCTGTCGATGTGCTGATGCCGCTAGGCAACGGCTACGATATTAACACGGCAGAAGCTGGTGATCATGTGCTAATTATCGGCGGGGGTATCGGTGTGCCGCCTTTATATGAACTCGCAAAACAGCTGAATGAGCGGGGTGTCAAAACAACACATGTACTCGGCTTTAACAGTAAAAAAGATGTCTTCTATGAAGAAAACTTCAACATCTTCGGCGAGACACATGTCGCAACGGCTGACGGCACATACGGTGTGCACGGATTTGTGACAGACGTCATTCAAAATATTGGTACTGATTTCGATAAGTTTTATGCATGCGGCCCGAAGGTAATGTTAAAAGTGCTTGATAACACGATGGCGATGGATGGATTTATTTCTCTGGAAGAAAGAATGGGCTGCGGTTTCGGTGTATGTTACGCATGTGTGTGCGAAACAAGGACGGGCGAGCAGCTTAAAATATGTACAGACGGCCCTGTATTTGAAAAAGGAGCGATTGTACTGTGATAGATAAATTACACATTTCCCTGCCCGGTCTGGATTTAAAAAATCCGGTCATGCCGGCATCGGGATGTTTCAGTTTCGGCAGAGAATTTTCACAGCTCTATGATTTGTCAGAACTCGGAGCAATTATGATTAAAGCTGCGACCGAAGAGCTCCGAATGGGTAATAAAACACCGAGAGTCGCTGAAACATCGAGCGGCATGCTGAATGCTATCGGCCTGCAGAACCCCGGTGTCGATTATATTATTGAACATGAATTAAAGTATCTTGAGCAGTTTGATGTGCCGGTTATTGCCAATGTTGCTGGAACTAAAATTGAGGATTATGTTGAAGTGGCGAAAAAAATATCCAAAGCACCGAACGTCAGTGCACTCGAATTAAATATTTCATGTCCGAATGTTAAAGAGGGCGGTATTCAATTTGGCACTGATCCTGGAACAGCCAAACGCTTGACAGCGGCGGTTAAAGAAGTGAGTGCAAAACCGGTCTATGTTAAACTGTCGCCGAACGTCACTAATATAGTGGATATGGCGAAGAGTGTCGCACAAGCAGCAGATGGCATTACGATGATTAATACACTGGTCGGAATGCGGCTTGATAATAACGGCAGACCGATACTTGCAAATACGACGGGCGGTTTAAGCGGACCCGCAATTAAACCCGTCGCTTTAAACATGGTGTATCAGGTAAGACAAGCACTTCCCGACATTCCTATAATCGGTATGGGTGGTATTGCAACAGTCGATGATGTACTAGACTTTATCAGTGTAGGTGCTGATGCAGTGGCAATCGGAACGATGAATTTTACGAATCCTTATATATGCAAAGAACTGATTGATGAACTTAAGAAAAAGACAGAAGAAATGAATCTGAATCATATACATGATATAAAAGAACGGGCTTTTCTTTAACACATTAGGAGGAATTTTAAGATGACAGCGAAACCAATTATTGCATTAGATTTCAGTACATACGAAGAGGCGAAGTCATTTCTCACGGGCTTCGATGAAAAACTGTATGTTAAAATCGGCATGGAGTTATATATGCAGAGCGGGCCGGCAATTATAGATGTGATTAAAGCATACGGCCACGATGTTTTTCTGGACTTAAAATTACACGATATACCGACAACAGTCGAACGCACAATGTCGGTGCTCGGGAAACTTAATGTGGATATGGTTAACGTTCATGCATCCGGCGGTTATGAAATGATGAAACGTGCCGCATCGGCTTTCAGAAAAGAAAATGCAGACGGTAAAATTATTGCGGTGACGCAGCTGACAAGTATGGATGAACATACGATGCAGCGTGAACAGCAGACACCGCTGTCATTAACAGATAGCGTACTGCATTATGCAAAACTTGCGTATAAAGCAGGACTCGACGGTGTTGTATCATCACCGCTTGAAAGCAGAATGATTCATAACGAAATCTCGGAACATTTTTTAACAGTAACACCGGGAATCCGTTTATCGGAAAATAATAACGACGACCAGGTGCGTGTTGTTACACCGAACAAAGCGAAACAACTCGGTTCTGATTATATAGTCGTAGGCCGTCCGATTACACAAAGTGATAATCCGGCGAAAGCTTACAAAGAAATCAAACAATTATGGGAGGGCAAGTAATATGTATCCATCAGTTGCACACACGTTACTCGATATAGATGCGGTAAAACTGTCGCCGAAAGATCCGTTCACATGGGCGAGCGGGATAAAATCTCCAATCTACTGCGATAACAGACAGATCTTAGGAAATGTTGAAGCCCACCGCAAAGTAATAGAGCTGCTGATAGAACAGCTTGCCCAATTTGAAGAAACGGACGTCATTGTCGGTACAGCAACTGCAGGTATTCCTCATGCAACATTAATCGCAGACCGTCTGAACAAGCCTTCAGCGTATGTCAGAGGATCAAAAAAAGGACACGGTACAGCACGTCAGATAGAAGGCGCGTCAGTTAATGGCAAACGTGTTGTAGTAATCGAAGACTTAATTTCAACAGGCGGTTCAAGTTTGAACGCTGTCGAGGCGCTGCGTGACGACGGTGCTGAAGTACTCGGTGTCGCTGCGATATTCTCATACGGCATTAAAGGTGCACAGGAGAAATTTGAGAATGCAGAATGTGCATACTCGGTATTGTGTGATCTTGATATACTGCTTGAGGCGGCTCAGGAACGTAATGTGCTGGATACAAAAGGTGCAGGCGACGTGCGCAGCTTCAGAGATGGATTGTAATATAACAGAACCGGCAAATCGACAGATTTGGCGGTTTTTTTATTTGTGTGGATTGTCTCATGCGGTTACAAAATATTTTAACAACAAAAAAGCGCCGAATCATCGGCGCTTCCTTTTTAATCTTTCTTCATTTCTTTAACTTTCTCTGCATCCGGATCAACCAGCACTGTCGACTGTTCACTGTACGTAACAAAACCGGGCTTGGTTCCCGGTATATTTTTAACGTGTCTGATTTCAGTATAGTCGACGGGCACGCCTGCTGACTGGCCGGCTTTCGAATGAAAAGCTGCCAGCATGGCCGCTTCTAAAATATCGTCTTCGGATATATCGGAAGCATTGTGCGCAATGACCACGTGGGATCCCGGGATGTCTTTCGTGTGGAACCACAGATGGTTATTCTGTGCTTTCCGGTTGGTTAAATAATCATTCTGCTTGTTGTTCTTGCCGACAAAAATCGGCAGACCGTTCGATGTTTCAAACTCGTGCAGCTGAATTTTATTTACTTTCTTTTTCTTCTTGCCGCGTTTCCGCTCTTTAATAATTTTCTCTTCAATTAATTCCTGCCGCACTTCTTCGACTTCATCTTCTGTCGTAATATTTTCCATCTGATGCAGCAGGTTGCTGAAGTATTCCACGTCCATATGAGCAAGACGCAGCTGTTCTTCCGCAACTTTTTCACGGTTTTTCAATTTGTTGTACATATTGTAGTAACGCTGGGCGTTCTCAGCGGCTGAGAGCTGTTTATCGAGCGGAATTTCTATTTCTTCATTTGTATAGTAATCCATCACGACAGCCGACTCCTGGTAATTCTTTATGCTGTGCATATACGCAGTAATCAGTTCGCCGTATTTCTGATACTTATCTTTTTCGGCCGCTTCCTGTAAATCCGCTTCAAGATTGGCAATCTTCCGTACGGTCTTATCGTGTTCCCGTTCAATGACCTGTAAATAATCCGACGATTTCTGACGGATGGCACTAATCTGGTACCGACGGTGATAATATTCATCGAGCAGTTCACTGAGAGTGCCGTAGACCTTATCCGGCTCACCCAGATGTTCGAGCGGTGTAAAGTAAAAGACCGGCTTCTTCAAATCGTAATATACCGGCTGAATATTACGAGCCTTCACCAGTGTCTCTTTAATTGCCGGGACGATATTATCGGGCTTGAAATATTTAACGCGGGATTCCACTTCATCGATAAAGACCGGGCTGAAACCTTCAATATTTGTTAAAATCTGCCGCTTCAGCTTGCCTGCATTAAAATCGATAAACTTCGGCAGATCGTTCAGCTCTTCAGTTCTCGGATTTAATTTTCTGCCTGTCGGCGGCCCTTCATAGGTGAAGCCCGGCATAATCGTCCTTACGTTGTTATTCGGCGTCAGATGCTTAATGCCGTCGATAATTTTATAGTTTTCATCTGTTAAAATAATATTTGAATGCCGGCCCATAATTTCGAGTATCAGTATCCGTTCAATATCATCACCGATATCGTTAATGGCACGTATATGAATATGCACCTGGCGGTCGTTGCCGAGCTGCTTGATTTCCGTAATAAAACCGCCTTCGATATGTTTTCTTAAAATACGGGAAAACATCGGCGGATCAAAAGGGAATTCATATTTCTGCTCCGTCAGATGAAAGCGGGCGTACATCGGATGGCTGCTTATGAGCAGCTGATGATTTTTCCCCTCTGCGCGCATTTTAAACAGGAGAGATGAATTATCCATCTGCTGAATTTTATTTATTTTACCGCGTACTAAAAATTGCAGCTCTTCTGTGAGGGCGTGTGTAAAATTTCCGTCAAAAGCCATGGCGTATCCTCCTCAAAATGATTACATATTATTTTATCATGAATGCGGATTTAATGTCCGCTATAATGATGAAATTTTGTGCAATCTATGATACATTAAGAAGTAATCAAAATTAGAAAGGTTACATTCTATGGTATCTGATAAAGGATTGCTCATCGTTCTCTCTGGACCTTCGGGAGTCGGAAAAGGCACTGTTCGCAAAGCTGTTTTCGATCACCCAGAGACGAATTTTAAATATTCAATTTCTATGACAACAAGACAGAAACGAGAAGGCGAACGTGATGGCATAGATTACTTTTTCAAGTCGCACGAAGAATTTAAAACGCTGATTGAACAGGATAAATTCATCGAGTACGCTGAATACGTAGGAAATTACTATGGCACGCCGGTAGATTACGTTAAAGATACAATTGCAGATGGACACGATGTCTTTCTCGAAATTGAAGTCGAAGGTGCGAAACAAGTCAGGGAAAAATTCCCGGATGCTTTATTTATCTTTCTGGCTCCGCCGACACTGGCACAGCTGGAAGAGCGTCTAATTGGCCGCGGTACGGATTCACAAGAAGTGATTGATCACCGTATTAAAGAAGCGAGACGCGAACTCAGCTTGATGAACTTATACGACTATGTTGTAATCAATGATGATGTCGATACGGCGCGCCAGAAAATACAGTGCATCGTTGAAGCGAGTCATCTCGAGCGTTCCCGCGTAGAAAACAAGTTAAGAAAACTTTTACTGGAGGCAAATAATTAATGTTATACCCAGCTGGTCATGAACTTAAAAAACATGTCGATTCAAAGTATCTGGTAGTTACGATGGCGGCAAAACGCGCAAGACAATTACAGGAACATCCGGAAGAGGCACTCCTTGATTCATACAAATCAAAAAAAAATGTCGGTTATTCTCTTGAAGAGATTGCAGCCGGCAAAGTTACTGTACAAAAATAAAAGAGATATAATGATGCTGACAAGAAATTGTCAGCTTTTTTTAAAGAGGTGATTAATTTGGCAAATATTGTCCTCGGAGTTACAGGAGGCATTGCAAGTTATAAAGCAATTGATTTAACGAGCAAACTCATTCAGTCGTGCCACGAAGTCCGCGTTGTTTTGACAGATAACACACTCGAGTTCGTGACGCCGCTTGCTTTTCAGGCTATCAGCAGAAATCACGTTTATACTAATACTTTTTTAGAAGAAAACCCAAGTCATATTGCACATATTAATATCGGGGAGTGGGCAGACCTTATCGCAGTGGTGCCGGTCACAGCCAATACCATCGGCAAATTTGCGAACGGCATCTACGATAATATGCTGTTAAATATTCTCGCAGCCAATACGAAACCAGTCTTAATGGCGCCTGCCATGAATGTTCATATGCTGCACCAGCCGTCTGTCCAGGAAAACATCGACAGGCTCCGAAGCCAGGGTATAGAGTTTATCGACTCGGAAACTGGTTTTCTCGCCTGCGGCTACAATGCAAAAGGACGCCTTGCATCAGTGCCGGATATTATGGAGAAAATTAATGACATGCTGAACGAAAACCGCGAGCTGGAAGGTAAACGCGTGCTCGTTACAGCGGGGCCGACGAGGGAGCGTCTTGACCCGATCCGTTACCTGTCCAATTTTTCAAGCGGGAAAATGGGCTACAGTATAGCGGACAGCTTTAAACGCCGCGGCGCTGAAGTAATCCTTGTCAGCGGACCGACAAATCTGCCGGCTCCAGCGGGTGTAACACGCATCGATGTGGAATCGACGGCAGAAATGTTTGAAGCGGTTAAAGCACATTTGACTGCAGATATCGGGATCTTTACTGCAGCGGTTTCGGACTTTACAGTTAAAGATAAAAGCAGCCAGAAAATTAAAAAACAAGCGGACAAAGCGCCGGTTATAGAATTGACGGAAACACAGGACATTTTAAAATATGCTGGTCATAACAGTGAAGGTATGTATATTGTCGGCTTTGCAGCGGAGACGG
Organism: Jeotgalicoccus halotolerans; assembly: GCF_003387165.1. GTDB lineage: Bacteria > Bacillota > Bacilli > Staphylococcales > Salinicoccaceae > Jeotgalicoccus > Jeotgalicoccus halotolerans. The sequence continues at coordinate 54,187 of NZ_QUMW01000014.1, forward strand.
AAAATGTCGAAGCTTATGCAGAATCGAAGCTCAAAACAAAAAATGCGGATGCGATTATTATGAATGATGTGTCGGATACGTCAATAGGCATGAACAGCGATGACAACGAAGTAACTATTATTTTTAAAGACGGCAGCAAAGTGCCGCTCGCTAAAATGGCCAAAACCGCACTTGCCGAAAAGATAACAGATGCCGTTCTTGACAAGGTGATGCACTGATGTTTGCAGCAGTAATCGTCGGAGTAAACTCGAAGGATGTCAACCGGCTCTTCGACTATAAAATACCGGACCGCCTCACGGATGTAATTAAGCCGGGACACCGTGTATTCGTTCCGTTCGGCCCGAGACATGTGCAGGCTTACGTGATGAGCATTCACGAGGACAGCGATGTGCCGGCGGACAAAGTTAAAGAAATCGTTAAGGTCATGGACCTCGAGCCTGTTTTGACAGATGAACTGATCGAACTTTCAAAACAGCTGGCAAATTATTATATCGAACCGTATATTTCTGTTATCGAAACCATCCTGCCGGTCGCTTTGAAAACAAAATCAAAAAAAGTGCTGCTGATTGATGATACAGCTTCAGGTGAAGCGAAATTTATTTATGACAGCTATGCGGTGAACGGCGAACTCGAAACGAAGAGTCTGCCGGCAAGGGATCTTGCAGAACTCATGCCTTATATTGAAACAGGTGAAATTTACGAAGATATTCAGATTAAACAGCATACGAAGAAAAAAGTTCAAAAAGGAGTGCGCTCCTTATTTTTAAATAAAGCACCGCTTGAACGTGCACCAAAACAGCTAGAAGCACTGCAGATTATTGAGGATTACAAGGAACCGGTCCTGCTTAGAGAGCTGAAGGCGCAGGGCTACTCAGAGGCAGTCGTCCGCGAACTCGAGAAAAAAGGTTATGTTGAAAAACTCGATATGGTTGTCGAACGGGATCCGTATGAATCAGCGGTATTTGAAGCTGATTATGAAAAGGAATTGACCAGCGAACAGGCAGCTGCCTTTAACAGTATTAATGAGGCCCTTAACAATGAGAATAATGAGACCTTTCTGCTCCACGGCATTACAGGCAGCGGAAAAACAGAAGTGTATCTGCAGCTTATTCAGACGGCGCTTGATAACCACCGGGATGCTGTTATGCTGGTGCCGGAAATCGCGCTGACCCCGCAAATGGTCAACAGATTTAAAGCGCGTTTCGGCAATGATGTTGCCGTGCTTCACTCGGCTTTGTCGCACGGTGAAAAATACGATGAATGGCGTAAAATTCAAAGCGGCCGTGCCCGCGTCTCAGTCGGAGCACGTTCATCTGTATTTGCACCCTTTAAAAATATCGGCATCATTATTATCGATGAAGAACATGAAACGACGTACAAGCAGTCGGAACGGCCGATGTATCATGCATCGGAAGTGGCGAAACTGCGTGCGGCATTTCATAATTGCCCCGTCGTCCTCGGTTCTGCCACCCCGTCACTTGAATCCTACGCACGGAGTTCAAAGGGAGTGTACAAACGCTTTGAACTGACGCACCGGCCGGGTATGCAGCCTATGCCGAGAGCACAGATTGTCGATATGAGCGATGAACACAAAGACGGCAACTCGGGAATTTTATCGAGGAAGCTTGAAGCGGCTATACAGGACAGGATAGAAAAAGGCGAGCAGACCGTGCTGCTGTTAAACCGGAGAGGGTTTGCAAACTTTCAGATCTGCCAGAACTGCGGCCATGTGCCGAATTGTCCGAACTGTGATATTTCACTCACATATCATAAAAACAACAGCAGTCTGCTCTGCCATTACTGCAGTTATGAAGAGCAGGTTACGCGTAAGTGTGCAGACTGCGGTTCCAATGATGTCACTTTCAGAGGGACAGGCACTCAAAAAGTTGAAGAAATTTTACGGGATACCTTTAACGTTGATATTATCAGGATGGATGTTGATACGACTCAGCGTAAAGGTGCCCATGAACAGCTGCTTAACCGTTTTGAAGCGGACAAGGTGCCGATACTTCTCGGAACGCAGATGATTGCCAAAGGTCTCGACTATCCGAACGTGACCCTGGTCGGTGTGCTGAACGCTGATACCATGTTAAATCTCCCTGACTTCCGGGCAAATGAACGGACCTTTCAGCTCCTGACCCAGGTGGCGGGACGTACCGGCCGGCACGAACTGCCGGGCGAAGTGATATTTCAGACTTATAATCCGGAGCATTACGCGATTACACTCGCCAAGGATAATGACTACCGCGGCTTTTATGAAAAAGAAATGCAATTTCGAAAATTTGCTCGTTATTCGCCTTACTATTTCCACATTCTGTTTACCATTTCAGCAGAACGCATTCAGGATTGCCTTCAGGCGACGACGGATATTCACAAAATACTGGTTGAAAATGTCAGTGAAAGCTGTATTATTATCGGTCCGTCACCGAGTCCTATTGAAAGAATTAAAAATAAAAACAGATTCCAGATTCTGCTGAAATATAAACGTGAACCGGAGCTTAAGGCAGTACTCGATGCACTTGATGAGAAATATACACAGATTTACAAAAAGACAGGTTTATCTTTAAAAATTGATGTCGATCCACAATATATTATGTAGGAGATTTAATATGACTAAAATTATCTTTATGGGTACTCCGGATTTTTCTGTACCAATACTAAAAGAACTTCATAAAGAATTCGGTGTCGACCTGGTAATTTCACAGCCGTCAAGACCCGTCGGACGAAAAAAAGTCATGACGGACCCGCCGGTGGCACTTGCAGCAAAACTGCTCGGCATCGAACTTTATCAGCCCGAAACGATGAAGAGCGAAGCAGCATTCAAAATTGTTTCAGATCTTAAGCCCGATCTGATTATTACAGCGGCTTTCGGCCAGCTGCTGCCTGAAAATATTTTAAATATACCGGTGCTCGGTGCGCTGAACGTTCACGCCTCACTGCTGCCGAAACACCGCGGCGGCGCACCAATTCACCGTGCGGTCATTAACGGGGATACTGAAACAGGTGTGACGCTTATGTATATGGCGGAAAAACTTGATGCAGGGGATATTATCGCCTCGAGGAGCATTAAAATCGAGGACTCCGACAATACGGGAACTATGTTCGACAAACTGAGCAGAGTCGGCGCTTCGCTCCTCATGGATACATTGCCTGCAGTTCTCGATGAAACGAACGAGCGTACACCTCAAAATGACCTTGATGCGACCTTCAGCCCGAATATTTTAAAAAGCGATGAAGTTATCAGCTTTAATAGACCCGCACGCGAAGTCTTTAATCATATCCGCGGTCTAGCCCCGTGGCCGGTAGGACATACGATGCTCGGTGACAAACGCCTCAAATTATTTTCAGCGGAGCTGACGGATCAGCGGACGGACAAAGAACCGGGCACGATTACCGGTAAGAGCGACTCAGGTTTTCTGGTTGCAGCCGCCGATGAACTCGTGAATATTACAGAAGTTCAGCTCGCCGGCAAGAAGAAAAACAAGGCGCTTGATTTTATTAACAATAACAGTGATTTAATCGGCAGGAAACTGGGTGAAGATATATGACAGTAAGAGCACTGGCACTTGAATTATATGAAGAAGTCATCGACAACAAAGCATACAGCAATATCGTGCTGAACGATGCCTTAAGATTTGAAGAACTGAAGCCCGAAGATAAGGGACTGCTGACAGAAATTCTCTACGGGACACTGCAGCACAAACTGACCTTGGAGTACTACATCAGACCATTTATTAAAACGAAACTGCGCCGCTGGCAGCGGTATCTGCTGCTCCTGTCTGTTTATCAGCTGGAATATCTCGACCGCGTGCCGGACTTTGCGGTCATTAATGAAGCGGTGGAAATTGCCAAAGAACGCGGCGGACTGCAGGCGGGCAAACAGATTAACGGTATCCTCCGCGGATATCTCCGCGGTGAAAAACCTGTTATCAATGATATTCAAAATGATGCAGCGCGTCTGTCTTTAAAATACAGTATGCCGAAATGGCTGGTTAAACACTGGTTTAAACATTACAGCCTTGAAGAAACAGAGCGTATTCTTTCATCGCTTAATGAAAAGCCCCAGATGTATCTCAGAGTCAATAAAAAACTCGTCGACAGAGATAACTTAATAGAAATGCTGAAGACAGAAGGATACGATGTCAGAGAATCAGGCCTGCATCCGGATGCGATTGAATTTAACGGACAGAATATTACACACAGCCGCAGTTATAAGGACGGTTTTTTTGCAATTCAGGACGTTTCATCGATGTTTGTCAATCTGGCGCTGGAACCGGATGATGATGATAATATTCTCGATGCCTGCAGTGCGCCGGGCGGCAAGGGACTGCATGCGCTTGAATCAATGGAAGACGGTTTTGTCTCGCTCGGTGACGTACATGAACATAAAATTACACTGATTGATAATGAAGCATCACGCTTAAAGCATGCGAATTACGAGGCCTTTGTTGCAGATGCAGCGCGCCATGACTACGGACAGCAGTTTGACCGTATTATCGTCGACGCCCCGTGTTCGGGCCTCGGGGTAGTGAAAAGAAAACCTGAAATTAAATACGAACGAAATGAAGAAAGCATCAGCGGATTAGTTGAATTACAGCTTGAGATTTTAGATAATGTTAAAAAATTTTTAAAACCGGGCGGCGTCTTAATTTACTCGACCTGCACGATTCATCAGCTGGAAAATGAAAATGTTGCATATACATTTAAAAAGCGTCATGAAGATATTGAATTCGACGATTTTAATATTCCGGCCTTTAACTTTACGGGACCATACAGACAGATCCTTCCGTATGAACATCAAACCGACGGCTTTTTCATTGCAAGATTTAAAAAATCTGACAGCAAGTGACGGATAGGAGGCTTAATCTTGAAAGTAACAGAGAAAAGTATTTGCGGTAATTACAGAGAAACCAATGAAGACTTAACAGGGCATTTTTATAACCGCACGCGCCAGCCGCTGCTCCTTATCGCTGACGGCATGGGCGGTCACCAATACGGTGAAGTGGCAAGCAGGTTCGTTTACGATAAAGTAAAAACCGCCTGGGAAAATAATAACCTGTTTAATATAGATGAAGCAGAACGCTTTCTGCGTGATCTTGTCATGAGAACGAATCATGAATTATACGATTATCAGGAAGAGCATGCCGAATACAGAGGCATGGGTACAACGCTCGTGCTCGTAGCAGTTATCGAGTCCTCGATTCTCGTATTAAATGTCGGTGATTCCCGTGCTTATGTCATGAATAACCGTAAAATTGAACAGGTCACTGAAGATCATACTTTTGTAAACGTGCTTGTGTCGAGCGGGGAAATTACCGAAGAAGAAGCGCTGACACACCCGCGCCGGAATTTAATAACGAAAGCGATGGGTACTGAAAAAATTATCCAGGCTGATGTGTTTCGTCTCCGAAGCAGGCAGTATGACTATGTCGTGCTGGCTACGGACGGTCTCACAGATACTGTACGACCGGACGAAATTCATCATATGATGTACAGCAGGAAAATGACACTTCAGCAAAAAGCGGATCAGCTGACAAAAACTGCAGAACATAATAAGTCGCGGGATAATATCAGTGTTGTTTTAGCCGACCTGAAAGCAGGTGGGGAAGAGTGATCGGTAAAGTTGTATCCGAACGTTACAAGATTGCGAAATACTTAGGCGGCGGCATGAGTTCCGTCTATCTGGCGACAGACATTATTTTAAACCGTGAAGTAGTCGTGAAGATGATTAAGGCAGATCCGCTGGATAAAGAAAAATCGGTGCGCCGCTTCCAGCGGGAAGTCGAAAGTACAATCCAGCTGTCACATCCGAACATTGTCAGCGTCCTCGATGTGGATGAAACAGATGAGTATCACATACTCGTCACTGAAGTTGTTCACGGACCCGACTTAAAAGAATATATTTTAAAAAACAGCCCGCTTGAAATAGACGAGGTTATCAGCATTGCCATGATGACGCTCCGCGGCATCGAACATGCTCATGACCGGGGAATTATTCACCGGGATATCAAACCTCAGAATATTTTGCTGGATAAAGACGGCAGAGTAAAAATTACCGATTTCGGTATTGCAAAAGCACTGAGCGAAACACGCATGACTGAAACAAATCAGGTCATCGGTTCTGTCCAGTATATTTCTCCCGAACAGGCAAAGGGACAAAATACAGACGAACGGACCGATATATATTCATTTGGTGTTATGCTGTTTGAACTCTTGACCGGGCGTCTGCCTTACGAAGCTGAAACTGCCGTATCAGTAGCTTTAAAACATATCTCGGAACCTTTTCCGGACATTTCCGACTACCGGGATATTCCGGTCGGCTTAAAAAACATCATTATGAAGTGTACCGAAAAAGAACCGGTTAACAGATACAGGCATGCAGATGATGTACTGTCGGCACTCGTCTACTATAAAGATATTACGGATCCTTACACTCCGGTTAAGAAGGAAGAACAGGAGAAAACGATGATTACAGCGGCGCCCGTGGAGAAAACACCGGTGCCCGAAGAAAAAAACCAGGCGGCTCCGATCCCTGTGCATGAGTCTAAAGGAGAGCAGGAAGCTGACAAAGAGCCTCCGAAAAAGCGCCGTAAATGGCCGTGGGTTCTGTTTATCCTGTTATTTCTGCTCGCTGCAGCTGCAGCAGTCATCTACTTGCTGTGGCCGAGACAGTCGCCGACAGTCAGCCTCGAAAATCTTCAGAATAGGACAGTTGAAGAGGCAGAGGAGTACCTGATGTCAGAAGATCTTGAGGCAGGCAATATTTCAGAAACGTACGATGATAATTTTGAAGAAGGCATGATCATTGAAACGACGCCGGTATCCGGAACGGAAGTCGAACGCGGCGGGACGGTTGATATGCTTGTCTCGCTCGGAGAAGAGCCGTATACGATGGAAAACTATGTCGGCGAAATGTATGAAGACGCGTCAGAAGAACTTGAAGCGGCGGGCTTTACTAACGTCGGTGCGGAGAACGAGTACAGCGATGAACCGCCGGGTACAATTCTCGATCAGTCGGTGCCTGAAGGCGAAGAACTTTATCCTGACGGCACACCGGTCAGATTTACAGTATCGGACGGGATCGAACCGGTGCCGATTACGAACTACGTCGGGACTTCCCTTGAAGCTGCAAGAGAAGAGCTGGAAAGCCGGGGCTTTATCGTTAACGTGACGACAGAAGTGTACAGCAGCGAAGTGCCGGAAGGGGCGATAGTCTCGCAGGATCCGAGTTACGGGGATTTCCTTCCGGGCTCTCAGATTAACGTTATTGTCTCGCTCGGAGAAGAGCCTCCCGATGAAACGACTTATCAGATTTCGCTGAACATCCCTTATCCTGAATCGGAAGAAAAAAACAGTGACAGCGACGAAGACGAAGATAAAGAAGATTCTGAAATGGAGCCCGTCGAAGTGGAAATCTTTATCGGTGATAAAGACAGCGATATTAAGGAAGTCTCGGAAACTCTTGAAATTACCGAGGATACCAACCATACAATTTCGCTGATTCTGACCGAAGGAGAATCCGGACAGTACCGTGTTGAGGTTGACGGAGAAGAAGTTATAAGCGAAACTGTGGATAAACAGTAAATATTGGCATTGGCTTTATTGTTTATATATAATGGTGAAGTACATTCGAATTGGAGGAATAAAATTATGGCATCACTTAAGAGGGATAAAGGCCTGGATAATACTTTGAAAGTAATGAAACAGGGATATCTTTACACAACAAATCAGCGAAATCGCTTAAATACTACAGTATTTGAAACGAAAGCATTAGGCGGAAAACCGTTCGTTGCCGTTACAGGTAAAGAAGGCGCGGAAATGTTCTACAACAACGATATCGTGCAGCGTGAGGGTATGCTGCCAAAACGTATCGTTAATACGCTTTTCGGTAAAGGTGCAATCCATACGATTGATGGTAAAAAACATATCGACAGAAAAGCATTATTTATGAGTTTAATGACTGAAGGCAACCTGAACTACGTGCGTGAATTAACACGTACTTTATGGCGTGCAAACACTCAGCGTATGGAAAGTATGGACGAGGTAAATATTTACCGCGAATCTATCGTTCTTCTGACTAAAGTTGGTACACGCTGGGCCGGAGTGCAGGCACCGCCGGAAGAAATCGAAAGAATCGCAACAGATATGGATATCATGATCGATTCATTCAAAGGTCTCGGAGGCGTATTTAAAGGATATAAAGAATCTAAAAACGCTCGACGACGCGTAGAAGACTGGCTTGAAGAGCAGATTATCGAAACGCGTAAAGGCAACATTCATCCGCCGGAAGGCACGGCGCTTTACGAATTCGCACACTGGGAGGATTACCTCGGCAACCCGATGGACTCACGAAATTGTGCAATCGATTTAATGAATACATTCCGTCCATTAATCGCAATCAACAGATTTGTATCTTTCGGTCTGCTTGCTATGCATGAAAATCCGATTACGCGTGAAAAAATTAAGAGCGAACCGGACTATGCATACAAGTTTTCTCAGGAAGTCCGCCGCTACTACCCGTTTGTACCATTCCTGCCTGGTAAAGCTAAAGTAGATATCGACTTCCAGGGGGTAACAATTCCTGCAGGCCATGGTCTCGCACTAGACGTCTACGGTACCATGCATGATGAAACATTATGGGATGACCCGAATGAATTCCGTCCGGAAAGATTTGAAGACTGGGACGGCTCGCCGTTCGACCTTATTCCTCAGGGCGGCGGAGACTACTGGACTAACCACCGTTGTGCCGGTGAGTGGATCACGGTAATCATTATGGAAGAAACGATGAAATACTTCGCTGAAAAAGTGACTTACGATGTACCTGAACAGGATCTGACAGTCGATCTTAACAGTATCCCGGGATACATTAAGAGCGGATTTATCATCAAGAACGTTCACGAAGTAGTAGACAGAAAATAAAAAAGTATATAAAGAACGCGCAGCTCAAAATGATATGCTCCCCTAAAGTAGACACTTAAAAAAGTAAACTGCTTTAGGGGGAGCAGTTCACAAACTATGAGCTGCGCGTTTATTGTTAATTAGTGCATATAGTTTCGCGGTCCTGTATACTCGCTCATGCCACCTTCGACGTTGTGCGCGTCGTAGCCTCGGGATGTCATATAATCCTGTACGCGTTTCGAGCGTCCGCCTGATTTACAGACGATGTAGTAGCTTTTATCTTTATCGAGCGAAGTTTCATCGACATCAAATGTGCTCATCGGATAGTGCACTGCACCAGGTAAAAATCCTGATAATTCAAGTTCATCAGTTTCCCTGACATCGATAATGACACTGTTGTCATCTCGCTGAACGGTATCGATTTGTGAAATATTTATATCCATTTTTATATCCTCCCAGTTCTATTTAACAAATTCAATATTATCACAGTTAATTTGTTGTTATAATAAAATTGTATTTAAATAATTCCGAGGTGTTATATGCAGACAGGAAAAATTATTAAAGCGCTGAGCGGCTTTTATTACGTAGAGTCGAATAATAAGGTGTACGAGACACGTGCACGCGGCCGTTTCAGAAAAACAGCGGAAAGCCCGCTTGTCGGAGACTATGTTGAATTCCAAATAGAAAATGTTGACGAAGGTTATATTACAGCGATTCTGCCTCGCAAAAACTCGCTTAACAGACCGCCGGTCGCAAATATTGACCAGCTGCTTTTAACGGCGAGCTTAAAATCTCCGGATTTCAGTTTTTACCTGCTCGATCGTTTTATTGCCCACAGCGAAGCGAATGATATAAATCCGGTGCTGATCGTGACGAAAAATGACCTGAACGACAATGATATACTCATCGAAGAAATAAAAAGTGTGTATACACCGATGTACGAAGTATATTTTACCGATAAAGACCACATTAACGACGATTTAAAAGATGTTTTTGATGGGAAGCTGAGCGTACTCGCAGGCCAGTCGGGCGCAGGAAAATCGACCTTGCTAAATACGCTGCTGCCGCATCTTGATTTAAAAACAGACGAAATCTCAAATGCGTTAAACCGCGGTAAACATACGACGCGCCACGTTGAACTGATCAGTATCGACGGCGGTTTTATAGCGGATACTCCCGGCTTTGCAACGATAGACTTTTTAAATATCGATAAATACAATATTAAATTCTGTTTTATCGATTTTAATCAGTACAGCTGCAAATTCAGAGAGTGTCTGCATATTAAGGAGCCGAAGTGCGGCGTTAAAGCGGCTGTTGAATCGGGAGAGCTCGCGCAGTCGCGATACGACAGCTATGTAAAAATTTATAATGAAATTGATCACAGAAAAGAGAGGTATTAGACATGGTTAAAGTATTACCGTCATTACTCGCAGGCGATTTTTTAAAACTCGGTGTGGATATTAAAGAAATGGAAGCGGCAGGGGCAGATATTTTTCATCTTGATATAATGGACGGCCAGTTTGTACCGAACATTTCCTATGGTATTCCTGTATGCGAAGCGATTGCGAAAGAAGCATCGATTCCTCTTGATGTCCATTTAATGACATACGATCCGACACAGTTTGTCGATGACTTTAAAAATATGGGGGTCGACATGCTGTCATTTCATATTGAAGCGACACCGCATGCTCACCGCGCGGTCCAGCTGATTAAAAGTAAAGGCATGAAAGCAGGCATCGCACTCAATCCTCAAACTTCTGTCGAAGCGGTGCGCCATCTGCTTTCGGACGTTGATTTTGTTTTAATTATGACGGTGAATCCGGGCTTCGGCGGCCAGGGCTTTATCGATTCGTGTGTTGAAAAACTGGATGAGCTTGTTTCCATCCGTGAAACTTTAACTAATAAATTTGATATAGAAGTCGACGGCGGCATTAACGGCGAAACTGCCGAAATTGTTAAGGTGCACGGTGCGAATTTACTCGTCAGCGGTTCTTATTTATTTAAAGCAGACGATAAAGCTGCCGCAATCAGTGCCTTAAAGGAATGATGCTATGAAACGCATTAACGTGCTGCTCCGCAATATTCCCTTTACCGCCGAACGCGATGCACCTTGGGCGGGTGTCGATGCCGGTGTGAAAGGGCTCTTTGAAGCGGGAATTAAAATAGACCGGGCATACGGCGACTTCGACAGTGTCACAGCCGAAGATTTAAACTTATTTAAAGAGAGTCTTGAACTCGATATTGTGCCGAGTGCTAAAAATTTTACGGACAGTGAGCTTGCGCTCTTGTCTCTTGCAGAGCTCGGTTATACAGCGATAGATGTATACGGTGCGCTCGGCGGCAGAAAAGATCACGAGCTCATGAACATTCAGCTGCTTGCGCACGAGGATCTCCGGAAACTCGATATCCGTCTTCTTAATGAGACGAACGATATCCGTCTGCTGCCTCAGGGCGTTCACACAATTGAGGCTGATAATGATAAAAGATACGTTTCTCTTATTCCGCTCTACGATAAGACGCTGCTTACTCTCGAAGGTTTCAAATATGATATTCAGGATACATACGTAAGTATCGGCAGAACTTTAACTGTCAGCAATGAATTTAAAGAAAAGACTGTAACTGTTAAGACGGATAAAGATATATTAATGATTAAATCAGCAGACTAGAGGTGATTGAATGATATTTGCAGGGGCTCTCGCCAACTCGCTGGCGATTATTATCGGCGGCGCGCTCGGAATGATATTTACTTTTATTCCCGAACATATCAAAGATGCGATTATGAAAATACAGGGATTATTTATTATTACGATGGGAATACAGATGGTCGTCGGGGCCACTGATATTTTGACGACGCTTATATCACTCATCATCGGGGTGGTTATCGGGGAAGTAGTCAAACTCGAAGAACTGCTCAACCGTTTCGGCCACTTAATGGAAGTCCGGCTCGGCGATAAGCACGGGGGTAACATTTCTCAAGGTTTGATTTCCGGAATGCTGATCTTTATCGTCGGAGCGATGGGTATTGTCGGCGGTCTCGATGCCGGCCTCCAGGGCAGCAACGACGTACTGTACACGAAAGCGACAATGGATTTCTTTATCGCGCTCGTGATGACAACGGCTTACGGACGAGGTGTTATCTTGTCCAGTATTCCGACCTTCTTTTACATCGCTGCGATAATTATCAGTGCCCGGCAGATTGCGAACTTTATACCGGCAGACGTACTCGATACCATGGTTGACCAGGTCAGTGCGACAGGCGGAGTCATCCTCCTAGCTATCGGACTGAACATGCTTAACGTCACGCACATGCGTGTCGGCAACATGATACCTGCGATATTCATCGGTATGTTTATCGTCTGGCTGCTGTCTTTCTTTTAAAATAAACCCCTCCTGAAATTAAAATTTCAGGAGGGGTTTGCTGTGTGTAGAGGAGAGGACATCAACACTCTGATGCTGGGATAAATATGATTGTCTGTCATATCAACCCTGTTGAGCTGGGATATATATGAAACCCGCTCATGCCAACCCAAGCGTCTGCAGATACATATGAGCTGCCATCATACCAACCCTTCCGCAAAAAGATAAAAAAACTGGTACCACTTAAATAAAGTGATACCAGTTTTTAAATTGAAGTATTAGACACGTTCAACTTTACCTGATTTTAGCGCGCGAGCAGAAACCCAAACTTTTTTAGGTCTGCCGTCAACCATGATTCTAACTTTTTGCAAGTTAGCACCGAAAGTTCTTTTGCTTGAGTTAAGCGCGTGAGAACGGTTGTTACCAGATCTTGATCTGCGTCCTGTTACATAACATTCTTTCACCATTTATCCCACTCCTTTAATTTAATTTACATAATCATGTTCATCTCTTCTTTATGCATACTCCAATATGATACATTAATTCACGTTTATTGTCTATATATTTCGCACAAAATCGATTGTTTTTGAATGTTTAAAAATGAATTTTGCAAGAGCATCAAAATCCTCTCACTGCTTTATATATCAGGAAATTTTTCAATAATAATTTCAAAAAAACATTTACGCACGGGTTGTACGTGGTACGATAACAACACGGGAAATTAAGATGCAGAAGATAAATTCATTTTTCAAGTGAAAATGCCGGGAGGAGGAAGAGTACATGTTTAAATTACTGCTGTTTGCAGGAATAATGCTCGCTATTTTAATTATTGCGCTGGCTTATATATTCCGGCATGAGCTCAGAACGCTCGGACATAAGTACGATGAATATGATGAGATAAAAAAGCTGAAGCATGAAATTAAACGAAAAAATATTACATACGACGCGCATCTGAAAAAGTACGGCTATACAGTGGAAGTAAAAATGCTTGAAGTAGAAATTAAAGAACTTGAAAATCTTATTACGGAAATGGAGCACAGAAAATGAAAAAAATTTATGCAGCGATAGGAGTAGGGGCAATAGTCCTTGCGGGTCTGATTGTCGGACTGATTTTAATGGTTTCGAAAGTTGAAAATGGGCACGTTGGGGTTATATACAGCATTAACGGCGGAGTGCAGGATGAAGTACTTGGTCAGGGATGGCATCTCGTTTATCCGACAGAACGCGTGATTGAATATCCGGTTCGTACTCAGAATAAAAACTACGAATCGCTTGCAGTCGCAACCATTGACGGCAAGACCATCAACATGCCGGTGGCACTGAATTACCACGTCGACAGCGAAAAAGCATCAGCAGTGTATAAGAAATTCGGCAATATTACAATTGAAGATCTGGAAGAAGGCTATATTAAAACACGGATTAACGATGCTCTCCGTCAGACGGTGTCTGAATATACGGTAATCGAAGCGTTCGGTGAGCGTATCGGTGATATTAAACTCGAGACGATTGAAATTGCTAAAGAAGATCTTGAAAAAGACGGAATTATTATTGAGGATATTATGCTCAGCGCGCCCCAGCCTGATGCTGAAACTCAAAAAGCGATAGATGACCGCGTTAAAGCAACCCAGGAACTTGAGCGTAAAAAGACGGATAAACTGATTGCGACAGAAGAAGCTGAACGGAAGCGCATTGAAGCTGAAGGGGAAGCGGAGGCTAACAGAATCGTTCAGGAATCGCTGAGCGAAGAAGTACTGATGCAGCAGATGATTGAAAAATGGAGCGGTGCCCAGCCGATTTCTATCGGCGGCGAAGGTGTCATGATTGATCTCCCTCAGGCGCAGCCTGAAGAAGCAGAAGAAGAATAGCACAGATGATAAAGATATATCCGTACCGGGGCTTCGAAAAAAGCTTCTGTGCGGATATTTTTTTCAGTATCCACATATATGTGTTTATAGAAAATGCGGTATGATATAATATTATCGATAACAAACATTCGGAAAAGTAAATATTGAGACCTGGAAAATACTATAATAACACTTGTATTTCCCAAGGGAATTTGCTTATAATTAAATGATGTATTGGGAGGCGAAATAAATGGCTCTGGAAATTGAAAATGACTTAGGTAAAATTGAAATTTCTACAGACGTAATAGCAAATATTGCCGGCAGTACCGTTGTCGAATCATATGGCGTAGTCGGTATGGCTTCTAAAAATCAGGTCCGTGACGGATTTGCGGAACTGCTCGGTAAAGAAAATTATTCACGCGGTGTAATTGTCGAACATAACGAAGACAGACTGGCGATTGAACTGTATATTATTGTCGGCTACGGCGTGAAAATTTCAGAAGTGGCAGCTAACGTACAGACAACTGTAAAATATAAACTTGAAAAAACATTAGGATTAAGTATTGAAGCTGTAAATATACACGTACAAGGTGTACGCATTATCGGCGGAGACGAATAGTCGGGGAGGATTTACAATACAATGGATAAGATAGATGGCTTGATGTTCCGCCGGATGATTTTGAGCGGGGCGCGTAATCTGAAGAAAAATGCTGATTATGTGGATTCATTAAACGTTTTCCCCGTTCCTGACGGTGATACGGGCACAAATATGAATCTTTCGATGTCTTCAGGCGCAGCTGAAGTTGAACCGCTTGATGACATGCATATCGGAAACGTGGGGAAACATTTCTCCAAAGGGCTCCTGATGGGGGCACGCGGAAACTCGGGCGTTATTCTCTCGCAATTATTTAGAGGATTCTCTAAAGCGATTGAAACAAAAGATGAAATCAGTGCAGATGAATTTATCGAAGCCTTAAAACAGGGTGTGAATACTGCTTATAAAGCAGTAATGAAACCTGTAGAAGGTACAATTTTAACTGTGGCAAAAGATGCAGGGAAAAAAGCGGAAGAATTTAATGAAAGCAATGCGTCGGTAATTGATGTCATGACCGCAACGCTTGAAGAAGCAAAAGCTTCGCTTAAACGCACACCGGACCTTCTTCCTGTACTGAAAGAAGTCGGCGTTGTCGATTCAGGCGGCCAGGGTCTCGTTTATGTTTATGAAGGGTTCTTAAGTGCACTGACGGGCGAAGAAATTGCCGAAGATGCTGCCGAAACCGATTCACCTGTAATCGATGACCATGACCACGAAAACGACTTTAACGACTTTATGAGCGTCGACGATATTGAATTCGGCTACTGTACTGAATTCATGGTGCGTTTTGAAGACGGAAAACGCGAGTTTAAGGAAGATGAATTCCGTAATGAAATGAGCGGATTCGGCGACTCGCTTCTCGTTATAAACGATGATGAAATCGTTAAAGTACACGTCCACACGGAAACACCGGGCGAAGCATTCACTTATGCTGCGACTTACGGCGAGCTCATTAAGATGAAAGTTGAAAACATGCGTGAACAATTCAGAACTGTTCACGGAGATACTAATCATGCTGCTGAAAAGCAGGCTTACGACACAGCAATTATTACGGTTTCTTCAGGTGAAGGAATTAACGAACTGTTCAAGAGCATCGGCGTGACGCACGTCATTAACGGCGGCCAGACGATGAATCCGGCAACTGAGGATATAGTTAACGTAATTAAAGGCGAAGATGTCAAACAGGTCATTATTCTTCCGAACAATAAAAATATTATCATGGCAGCTGAACAGGCGGCGGAAGTACTTGAGATTCCGGCAGCCGTAGTTGCTTCCACGTCAATTCCGGAGGGCCTTGCGAGCATGCTCAGCTTTAATCCGGAAGCATCGCTTGAAGATAACAAGAAAGCGATGAGCGAATCGCTCGAACATGTCCAGACAGGACAGGTGACTTACTCGGTCCGCGACACTAAAATAGATGGTGTGGACATTAAGAAAGATCAGCATATGGGTATTGCCGAAGGTAAGATTATTACTGCCAGCGATTCTAGAGTAGATACGCTTAACACGCTTATCAAGAAGATGATTGATGAAGATACAGAAATCATTACGATACTGATTGGCGAAGGCGGTACTGAAGAAGAAGTGGAAGCAGTAATTGAAGATATTGAAGGCACGCATGAAGATGTTGAATTTGAAATTCATAATGGTGCACAGCCAGTCTACAGCTATTTAATATCTGTGGAATAACAATATCAGCCGCATCGGTTATTCCGATGTGGCTTTTTGCACTTTAGGAGGGGAAACTATGAAGTTTAAAAGCGTTTTTGATATAATCGGACCTGTGATGGTCGGGCCGTCATCATCGCATACAGCAGGTGCTGCGCGCATCGGGCTGCTCGCAAGAAACTTATTCGGCGGCCAGCCGGATAAGGTGGATATCTACTTGTACGGCTCCTTCCGAGATACTTACCAGGGCCATGCAACAGATGTTGCGCTGCTCGGGGGCATTCTCGGCTATGATACCGACGATGAAAGAATTATCAATGCTAAACAAGAAGCTGAAAACAACAACTTAACGTATAATTTTATCGAAATGCAGGAAGAACGCTCTCACCCGAACACAGCGGTGCTGCAGCTTTATAAAGACGAAGAAGAACTCGTAATCGAAGGAGTGTCGATCGGCGGCGGCAAGATAGAGCTCGTAAGTATTAACGGCTATAATATTAATATTTCAGGCAACTATCATGCGCTGCTGGTCTTCCATAAAGATGAATTCGGGACGATTGCACGTGTCACGACGAAACTCGGCGATGAACAGCTGAATATTTCTCAGATGAGTGTCTCCCGAAAAGAAAAGGGGCAGGTCGCTTTAATGACTGTCGAACTTGACGATTCAATTTCACCCGAAGCTTTAGAAGAAATAAGAGCGGTTAAAGGCGTTGACCGCGTAATTGAAATGACGGGAGGCTAACTTATGTTTAACAGTATAAATCAGCTTGTGGAACGTGCGCTGTCAGAAGAAATTTCCTTGTCCGAAGTTATGATCAGGCAGGAAATGGAAGCGACAGGGCACAGCTACCTCGATATATATAATTTAATGAAAACTAATTTAACGACGATGGAAGGTGCTGTAGCTGAAGGCCTTGAAGGTGTTCATTCAACAACCGGCCTGACGGGTATGGACGCTGTGAAGATGCAGAAATATATCGATTCCGGCAAGGGCTTAAGCGGTGAACTTAATCTGCTTGCGATTGCGAATGCAGTCAGCACCAATGAAGTGAATGCAGCGATGGGCAAAATCTGTGCGACACCGACAGCAGGATCAGCAGGTGTCGTGCCAGGTGTTTTATTTGCCATGGTTAAAAAAGATCCGTCGATTACAGAAGAACAGAAAATCCGTTTTCTGTTTACTTCGGGCGCTTTCGGTTTTGTGGTTGCAAATAACGCAAGTATTTCAGGTGCTGCCGGCGGCTGCCAGGCGGAAGTCGGCAGTGCGAGCGCTATGGCAGCAGCCGCCCTCGTTGAACTCGCAGGCGGTACGCCGGACATGAGCGCACACGCATTTGCGATCGCCATGAAAAATATGCTCGGTTTAGTGTGCGACCCTGTTGCCGGCCTTGTTGAAGTGCCGTGCGTTAAACGGAATGCAGCAGGCGCAACGAATGCGCTGACAGCAACGGATATGGCGCTTGCAGGAATTGAATCGCGCATTCCGGCAGACGAAGTTATCGAAGCGATGTACAAGATCGGCTTAACCATGCCGTCGGCACTGCGTGAAACAGGACGCGGCGGACTGGCTGCGACTCCGACAGGAGAACGCTTAAAAGCTGAACTTTTCGGTGCGAAATAATGAGCGGCATTCATGTCGTACAGAGCCCGGACAGAAATATTAAAGAATTAAAAGGCGTTGGCGACAAGGTGGCAGAGAAATTGTTCGGACTTGGCATTACAGGCATGAATGATGTGCTTTTTCACCTGCCGGCGGGCTACATAGACCACAGCGTCGTCAATTTGAATGAAGCGCCGGA
This sequence comes from Jeotgalicoccus halotolerans, assembly GCF_003387165.1. Classification (GTDB taxonomy): domain Bacteria; phylum Bacillota; class Bacilli; order Staphylococcales; family Salinicoccaceae; genus Jeotgalicoccus; species Jeotgalicoccus halotolerans. The sequence continues at coordinate 72,351 of NZ_QUMW01000014.1, forward strand.
CGGGGCGAATATTACGATTGAAGGCACTGTAAAAACAGAACCCCAGGTCGCCTTTTTCCGCAGGGGCAAGAGCCGTCTGACATTTTTTATGGATGTCGACGGCATTTATGTAAAAATCACATTTTTTAATCAGCCTTATTTAAAAAGTAAGATTATCAACGGTGAATTCGCCCGGCTCTACGGCAAGTTCAACCGCAACAAGCTTGAAATTAACGGAACGAAACTAATCTTTGAAGCAGGCGGCGGCTACCAGGTAAAATATCCGCTCGGCGGTGTAATGCAGTCGAAAACATTCCAGAAAATCGTCCGCTCCGCCTTTGATATGACAAACTTTAACGTCGACCTGCCGGAAGCGCTGAGAGCTAAGTACAAACTGATGCCGGTTCGAGATGCGCTGTATGCGCTCCACTTTCCTGACAGTCATGAAACGGTTGCTGCTGCAAGACGCACGATAAAATTTTATGAGCTGTACCATTACCAGCTTAAAATTATGGAACGACGTCAGAAAGAACGCGTCAGGAGCGACCGTTTTGTCGTCGATTATAAGATTGATGAACTTAAAACTTTTATCGATACGCTGCCTTTTGAATTGACAGGTGACCAGAAGAAAAGCGTCAATGATATATGCCGCGACTTTAAGCAGAATATTTCAATGCACCGCCTCCTGCAGGGAGATGTGGGTAGCGGTAAAACGATTGTGGCAGGGATTTGCGTTTACGCGGTTAAGACCATCGGTGAACAAAGCGCTGTTATGGTGCCGACGGAAGTGCTGGCGAATCAGCATTACGAGAGTTTTAAAGACACTTACGGCGAGGAACTGACGATTGCTAAATTAACAGGTACGACAAAACCGGTCGAGAAACGCGATATACTCGCCCGGCTCGCAACAGGTGAAATCGATCTTCTCGTCGGCACGCATTCGCTGATTGAAGATGATGTAATCTTCAGCCGCCTGTCGTTTATCATTATCGATGAACAGCACCGCTTCGGTGTGAACCAGCGCGAAAAGCTGAACAATAAGGCTTACCGCAAAAACGTGCTTTATATGACGGCGACACCGATTCCGAGAACTTTATCGATTACATCCTACGGCGATATGGACGTGTCAGTTATACGCGAAATGCCAAAAGGCCGCATTCCAATTGAAACGGAATGGCGCCGCTTCAAGGAGATCGATTACGTGCTCAGTTTCGTGAAATCGGAAATCGATAAAGGGCACAGCGCCTATATCGTGGCACCTTTAATCGAAGAATCGGAAACACTCGATTTAAAAAACGTCTATGAAATATATGAGATTTTTGAAGAGTATTTCAGCCCGGATGATGTGGTGCTGGTACACGGCAGAATGAAAGCTGAAGAGAAAAATGCAGCGATGCGCTCGTTTGAAACGCTGGAGAAACCGCTGCTCGTATCGACGACGGTTATCGAAGTCGGCATCAACGTGCCGAACGCGACAGCAATTGTTATTTTTAACGCCGAGCGATTCGGTCTGTCCACGCTGCACCAGCTGCGCGGCCGGGTCGGCAGAAGCAGCAAGAAGAGCTACTGCGTTTTAGTGAGCGACCCGGCAACGGAAAACGCCAAGCAGCGCATGGATATTATGACGAGCACTTCTGACGGCTTTGTTTTAAGTGAGCGCGACCTTGAAATGCGCGGGCCCGGGGATTACTTCGGTGTCCGTCAGAGCGGTTTGCCGCAATTTAAAATTGCGGATATTACAGAAGATTACAGAATCCTTGAAGTGGCGAGAGACGAAGCGGTTCAGGTGTATGAAAACAATAATTTATAAAAAATTGCGGCGAGTGGAGGGGATTTTTTGAGAATATTCATCAGAACTGTCGGTATTTTAATGATTATCGCAGCTGTTATGCTGTTTTTCTGGCAGGATATCCGTGAATATTTTACAGACCAGGTCAACGACCGGCTGATTACCGCGTATCAGGACGGTGACGATGATGTAAAACTGAACCCGCTTGAAACGTTCGTCACCGGTGCAGAACAGGAAGCTGCAGGTATTAATATCGGTGATGATATGGCAGGGGTGCTTGAAATTGAGAGTGCAGATATTCTCGAACCCGTCTACAAAGGGCCGCTGACAGAAGAGAAATTGCGGAACGGCGTGAGCTTTCTGGAAGAAAGCGATCACCTGGATATGCAGAACATCCCGATTGCCGGCCACCGTGTCGAAGGTGCAGGTATCCGTTTCAACTATATCGACCGTGCTTCAGTCGGCGATACGATAAACTTCATCACGCGCGATGAAACGCGCGTCTATAAAATCACCGAGATGTTCGAAGTCGCACCGTCGGAAGTCGGCGTCCTCGACCAGACTGAAGGTGCGGTACAGGAACTCACCCTCATCACATGCGAAGAGTATAACCCGGAAACACTGCTGTTTGATAAGCGGCTGATTGTTAAGGCTGAATTGGTTGAATGATGAGAATTACGCGGATTGTTTTGATTTTTGATGGGAGTTATGTAAACTTAACAGCATCTGAGTCCTTTATCGTATGGATTCGGATGTTTTTTTGTATGAAAAGGAGGCACAGTGTCTGACAATCACCAGACATGCTCTCCAAATTTAAAAAATTCTTTAAAATAATTGAAATCATGAGACAGGTTTTATATACTGAGTCTAGTGTTATATATAGATATTAATACCAACTACTAAAAGAGGAATCAGAATGGTGAAGCTAAAAAAACAGGAGCGTCAATCGAGTTTGGAGTCTCATATTTCCGATGATCCGTTTTTGACGGATGAGCAGCTGGCGAATATTTTCGGTGTATCGATTCAAACGATACGTCTGGACCGACTGGAACTGAACATTCCTGAGCTGCGTGCACGCATTAAAAATGTGGCGCGTGAGGGTGTTGATAAAATCCGCTCACTGTCAATTCAGGAAGTAGTCGGGGAAATTATCGATATTGAACTGAATAAGAGCGCGCTGTCGCTTTTTATCGTTGAGGAAAGTCACGTGTTTGAAAAGAATCAAATTGCACGGGGGCATTTTCTGTTCGCACAGGCGAATTCGCTCTGCGTTGCTTTAATCGATGAGCCGCTCGCGCTGACACAGCATGCGGCGGTGGATTTTAAGCGTCCGGCGAAATTAAACGATAAAGTTGTCGCAAAAGCGAAAGTAACGACTATGGACAATAATAAAGCGCACATCGAAGTGGAATCAAAAGTCGATGGCAAAGTGATTTTTACAGGAAAATTTGAGATGTATTATAAAAATGAAGGTGAATAGACGATGGCTAGAATTGCTGTAGATTTAATGGGTGGAGACAATGCCCCGAAAGTGATAGAAGAAGGTGTTCTGCAGGCAGCAGATACTTTTGATGATGTAGAGATTCTGGCGTTTGGCATGCCGGGCAGCTACAGCGGGAACCACCCGCGGGTAACTTTCATTGAAGTAACAGAAAAAATCGAGTCGGAAGATGACCCGGTAAAATCTGTCAGAAGAAAAAAAGACAGTTCCCTGGTAAGAGCAGTGAAAGCTGTAGCCGACGGTGAAGCGGATGCGGTTGTGTCAGCTGGCAACACAGGTGCAATTATGAGTGCCGGTCTGTTCGGCGTGAAGCGTATTAAAGGGATTGAACGTCCTGCGATTACAACGATGCTGCCGACAACTTCTGACAAAGGCATGCTGATGCTGGATATGGGCGCTAATTCGGAAAACAAACCGAACCACCTGCTGCAGTTTGCACAAATGGCAAGCGTGTATATGGAAAATATTGAAGGCCGCAAAAATCCTTCAATCGGTTTGATTAACAACGGCAGCGAAGAGATTAAAGGGACTGAACTGACAAAAGAAACCTATCAGCTTTTAAAAAACAGCGGGCTGAATTTTACAGGCTTCTTTGAAACACGCGATATTTTATCAGGCGATATAGATATCGCGGTAACCGACGGTTTTACCGGCAATGTTGTCTTAAAGACAATTGAAGGCACATCTTCAAGCCTGCTCGGCGAAGTGAAGAAAATCATGTTGAAAAATCCGGTGAACAAACTTGCGGCTCTCGCTTTGAAAAATGATTTCCAGGAACTTAAAAACATGCTCGATTACAGACAATTCGGCGGTGCACCGCTCATGGGGCTGCAGGGCAATGTAATTAAAGCTCACGGTTCTTCAGATGCGACTGCCATCGTCAATGCGGTAAAACAGGCGAAAATCATGGCAGACTCAGGTACGATTGACAAAATAAAAGAATTAATAGGTGAAAATGATGAGTAGATTAATTATTTTTCCTGGGCAGGGTGCCCAGTACGGCGGGATGGCAAAAGATTTATATGAACAAAACGATAAAGCCTGCGCTGTACTCGACGAAATTTTTTCATATGTTGATTTTGACTTAAAAGAAATAATGTTCTCTGAAGATGACGCAAGACTAAATGATACTAAATACACGCAGCCTGCCTTATTTGCCCACAGTCTGGCAGTACTTGCTGCGACTGGATTAAAAGGCGACTATCTGCTCGGCCACTCGCTCGGCGAACTGCCGGCGCTTGTTCATGCAGGAGTTGTAACTTTAAAAGACGGTGTGAGACTTGTTGTAACGCGCGGTGAATTAATGAGCCGCGCGGACTCAGGCGCAATGGCGGCTGTAATCGGCATGGGCTTTAAAGATCTTGAAGAAGCATGCATCAGCGCATCAGACGGCAAGACAAAAGTTGTGCCTGCCAACATTAACGCACCGGATCAGGTGGTTGTGTCAGGAGATAAAGAAGCGGTTGACCGCTTTAAGGAACTGGCGAAAGAACGCGGCGCACGCCGGATCATTCCATTAAAAGTATCGGGTGCTTTCCACTCTCACTTAATGGAGCCTGCGCGTCTTCAGTTTAGAGAATTTACTGAGCAGATTACTTTTCAAGATGCCAAAATTCCGGTCATCCAAAATGTCAGTGCCAAGGCTGAAACTGAAGCCGGCGTGATTAAACATCAGTTCGTTGAACAGATTACGCACCCGGTGCGATTTGTGGAATGCGTGGAAACAGCAGCAGAACTCGGTGTGACTGAAGCAGTTGAAGTTGGGCCGAAGAAAGTCCAGTCGGGACTGGTACGCAAAATTACGAAAGAAATAGCTACTTCAAATATCGATACATTCGAACAGGCAGAGGTGTTTTTAAATGAGTAAAACAGCATTAGTCACAGGCGCTTCGCGCGGTATCGGCCGCGAAATTGCCCTGACACTCGGAGCGGAAGGACACACGGTTATCGTGAACTATTCAGGTTCAAAAGATAAAGCGGATGCGGTCGTCGAAGAGATTAAGTCAAACGGCGGTACTGCTGAGAGCTATCAGTGCCACGTGCAGAATGCCGATGACGTGAAAGCAATGATTAAGCATATTACGGATACGTACGGCTCCATCGATATCGTTGTTAATAACGCGGGGATTACACGCGACAATCTGTTAATGCGCATGAAGGAGAGTGAGTTTGACGATGTTGTCGACGTGAATATTAAAGGCGCCTTTAACGTTATTAAGAGCGTATCGCGGCCGATGATTCGCCAGAAGTCAGGACGCATCATTAATATTTCAAGCATCGTCGGCTCGCTCGGCAATGCCGGACAGACGAACTATGTGGCAACGAAAGCAGCAATCGACGGTATGACAAAATCAGTGGCACGCGAACTGGCCTCGAAGAATATTACTGTCAATGGTGTCGCTCCGGGATTCATTAAGAGCGACATGACAGATGTGCTCGGAGATGATATTAAAGAGGGCATGCTGCAGCAGATTCCGCTGAAGCACTTCGGAGAAACGAAGGATATTGCAAACGCAGTCAGTTTTCTTGCAAGTGATAAAGCATCGTATATTACAGGCCAGATTATACACGTCAATGGCGGTATGTACATGGGTTAAAAGCTGTGCTATTATTTAAGGGAGGTGAAGAAACAATGGCTAATATTGACAAAATTAAAGACATCATCGTTGACAAACTCGGCATCGATGAAGAAAAAGTAACAAGAGAAGCATCTTTTAAAGATGACCTTGGTGCAGACTCACTTGATATCGCTGAATTGGTGATGGAACTTGAAGATGAGTTTGATATGGAAATTCCGGATGAGGAAGCTGAAAAAATCAACACAGTAGGCGACGCACTGGATTTCATTGATAAAATAGAAAAAGAACAATAAAACACTTGAAAAATCCACTTATGATGAAGTGGATTTTTCTTTGTGAATAAATACAGGAAATAGTAAAATAAAAGAGGTGGATATATGGATTTCGAAATCGTGCTGGACAAAGTTAAAACGGACTCATCAGCACAAAATAAACTGGATAAATTTAATGTAATGTTTAAGAAATTCGCGGAGAAAATTAATATTAAAGCGGACAGACCGGGTCTTTATCAGCAGGCCTTCATGCACAGTTCGTATATTAACGATCTCGGGCTTGATAAAAGATATAACAATGAGCGGCTCGAATTTCTCGGCGATGCAGTACTAGAATTGATGGTATCAGATCATATTTTTAACAAATACGAAGAGCTGCCTGAAGGCAGGCTGACAAAACTTCGTGCGAATATCGTGTGTGAACCTTCACTTGTAGTATTTGCCTCGAAACTCGATATGCCGGACTTAATTCTGCTCGGACGCGGCGAGGAAAAAACCGGCGGCAGAAGCCGGCCCTCAATCGTCAGTGATGCTTTTGAAGCCTTTCTCGGCGCCCTGTATTTAGATCAGGGACAAGGGGGAGTATGGAAATTTTTAAGCGACTTCGTTTTTCCGCATATTTCGTCTGAAGATTACAATGCAATTATCGACTATAAAACGATGCTGCAGGAATATTCGCATCAGGCATTCTCACTGAGTGTCACTTATGAACTCGTGAGCTCGACAGGCCCGAGTCACCACCGCCGTTTTGAAACAGAAGTATCAATTGGCGGCGAAGTGCACGGCACGGGTGCCGGTTTATCGAAAAAAGAATCAGAACAACAAGCAGCTAAAAGTGCACTTAGGGCACTTGGCCAAGAGGTGTAGGGACATATGGTATTTTTAAGGCAAATCGATGCACATGGTTTTAAATCATTTGCAGATAAGGTCAATATAAAGTTTGACAGCGGGGTCACTGCTGTCGTCGGCCCGAACGGGAGCGGCAAAAGCAATATTACCGATGCAATCAGATGGGTACTCGGTGAACAGTCGGCCCGCGTGATGCGCGGTTCGAAAATGGAAGATATTATTTTTGACGGCACGGACAGCCGGACACCGATGAACAGCGCCTCGGTCAGTCTGATTTTAAACAATGACGACCATGTACTCGGTTCAAGCAATGAAGTAGTTATTTCAAGAAAACTGTACCGAAGCGGGGACAGCGAATATTTTATCAATAGTGAAAAAGCTAAACTGAAAGATATTACAGAGCTGTTTTTAGACTCCGGTCTCGGAAAGAATGCATATAATATTATCAGCCAGGGGCAGGTCGATGAAATTTTAAAGGCGAAACCGCTTGAACGCCGGAAGATTATCGAGGAAGCTGCGGGTGTAATGAAGTATAAAAACCGCAAGCATGAGTCGGAAAAACGTCTCGACGACACGAAGCAGAACCTGTCGCGTGTTCACGATATTATCGAAGAAATCAGTTCCCGGGTACACCGTCTGGAAAAAGAAAGTGCCATCGCAGAAGAGTACCTTGCGCTGAAAGAAGAAATGACACAAAGCGACATCGAGGTCAATGTCTACGATACGAAACTGCTTCTTACAGAACTCGATGAAATTACCGCAAAGATTCAAAAAGAGGAGTCGCGCTTAGAGCATGCCCGCACTACGCTGAAAGAAGTGCTCACCGAGCTTAATTCTCTTGAAGAAGAGCGGGAAAGACTGCAGCAGGAAGAGCGCAGCTTAAATCAGGAACTTCTTCAGACGACGCGGGAACTCGAAAAAATCGAAGGGCGCATCGCACTCTATGCAGAACGGGAAACGAACAAAGAAACGCTGAAGCAGGATTTGAACACCCGTCTTAAAAATTATGAAGAAGATTTAAATGGTTTAACTAAAGAGCTGTTACAAGAAGAAAAGAAGCAGGCTGAGTTAAGGTCCAGGCAGACTGAATTGATAAAAGCTGCCAAAGACAAAAAACGCGAGCTCGCTGTAGTAGAGTCGACAGGTGACAGCGATATTGAAAAGCTGAAAGATGAATATTACGAGCTGATGGTTAAAAAAACCACCCTCGAAAACGATAAACGCCGGAGCCGCGATGAACAGTCAAAAATAGCTGACAGTATCCAGTATAAAAATGAACGCCTGGAAGCGCTAGATGCTGAAGTTGAGGAATTAAAAAGTATTCTTGATGATAAAAAACAGATGCTGGCTGAAGCGGAGCGTGAGTTAACCGCTGCGCGCACGGATTATAAAGATACCCGTCTCAGACTGAATGATCTGAACGATCAGTACGACAAGGCTAAAAGTGATTACAGCCGGGCTGAAAATTTTATTCAGAACCAGCAGTCGAAACTCGATATGCTGAAAAATATGTCGGAGAACTATCAGGGATATTATCCCGGCGTCCGGGCTGTACTCAAAAATAAAGACAGCATTCCCGGTGTTATCGGCGCCGTCGGCGAACTGATATCGGCACCGTCTGAATATATGACGGCTCTCGATACGGCGCTTGGCCAGGCCAGTCAGAATATCGTTATGGATGTCGAACATAACGCGCGTACTGCAATTGCCTTTTTAAAGCAGAAAAACTTTGGTTTTGCGACCTTCCTGCCGCTGGATACGATCCGCGAACGTTATCTTTCAGTCGACGTTGAAAAATCGCTTGAAGCGTCAAATATCGACTACCAGGTTTTATCAGAAGTTGCAGATATTAAACGCGAATACCGGAAAGTGCTCCTGCACCTCTTAAATACGACAGTTGTTGTTAAGGATTTGAGCGATGCTTCTGCCATGGCAAGAGCAACCGGCCAGCGTGTCCGCATCATTACGATGGACGGTGAAACGATTATGCCGGGCGGGGCAATGAGCGGCGGTTCAAAAAACCGCAAAGGCTCCATTATGGAAACGAAGAAGGAAATTGCAGGAATAACAGAAAAAATTGAAGAGTATACAAAACAGACAGCAGTGCTGAAAGAGGCAGTCGACAAGACGGCAGATCAGATTGCCGCGGCGACTGTAGAACTGAAGCAGCTCGAGGAAGCGGGCACGAAACTCAGTGAAAGCCACGACGCGCTCCAGTCTGAAGTCACACAGCTTGATTTTAAGCTCTCGAATAAAACTGCTGCTGCGGCTGAACTTAAGAGTGAAGTAGCCAGCCTCTCTCCGGGCAACGGGACAGGCGACTACGATGAGAAAATTGAAATTTATACTCAGCAGATGGGTGATATTAATACGCGCATCGATATGATGAGCCGGTCGAAGAGCGAGAAAGAAACTCAAATTTCACAGCTTCAAAGTGAACTGCAGCAGCTGAATAATGATAAAATATCAATAGATGGCGAAATCCGTTTTACCGAGGCGGCACTTGAACGTCTCCGCGATAATATCGATAACTTAAAGCATAATATTGATAACACGAAAAGCGAAGCGGAGATGATCAACGATGATCTTTCGACGATGAACATTGCTGAACTGAAAGACAGCAAAGTGCAGTTATCAGCTGCCCTCGATGAACTGAACACGAGGTTCGGGACGATTACCGGCAAACTCGGGGCAATTAAAGAAGAGCACGAGAAGAAAACCGTAACCGAAAGTGAACTGCGGAAGTCCGCAGACAGCAGCCAGGAACAGCTGAGAACTGATTCCGCTGCCCGCGAAGGTTTAGATACACAAATTGAAAATAAAATGACATACTTAAGCGACAATTATAAAATGACTTATGAACTTGCTCTCGGGCAATTTGAGAGTTTTGAAAACATTGAAGCGAAACGTAAGAAAATTACACTGAATAAGAAGAGTATTGAAGAACTCGGCCCCGTTAATATCGGTGCCATTGAAGAGTTCGGTGTTGTTAATGAACGTTATACGTTCTTAAAAGAACAGGAAGACGACTTAATCGAAGCACGCCAGACCCTCCTCGACGTCATCAGTGAAATGGATGAAGCAGTCGCAGCGCGTTTCAAAGAAACATTCTATCAGGTGAACGATTACTTCCAGGAAGTATTTACCGATATGTTCGGCGGAGGCCGGGCGGAACTGCGCCTTCTTGAAGAAGGTAATTATTTGGATTCCGGCATAGAAATATTTGCCGAACCGCCGGGTAAAAAACTGTCATCGCTGTCGCTTCTGTCAGGCGGCGAACGTGCCCTGACAGCAATCAGTCTTCTGTTCAGTGTACTCCGGGTAAAAGTGAGTCCGTTTATTATTCTCGATGAAGTTGAAGCAGCACTCGACGAAGCGAATGTCACGAGATATGCAAAATATTTGAAAAAGCTGTCAGCTGATACGCAGTTTATCGTTATTACTCACCGTAAGGGTACGATGGAAGAAGCGGACCGGCTGTTCGGTGTCACTATGCAGGAACAAGGTGTCACGAAATTGATCAGCGTGGATTTAAAAAATTATGAAGAACCAGAACCGGCAGGAAAGGAAGGAATTTAATGGGGATTTTTGACCGTTTTAAACGCAAGAAGAAAAAACAGGAACAAGAACCAGCATCGCTTGAAGTACAAACAGATAAGCTCGATGACGGCCTGATCTCGCTCGATGAGTTTGAAGAATGGGAGCAGGAACAGCTCAGCTATAAATTTGAAGTCGGTCTTAAAAAGAGCCGCGACAAATTCCAGCAGGATATCAACGCGCTGATGGCACGCTACCGTACGGTAGATGAAGATTTCTTCGAAGCACTGGAAGAAGTGCTGATTTCAGCCGATGTCGGCTTTAATACAGTAATGGAATTAACTGAAGAGCTGCGCCGCGAAGCCCAGCTTAAGAATATTACGGAGACATCTGAACTCAGGGAAACCATCGTTGAAAAAATGGTTGAAATTTACGAGCAGAACGGCGATGCTTCAGATGAAATGAATATTAATGAAGACGGGCTGACTGTCGTCTTAATGGTCGGTGTTAATGGTGTCGGCAAAACGACATCAATCGGCAAGCTCGCACACAAGTATACGCAGGAAGGCAAAAAGGTTATGCTCGCTGCGGGAGATACTTTCCGCGCCGGTGCAATTAACCAGCTCCAGGTCTGGGGCGACCGCGTCGGGGCCGATGTCATTAAACAAGCGGAAGGTTCGGATCCTGCTGCAGTAATGTTCGATGCAGTCAGCGCAGCAAAAAAACGCGGGGCGGATATTTTATTCTGTGATACAGCAGGCCGTCTGCAAAATAAAGGCAACCTGATGAATGAACTGTCTAAAATTAAAAAAGTCATTCAGAAGGTCGTGCCTGAAGCGCCTCATGAAGTGCTGCTCGTGCTCGACGCAACAACCGGGCAGAACGCACTCAGCCAGGCGAAAGCGTTTAAAGAAGTCACTGATGTATCAGGCATTATTTTATCCAAACTGGACGGTACTGCTAAAGGCGGTATTGTGCTGGCTATTAAAAACGAACTCGGCATCCCGGTCAAATTTGTCGGACTCGGCGAGCAGCTCGATGATCTGCAGCCGTTCGATGCGGAAAACTATGTGTACGGCTTATTTGCTGATATGATTCAGGAGTCGGAAACGCTCGAAGAAAAATTAGAGGAAGATAAAGATGACGAATGATTTAGAACGCACGATGCGGATGAATTATCTGTATGATTTTTATCAGTCTCTGTTAACTGACAAACAGCAGAAATACATTGAACTGTATTATCTGGAAGATTTTCAGTTCAGTGAAATCGCAGAAGAGATGAACGTGACACGGCAGGCTGTCTATGATAACCTTAAGCGCTCACGCGATATGCTGGAACAATACGAGGACACACTCGGTATGTATAAAAATTTTAATAAACGTCTCGAACTGTATGCGGAGCTGAAAAATAAGCTCGGCGATAATATCAGCGAGGACGCCAAAAAGATAATCGAAAGATTAGAGAAATTGGATTAAGGAGGACGGCACTATGGCTTTTGAAGGTCTTGGAGAACGTCTGCAGTCCACGATGGACCGCATTAAAGGGAAAGGTAAAGTAACGGAATCCGACGTTAAATTAATGATGCGCGAAGTGCGCCTTGCACTGCTTGAAGCGGACGTTAACTTTAAAGTCGTGAAGCAGTTCGTGAACGATGTTAAAGAACGCGCGCTCGGCTCGGCTGTTATGCAGAGCTTAACACCCGGCCAGCAGGTCATTAAAATCGTTCAGGAAGAATTAACATCGCTCATGGGCGGAGAAAATCAGAAGATTAATCTCGCGCAGAAACCGCCGACAGTTATTATGATGGTCGGCCTGCAGGGTGCAGGTAAAACGACAACAGCAGGGAAGCTTGCTTTGCACCTGCGTAAAAAACATAATAAGCGTCCGCTCTTAGTAGCGGGAGATATTTATCGTCCGGCTGCGATTGATCAGCTGGAGACGGTCGGAAAACAAATCGATATTCCGGTCTTCTCTCTCGGCGATCAGGTAAAACCTGAGGAAATTACAGAAAAAGCGCTGCAGCACGCGAAAGAAGAACATCTCGACACGGTGATTATCGATACGGCAGGCCGTCTGCACATCGATGAAGCACTGATGAACGAGCTGAAAAATGTTAAAGAATTGTCGAAGCCGGATGAAATTATGCTCGTCGTCGATGCGATGACCGGGCAGGACGCGGTAAACGTCGCAGAAAGTTTTAACGAGCTGCTCGATATTACAGGCGTGACGCTGACGAAGCTCGACGGCGATACGCGCGGCGGGGCAGCACTGTCTATCCGCTCTGTTACTGAGAAACCGATTAAGTTTGTCGGGGTGTCCGAGAAAATGGATGGACTCGAAGCCTTCCACCCGGAACGTATGGCCTCCCGCATACTCGGCATGGGCGATGTATTGTCCATTATTGAAAAAGCACAGGACAACGTTAATGAAGATGAGCAGAAGGCGCTTGAGAAAAAACTGAAGAATTCGAGTTTTACACTCGACGACTTTTTGAGCCAGATGGACCAGGTGAAAACTTTGGGACCGCTGGATGATCTCTTAAAAATGATGCCAGGTGCAAACAAAATTAAAGGACTCGATAAAATGCAGTTCTCAGGCAAGGAAATCGACCATGTCCAGGCGATTATCCGTTCGATGACACTCGATGAGCGCGAAAACCCTGAAAAACTGAACGCCAGCCGCAAAAAGCGTATCGCTAAAGGTTCCGGCCGTTCACTGCAGGAAATCAACCGTCTCTTAAAACAGTTTAACGACATGAAGAAAATGATGAAACAGATGACGAGCGGCAAAAAGAAAGGCCGGAACCCGTTCGGCGGCATGGGTCTGCCATTTTAAAAGTAAAATACACATGTAAAGAAAAAACTCTTTACATGTGTATTCTTGTTTGTTATGATAAGTAAGTCGAAAAGAAGTAGAGAGAGGAGTTTTCACACATGGCAGTAAAAATTAGATTAACTCGTATGGGTTCTAAAAGAAATCCTTACTACCGTATCGTAGTTGCAGATGCACGCAGCCCGAGAGATGGTAGAATCATCGAACAAATCGGTTCATATAACCCGGTTTCTAAATCTGAAGATAACGTTGTCCTAGACAGCGAAAAAGCGTTAGAGTGGTTGCAGAATGGTGCTAAACCAAGCGACACTGTACGTAACATCTTCAGTGACAAAGGTATCATGGAACAGTTCCACAATGCTAAATTCGGGAAATAATTCCGATGGACAAATTACTTCAAACAATTCTTGAACCGATGCTGGATTATCCGGAAGAACTCGTTATTAACCGTGACGAGACGCCGCATAAAGTTTCGTATAAAATAAGCGTGCACGAATCAGATGTCGGGCGAATAATCGGCCGCGGCGGCCGTTTTATTAAAGCGCTCCGCATCGTTGTTTCAAACGCTGACAGAGACGCGTCAAAGAAAGTGTTTGTTGATTTGCATTAAGACACACTTTAACAGTGTGTCTTTTTATTCTTTATAAGAGGTGTTCATCTTGCGAATTAAAATTGGTAAACTGGTAAATTTCCACGGTGTGCGCGGCGAAGTTAAAATATTGAGCGACTCCGACTTTCTGGATGAACGTTTTCAAGCGGGCAAGACGGTGGAAATCGGCGGTAAAGTACTGACGATTGCAAGCTACCGCACGCATAAGAACTTCCATCTGCTGAAGTTTGAAGGGGTGTCGAACATGAACGACATTCTCGACTTAAAAGGCAAGGATGTTTTTATCGAAGAAAACGAAGAAGATCTCAAGCTTGAAGAGAACGAGTATCACGTTCGTGACATTGTCGGTCTGACGGTTATTAATCTCGATAATAATACCGAGCTCGGTAAAATTTCTGAAGTGATGTTCACCGGAGCAAACGACGTCTGGGTCATAGAAGGCGAACGCGAATATTTAATTCCGTACATCGAACAGGTCGTTAAAACGGTCGATCTCGACCGCGGGCTTGTTGAAATTACACCACTCGAAGGATTGTTGGATTAATGAATATATATTATTTAACATTGTTTCCGGACATGTACGAAGGTGTCCTCGGAGCATCTATTTTAAAACGCGCCAAAGACAAAGGCATCGTTGATTATCATATGGTTAACTTCCGTGATTTTTCAAACGATAAACATAACAAAGTCGATGATTATCCATATGGCGGCGGGGCAGGCATGGTTTTAAAACCGGAACCTGTCTTTAACGCTATGGACAGTCTGGATATCGGCGATAACAAGCGCGTTATTTTAATGTGCCCGCAGGGCAGGCCGTTTGACCAGAAACTCGCTGAAGAGCTGGCTGAAGAAGACAACATTGTCTTTATCAACGGCCACTATGAAGGTTACGATGAGCGGATACGTTCGCTCGTTACCGATGAAGTATCCATCGGTGATTATGTTTTAACAGGCGGCGAGCTCGCATCGATGACAATGACTGATGCAATTGTCCGTCTGATTCCGGATGTGCTGAGCAATGAAGCAAGCCATCAGGAAGATTCATTCTCGACGGGTATGCTTGAACATCCGCATTACACCCGCCCGAGAGAATACCGCGGCATGAAAGTGCCGGATGTGCTCTTGTCCGGAAATCATAAACTGATTGAAGAATGGCGCCATGAAGAAAGTCTGAAACGCACAAAGGAACGCCGTCCGGATCTCCTGGACGGATAAAGTTCAGTTTTATTTTAAAACTTATTGAATGACCATAGTTTGTATGGTAATATTATACGAGTGTAAATACACGTAAATATCACAATCATCCGCTGCCAAAGCAATTCGGGCAAGATAATTGGAAGAAGGAGAAGATATATTATGTCACAGGAATTATTAAATTCTATCGTTAAAGACCAGTTGAAAACTGATATCCCTGAATTTAAAGCAGGAGATACAGTTAAAGTTCACGTTCGTATCGTAGAGGGAGACCGCGAAAGAATCCAGCTTTTCGAAGGTGTTGTAATCAAACGCCGCGGAGGCGGAATTTCAGAAACTTTCACTGTACGTAAAATTTCTTACGGTGTTGGTGTTGAGCGTACATTCCCTGTACACACGCCTAAAATCGAGAAAATCGACGTTGTCCGCCGTGGACGTGTACGTCGTGCTAAACTTTACTACCTGCGCAACCTGCGCGGTAAAGCTGCCCGCATCAGAGAAATCCGATAAGGCACTTTATCATACCCGGACCAGTTTTGGTCCGGGTATTTTTTTGCTTAGTTTTAATGTTAACTAATGCGGCTCCCGGGAAAGTAACGAAACTCATCTAGTTCGGGCTATCAGCGACTTTAAATATTGATTTGGAAATTTGAAGATGACCAGCCGGTGGATGATGGAGTTTACGGGGAATGCTGTTAACGTGCGCACCCACCAGAAGATTTTGAATAAGTACTGTGATGCTGCAGGCAGATATAAATCAAGTAATTATATATTTAAGTACTATGATTTTACTGAAGCGATGAAAAAAGAACAAAATACCCGTAAATATAAAGATTATCTTAACTAATAAGATATTTATTGGATTTGTCGGACACCGCGGCTTTGACAGTGTCCGACAAAACCCAATCCTCCTCACATCCCAGCCCAAAATCATGATAAAATACAAGAGGAATAAACAAAACACAAGAAAATCAAATTTTAAAAATAACAATACAGAAAGGGGCAACCGAAGATGTCAATTAACTGGTTCCCGGGGCATATGGCGAAGGCCCGCCGCCAGATTGAAGAGAGTTTGAAGAAGGTGGACGTCGTTATAGAAATACTGGACGCGCGCATTCCGTATGCTTCCAAAAATCCGATGCTCGATCACGTAATCGGTGATAAGCCGAGAGTGGTTGTACTGAATAAGAAAGATATGGCAAATAACAAGGAAACGGATCGCTGGATTAACCGTCTGAAAGCTGAAGGGGTTTATCCTATAGCGCTGAACGGCAAGGAGCCGAACGTGCTGAAGAAAATTGAAAACACAGTCGTTGAGGCGACGAAGGAAATTTTTGAACGCATGGAGCGTAAAGGCATTAATCCGCGTGCGATTAGAGCAATGATTGTCGGAATTCCAAACGTCGGCAAATCCACGATTATTAATAACATAGCGAAACGAAAAGTGGCGAAAACCGGCAACACGCCAGGCGTGACGAAAGCGCAGCAGTGGATTAAAGCAGGAACTAAAATGGAACTGCTCGACACTCCGGGTGTGCTTTGGCCGAAATTCGAAGATGAGTCAATCGGACAGAAACTATCGCTGACGGGTGCAATTAAGGATAACGTCGTGAACCTCGACGATATTGCAATCTTTGCCCTGAAATTCATGCAGGAGCATCACCTTGATGCGCTCAAACAGTTTTACAATATTAATATCGATGAAAACACCGAAATCGTGGAAATTTTTGATGCAATCGGCCAGTCGCGCGGCTTTAAAATGAGCGGCAATGAAATCGACTACGAGCGCGTGACAGAAAGAGTTATCTACGATACACGCGATGCTAAAATCGGGCGTTTTACCTTCGACCTCGCAGAGGGTGCGGAATAATTATATGAAGATAAGCGATATTAAACTCGAAATTGACAAGATAAAAACCCTGGCAGATTTAACTGCCTCGCCTTTTCACGAAGACGAACGAAAAGGTGTACAGAACGCGCTTATCAGAAGGGCGCGCCTCCTCCAAAAAGAAAGGGCGCTCCTGGAGCATTACGACACGATGATGCGCCATGAAAACGAGCATCCGGCTGCCAGTCTTGCGGGTGTCGATGAAGCAGGGCGCGGACCGCTTGCGGGCGACGTGGTAGCTGCGGCTGTGATTCTGCCGGATGACTATAAAATAATCGGCCTCGATGACTCTAAAAAAGTACCTGAGTCAAAGAGGCTTGCTCTGCGCGAAGAAATTATGGAGCACGCTGAGTACGGTATCGGCATTGCGACAGCGGCGGAAATCGATAAGCACAATATTTATGAGGCGACGAAAATTGCCATGCAGCGCGCGATTGATAATCTTCCGCGGACGCCTGATCATTTACTGATCGATGCGATGACGCTCGGCAATAATATTCCGCAGACCGCGCTTATAAAAGGTGATGCGGTCTCCAATTCAATTGCAGCCGCTTCGATAATCGCGAAGACAACTCGTGACTTAATGATGGCAGAATACGAGGCTGAATATCCGGAGTACGGCTTTTTGAAACATAAGGGCTACGGCACAAAAGCGCATCTTGAAGCTTTGCATAAATACGGGGCAACACCTATCCACAGAAAAACTTTTGAACCGGTAAAAAGTATGACCAGCGGACAAATTTAAGTATGAAAATTCACAAACTTTTAACAGCAAAATCCATATTCTTGCGGTTTCGAATCATATTTACTGCAACTTGTGATTTATTTCTCAAAATTTCTTAAAATAACAATAATTTGTTTCATTAGTTATCACTTACACGTTTACATTCAACGATGGGTTTCCTATAATTGAATATGTAAGCTTTATTAAAAAGTCTTAGGAGGAAAATCATGAATATCCATGAGTATCAAGGAAAAGAAATTTTTCGCTCAATGGGTGTAAACGTACCTAAAGGTGACGTTGCTCTTACACCAGAAGAAGCAGTTGAAGTTGCAAAAACACTTGATTCAGATGTCTACGTTGTCAAAGCTCAAATCCACGCAGGTGGCCGTGGTAAAGCAGGCGGCGTTAAGATAGCAAAATCTGTCGATGAAGTTAAAGAATATGCCGAAGAACTGTTAGGCAAAGTCTTAGTTACTCATCAGAACGGTCCGGACGGGACTGAAATCAAACGTCTTCTTATTGAAGAAGGCTGCGATATCGACAGCGAATACTACTTAGGTTTCGTAATTGACCGCGCGACGAACCGCGTAACATTAATGGGTTCTGAAGAAGGCGGAACTGAAATCGAAGAAGTGGCAGAAGCAACTCCTGAAAAGATTTTTAAAGAAGTGATTGACCCTGCAGTAGGTCTTCTGCCTTTCCAGGCTAAGAGACTTGCTTTCAATATTAATATTCCAACAGCATCAGTAAACAAAGCAGCTAAATTAATGCTCTCTTTATACGATGTGTTTATCGAAAAAGATGCAGCAATTATGGAAATCAACCCGCTTGTTACGACAGGCGACGGCGAAGTTATTGCGCTTGATGCGAAAGTTAATTTCGATGCGAACGCTTTATACAGAAACAAAGATATCGTTGAATTACGCGACTTCGATGAAGAAGATGAAAAAGAAATCGAAGCTTCAAAACACGATTTAGCATACATCGCCTTAGAAGGTAACATCGGCTGTATGGTTAACGGTGCCGGACTTGCTATGGCAACGATGGATACGATTAACCACTTCGGCGGAAAACCTGCCAACTTCCTCGACGTAGGGGGCGGCGCGACTGCTGAGAAAGTTACTGAAGCGTTCAAACTTATTTTAAGCGATAAGGCAGTAGAAGGAATCTTTGTAAACATTTTCGGCGGCATTATGAAGTGTGACGTTATCGCTGAAGGTGTCGTTGAGGCTGTCAATAATGTCGGTCTTGAAATACCTCTTGTAGTGCGTTTAGAAGGTACAAACGTTAAAGAAGGTAAACAAATTCTTGCAGATTCAGGTCTTGCAATCACACCGGCAGGCACAATGGCTGAAGGTGCTCAGAAGATCATCGCTGCTGTAAACGAAAATAAATAATAACGGAGGAATATATTGTGGCTGTATTTGTAGATAAAAATACTAAAGTAATTGTACAGGGTATTACCGGTTCAACAGCACTATTCCACACGAAGCAGATGCTTGAGTACGGTACTCAGATTGTTGCTGGTGTGACACCTGGTAAAGGCGGACAAGATGTTGAAGGTGTTCCTGTATTCAACACTGTAGAAGAAGCTAAAAAAGAAACTGGCGCAACTGTATCGGTAGTTTACGTGCCGGCTCCATTCGCAGCGGATTCAATCATGGAAGCTGCAGATGCTGAGCTTGACCTCGTAATTTGTATTACCGAGCACATCCCGGTACTCGACATGGTTAAAGTTGTACGTTATTTAGAAGATAAAAACACGCGTCTTATCGGACCGAACTGTCCGGGTGTTATTACTGCCGATGAAACTAAGATCGGTATTATGCCCGGCTATATCCACAAAAAAGGACACGTTGGTGTTGTATCACGCTCAGGTACGTTAACTTATGAAGCAGTTCACCAGTTAACACAGGAAGGTGTCGGCCAGACATCTGCTGTCGGTATCGGCGGAGACCCTGTTAACGGAACGAACTTTATCGATGTATTAAAAGAATTCAACGAAGATCCTGAAACTTACGCTGTAGTAATGATTGGGGAAATCGGCGGTACTGCTGAAGAAGAAGCGGCAGAGTGGGTTCGCGATAACATGACTAAACCTGTTGTCGGCTTCATCGGCGGACAGACTGCACCTCCAGGGAAACGCATGGGCCATGCCGGTGCGATTATTTCAGGCGGTAAAGGGACAGCTGATGAAAAAATCCGTATTATGAACGAATGCGGAATTGAAACAGCTGCAACGCCTTCTGAAATTGGTGAAACGCTTATCGAGCGCATCAAAAAAGAAGACGGGCTTTACGAAAAATGCCTGACTGTAAAATAAATGAAATATAACTCAGCTAAGTGAGTGAATCAGACGGTAATCCGCATGGATTATCGTCTTTTTTTGTCTTTTTCTGGAAGTTTTTGTCGGCAAAATGAAATCTGAAACTCCTGAGAAACCAACTATAATATAAGTATCGGAATAACAGGGGGATGTTTATGGATTTACTATTGCTGAGTTTTGCAGGAGTCACTGCTAAAGAATATTTGGCGATCTTAAATAAGAGCTGGATTTCGCCTGAATTAAAAAAGAAAATTAACTACGCAGGGACACTCGACAGGAAGAAAATTATAGCCAGTCTCGACAGGGATAACATCGGTTATCTTACGCATGAACACGGGCTTTATCCGGCATTGCTGAAAGAAATTTATGATTTTCCCTACATATTATATTACCGGGGGAACGCTGCTCTTTTAAAGGAAGAGATGCTAGGGGTCGTCGGGAGCAGAAAGGCGACCGCCTATACCAGAAAATCTCTCGAGCTCCTCTTGCCGTCTTTAAAAAACATTGCTATTATATCAGGACTTGCCTACGGAGCGGATGAAGCGGCTCACCGGACAGCACTTCTCTATAACATAAAGACAATCGGTGTGCTCGCCTTCGGTCATAATACGCATTATCCGAAAACGACGGCGGACATCCGCACTGAAATGGAGAAAAAGCATCTGACCATCAGCGAATATCCGCCGGATACTCCAATTCAGAAATGGCAGTTCGTGGCCAGGAACAGAATTATTGCCGGGTGCGCCCGCGGTGTGCTGGTGACTGAAGCGGAAGAAAAAAGCGGCAGTCTTATTACGCTCGAAATGGCGCTCGATGAGAACCGGAACGCATACTGCCTGCCAGGGAGCATTACTTCAGCACTGTCTAAAGGCACCAACTTGCGCCTGAAAGAAGGTGCAACTATCGTCACGGAAGCAGAGGATATACAGAGTGATTTCGTCTGAATTCCGGAACGCTGAATATTATAATAAATGGATTTTTATTGACAAAGTAAAATTTAACTGTGTATCATTTGGACTTGTATAGATTAAAAGCAAATTAGGAGGCAGCAGAGTGGCAGACAATTTAGTTATCGTAGAATCACCTGCGAAAGCAAAGACGATTGAAAAGTACCTCGGTAAACGTTATAAAGTAATTGCTTCCATGGGACACGTGAGAGATCTTCCACGCAGTCAGATTGGAATTGATACAGAAAATAATTACGAACCTAAATATATTACGATACGGGGTAAAGGCCCATTATTGAAAGAATTGAAAAAAGAAGCAAAAAAAGCGAAGAAAGTATTTCTCGCGAGTGACCCCGACAGAGAAGGGGAAGCAATTGCCTGGCATTTAAGCCATGCGCTCGGACCGGATAATGATTATTACCGCGTAGTCTTCAATGAAATTACAAAGGATGCGGTTAAAGAAAGTTTTAAAACACCAGCAGAAATCGATATGCAGCTGGTAGATGCCCAGCAGGCCCGCCGCATACTCGACCGCCTGGTAGGTTACAATATTTCGCCTGTACTATGGAAGAAAGTGAAAAAAGGATTATCGGCGGGACGTGTGCAGTCAGTGGCACTGAAGCTGATTATCGACCGTGAAAATGAAATCCGTAAATTCGTTCCGGAAGAATACTGGTCTATCGAAGGAACATTTAAAACAGGGCGTTCGAAATTTACGGGTAAATTCAATAAGCTTGTGAAAGACAAGCAGAAGACCAAACTAAAAACTAAAGACGATGTCGATAAAGTATTAAATCAGCTGAAAGGCAACGACTTCCATATCGATTCCGTAGAGAAAAAAGAGAAGAAACGCTATCCGGCACAGCCGTTTACAACATCTTCTCTCCAGCAGGAAGCGGCGCGCAAACTGAATTTTAAAGCGCGTAAAACGATGATGCTTGCCCAGCAGCTCTATGAAGGTATCGATATTAAAAAAGAAGGTACGGTCGGTCTGATTACTTATATGAGAACGGACTCGACACGTATTTCGAATACTGCCAAAGATGAAGCTTACGATTTAATTGAATCAGCTTACGGCAAAGAATTTACCGGGACACAGAAATCATCGAACAAAGCGGCAGCCCAGGATGCACACGAAGCAGTGCGCCCGACATCGGCAAACCGCACACCGGATAATATGAAACAGTACTTAAGCCGCGACCAGCACCGTCTGTATAAACTGATCTGGGATCGATTTATAGCGAGCCAGATGGCACCGGCAATACTGGATACTGTTAAAATTGATCTGAGCAACAATGGCGTGCTCTTTAGAAGCACGGGCCAGACGATTAAATTTAAAGGGTTTATGCAAATTTATATTGAAGGTTCGGATGACGAAGAAGATGATTTAAACAACAAACTTCCCGAAATGAACGAAGGCGAGACAGTAACATCTGAAAAAATTGAGCCAGCTCAGCATTTTACGCAGCCGCCGCCGAGATTTACCGAAGCGCGTCTCGTTAAAACTCTTGAAGAATCGGGAATCGGACGTCCGTCAACATACGCACCGACAATCGATACGATTCAAAAACGCAACTATGTCCGCATGGACCAGAAGCGTTTTATCCCGACAGAAATCGGTGAAATTGTAAACGAGCAGGTCGTGGAATACTTCCCGGATATTATCGATATTGCGTTTACCCGCAATATGGAGGAAAGTCTCGACTCGGTCGCTGATGGCGATAAAGAATGGCGCGAAGTAATCGACGAGTTCTATAAAGGATTCAGTCCGCAGGTCGAACGCGCGGAAGAAGAAATGGAAAAAATCGAAATTAAGGATGAACCGGTAGGAGAAGACTGTGAAAAATGCGGATCTCCGATGGTTTATAAAATGGGGCGCTACGGCAAATTCATGGCATGCTCGAATTTCCCCGACTGCCGCAATACAAAAGCAATCGTTAAGGAAATCGGCGTTAAATGCCCAACTTGTAAAGAGGGAGAAGTTGTCGAACGCAAATCGAAGAGAAACAGGATCTTCTACGGCTGCGAACGCTACCCTGAATGTGACTTCGTCTCATGGGACCGTCCAATTGGACGTGACTGTCCGAAATGCGAACACTATCTGGTCGAAACAAAGAAAGGCAAAAAAGCGCAGGTTAAATGTACGCATTGCGATTACACAGAAGACGCAAGCTAAGAATGAACCGCCCGCGTGGGCGGTTTTTTGCTGTTGGCGCTAATGTAAGCGCCTTTATTGTCTTCCATTTCGACAGAATTATAAATATTTGTACAATTAAGTGCAATTTCTTGAAAAATGGTTTAAAATAGCTAATGTTGTTTATTTATGGACAGGTGACTATTGTATTGCTTGGATAAATAATTTAAATTATGATAAAATTCAGACAAAGAATGAGGTGGTTGAAATTTACGTTAATGATTTCCTGCGTATGCTCAAGTATCAGCGTAATTTTTCAGATCATTCTATAAAAAGTTATGATCATGATATTCATGAATTCATAACTTTTTTAAAGAGAGAAAGTTTATCGGTTCCATCGTTTAAATATATGGATGCAAGAAACTATCTGGCAATGTTGTATGAACGCAATTTAAAAAAATCAACCGTATCGAGGAAAATATCGACGCTCCGAAGCTACTATAATTATTTGGCTGACAGGGAATGCGTCGATATAAATCCGTTTACGGCACTGCCTTTTCCGAAGAAGGAAGCTGTACTTCCGGATTTCATGTATCCGAACGAAATCGAAGCGCTGTTTGGCAGCCTGGATGAGAATCATAAAATGTACGAACGGGATCTCGCAATACTGGAACTTCTGTATGCTACCGGTATGCGGGCAGGCGAAATGATCGGCCTCCGGCTGCAGGATATTGATTTCACTGTGCAGATTGTCCGGGTACTCGGCAAAGGACGCAAATGGCGGGTCGTCCCGTTTCATGACCGCGCAGCGGTGGCGCTTCGAAACTATGCGGAAATATACAGCGAAGATATACTTAAGAATGATGCAATGTGGGTAAACCATAGAGGGGGACCGCTCACAGTCCGCGGACTCCGGCATATTATCGATATGACGGTCAAGCGGAGCGCACTTCATTTAGACATTCACCCGCATACTTTCAGGCATACATTTGCAACGCATTTACTGAACAACGGAGCAGATTTACGGGCGGTGCAGGATTTGCTCGGCCACGAGTCTTTATCGACGACACAGCGGTATACGCATGTGACGACAGAACAGCTTAAAAAGACTTATTTAAATGCACACCCCAGTAATAAGAAGAGGTGACATGAATGACGACGATATTCGCGATCAGACACAATGACAAAATGGCGATTGCAGGCGACGGCCAGGTAACACTCGGCAATCAGGTTGTGATGAAGCATACAGCTAAAAAAGTCCGCCGGCTCTTCAACGACCAGGTTGTAGCAGGTTTTGCGGGCAGTGTGGCAGATGCTTTTACGCTGTTTGAGAAATTTGAAGCAAATCTGCACGAGTACAACGGCAATCTGCAGCGTGCTGCAGTTGAACTGGCTAAAGAGTGGCGGGGCGATAAAATGCTCCGGCAGCTGGAAGCCATGCTGATTGTAATGGATAAAAGTAATCTGCTGCTCGTGTCCGGCACCGGTGAAGTCATCGAACCGGATGACGGCATTCTCGCAATCGGCTCCGGCGGCAACTATGCCCTGGCAGCAGGACGCGCCATGAAAAAATACGGTGCCGATTTAAGTGCCGAAACGATTGCTTATGACAGTCTTAAACTGGCAAGTGAAATTTGCGTATTTACAAACGACAATATAATAGTAGAAACAATCGATTAAGGAAGCGTGAGATAAATGCCAAACACTAATCTTTCTCCAAGAGAAATTACAGCACGTCTCGACGAAAGTATTATTGGACAGAATGAAGCGAAGCGGAAAGTTGCGATTGCTATGCGCAACCGTTACAGAAGAATGCTGCTCGACGATGAATTAAAAGAGGAAGTTATTCCGAAAAATATTCTGATGATCGGGCCGACTGGTGTCGGTAAAACAGAGATTGCGAGACGCATAGCGAAAATTACAGGCAGTCCGTATACGAAAGTCGAAGCGACGAAGTACACGGAAGTCGGCTATGTCGGCCGCGACGTTGAGTCGATGGTCCGGGATCTCGTCGACAGCGCCGTCCGCATGGTCAAAGAAGCGAAGAAAAAAGAAGTTGCTGAAGATGCGGAAAACCTGGCTAACGAACGTCTGACAGGCCTGCTCGCTCCGGGACGTAAAAAACAGAAACAGACGGGCTCAAATCCGTTTGAAATGTTTATGAACCAGCAGGGCGAGGAAGAAGAAATTGAAGAAGTCGATGACTCTGTCCGCCTGAAACGCCGCGATATTAAAAGCCAGCTGCTCACGGGCAAACTCGAGGACGAGAAAGTAACGATTGAAGTTGCGGAAAGTTCAAATCAGCTTGGCATGATGATGCCGGGTATGGATAACAACGGCATGGGCGACATGCTGCAGAACTTAATGCCGAAGAAAAAACACAAGCGGACGATGACCGTTAAAAAAGCCCGTCAGTATTTAATTGATGAAGAAGCTGAAAAGCTGATCGATATCGATAATGTAAACGACGAAGCGATAGAGCTCGCGGAAACAACAGGTATTATTTTTATCGACGAAATTGATAAGATAGCGAAGAGCAGCCAAAACTCTGGAGATGTTTCTAGAGAAGGCGTGCAGCGCGATATTTTACCAATTGTCGAAGGGTCAACGGTGCAGACTAAATACGGTTCGATAAAAACAGACTACATTTTATTCATCGGGGCGGGCGCCTTCCACGTGGCGAAACCAAGTGATTTAATACCTGAGCTGCAGGGGCGTTTCCCGCTCCGCGTCGAGCTGAACAAATTAACGGCGGACGATTTCGAACGTATTTTAAAAGAACCGAAGAACTCCCTGCTCGAACAGTACGAAGCGCTGCTTAAGACAGAAGACGTATCCGTATCATTTACGGATGAAGCGGTCCAGGGGCTTGCTGAAATTGCCTACAAAGTAAACTCCGAGACAGACGATATCGGTGCGCGGAGACTGCATACGATTTTAGAAACGCTGCTTGAGGAACTCTTGTTCGAAGCGAGCAATATGCAGGGCGCGCACGTTGAAATTACGAAGCAGTATGTCGATTCAAAATTGGACCATATTTCTACAGACAAAGATTTAAGCGAATTTATTTTATAATTTAACAGGAGTGAATAACCATGCCAAGTTTATTACAGAAAACACGTGAGATTAACAATTTAATTCAAGGAAGTTCAAACATTAAAGTAGACTTCGAAGAAGTTGCGGATAAATTAAGCCGTATTCTGGAGTGTAATACTTTTATCGTATCAAAGAGAGGTAAGCTGCTCGGTATCGGTGTCGTTCAGACAATCGAAAACGAACGCATCGTCGATATGCTGGATAACAGACAATTCCCGGACTATTACGTTAACCAGATTATGCGAATTACAGAAACCCGCGAAAACATTGCTTTTGAAGATGACTTAACAATCTTCCCGGCTGAAGATCCTTACCAGGATTCAGAAACATGCATCGTGCCGATTTACGGCGGAGGCAACCGTTTAGGAACACTGGTTCTTGGACGAAGAGAAAATAAATTCTCAGAAGACGATCTCGTTCTTGCAGAATATGCTGGTACAGTGGTCGGCATGGAAATTCTCCGCGAGAAAAATGAAGAAGTTGAACAGAAAGCACGCGATAAAGCGAGCATTGCCATGGCAATCCGTTCTCTGTCGTATTCAGAGCGCGAAGCAATCGAACACATTTTTGATGAACTTGATGCAGATGAAGGACTGCTCGTTGCTTCTAAAGTTGCAGACCGTGTCGGCATTACGCGTTCGGTTATCGTTAACGCACTCCGTAAACTTGAAAGTGCAGGCGTAATCGAATCCCGTTCACTCGGCATGAAAGGAACGTTTATCAAAGTTAAAAAAGAAGACTTCCTTCCAGAGCTCCGCAAAGAAAGCTAAGCTTGCGGAGAAAGAATATATATGATATAGTATTAATCGGTCAAAAGACCAAATACGCACAGCAGAGTAAGGGATTAACCGGTGCCTGTTTACAGGTGGTTATTCAGCACGATGCTGGAGGTATAAACCAATTAGGAGGAAACAAATCATGGCAGTAATTACTATGAAACAATTGCTTGAAGCAGGTGTGCATTTCGGACACCAGACACGCCGCTGGAACCCTAAGATGAGCAAATACATCTTCACGGAACGTAATGGCATCTACATTATCGACCTGCAAAAAACAGTTAAAAAAGTTGCAGAGGCTTACGACTTCGTTAAGTCAATATCTGAAGAAGGCGGACAGGTTCTGTTTGTCGGTACTAAAAAACAAGCTCAGGACGCTATCAAAGAAGAAGCGGAACGTGCTGGACAGCTTTACGTTAACCAGCGCTGGTTAGGCGGTATCTTAACTAACTACCAGACTATTAACAAACGCATCAAGAGAATTTCTGAAATCGAAAAAATGGAAGCTGACGGAACTTTTGACGTTCTTCCTAAAAAAGAAGTTGTTGAACTGCGTAAAGAATACGCACGCTTAAACAAATTCTTAGGCGGTATCCGCGACATGAAGAAAATGCCTAGCGCTATTTTCATCGTTGACCCTCGTAAAGAGCGCAACGCGATTGCAGAAGCTAAAAAATTAGGAATTCCTATCGTAGCAATGGTCGACACTAACTGTGACCCTGACGAAATCGACTACGTAATTCCGGCTAACGACGACGCTATCCGCGCAGTCAGACTGATGACAAGCAAAATGGCGGATGCTGTTTTAGAAGGTCAGCGCGGTATTTCAGACGAAGAAGTAGCAGCGGAACAAAATATCGACTTAAAAGAAGAAGATGCTTCAGCTGAAACTACAGAAGAAAACGCGCAATAATTAATTGAGAATTCAGGTGATAAGCGTAATACTTATCACCTTTTTTACAACAATTATATGGAGGACTGAACAATGGCTATTTCAGCAAAATTAGTTAAAGAACTACGTGAAAAAACAGGCGCAGGCATGATGGACTGTAAAAAAGCGCTTATCGAAACTGATGGAGACATCGACAAAGCAGTCGATTACCTCCGTGAAAACGGTATTGCAAAAGCAGCTAAAAAAGCTGACCGTATCGCTGCAGAAGGTGCTGTTTACATCACTTCTGAAGGAAACGAAGCAGTAATCGTTGAAATCAACTCTGAAACAGACTTCGTTGCACGTAACGAAGCATTCCAGACACTTGTTAAAAGAATCGCTTCACACATCCTTGCAACTAAACCTGCAGATGTAGAAGCTTTATACAGCTCTGAACTTGATGGTGAAACTGTAACTTCAATTATGAACAACGCAGTTGCAACTATCGGAGAGAAATTAAACATCAGACGTTTTGCAGTTGAAACTAAAACTGACAATGACGCTTTCGGCCAGTACATGCACATGGGCGGACGCATCGGCGTATTAACAGTTGTAGAAGGTACTACTGACGAAACAGTTGCGAAAGATGTTGCTATGCACGCTGCGGCATTAAACCCTAAATACGTTTCACGCGACGAAGTAGATCAGGCTGAACTTGATCACGAGCGCGATGTTCTGCGTCAGCAGGCATTAAATGAAGGTAAGCCTGAAAAAATCGTCGACAAGATGGTTGAAGGAAGAATCCGCAAGTATTTAGAAGAAATCTGCATCGTGGATCAGCCGTTTGTTAAAGACTCTGATCAGACAGTACAGCAGTACTTAGAGTCTAAAAATGCATCAATCCGCACTTTCGTCCGTTACGAACTTGGTGAAGGTATTGAAAAACGCGAAGAAAACTTTGCTGACGAAGTATTAGGACAAGTTAAAAAATAAATTGCTTAAAAAGACACTTCGGTGTCTTTTTTTCTAAGTAATAAATTCGAAGGAAAAGGATTGAAAAACATGGCTGAATCTTCTAAATTTACACGCATCGTGTTAAAGCTCAGCGGAGAAGCACTTGCTGGCGACGATGGTTTCGGAATTAATCCGGTTGTCATTAAAAATATTGCTTCCCAAGTTTCGGAAGCGCAAAAATTAGGCGTTGAAATGGCGATTATCGTCGGCGGCGGCAATATCTGGCGCGGCAAGATCGGCAGCGACCTCGGGATGGACCGCGGCACTGCAGATTACATGGGAATGCTTGCAACAGTTATGAACTCACTGGCACTGCAGGACAGTTTAGAGCAGCTCGGTCATGAAACGAGAGTGCTGACATCTATTGAAATGAAACAGGTCGCTGAACCTTATATAAGAAGACGTGCAATCCGCCACCTTGAAAAAGGGCGTATTGTTATCTTTGCAGCAGGTATCGGCAACCCGTACTTCTCAACAGATACAACAGCAGCACTCCGCGCAGCAGAAATTGAAGCAGATGTTATTCTGATGGGCAAAAATAACGTAGACGGTGTTTATTCTGCAGATCCGAAACACGATTCGTCAGCTGTTAAGTATGAAAAGCTGACTTATATTGAAATGCTGCAGGAAAATCTGCAGGTAATGGATGCTACAGCATCATCGTTCTGTATGGACAATGACATCCCGCTTGTGGTATTTTCAATTACAGAAGAAGGTAATATTAAGCGTGCCGTTTCCGGAGAAAATATCGGTACGACTATTACAAAGCAATAGGAGAAGATATTAATATGAGTGAATCCGTTTTGAAAACAACTGAAGACAAAATGAAGAAATCAATCGACAGCCTGAGCCGTGAACTCGCTTCAATCCGGACAGGTGCTGCAAACTCAAGTATGCTGGACCGTGTTCATGTTGACTATTACGGTGCACCGACACCGCTGAATCAGCTGGCAAGCATCAGCGTGCCTGAAGCGCGTATGCTGGTTGTTCAGCCTTACGATAAAAGCTCTGTTGACGATGTTCTGAAAGCAATTCAAAAAGCGGACCTCGGGGTCAATCCGACAAGTGACGGTACCCTGATTCGTATTACCGTTCCTCAGCTGACTGAAGAACGCCGGAAGGAATTCGTTAAAGATGCACGCAAAGAAGGCGAAACTGCTAAAGTCGCAATCCGTAACGTGCGCCGTGATTCAAATGACGAATTGAAAGCATCAGAAAAGTCCGGAGATATTTCAGAAGACGAACTGAGAAACATGACGGACGACGTTCAGAAACTGACAGATAAGTACATCGCAGAAGTGGATGCAATGTGCGACGCTAAAGAAAAAGATATTCTCGAAGTTTAATCTTAGAAACAGGTAAGGGGACTTACCTGTTTTTTTATTATATAACTATGTTAAAATAAAATAATTGAAGAAGTATATTAAAATTTATTACAGATACATATTTGGCACGGAGGATCGTCATGTTTAAAGCGACTAAAGATAAATCTCTGACTGAGAGACCACTACCGGAACATATTGCGATTATTATGGATGGCAACGGCAGATACGCGAAAATGCGCAGTATGCCCCGTATAAAAGGTCATTACGAAGGAATGCAGAATGTAAAACGCATCGTGAGACATGCTGCAGATATAAAACTTAAGTATTTAACGCTCTATGCGTTTTCAACAGAAAACTGGTCCCGTCCAAAGAGCGAAGTGAACTATCTGCTAAAGCTTCCGACCGATTTTCTCAGCACGTTTTTACCGGAACTGATTGAAAAAAATGTGGTTGTGAAAACAATTGGAGATTTCGAGGCACTGCCGAAACACACGCGTAAAGCAGTCCAGACCGCAATTGATAAAACAGCGGATAACACCGGACTCACACTCGTCTTTGCTCTGAACTACGGCGGACGCGACGAACTGATCGGGGCAGTAAAAGAAATGATGAGTGATGTTCTCGCAGGCACACTTGATGCTGAAGCGCTCGACAGTAAGACTTTCGATGATTATTTAATGACTAAAGATATGCCGGACCCTGAAATGATTATTAGAACTTCAGGCGAATACCGGCTGAGTAATTTCTTATTATGGCAGGCCTCCTACAGTGAACTGTTCTTTTCACATACGCTGTGGCCGGAATTCTCAACTGAAGAAATGGATGATCTGATACTTCAGTATCAAAAGAGAGACCGGCGTTTTGGAGGCTTAAATGAGGAGGATGTAATAGATGAAGACTAGAACGATAACTGCAGTCATTGCACTGCTGTTATTTTTGCCGATTGTAATAATCGGCTCATGGCCGCTGTTAATCTTAGTCTACCTCATGGCAATTACGGGGCTTTACGAAATTTTAAAGATGAACCGGATTCATATCGTTTCACTGCCGGGTATTTTATCTTTAATTGCTCTCTGCATGGTATTAATACCGCAGGAATCCTTTTCACCGGCAATCGCTGATTTCCAGCTGGAAATTATCGTGGCGCTGGCACTTATTATGCTGTCGACGACAGTAGTGTCAAAAAACAGATTTACTTTTGTTGATATGGGTTTCTGTGTCCTTGCAGTTGCTTATATCGGCATCGGCTTCATGTACTTTTTTGAGACGCGGGAATCCGGCCTGATTTATATTTTATATGCACTTCTCATCGTTTGGCTGACGGATACGGGAGCTTATCTGTTCGGAAAAGCATTCGGCAGAAGAAAATTGTGGCCGCAGATTAGTCCGAACAAGACGATAGAAGGGTCGCTCGGCGGCACCCTCGTATCGGTGCTTATACCGGTAGTTTTCGTCTTCACAGGCCTGATGGAAGGTTCGCTGTGGCTCTTAATTCCGTTTACTATTGTTCTCAGCATCTTCGGGCAGATGGGAGACCTCGTGGAATCCGCTTTGAAACGTCACTTTGACGTCAAAGACTCTGGCACATTTTTACCGGGACACGGCGGTATACTAGACCGCTTTGACAGTTTCATCTTCGTACTGCCCCTGATGAACATCTTACCGATTATTTCATAATAACAGGTGAATACTATGATAAAAACCATTTCTATACTAGGTGTTACAGGTTCTATCGGGACTCAAAGCCTGGACATCATTAAAAAAAATCCGGAACATTTTAAACTCGGTGCAATTTCTGCCGGACGCAATTTAGCTAAGCTGAACGAAATTTTAACAGACTTTCAGCCGCCTTTAGTATCGGTGCAGGACAGAGACACTCTTAAAGAACTGCAAAGTAAATATCCGCATATAGAATTTACTTCCGGAGAAGAAGGTCTTCTTGCAGTTGCTGAATTTAACAGCGATCTGCTCTTAACAGCAATACTTGGAAGTGTGGGCTTAAGGCCGACACTTGCTGCTATCGATGCAGGAACTGATATTGCTCTTGCAAACAAGGAAACCCTAGTTGCAGCTGGCGATCTTGTGATGGAACGTGCACGTGAAAAGAACGTGCAGATTATTCCTGTCGATTCAGAGCATTCGGCTCTGTTTCAATGCTTAAAAGGCGAAAATGAAAAGGAAATCAGCAGCTTGATTATTACGGCAAGCGGCGGTTCCTTCAGAGATCTTTCGCGCGATGAGCTCGGCAGCGTCACTTTAAAAGATGCCTTAAATCACCCGAACTGGTCGATGGGACAGAAGATTACAATCGATTCTGCCACCATGATGAATAAAGGTTTTGAAGTTATCGAAGCAAAACATTTATTCGACGTCGAAGTTTCAGAGATTAAAACATTGCTGCATAAGGAAAGCATCATTCATTCGATGGTGGAATTTATCGATAACAGTATTATGGCCCAGCTCGGCAACTCCGATATGAGAACGGCTATCCAATACGCCTTTACGCATCCGGAGCGGCTCTATAAAGATAATCCGCTGTCTCTCAATGAATTGTCACAGCTTAACTTCAAACCAATGGATTTTGACCGCTTTAAAATGTTAAAATTCGCTTATGATGCGCTCGAAGCAGGCGGTACACTGCCGACGGTAATGAACGCTGCGAATGAATACGCAGTCGGAGAATTTTTACAGGGCAGAATTAAGTTTTTGGAAATTGAAGAAATCGTTGAAGCCCGCATGTTGCAGCACGAGAATATTCAAAATCCCGACCTTGAAACGATACTGAGCCTTGACGCGCGCTATAAATCAAATATGAGGTGAAGTAAGTGACAGGAATTTTAGCATTTATAGTCGTTTTCGGTGTGCTTGTTACCGTGCATGAATTCGGCCATATGTTCTTTGCAAAACGTGCAGGAATTATGTGTCCGGAGTTTGCCATCGGTATGGGGCCGAAAATCTTTTCATATAAATACAACGACACGCAGTACACGGTGCGTCTGTTGCCAATCGGCGGCTACGTAAGGATGGCTTCAAAAGATATGGAAGTTAATCCGCTGAATGCCGGTATGCGCATCAATATTAAATTAAATCAGAACGATGAAATTACACACATCCTGCTAGATGATAAACACAATTTCCAGCATGTCGAAGAGATTGAAGTCGTCGACAGCGACATCTCTGAACGGATGTACGTAACTGGATTAAAACTGAATGACAACAGTGAAGCGACTTATTATTTCAGCGATGAATGCTACTTCGTTGAAAACTCGGAGCTCGAACGTATCGCACCTTTGTCCGGCAGATTTGAAACGAAGAGTGTCTGGCAGCGTTTCTTAACGCTGTTTGCCGGACCGCTTTTTAATTTCCTGCTCGCTTTTGTTTTATTTACTATCCTGTTTTACATCCAGGGGAAACCGGTTGATGAACCGATTGTCGGTACGGTTATGGAAGATACGCCTGCAGCGGAAATTAATCTGGAAGAAGGCGACCGCATCCTTTCCATCGACGGTACAGAAGTCGACAGCTGGAGTCATATGACCCAGCTGATTCAGGAAGGCGAAGGCAATCCTCAGGAGCTGATGATTGAATCCGGAGAAGAATCGCGGACGGCAACGCTCGAACCGACGGTTGAATCTACGGAATTGCCTGACGGCACTGTGCAGGAACGTCTTATCATCGGTGTCGGCAGAGACTTTGAAGACGGCGTAATTGCTCCCGTATGGTGGGGTATCGAAGAAACTGTGTCCAGCATGTCACTCATCTTTGAACTCGTCGTCAATATGATCGGCACGATTTTTGCCGGCACCTTCAGTTTTGATATGCTGAACGGCCCGGTCGGCATTTATAAAGTAACGGAAACAGTCGCATCACAGGGCATTTTAGTGCTGATGAACTTTACTGCGCTGCTCAGTGTGAATTTAGGTATAATGAACTTACTGCCGATTCCAGCACTCGACGGCGGAAGAATTTTATTCGTGCTCTACGAAGGAATTTTCAGACGTCCGCTGAACCGCAAAGTGGAATTGAACATACAGTTAATCGGCGTATTATTCGTCTTAGTCATTATGGTGCTCGTCACCTGGAACGACATTAAAACATTTTTCTTATAGGAGTGAAATAATATGAGGCAATCACAAATGTTTATCCCTACACTTAGGGAAACACCTACAGAAGCCGAAAGTTTAAGCCACCGCCTGATGCTGAAGTCAGGTATGATTAAACAGCTCGCACGCGGTATATATGCATATTTGCCGATCACGCAGCTGGTGCTGAACAATATTCAGGATATTGTGCGTGAGGAAATGATGAATATCGGCGGTGCCGAAGTGCACCTGCCGGTGCTGCACCCGCGCGAATTATGGGAAGAATCAGGCAGATGGGAAGCATACGGCAAAGAGCTGATGCGAATTCGCGACCGTCATGACAGGGAGTTTGCTCTCGGGCCGACACACGAAGAAGTAATTACTTCGCTCGTCCGCGATGAACTGAAAAGCTATAAAAAGCTGCCGCTTACCTTATTCCAGATCCAAACGAAATTCCGAGATGAATTAAGACCGAGATTCGGCCTGCTCCGCGGACGTGAATTTATAATGAAAGATGCATACTCTTTCCATATCGATGAAGATTCGCTGGATAAAACGTACAGAGATATGTACGATGCCTACAGCCGCATCTTTACGCGTCTCGACTTAAACTACAGAGCAGTCGAGGCAGACGGCGGCTCTATCGGAGGCAGCCACACACATGAATTTATGGCGCTTGCAGATATTGGTGAAGATACTATCGTGTACACAGATGAAAGCAGCTATGCTGCAAACATTGAAAAAGCAGAATGTACACCGCCGAAAGAACGCAGTACTGAAGAAATGCTTGAAACCGAAAAAATCTCAACACCTGACATCGGCACGGTAAAAGAACTTGCTGATTTCCTCGATACCGATTTGACTTTAACGACTAAAACGATGGTTGTTAAAACGGATGACGGTCTGAAAATGATTGTCATCCGCGGTGACCAGGAGCTGAATGATGTTAAAGTGAAAGCTTACTTTGATACTGAAATGATCGATATGGCAGCGGATGAAGAAATTACAGCAGAATTGAATGCAGCACCCGGTTCTCTCGGTCCTGTCGGTTCGCCAATTCCCGTCTATCTTGATTACCAGGTCGAAGCGATGAGAAATTATCCGGTCGGGGCCAATGAAACGGGTTATCACTTATTAAATGTGAACCATGAACGCGACTTCGAAGCAGCCGGTACGGGGGACTTCAGATTTATTAACGAAGGTGAAACGGTTGCTGATGGTTCAGGTCCTGCTAAATTCATGCGCGGTATTGAAGTCGGCCAGGTATTTAAACTCGGCACTAAGTATTCCGAAGCTATGGATTTCAACGTACTCGACCAGAACGGCCGTGCAAAACCGGTTTTAATGGGCTGTTACGGTATCGGGATTTCACGTGTGCTGTCGGCAATCGTCGAAAGCCATCACGATGACAAAGGTATCTACTGGCCGAAATCAGTCACACCTTTTGATATTCACCTTATTACAGCGAATACGAAGGATGAAACGATTACCGGCACGGCTGCGGAAATTTACGATATTTTATCTAAAAACCACCGCGTGCTGTACGATGACCGCAACGAGCGCGCAGGCGTTAAATTTGCTGATTCGGAACTGATCGGCCTGCCTGTAAGAATCGTCGTCGGACGCGGCGCGAAAGACGGCATAGTCGAAGTAAAAGGTCGTCTTGACGAAGAATCTGCAGAAGTGCGGATTACAGACTTAACATCATATCTTGCAGACAATGACTACGCGTAAATCTTAGATTTACGCGTTTTTCTAGGAAGACAGGCGCAGGATGTGGAATTTTTAACTGGGAGTGTTTTCTAATTGGAAAGCCATGATAAATTAAAGATTTTACTTGAACAGGCAAATATCACTCAGAATAATTATTTGGAAGACGCTGAGCTGTCGCGTGTCGTTGTTGATGATGATGCACGGATCTGGCAGTTTCATCTGACAACATCGCGCATTATACCGAGCGCGCTGTACCAAATGATGAGTGCTAACATAAATAAAGCATTTAAAGACATTGCAAAAACGGAACTGATCATGTCGGCTGCAGAGTTCGATGAACAGCTCGTAACAGACTACTTCCCGCTCGCAGTACACAGTCTTTCTATCAATGACAATATAAAGCACCAGCTGGAAAGAACAGCTAAAAAACTCGATAACGGTGTGCTTTATATCGCGGTTAAGAATTCAATTGAACAGTCGCATTTCAACAGGCATATCAACGGCAACCTGCTGAATGCATATAAGTATTTCGGCATTTATTTAAAAGGACTTGAAGTAACAATTGACGATGATCTGCAGTCATCGCTGTCAGAAGCGCTTGAAAATAGAATCAGCGATGAACGGGAGGCACTCATTACCCAGTTTATTTCCGACAGGGAAAAACAGGCGGAGGAGACTGAGCGCAAAGGCAATGTGCCAAAACAAATCGGCAAACCGCAAACCTTTGACGGTGTGCGTCCTTTAGAAAATATTTTTGATGAAGAATACAGTGTCAAAATTGAAGGGCATATTTTTTCAAAAGAAGTACGCGATCTCCGGAGCGGGCGTAAAATCCTGCAGCTGAAATTAACCGACTACACGGATTCCATTATGGCGAAAATGTTTTCCCGTCACGGTAAAAATGATGACGAAGTTTTCGAAGTGCTGGAAGAAGGCGACTGGGTCATTATCGAAGGCCGGGTGGAATACGATGAATTTACGAAAGATATGGTCTTAAATATCCGAAATTTAACGGCGGTTAATAAGAAGCCGAAGCGCGATAATGCCGATAAAAAACGCGTGGAGCTTCACCTGCACTCAACGATGAGCCAGATGGACGGCATGACGAGTATTACAGAATATATTAAACGTGCGAAACAGTACGGTCATTCAGCCCTTGCGGTAACGGACCACAACAACGTCCAGGCTTTTCCGGATGCCTTTAACGCAACGAGCGGCGACGATGACTTTAAGATGATTTTCGGCATGGAGGGCATGCTTGTCGACGACGGCGCCCCAATTGCTTACAAGCCCCAGGATTACTCTCTTGAAGATCACGAATTTGTGGTCTTTGACGTGGAGACGACGGGACTGTCATCGAAGTATGATTCAATCATCGAGCTTGCCGGGGTTAAAGTGAAAAACGGCGAAGTCATCGATAAATTTGAACGTTTCAGCAACCCCGGAGAAAAGCTGTCGGAACTGATTAAAGAACTAACCGGGATTACCGATGATATGCTGGTCGGCGCGCCGGATATCAGTACTGTTATTACAGACTTTAAAGAGTGGGTCGGCGATGCTATATTCGTTGCGCACAATGCGAGCTTTGACATGGGCTTTATCGATGAAGCATATGAAAAAGAAGGTTTAGGCAAATCGACGAACGGTGTTATCGATACGCTCGAGCTGTCCCGCACAATTAATACCAATATGAAAAAACACGGCCTGAATATTTTGGCGAAGCAGTACAACGTTGATTTAACTCAGCATCACAGAGCGATTTACGATGCGGAAGCCACCGCTTATATTTTCATTAAAATGATGGCGCAGCTGAAAGCTGATTACGGGATTACGAACCACAAAGATATAAATTCGAGTCTGTCAAACAGCGATTCTTATAAAAGGGCCATGCCGACACATGTCTCTATACTGGTTCAGAACAATACGGGCTTAAAAAACTTATTTAAAATTGTCAGCCTGTCGCTGACCGATCACTTTTACCGGTCTGCACGGATTAAACGCCAGGTGCTGGAAGAACACCGCGAAGGACTCTTAATCGGCAGCGCCTGCGACAACGGTGAAGTTTTCACAGCCATGATGCAGAAATCCTATGAAGAAGCGAGAAATAAAGCGCACTTTTACGATTATCTCGAAGTATTTCCAAAACCCCTTTACCAGCGTCTTTTAGACCGGGAAGTGGTACGCGATGAGGCGACCCTTGAAGAAATTATTGAAAATATTATTAAGCTCGGCAAGGAGCTGGGTAAACCGGTCGTTGCAACCGGCAATGTCCATTACCTTGAAGAATCCGATAAACTGTCCCGGGACATTTTAGTGAAATCGAATCCGGGTAACCCGCTGTCCCGCGGTAATTTACCGGAAGCGCATTTCCGTTCCACAGAAGAAATGCTCGAACTGTTTGATTTTCTCGATGAAGATACTGCCTTTGAAATCGTCGTCGAGAATACGCAGAAAATAGCGAACATGATCGATAAAGTTGAAGTGATTAAGAAAGATCTGTATCCGCCAAAAATTGACGGTGCGGAAGAAGAAATCAGACAGATGAGCTACGACAACGCAAGAGCACTGTACGGCGAAGAGGTGCCGCAAATTGTAGTGGACCGCCTTGAAAAAGAGCTCGAGAGTATTATCGGAAACGGTTTTGCGGTTATTTACCTGATTTCGCACAAGCTCGTTAAGCGCTCGCTTGATGACGGCTATCTGGTAGGTTCACGGGGTTCCGTCGGGTCGAGTTTAGTCGCAACGATGACTGAAATTACCGAAGTCAATCCGCTGCCGCCGCATTATGTCTGCCCCGAGTGTAAAGAGTCAGAGTTCTTTACCGACGGTTCGGTATCGAGCGGTTATGACCTGCCCGATAAAAAATGCAGTAAGTGCGATGTTGATTTAATTAAAGAAGGCCAGGATATTCCCTTTGAAACCTTCCTCGGATTTAAAGGGGATAAGGTGCCTGATATCGACTTAAACTTCAGCGGTGTCTATCAGCCTAAAGCGCATAACTATACGAAAGATTTGTTTGGGGAGGACTATGTTTACCGCGCAGGGACTATCGGCACGGTCGCAGAAAAAACGGCCTTCGGTTACGTTAAGGGTTATCTCAATGATAACGGACTTCATAAGCGGGGGGCTGAGATCGACCGCCTCGTACTCGGCTGTTCCGGCGTTAAACGGACGACGGGCCAGCACCCGGGCGGTATTATCGTTGTGCCGGACAACATGGATATATACGACTTTACTCCTATTCAGTATCCGGCTGATGATGTCGAAGCCGAATGGAAGACGACGCACTTTGACTTCCACTCAATCGATAACAACTTATTAAAACTCGATATACTCGGACACGATGACCCGACGATGATCCGCATGCTGCAGGATTTATCCGGCATCGATCCGACCACAGTGCCGACCGACGACAAGGAAACGATGAAATTGTTCAGCGGCCCTGAATCTCTCGGTGTAACACCGGATCAGATTTTATGTAAAACGGGAACGCTCGGCATTCCGGAATTCGGAACGGGCTTTGTCCGCCAGATGCTGGAAGATACGAAACCGTCGACCTTCAGTGAACTCGTTCAGATTTCAGGACTGTCCCACGGAACGGATGTCTGGCTTGGCAACGCCCAGGATTTAATCCGGAAAGGGACGTGCGACCTGTCAAACGTTATCGGCTGCCGGGATGACATTATGGTAACCCTGATGTACAAAGGGCTGGAACCGAGTCTTGCGTTTAACATTATGGAAAAAGTGCGTAAAGGGAAAGGTCTGACTGAAGAGCACGAGCAGGCGATGAAAGATAACGGTGTTGAGAAATGGTACATTGAATCGTGCAAAAAAATTAAATACATGTTCCCTAAAGCTCACGCCGCAGCCTACGTGCTGAACTCGGTCAGAATTGCCTACTTTAAAGTGCATCACCCGCTCTTTTACTATGCGAGCTACTTTACAGTGCGGGCAACGGACTTTGATCTTCTGACGATGGTCAAAGATAAAGATACTATCCGCCACCGTGTCAATGAACTGAACCAGAACTTCCAGGAGCTGTCGAAGAAAGAAAAAGATACACTCGTCGTGCTGGAACTGGTCAATGAAATGGCGCAGCGCGGATTTAAAATGCAGCCTGTCAGCGTCGACAAGTCGGATGCCTTCGACTTTATTATTGAAGGCGATACGCTGATTCCGCCGTTTATAGCGGTGCCGGGCCTCGGTGCTTCAGTTGCAAGAAGAATAGTGGAAACACGCGAGGACGAGGGTTTTATCTCTAAAGAAGATTTAAATAAAAAAGCCGGCGTCTCACAGAAACTGATCGATTACCTGACCGAACTCGGGAGTCTTGATCATCTGCCGGACAAAGCTCAGCTGTCAATCTTTGACATCTAGTCTTCTTGCACGGTGTAATTGCTTATGGTATAATATTAGTGATTAAAAATACTCAGTCTGCAGGAGAAGAGCGGGTTCGCCCCGTTCTTCTCTTAGTTTTGAAAGGGGGACTTTGACATGAATGCAACCGAACAGAAAGTATTTACTCATGTCGAGCCAATTGCAAAAGACAACGATTTAAAACTGGTTGAAGTTAATTACGTTAAAGAAGGACCTGACTTTTTCCTTAGAATTTTCCTGGATAAAAAAGGCGGTATTTCACTCGATGATTGTGCAGCGTTCTCGGAAATAATCAGTGCGCAGCTTGACGAATGGGATATTATCGGGGGCGCGTATTATTTAGATGTGTCATCTCCCGGAGCAGAACGTCCGATTAAAGATGAGGAAGATCTCGAGCTTACGCTGAACAAAGGTATTTACGTTAAAACGTATCAGCAGATTGCCGGTGAAAAAGAGTGGACAGGTGTACTGACCGCTTACGATGAAAACTCTGTAACGATTGATTACAAAGTAAAAACACGAACAAAAACAATTACAATTGAACGGGACAAAATTGCAACAATAAGAAAAGCCGTCTTATTCTAGAATGGAGGAAAATTGAGTGAATCAGGAACTAATTAATGCAGTTGAATTTATTCATAAAGAAAAAAATATTCCTATGGAAGTGCTGACCGACGCAATTGAAGCAGCACTGATTACTGCATATAAGAAAAACTATACAGACCACAAAAACGTTTCAATCGATTTAAATATGGAGACAGGTGCCTACCATGTAATTTCGCGTAAAGATGTTGTTGCAGAAGTGGAAGATCCGACTGCAGAAATCGATCTCTTAACAGCGCAGAACTATAATCCGGCCTATGAAATCGGTGATCCGTTTGATGAGGATGTAACACCTCAGGACTTTAACCGCGTCGGTGCACAGGCTGCAAAACAAGCAGTAATGCAACGTATCCGCGATGCTGAACGCGGCATTTTATACGATGAATTTATCAACAAAGAAGACGAAGTGCTGACAGGTTTAATCGACCGTGTCGACCACCGTTTCGTGTATATCCAGCTCGGCAAAACAGACGCGGTGCTTGCTGAATCGGAACGTATGCCGAATGAATCTTATATTCCGAACGAGCGCATTAAAGTATATGTCAACAAGGTTGAACAGACGACTAAAGGACCGCAGATTTTCGTCTCGAGAACGCACCCGAATCTCTTGAAACGTTTATTTGAAGAAGAAGTGCCGGAAATTTTTGACGGAACAGTTGAAGTAATGAGCGTAGCGCGTGAAGCGGGCGAACGTTCTAAAATCAGCGTCTACGCTAAAAATACAGATGTCGATGCTGTCGGTTCATGTGTCGGTGCAAGAGGTGCACGTGTGGAAGCCATCGTCGATGAGCTGAACGGTGAAAAAATCGATATCGTCCTCTGGGATGAAGATCCGAAAGTATTCGTCAAAAACGCACTCAGCCCGTCACAGGTTGTCAGTGTAAACGTCGATGAAGAGAACAAGTCTACAGTCGTAGTCGTTCCCGACCATCAGCTTTCTCTGGCAATTGGTAAAAAAGGACAAAATGCACGTCTTGCTGCAAAACTCACTGGCTGGAAGATCGATATTAAAAGCGAATCAGATGCTCTGAATGAGGGCATCAGTAACGACTAGAGGTGAAAATATGGCACGGAAAATTCCGATGCGCAAATGCATCCTGACGAATGAAATGCATCCGAAAGCAGATTTAATCCGCGTCGTTGTAAACAAGGAAGGCGAAGTTGCTGCTGACGCAACCGGCAAGAAAAACGGCCGCGGCAGCTACGTCGTAAAAGATCTCGACAAGGTCAATAACGCCCGCGGTAAAAAAGTGCTTGAAAAAGTACTCGGTAAAACGACCGAAACACTGGACCCGGTCTACGATGAAATTATCCGTCTTATTTACAGAGAGGATATTCCAAAACGATGAACGATAAAATTTTAAATTATATCGGCCTCGCCACCGGCGCAGGCAAAACTGTTACCGGTGAAGAGAAAACCCTTGAAGCTATAAAAAGCGGCAGAACAAAAGTTGTGTTGCTGGCTGCAAATGCGGGTAAAAGTACTGCAAAGAGAATTAAAGACAAATGTGCAAGCTATGATGTCACTGTCATTGACAAGTACACAAACGAAGAGCTGTCTCAGGCGACCGGCACATATAACAGGGTCGTACTGGCAATTGCCGACAAGGGATTCGCCAGAAAGATAAAAGAGCTCCTATAGAAGGGATTGGTTCAATGAGTAAAATAAGAATTCATGAATACGCCAAAGAAAAAGGTTTAACAAGCAAGGAAATTATCGATTTTCTGGAATCGAAAAATATCGAGGTTAAAAGCCATATGTCTTCACTGGAAGATGACGTGCTGAAAGTTCTCGATGCCGAGTTTAATAAGAATGCCAAAGATGCAGCTCAAAAACCGGCCGGTAATAAACCTGCTGCTAAACAAAACAGCAAACAGAACCAGCAGAAAAATAATAACAATAAAAATCAAAGAAATAAGCAAAACCAGAAAAATTCGAAAAACAAAGCTCCTAAAAACCAGGAAGCCAAAAAACAGGAGTCGAAAAAGGCTGAACCTGAAAACAAGCATTTCACATACGAAGAGGGAATTACAGTCGGTGAACTGGCTGAGAAAATCGGCGTAGATTCTTCAGTTATCGTTAAAGACTTATTTATGCTAGGTATCGTGACGAACATTAACCAGTCGCTCGACCAGGATTCGGTTGAAGTCGTAGCAGAAAACTACGGTTTTACTTCTGAACTTGAAGTCTTTGTAGACGATACGGATCTCACGAACTTCTTCGACCTTGAAGAAGAAAACCTCGATGAAGAACGTCCGAGCGTCGTCACAATTATGGGCCACGTTGACCACGGTAAAACTACGCTCTTAGATTCGATCCGCAACACGAAAGTGACTGCAGGTGAGGCGGGCGGTATTACTCAGCATGTCGGCGCTTACCAGATTGAACACGGCGGCAAAAAAATCACTTTCTTAGATACTCCCGGACACGCGGCTTTCACAACTATGCGTGCAAGGGGAGCACAGGTGACAGACATTACTATTCTTGTCGTTGCAGCAGACGACGGAGTAATGCCTCAGACAATTGAAGCGATCAACCACGCGAAAGCGGCAGAAGTGCCGATTATCGTCGCAGTCAACAAAACTGACAAACCGACAGCGAACGCAGACCGCGTTATGACTGAACTCGGTGAATACGGTCTTTATCCGGAAGCATGGGGCGGGGATACAATTTTCGTTCCGCTGTCTGCACTGACAGGCGAGGGTATCGATGAACTGCTTGAAATGATTACTTTAGTCGGTGAAATGGCTGAACTTAAGACGACGAGCAAGATGGCTGCAATCGGTACGGTAATCGACGCAGAACTCGACAAATCACGCGGACCTGCAGCGAGCCTGCTCGTCCAGCACGGAACGCTTAACGTCGGAGACTCTATCGTAGTCGGCTCGACTTTCGGTAAAGTCCGCGCCATGGTTTCAGACACTGGCCAGCGGATTAAAT
The DNA here is from genome assembly GCF_003387165.1 of Jeotgalicoccus halotolerans. Taxonomy (GTDB): domain Bacteria; phylum Bacillota; class Bacilli; order Staphylococcales; family Salinicoccaceae; genus Jeotgalicoccus; species Jeotgalicoccus halotolerans. The sequence goes on from NZ_QUMW01000014.1 coordinate 116,311, forward strand.
CTGCAGGCCCGTCGGTACCGGTTGAAATTACGGGTATCAATGATGTGCCTGAAGCAGGCGACCGTTTCGTAGTCTTCGAAGACGATAAAAAAGCGCGTTCCATCGGTGAAGCGCGTCACGAAGATAAGATTATGCGCGACAGAGAAGTTAACCAGAAAGTATCGCTCGATAACTTGTTCGAACAGATGAAAGAAGGCGAGATGAAAGATCTCAATATCATCATCAAAGGTGACGCACAAGGTTCGGTTGAGGCATTGGCTGCTTCATTGATGAAGATCGACGTCGAAGGAGTTAATGTACGCATCATCCATACAGGTGTCGGTGCAATTAACGAATCAGACGTTACGCTCGCAAACGCTTCAAGCGCGATTATTATCGGCTTTAATGTCCGTCCGGATGTCAATGCGAAACGCGCAGCTGAGCAAAACCAGATTGATATGAGACTCCACCGCATTATTTACAAAGTTATCGAAGAAATCGAATCGGCTATGAAGGGTATGCTTGACCCTGAATACGAAGAGAAAGTTATCGGTAATGTCGAAGTGCGTGAAATCTTTAAAGTATCGAAAGTCGGTACGATTGCGGGAGCTTATGTTACAGACGGCAAAATTACACGTGACAGCGGCGTGCGCGTAATCCGCGACGGCATTGTCGTGTTCGAAGGCGAACTCGATACGCTGAAACGATTCAAAGACGATGCAAAAGAAGTCACTGCAGGTTACGAATGTGGACTGACAATTAAGAACTTCAACGATATCAAAGAGGGCGACCAAATAGAGCCATTCATTATGGTAGAGATTGAGAGGAAATAATTATGTCAACGAGAAATGAACGCATAGCAGAAGAAATTAAAAAAGTGCTGAGCGAAGAAATCCGTACAACAGTAACAGAGAAAGAACCGGACATCGGCATGGTAACTATTACTGAAGTCGAAGTTACAAAAGAAAATGAAACAGCGACCGCTTATTATACGTCGCTGAACAGCAACAGAGAATTCGTGCAGGAAACGCTCGATAAGTTCAACGGTCTTTTCAGAAAAGCTGTTGCGACTAACATCCGTCTCCGTAAAGCACCGGAAGTGAAGTTTAAATACGATACTTCCATCGATTACGGACAAAAGATTGAATCGCTCCTGAGCGACATCAAAGAACGCGACGATAAGTAATATAACAAGATAAGCCGCACTCGTATTCCCCGCCGGGAGCCGGGTGCGGCTTTTTCTTCTTCTACATAAAATAAGCAGGTGAAGATAATGGCAAATAATAATATTCACGGCGTGATTCCAGTCGATAAACCCGCCGGCATGACTTCGCACGATGTCATCTATAAAATGCGCCGCGTGCTCGGGACTAAAAAAGTCGGCCACACAGGCACGCTCGATCCGTCGGTGACAGGGGTGCTTCCGATCGTTATCGGAGATGCGACCAAGCTGACTGAAATTCTCCAGGAACGCGAGAAACGCTACAGCGCGACTGTCACACTCGGACGCACAACAGATACAGAAGATGCGACAGGGAAGACACTTGAAACTGAAGCAGTTCTTGAAGGCAGTTTAAATAAAAAAGATGTCGTCGCTGTCATAGAACAGTTTAAAGGCGACTATCATCAGACTGTGCCGCTGTACAGTTCCGTCCGCGTCAACGGCCGGAAATTGTACTGGTACGCGCACGAAGGGATTGAAGTGGAACGCCCCTCGCGGACAGTGCAGATTAAAAATCTGGAACTCACTTCAGACCTCAGATATGAGGAAGGGACAATATCTTTTGACATTGATGTCACCTGCTCAAAAGGCACTTATATCCGCACGCTCGCAGTCGATATCGGCCGCGCGCTCGGCTATCCTGCACATATGTCCTATCTCCGCCGGACTGGCTCCTGCGGATTTTCAATCGACCAGGCCATTGCGCTCGGCGATTTAAGAGACGGCACGGTAAAAGCAGAGCCGATTCCCATCATCGATATGCTGGATGATATATTGAGATACGACATTCAAGATGAAGATTTATTATTTCAAATCACACACGGGCAAAAAGTAGTAAAAAGTGATATATTAACAATGCTGGGTTTAACTGACCTCGATACTATTTTATTTACCCGCGGTGAGATGCCGCTCGGAATTTACAAAACACATCCCGAAAAACCTGATCAGTTAAAACCATTTAAAATGTTTAATAACTTATGGGGGACTTATGGAAATAATTAAATTGCACTATCCAAACGATGAAGCACTTTCAAACATAGAGCCGTCAGCAGCAGCGCTGGGCTTTTTTGACGGCCTCCATTTAGGGCATCTCGATGTCATCAATACGATGAAGGAAATCGCAGCAGAACGAGGTTTGAAAAAAGCGGTCATGACCTTCGACCCGCATCCTTCCGTCGTGCTCGACCCTAAAAAACAGCGTACAACCTACCTGACGCCGTTTGACATTAAAATGAAGAAACTGGAAGAACTCGACATAGATTATGTATTTGTGATTAACTTTTCCAGTGCTTTTGCAGGACTCGATAAAGATTATTTCGTCAAGGAATACCTTATTAGCAGCAACATTAAAGAAGTCATTGCAGGATTCGATTATACATACGGCAAAAAAGGCAGCGGTACAGTCGCAGACTTAAAACTGTATGAAGAGTTCAATACGACAGAAGTCGGCAAGCATGAAATGCTGGACAGTAAAGTATCGACGACCCGCATCCGCGAATATCTCGATAACCACGAACTCGATAAGGCAAACGCAGCTCTAGGCCGCGCTTATGATATCGAAGGCATTGTAGTTCAAGGCGAGAAGCGCGGCCGGACAATCGGCTTCCCGACTGCAAACATCGAACCCAACTACCGCTATTTCATGCCGGCAAAAGGTTCATATGCTGTGACGATGACGATTGAAAACGACGACACGCTCTATAAAGGAGTTGCGAGCGTGGGGGTTAAACCGACCTTCCATGACAATGCGCGCCTTACGACGGAAGTTTACATCTTCGACTTCGCCCGCGATATTTACGGAGAAAACGTTACGGTTCACTGGCATTACTTCGTCCGCGATGAAGAAAAATTCGACGGCATCGAACCGCTGATCGCGGCAATTGATTCTGATGCGAAGATTGCGCGCGAGCTGCTCCGAGACCTGTAGGCTGACATTTTTAAGAGGACCGGTTTTTATCTTGTAAATGAATACTTGATATGAAGCTTAAAAAAGTATATAATATTACGAGTACCGTATCTTGGCATTGTTGAAACTCCGACGCATGCTCGGATATTGGTGTATATAAATTATTAGGAGGAAATTATAATGGCAATTTCACAAGAAAGAAAAACAGAATTAATCGAAGAATACCGCGTACACGAAACTGACACTGGGTCACCAGAAGTTCAAATCGCTGTATTAACAGAAGAAATCAACACATTAAACGATCACCTGCGCACGCACAAGAAAGACCACCACTCAAGACGCGGTCTTCTTAAAATGGTAGGACGCCGCAAGCACCTGCTGACTTACCTGCGCAACAAAGACGTAGTAAGATACCGCGACTTAATCGCTAAACTTGGACTACGCCGTTAATCTATAAACTTTCGATCCGCCCCTCTGCAGAGGAGCGGATTTTTTTGTTTTTTGCTGATTATGATACGCAGTTTTTCAATTTTCGCATTTACCTCGGATATTGGTAGGAAACTCCGGAATTTCATCTATATTTATAGTGAGGAGTATTCTTAAAAAGGAGAGGTTAAATGTTTTTAAACAGCAGAAAAATACCGGCGGAACTTTTACATTATAGAGCGTTGCAGAAGAGACGTCATTTGAATGCTGCCGAAGACCGTCAGTTTAAAATATATAGAAGCGGTTATGAAGGCGAATGCTTATACGATAAAATTTTTGATGAAACAGGACACAGCAATCTTTATATTTTTAGAGATGTTTATCTTGCTGCAGGAAATTCGGGAGGTCAGTATGACAGTCTGGTTATTGCGGAAGATGCTGTTGTTGTCAATGAAATTAAAAATTACCGGGGAGAATACTATTATAAAAACGGCAGATTTTCGAGGAATAATGAAGTAATTCCCGATAATCCATTTTCACAAGTCGACCGGGCAGTCGGAAAATTATACCGCATATGCAGAAATTATAATGTCACTGTTGAGATAACGGGTAAGGTGATATTTCCAAATGATGACTTCAGACTGTATTCAGAGGATAACTCGATTTGGAAGAATGTCGTCATCCGTATGGATCTGAAGAAATACTTCCGTGAGTTTAAAGAGAACTTTAATACCGGGAAGGCGGATAAACTTGTATCATTAATTCGCGCACATATAACTGAAAATCCATATTTTAACGGGAGCCTAGATGTCGGCCAAATCCGAATGGGGATTTATTGCGGGGAATGCGGAAGTTTTAATCTAGAAAAGGGACGTTTCCAGTTAACTTGCGCTGAGTGCGGTACAATAGAAAGTAACGAAACGCATCTGCTCCGCGCTATGAGCGACCATAAGTTCCTGTTTTATAATCAGCCGATGACGAAACGGTCGCTGCTGAGATTAATAGATCATCAGCTGCATGGTAGGACAGTGCTTCGTTCACTTCAAAGGCATTGTGATGTAATTAAAAAAGGAAGGCAGACATCATATGAGTTTAGATATTATGATGGCAATGCAGCATTGAAAGAAACGAAGAAAGTACAGAGGTATAAGGATAAGCCTGGCAACAAGATAAAAGAGCAGCGAGACTATAGTACTGAGTGACAATGAGTTGTTTTCATAGTCACGCATCACCGTCCTAGTGACAATGAGCAGATTTCATAGTCACGCAGCGCCGTCCTAGTGACAATGAGCGGATTTCATAGTCACGCATCACCGTCCTAGTGACAATGAGCACCTCCCATAGTCACGCAACCCCCGCCAGCGCTCTAAAACCCGACACCTTTTTATATATATATTTCACAGCAAAAATGATATGATAATTATAAGTGCCAAAGCTAAGGAGAGAAAACAAATTATGAATGAACAGACTAAACAAGTGTTTGAAACTGAGTGGGGCGGCCGCCCGCTTATTATAGAGTACGGAGAGATGGCTAAGCAGGCGAGCGGTTCTGTACTTGTACGTTACGGCGATACAGTAGTGCTCTCTACAGCGACAGGATCGAAAGAACCGAAAAATATCGGTTTCTTCCCGTTAACAGTAGCTTACGAGGAGAAAATGTACGCAGCGGGGAAAATTCCCGGCGGCTTCAACAAGCGTGAAGGGCGTCCGAGTGAAGATGCGACGCTCACGAGCCGTTTAATCGACAGACCGATTCGTCCCCTGTTCCCGGACGGCTACCGTCACGACGTACAGGTAATGTCTATAGTGCTTTCTGTAGACAATAATGCATCTCCCGAAATGGCAGCAATGCTCGGATCTTCAATGGCGCTTAGCGTCTCGGATATTCCTTTTGACGGCCCGATTGCGGGTGTTACTGTCGGTTTAATCGACGGGGAGTTTATCATCAATCCGACAGCAGAACAGCAGGAAAAATCGGAACTTGAACTTCAAGTTGCGGGGACTTACGACGCAGTAAACATGGTGGAAGCAGCGGCACAGGAAATTCCTGAAGATATTATGTTAAAAGCGATTCTTTTCGGTCACGAAAACATTAAGGAACTTGTCCAGTTCCAAAACGATGCAATTGCTGAAATTAAACCTGTTAAACGCGAAGTTGAAATCGAGCAGATTGACGAGGACTTCCGCGCACAGATTACAGCTCAGGCTGAAAGCATGGACCTGTATGCTAAAATTCAGGAGAACGACAAGCAGACACGCGAAGAAAATATTTCTTCAGTCAAGCAGGATATTATCGCAAGTCTCGACGAAGATGCTGAAGATTACGACGCACTCGCAGCAGATGCATCGGCTATTTTCGACGACCTTGTTAAAGCTGAAGTCCGCCGTCTAATCACAGACGATAAAATCCGTCCTGACGGCCGCGAACCGGCAGAAATCCGCCCCTTAAATTCACAGGTGGGACTGCTTCCGCGCACGCACGGTTCAGCTTTATTTACACGCGGACAGACTCAGGCGCTGTCTGTTGCAACGCTCGGCGGCCTCGGCGAGCACCAGATTATCGACGGTCTCGGTACAGAAGACAACAAACGCTATATGCACCACTATAACTTCCCGAATTTCTCTGTCGGCGAAACAGGTCCAATCCGCGGACCGGGCCGCCGCGAAATCGGTCACGGAGCACTCGGGGAACGTGCGCTGTTGCAGGTTATCCCGAATGAAACGGACTTCCCGTACACGATTCGCGTCGTGTCTGAAGTACTTGAATCGAACGGTTCTTCTTCACAGGCATCAATCTGCGGTTCGACATTAGCCTTAATGGATGCAGGTGTGCCGATTAAAGCACCGGTAGCGGGTATTGCTATGGGACTTGTTAAGAAAGATGAAAATTACACAATTCTGTCTGATATTCAGGGCATGGAAGATGCGCTTGGAGATATGGACTTTAAAGTTGCGGGAACTCCGAAGGGAATTACTGCGATTCAGATGGATATTAAAATCGACGGTTTAGATGAAGCGATTTTACAGGAAGCACTTGAGCAGGCACGCATCGGCCGCCTGCACATTTTAGATAATATGCTTGCAACAATCAACGCGCCGCGCACTGAACTATCAGCACACGCGCCGAAAGTTGAAGTTATGCATATTAAACCTGCTAAAATCCGCGACGTTATTGGACCGGGCGGTAAGAAGATTAATGAAATTATCGACGCGACAGGTGTTAAACTGGATATCGAACAGGATGGTACTGTCTTCATCGGTTCGAGCGACCAGGAAGCAATTAAAGAAGCGAGTAAAATTATCGAAGATATTACACGCGAAGCGGTTGTCGGCGAAATTTATAACGGCGAAGTGCGCCGCATCGAGAAATTCGGCGCTTTCGTTCAGCTCTTCCCGGGCAAGGATGCACTCGTGCATATTTCCCAGCTCGATAATACACGTGTCAACAAGGTTGAAGATGTCGTTAAAATAGGCGATAAAATCCTCGTTAAAGTAACGAATATCGATAACCAGGGACGCGTTAACGCATCACGCAAAGAATTACTGGAAACAGATAAAGAAAAAAAAGAAGACTAAAATAACTGCCGGATATTATCAAAGGAGGACATCAATGTGAAGAAAGAAAGTAAAAAAGCACATGTGAAAATCGTTCCTCTCGGCGGCGTTGGCGAGATTGCAAAAAACATGTATGTCGTTGAAGTTGACGACGATATGTTTATTCTCGATGCAGGTCTTATGTTCCCGGAAGATGAAATGCTGGGTATCGACATCGTCATACCTGATATTTCATACGTTCTGGAGAACAAAGATCGCCTGAAGGCGATTTTTGTTACACACGGACATGAAGACTCAATCGGTGCAATTCCTTACATTATTCAAGAATTAAACGTACCTGTTTACGGCTCCCGTTTAACCCTTGCTTTAATTAAAGAACGTCTGAAAGAGAAGAACGTTAAAAAGAAAGTTAAGTTTTATGCAATCAATAATGAATCTGTTATGAAGTTCGGCGATACGAACGTGGAGTTTTTCGAAACATCCCACAGTATCCCGGATTCATACGGCATCAGCATGAATACACCTTACGGTGCAGTCGTCTACACCGGCGAATTTAAATTCGACCAGAGCTTAAAAGGCAACTACGACTACAATATGGCAAAGATGTATTCACTCGCCGAGAAGAATAAAACGCTCGCGCTGATCAGCGATTCGACAGAAGCTGAGAAACCGGGCTACAACGTGGCGGAGAATTTAATCGAAGACCACATTTTAGACGCCTTCCAGAAGTCTAAAAACCGCATTATCGTATCATGCTACGCGTCGAACTTCGTACGCATCCAGCAGGTGCTGACCAATGCTGCGAAAGTAAACCGCAAAGTGTCGTTCCTCGGACGCACGCTTGAATCATCATTTAAAGTAGCAAGAAAACTCGGATATTTCGATATTCCGGACGGTCTGCTTCTGCCGAGTCATGAAATTAAAGACTACCCGGACAATGAAGTTGTTATTATCGCTACAGGTTCACAGGGTGAACCGATCGAAGCGCTCGGCAAAATGTCGCGCGGCCAGCACGAAGTAACGAATATTAAAGAAGGCGACGAAGTGTATATTTTAACGACGCCTTCATCGAACATGGAAGTTGTCCTGTACACGACGCTTAACGAACTCGTTAAGGCCGGTGCTGTAATCAACACACCGTCGAAAAATATTCACGCTTCAGGCCACGGACTTGCAGAAGAGCTTAAAATGATGCTGAATATCTTTAAACCGGAATACTTTATTCCTGTTCAGGGTGAGTTTAAAAGCCAGATTGCGCACGCGCGTCTCGCATCTGAAGCAGGTGTGAAAGCAGAAAATATTTTCCTGCTTGAAAAAGGGGATGTCGTTCAGTATGACGGCGAGAAGATGTTCAGTACCGAAAAAGTCGAAGCAGGCAACGTCCTGATTGACGGCAGCGGTGTCGGCGATGTCGGCAACATTGTGCTCAGGGACCGCAGACTGCTCTCTGAAGACGGGATCTTTATCGCGGTTGTTACTATTAACCGTGAGACGAGATCAATTACGGCAGGACCTGAAATTCAATCCCGCGGATTCGTCTACGTGAAAGAATCGGAAGCGCTGATAAAAGAAGCATCCGAGCACGTCAGAGGTATTGTCGAAGACAATATCAGTGCGGGCAAAATTGAATGGAGTGTCTTAAAACAAAATATCAGAGATGACCTTGGCAAATTCCTATACGATGAAACGAAGCGTCGTCCGATGATTATTCCAATCATTTCTGAAATATAATAGAGTGTAAACCGGCGGAGATATTAGGATAACCTTATATCTCCGTTGTTATAATTAAAAAGTGAAAATGAAGGTGGTAAAAGATGGCGACTAAACGAAAGCGCACTGCGAAAAAGAAAAACAATGATAAGAAAACGTATTATGCGAGTTTTGCTTTAATCATTATTATTTTACTTATCATTACAGTATTCCAGCTGGGCCTCGTCGGAGAATATACCGATGCAGTGTTTAATTTTCTTTTTGGCACAAGCCGCTACTTTACATACCTCGTGTTATTGCTCGCGAGTTTCTATTTGGCGACACATTTAAAATTCCCGTTTACAAAACGCATGCTCGGCTATTTAATGATGCAGTTCGGCCTCTTGTTCCTGCTGCACTCGATCTTGTATTTATCGGACCGTCCGAGAACAGACAATTATTTCAGTTTTAACGATATGCTCGTCATGACGAGAGAGCCGGGTTTTGACTTTACCGGCGGCGGCATTATCGGACAGACCTTATTCAATTTTTCAGCGACCGGCATCAGCTTCTTCGGGACGCTCTTAATCGGCTTAATCTTCATTTATATGAGCATTATTATCGTCCGTCACAAGAGCATTGAGGAGTCGCTCCGGAATGACTTTAATTTTGTTATCCGGGGACTGACTGCTATCGGAGCTGGAATCGTCAGCCTGTTTGAAAGACTGGCTGAATGGTTCCAGAACCGTCCGAAGAAAGAAAAAGAAGTCAAAAAGAAACCGAAATCAAAACCAAAAGCAAAATCAGAACCGATTATCGAAACGCCGGCCGAAGACACGCCGCTTGAAAAGCGTACCGACAAAAAACAGAAGGCGCGCTTCAGTAAGAAAGATGAGCCTGAAACAGATTCACTCTTAGAAGAAGCGGACGAATATGTTGAACCGGAAGTCTACGATTCGGAAATTCTGATGGAAGAATATAAAGATACAGAGGCGCCTGAAGATACGACCGCGAAAGATCACGCGCTTGAGATAGAAAAAGAAGTTGCGGAGAAAAAAGAACTTGAATATGACACGCCGGATGATGACGGTGCAGTTGATATTCCCGAAGGCGAGGCAGCTGACAGTGAATTCGAAGAGTTCGATGATAAAGAACTCAAGCAGCTTATCGAGTACAAGCTGCCGTCGATCGACCTGCTTAACGATACAGAACCGGGCGAGAAAGTCAGCAACAAGGAAGTCATCCAGCAGGGGCGTATTCTGGAAGAAACGCTTAAGAACTTTAATGTCAATGCGAAAGTGTCTAAAATCCGTATCGGACCTGCTGTAACGCAGTTTGAAATCCAGCCGGACGTCGGAGTGAAAGTATCTAAAATCATCAATCTTCAAAACGATATTGCGCTCAGTTTAGCTGCAAAAGATATCCGCATTGAAGCGCCGATACCGGGCAAATCAGCAGTCGGCATCGAAGTGCCGAATTCAGTCGTCAGCATGGTTACGCTGCGCGAAGTGATTAAACGGAAGTCGTCGGATAATCCGCTTGAAGTCGCACTCGGTAAAGATATTTCCGGTGCGCCGATTATGGCTGAACTCAACAAGATGCCTCACCTGCTCGTCGCAGGTTCAACAGGAAGCGGTAAGTCGGTTTGTATAAACGGCATTATCGTCAGCATTCTCTTAAATGCGAAACCGCATGAAGTTAAAATGATGATGATCGACCCGAAAATGGTTGAGCTGAACGTCTATAACGGTATTCCGCATCTGTTAGCGCCGGTGGTTACGAATCCGCAGAAAGCAAGTGATGCCTTAAACCGCATCGTGAGTGAAATGGAAAGAAGATACGACCTCTTCAGTGCATCGCATACGAGAAATATTGAAGCTTACAACCAGTATCTTGAGCGCCAGGCAGATGATCCTGAGAAAGTGCAGAAACTGCCTTACATCGTCGTTATTGTCGATGAGCTCGCGGACTTAATGATGGTGGCTTCAAAAGATGTGGAGGCGTCGATTACGCGGATTGCACAGATGGCGCGGGCAGCGGGTATTCATTTAATTATCGCCACCCAGCGCCCGTCTGTCGATGTTATTACGGGTATTATTAAAGCGAATATTCCGTCGAGAATCGCCTTCAGTGTAAGTTCTCAGACGGACTCACGGACAATTATCGATTCGATGGGTGCAGAGAAACTGCTCGGACGCGGGGACATGCTGTTCCTGCCGTCCGGCCGTTCGAAGCCGATCCGCGTCCAGGGTGCTTTCCTCGATGATGATGAAGTGACAGATATCGTGAAGTTCATTACAGATCAGATGAAAGCAAATTATGAGAAATCAGTTATAATGAATCAGAAGGAGACAGTAAGTGCGCCGGTTGAATCGGAAGATGAACTTTATCCGGATGCAAAATGGTTTGTAATCGAAGAACAGCGCGCGTCGGCAAGTCTTCTGCAGCGCCAGTTCAGAGTCGGCTACAACCGTGCAGCGCGTCTCGTCGATGATTTGGAAGCGAACGGGGTGATCGGACCCGCGAGCGGCTCCAAGCCGCGCAGTGTCCTGATTGAAAACCATGAAGATTAGTTAGGAGTTTTTTTAATGCAGGGTGTAGACAAAAGAGTCATTAATAATGTGCCAATTGTAAAAATATATACAGAAAAATTTAAAACAGTCGTCGTGAGCGTCTATTTCAGAACGCCGCTCACGGGCGGCAGTGTGACTGTACGCAGTCTGCTCAGCCGCATGATGATTAAACAGACAGAAAAATTTACGTCAAATGCAGTGCTGCTTGAATATCTGGCAGAACATTACGGTGCGCATTTAACATCGAATGTTGTCAAAAAAGGCAGCGATCATATCGTTAAATTCTCAATTGAATTCGTCAATGATAAATTCATTATGGAAGATATCGACATGCTGAATGATATTACAGAACTCTTAAAAGACGTATTGCATACGCCGTTTAATTACGATGACTCGGATGAAGCATTTTTTGAGCGTGAAAAGCGCCTGATGACGAACCGCCTGAAGAGCATGCGCGATAATCATTCGCAGCGCGCCTTTGAAATGCTGCTCGAAACGATGTTTGAAACAGAAGACTATAGACACTTATCGTTCGGTGATTTAGACGATTTAGAGCGTTTAACTCTTGACGATGTGAAGGACGCCCACAGGAGCATGATGACAGAGGATGAAATGTCTATCCTCGTTGCGGGCAAGGTAGAAGATAAGGTATTTGATTACTTATCACGCCTGCACAGTCACGAAGAGACGAAAATGTATCCGTATAAAGGCTATCCGGTACGGGGTGTTCCCGAAGTGAAATATAAAACAGCACATGAGCGGATTGAGCAGGCGAAAGTGAATCTCGGTTTCCGTGTGCAGTATTCAGAGCCCGGAGATGTCATGGCGCTGAATGTCTTTAATCAGCTGTTCGGCGGCAGTGCGGCATCTCTTCTCTTTACGAATATCCGCGAAAAAATGAGCCTGGCATATTCGATTCATTCACAGGTCGATATAAAAAACGGCTACTTGTTTGTGCTGGCGGGTGTGGACAATGGCAATATTCAAGTGTTTGAAGATGCAGTGAAGCGAGAACTTAAGCGTGTCACCGACGGTGACTTTGAAGCATCCTTTGTCGAAGAAATTAAACGGAATATGCTGTCCAGCCGAAAGGAATCGATGGACAAGCCGCGCGGTTTAATTTCCTTAAACTACAATACGCTTTTAAAAGAACAGTCTGTAACAGCACCGGTGAAGAGCTGGACTGAACAGCTTGAAGCGATTACGAAAGAGGATGTCATCAGAATCGCAGAAAAAATTAAACTCGATACAGTATTTACGCTGAAAGGCGGTATAGACAATGACCAATAAATATACAACAGTCCGCTATGACCACCTGGATGAAGTCGTTCATAAACAGGTGATGGATAACGGCCTTGAGGTATTTATCATCGATAAAAAAGGCTACAATAAAAAATTTGCCACCTACACGGCGAAGTACGGTTCTGTGGACAATCACTTTAAAGCTCACGGCGAAGTCCACAATGTGCCGGACGGCATTGCGCACTTTTTAGAGCATAAAATGTTCGATAAAGAAGCGGGCGACGTCTTCAACAAGTTTTCTGAAATGGGTGCGAGTGCGAACGCCTTTACATCGATTGACAGAACGAGCTACCTGTTCAGCACGACGGAAAACTTCTTTGAAAATCTCCAGCTTTTAATGGATATGGTGGAAATACCGTACTTTACTCCTGAAAAAGTAGAGAAGGAAATCGGCATTATTAATGAAGAAATTAAAATGTACCAGGATAATCCAGGCTACCGCCTGTACCACGAAACGCTGAACGCTATGTACGAAAATTCACCGGTCGCTATCGACATTGCGGGGACGCTTGAGTCGATTTCGGAAATTACGGCGGAGCATCTGTACTTATGCCATAAGACGTTCTATGCGCCGGATAATATGGTAATGATTTTAGCGGGCGACTTTAATATAGAAGAAACTTTCGCGTATATAGAAGCGCATCAGAATTCACGGCCGGACTTCGAGCCGTCGGATATCGAACGTTTTATACCGGAAGAGCCCTACGCGGTTAAAACTAAAGAGAAAGTAATGGAGCTTGCGGTATCGACACCTAAAGTGATGCTCGGCTTTAAAACACTGCCGGATGACAGTGACAATGCGGTCCGGGAGCGCCGGGATGCAGCGATGCTCTTTGCACTCGATATGGTCTTCGGTGAACAGTCGCCGTATTACGAAGATCTTCTTGAACGAGGCATCGTCGATGATTCATTTAACTTCGCCTACCAGGAAGAAGAAATGGTGAGACATACGCTGATGGCAGCGGAAACGGCTGATTATGAAACGTTTACGGCGGAAATCGTGCGTATTATCGACGAAGTTAAAACGACTGACTTCTTTTCTGAAAAACGTCTTCAGAGTCAGAAACGCGAGCTCATGGGAGATTACTTAACGAGCCTGAACTCGCCTGAGTATATTGCCAACCAGTTTACGAAATATTATTTCGACGGCTATGATTTATATAACGTGCCTAGAGTAATCGACAGTATTACGCTGGAAGATATTAAAAACTACTTTAACAGTTCAATCGACACGAAAAACATGGTCGAAGTGATTGTGAAAGCTTATGAGTAATGTCGTTTTAGTCGGTGCAACGGGTGATATCGGAAAATGTATTCACGAATGTTTAAAAAATGATAAAATTATTACATTCTCACACAAAAACACGCCGGAATTAGACAGTACGCACCACTATCTCGACTTGTCACAGCCGTTTTCAGAAAGTGAGCTTGCAGGCTGTTTCAGCGGTGTGGAAACAGTCGATACACTGATTTTCACACCGGGTGAAGCGCTGTTTGAATTAATACAGGATACGACTTTAGAACAGGTCGACGGCCAGTACAACGTCAGCGTGAGGGCACTGATTACTTTTATCAAGGTGCTGCTGCCGAAGCTGAGACGGAGCCGTCGTGCGAGCATTATCGTAATCTCAAGTGTCTGGGGCACTTACGGTGCGAGCATGGAAAGCATCTACAGCACCTTTAAAGGGGCCCAGGAAACACTGGTCAAATCGCTCGCCAAGGAACTCGCGCCGTCGAATATAACAGTTAATGCTGTAGCACCCGGTGTCGTCCGTGGTAAAATGACTTTAAAGCTGTCTGAAGAAGACATAGCAATGATGCTGGAAGACCTGCCGCAAGGGCGCTTAATCGAACCCCGGGAGGTCGCTTCGGCGGCGGAATACTTGCTGTCAGAAAATGCGCGCAGCATTACTGGAGAAGTTTTGAAAATTAACGGGGGATGGTATACGTGAATACTGAGAAACCTAATTTTTATCCGGAACGCGACGAAGAAGTCTATTTGGAATATAAAAACCTCGATGACCGGCCAGGGCTGCTCGGCGATATTTTGAGTCTGATGGGAAATATCGGTCTCAGCATTAAAACGATTAACGGTGTTGAAGTCTCGCAGCGCGCCCTGCTGCTCCGTACCGATAATTTGTGGAAGCTTGAACGTTTTAAATGGATCTGCCGTCATGTCGATGAAATTGAAGTCGGCAAAATGCGGACGCCGACCATTACGGACCGGCTGACGCTCCGTCACGGCAGATTTATAAAGCGGGCGGAGGAAAACAAAAATATTTTCAGGTTTACACGTGATGAAATCAGTATCGTTGTAGACTTCCTTGCTATTCTGTTCGATATCGATGAAACTTTCCTGATTGGTGTACGCGGCATGCCGAGGGTCGGGAAGACAGAATCGGTCGTTGCCGGAAGTGTATCGGCCGGCGACAAATGGCTGTTTTTATCATCGACCATGTTAAAACAGACTGAACGCACGAGTCTCCACAAGCAGGAATTCGATAAAGGCAATGTTTACATTATCGACGGCGCGGTAACATCGAAATCTACAAATACGGATCATAAGCGTCTCGTGAACCAGGTGCTTAACTACGACGGTACAACAGTTGTGGAACATCCGGACCTGCTGATCGATGATCCATTCTTTAAATTAAAGCAGGAAGACTTTGATTATATTATCGAAATCCGAGAACACGAAGATCAGGAAATCACTTATGAAAAACATAAGAAACGTCACTGGTTCGAAAGTGACAATATGGACTTTTTCTAATTGGAGCTAACAAACTATGAAACTTGGGACATATTTACAAAATAAACGTGAAAAATCTGGCATCACCTTAAAAGAAATGGAGCGCGGTTCCGGTATTAAACGGAGCGTGCTTCAAATTATTGAAGCGGGTGACCTGACGCTTTTGCCGGAACCAAAACACACGCGTTTTCTGATTCGGAAATACGCGGATTTCCTGAACCTGGATGCTGAACAGCTGCTCGAGCGTTTCCAGGATGAAATCCCGGACACTAGAACTGATAATCAGAAGCGCAATCAGAAATCCAATCAGGATTTACAGTACTTAAAAAAGGTGCTGTTTGGTTTTATTACGATGATTCTCGTGCTCTTTGCCGTCTGGCTGGTGCTCCTGCAGATCGGCTCCCAAGGTGATATTTTCGAGACGAAAAGAATTTATGAAACAGAGAATGAAGTAACTGACTTCACCGCTGACAAGGAAGAAGAAGAGGAAGCACCTGAAGAAAGTCCGGCGGAAGAAGAATCAGAAGAGCCGGCTGAAGAAGCAGAAGAGGAAGCGGCTGAAGAACCGGGGGCTTCAGTGAACTTTGTCAACCGCGAAGGCAATACGCTGGTTTATAACGTCACAGCTCCGGAGGAACTGACGCTCGAACTGTCGGGTAATGAATCTTCCTGGGTCAGCTTAACAGATGACCTTGAAAATAATTATCTGTACGAGGAGTCGGACGGCGGCACTTTTGACATTGATCCTGAAGCAGCAGTTGTCAATCTCGCGCTCGGCAATTCAACTTCATTCGATATCTCTTTAAACGGCACCAGTGTCGATAACTCGCAGCGCGGTGACACGGTGACGGTTTATTATCAATTTAACATCACAAGGGAGTGAAACTATTGAACATACCTAACTGGCTAACCGTTTTCAGAGTCGTTTTAATTCCGGTCTTTTTAATCTTTGCACTCCTTGATTTCGGCTTCGGCACAATGACCTTTCTCGGCGGAGAAGTCATTCTGGTCGAACAGTTTATCGCAGCGGTGATCTTTGTGCTGGCTGCCTTGACTGATTTCTTAGACGGCTATCTTGCTCGGAAGTGGAATATGATTACGAACATGGGCAAGTTCTTAGATCCATTAGCCGATAAACTTCTCGTGACCGCCGGGCTGATTGTACTCGTTGAATGGCATACGATTTCGAGCTGGATTGCTGTCGTGATTATAGCGAGAGAATTCGCTGTAACGGGACTCCGCCTCCTGCAGATAGAGCAGGGGTTCGTCTCTGCAGCAGGGCAGCTCGGGAAAATTAAAACAGTTTTCCAGATGCTGGCGCTCGTCTTTCTCTTATTCGGTGATATTTTCACGGCATATGTCCCGTTCTCGCCGGGTCACTGGTTTATGTATATCGCGGTATTCTTTACGATACTGTCTGCAATAGAATACTTCTACAAAGGCCGCGACGTCTTTAAAGCGGACAAGAAATAAGAAAAACTGCGGTGATTTCACTGCAGTTTTCTTTGTTTTATAATGATTGTTTACGGATATAGAAATACTGTCCGCAATTATTTAATTTTTGTTTTCAGAAGCGAACATATATTCGCTTTTTTAATTTGTGCATGATATAATAATAAATGAGATTACGACTGGAGGTACATTATGGACGAGAGACATAAAGCGATAGATACTGTTATTAAAAACATGGAAAAGTCATTTGGTAAAGGTGCCGTTATGAAGCTTGGAGACGATGCGGGACGCAAAGTTAAAACAACTTCTTCGGGATCAGTCACATTAGATAGAGCACTCGGCGTCGGCGGATATCCGCAGGGCCGTATTATAGAAGTGTACGGACCGGAATCATCAGGTAAAACGACTGTAGCCCTGCACGCCATTGCAGAAGTACAGAGAAACGGCGGCATTGCTGCCTTTATCGACGCAGAGCACGCACTTGATCCGGAGTACGCAACAAAACTTGGCGTAGATATTGATAACTTATATATTTCACAGCCGGACACCGGTGAACAGGGACTTGAAATTACAGAAGCATTCGTTAGAAGCGGTGCAGTAGACATGGTCGTTGTCGACTCCGTTGCAGCACTTACACCGAGAGCTGAAATCGAAGGCGAGATGGGAGACTCTCACATGGGTCTGCAGGCGCGTCTAATGTCACAGGCCTTAAGAAAACTGTCGGGTGCCATTTCGAAAAGTAACACGACAGCAATATTCATTAACCAGGTCCGCGAAAAAATCGGAGTTATGTTCGGTAACCCCGAAACGACAACCGGCGGACGTGCGCTTAAATTTTACAGTTCGGTCCGCCTCGAAGTCCGCCGTGCAGAAAGCTTAAAAATCGGTCAGGACATCGTCGGTAACCGCACGAAAATTAAAGTAGTTAAAAACAAAGTCGCTCCGCCGTTTAAAGTGGCGGAAGTGGATATTATGTACGGTGAAGGTATTTCACACACAGGTGAAGTTATCGACTTAAGCGTTGAAGAGGACATCGTTGAGAAAAGCGGTGCCTGGTATTCTTACAACGGCGAACGACTTGGCCAGGGTAAAGAAAATGCCAAGAAGACACTGAAAGAAAATCCGGAACTGTTTGCGGAAATCGAACGCAAATTACGTTCTGCACTCGGCTTCGGCGAAGATGTTCCTGAAGAGGAAACAGGCAAAGAATCTGAAGAAGACGCAGGTTTATTTGATGAGGACGAACTAAAATAATATTTAAACTCTGATTAACGTTGAGTTCTTTGAATCAAGCGCCGGTATTATAAATACTCGTGCTTGATTTTCTTTATGATTATATTTAGAATTGAATTATATAATATTTTAATTAAAACTCATATTATATTTAACACACTTTAGAACCTTAGTTAGGGAGGTGTTTATTGTGGACTTAATAGACATTCTCTTTATCCTAATCGGTATTATTCTGGGTGTTGTTATCGGATATTTTATTGTCAATAATATATTGACTAACAAGCAGCGTCAGGCAAGGACTTCAGCTGAGCATATTATAAACGAAGCTAAAAAGGAATCCGAAAACCTGAAGAAAGAAAAGCTGCTCGAAGCGAAAGAAGAAAACCAAAATCTGAAAGAAGCTTTTGACAGCGAAATGAATACTCAGCGCAACGACTTGAAAGCGTTTGAAAACAGATTATTGCAGCGTGAAACATC
Organism: Jeotgalicoccus halotolerans; assembly: GCF_003387165.1. Classification (GTDB taxonomy): domain Bacteria; phylum Bacillota; class Bacilli; order Staphylococcales; family Salinicoccaceae; genus Jeotgalicoccus; species Jeotgalicoccus halotolerans. Next base: position 134,874 of record NZ_QUMW01000014.1, read on the forward strand.
GCTTGACAAGAAGAGTGAATCACTCGATAAGAAAGATGACATGCTGGAAAACAAAGAAGCTAAAATTGAAGAAAAACAGCAAATGGTTGATGCCAAGGATAATGAGATTAATGAAAAAATAAGTCAGCAAGAAACAGAATTATCCCGCATCTCCGGATTGACGCGCGATGAAGCACGTCAGGAAATGTTCTCTCAGGTAGAACACGAACTGTCACATGATATGGCTGTAATGGTTAAAGAAAAGAAAGAAAAAGCAAATCGGGAAGTAGACAAAGAAGCGCGTGAACTGCTCGCTATTACAGCGCAGCGTTACGCAGCCGAATACACTAGTGAGTCTACGGTATCAGTAGTCACATTACCGAACGATGAAATGAAAGGCCGCATTATCGGCCGTGAAGGACGAAACATCAGAACGCTTGAAACACTGACAGGTGTCGACCTTATTATCGACGACACACCTGAAGCAGTGATTCTGTCCGGTTTTGATCCAATCAGACGCCAAATTGCAAAAAGTGCACTCGAAGCACTAGTGCAGGACGGCCGCATCCACCCTGGACGCATTGAAGAAATGGTGGATAAAGCCCGGCGCAACATGGAAACTGAAATCCGTGACGCAGGTGAAGCTGCAGCGTTTGAACTCGATATTCACAATCTGCACCCCGAACTTGCAAAACACTTGGGCAAGATGAAATACCGCCTGAGCTACGGACAAAATGTGCTTAAGCACTCGATTGAAGTCGGCTACCTCGCAGGAATACTTGCGAGCGAACTCGGCGAAAATGTCGCTTTAGCCCGCCGTGCAGGACTGCTGCATGACATCGGCAAAGCAATCGACCACGAAATTGAAGGCTCCCATGTAGAAATCGGAGTCGAACTCGCAACCCGTTACAAAGAACAGGATACGGTAATCAATGCGATTCAGTCACACCACGGTGATGTAGAACCGACAAGTGTCATTTCAATTCTCGTAGCAGCAGCAGACGCACTCTCCGCAGCGCGCCCAGGCGCGCGCCGTGAAACTTTAGAAAATTACGTTAAACGGCTGGAGAGACTCGAAGAAATTGCAGAAAGCTACGACGGCGTAGAAAAAACATTTGCAATTCAGGCCGGACGCGAAATTCGCGTCATGGTAAGCCCTGAAGATATCGACGACTTAAAAGCACACCGTCTTGCAAGAGACATTAAAAAACGTGTAGAAGACGAACTGCAATACCCAGGACACATAAAAGTGACAGTTGTCCGCGAGATGAGGGCCATAGAATACGCAAAATAAAAAGATCAGAGACGAAAGTCTCTGATCTTTTTGTTTTCTGCGGGTTTGTTGGGAGGATCATCGTTAATCGTATATATGAGCTTCCTTCATGTCAACGCATCGCGTCTTTCGTATACGTGAGCGCCCGTCATGTCAACGCATCGAGCCTTTCGTATACATGAGATCCTGTCACGCGTACGCATCGAGTCTTTCGTATACATGAGACCCTGTCATGTCAACGCATCGAGTCTTTCGTATACATGAGACCCTGTCATGCCGACGCACCGCGTCTTTCGTATACATGAGCTTTCTTCATGTCAACGCATTGAGCCTTTCGTATACGTGAGCTCCTATAACCCAACAAAAAAAAGCGCTGAAAATCTATAAATTAATCTATAAATTTAATTTACTAGCATACCAATCAACTGATACTGTAAAACTCTAATATAACAAAATATAGCAACAATATTTATATAAGTTACAGAAATGTAACATACATTAAAAGGTAAAAGTATAAGAGTTTGTGTAAAAAGTAAACCAGTTTTGCTATTTTTGTATTGAAGTAACTTTTTTAAAAGGAAATCGTTGTTTCTCCCTATATATAGAGTAGAGGGTACTTTTTAAGGAGGAAGGATTATGTTTCTAAATAAAAGAATGGCGCCGGCAGAACTTATGCATTATCAAGCACTTGAAATTCGTAAAGAACTCAACAAAGATGAACAAAATAAAATGTGTAATCTAGAAAAAGGATTTGCCGGCGAAAAATTGTATGATAAAATTTTCAATGAAATTGGTCACGAGAATGTTTATGTATTGAGAGATGTTTATCTTAAAATAGGAAAAGTACTGACTCAGTACGACAGTATTATCGTTACTAATAATGGCGTGTCAGTGAATGAAATTAAAAACTTATCTGGTGATTATGAATACAGGGGAAATAAATGGTATAAAAATGCCAGTCATATGGAAAACAATCCCTATGTTCAGCTTAGCCGTGCAGAAAGTAAATTAATTAAGCTGAGCAATGATACTCCAATTAGTTTTCAAGTGGATGGAAAAGTTATTTTTATGAATGATGATTTCAGATTTTCTGCCGAAGATAAAAATATAGAGAATCAAACGATAATGATAAATTATTTAAGGAACTATTTTAGAGGATATAAGGCTGAACGATTAAATGAAAAAGCAAAAAAAATTGTACTTCTCATAAGAGATACAGTGGCAAATAATTCATATTTTGTTGAACATGCTGATATTACTAAACTGAAACGCGGTCTGTATTGCGGTTCTTGTAAACAATTCGATTTAGCTAAAGGGCAATTTCAATTCATTTGTAACAGCTGCGGATCAGTTGAGAGTTATGAAAC
>NZ_QUMW01000015.1 GCF_003387165.1 Jeotgalicoccus halotolerans
GCGCCAAAATTCACCTTCGCATCTTGAACTTCAGGTAGTTTCTTCACATTGCGCTCAAATTTCCCTGCACAGTTCGCACAGGAAAACCCCTGAACGCGGTAAACTTTTTTTTCTTCTTCAGTCAGCTCTGTAATCCCCTCAGACATTGGTTATTACTTCTTTCCTATGTATTAAAGCAATCGTCATAATTTCTTTAATATGCTGATCTTCCAGAGAATAGAACGCAAGTTTCCCTTCTTTCCTGAATGTGACGATGCCTTCTTTGTAGAGTGTGCGTAAATGATGAGACGCATTGGCTACAGTCACACCGAGTATATTTGCGATGTCACAGACGCATAGTTCCTCTTCCCGGCATAAGGAATAGGTGATTTTTGCCCTATTCACATCGGCGATAGCCTTAAGCATCTCTGATATACCAGCAATATCGACACTTTGTAAATTCTCTTGCATCCGGTTAACCTTTTCTTCGTCATAACAAAAAACTTCACATGTTTCTTTATTATTCATACATACACCTCACCATTCAAATATTCGTTTGAATATAACATATCATCTCGTTTTTCTTTATTCAAGTAGATATTTAAATAATAAATATGTATAATTTTTTCTCGCCATATAAAGAATTTTCTGGAATAAAGCTGAAAGAAATTACAATTTCATAAGTGAACTTTATTGTGATAAATAATTTATTCGTTCTTAAAAGTACACTTTTAAGAACGGTTTGAAAAAATTTGAAATAAATATTCCTAAGCACATAAAAATAGTTTACGAACGTTCAATATTTTGCATGTAATTTTGCGAATGTTTTCATTTATAATCAGATAAATAATGTTATGGTTAAATAATTTGCAGATGTAATTTTCTCTTTTAAATTTTGATTAATTAGAATAGACTCTAAATAGACAACACTAGAGTGTCTCTTTCACCAATGAATTGCATATATTTTAAATATTATTTTTCACATACTACTTTAAAACCCAGCTTGTCTTCGTAAGAAGACAAGCTGGGTTCTTTAACTATAGTGCAAATTGTCGTCTAAATCAGTGCAGAATAATTACGAAAGTGACATTCAGGATTCCTATAAATCCTAAAAACTATAATTAACAGTTGTTTTTTGAACTTAATTTTACATATAGTTTTTGTCATATTAAATACTCATTTTATGCACGCATTCTCGAAAATTATAATCTAGTCTAATACATGAAGGAATGACAAGTTCTTTATTAAAAGTAGAAAGAAGGGATTTAAAGTATGAGAAAAAAGAACTTATTGATAAGCTTGTTTTCACTAATGATGGTCATTGTTTTATCAGCTTGTACAAGCGAAGCATCTGTAGAAGATACTAACAATGAAGAGAATTCAAATGAAGAGATGAAAATGAATGAAGACAATGAAAGTTCTATGGAAGAAAATATAAATGGCTCCTCCAGTGGAGGAGAAATGAATAATAGTTCCATGGGTAATGGCCATATGGATCATGATGAAGTTGTAAGTCTAATCGATTCGACAGGAAAAAACGAACTGAGTATCCCCCCTGTACTCAAAAGCGACAGCAACAAAGGAAATCGCTTAAAATAAAACTTATATAGAAAAAATGCCATGTCAGATAATAATTCTGGCATGGCGTTTCTTATTAATAGAACAAAAGCAATCAGTCTAACGTTCTAATATTGAAAGTGTTTTTAATTTTTAATCCATTTGTAACCAACGCCCCACACTGTGTGAAAGTAATCATCAATAGGAAAGCCGACTTCCCGAATTTTTTCCCGCATATTTCTAACATGGGAATCTACAGTACGTCCTTCCGTTTCAGAATGCATGCCCCACACTAAATCAATCAATTGATTTCTAGAAAATACCCTTCCTGGATTTTTCATGAGTAATCCAATGATTGCAAATTCTTTTGGTGTTAATTTTACAAGCTGCTTTTTATAGGATAGTTCAAATTGATCTTTGTCCCATAGCAGTCCTTCGACTTCAATCCGGTTGACAGGTCTTGTTCTTCTTAGTAATGCATCCATTCTTGCAACCAATTCTTCTTCATTAAAAGGTTTTGTGATATAGTCATCTGCACCCAGCTTGAGTCCTTTTACAATATCTTCTTTTTGCTCACGTGCAGTCACCATGATAATAGGTACATCTGAGTATTGCCGTATTTCTCTGCATACTTCCCATCCATTCATTTCAGGCATCATGATATCCAGTAGAATAAGATCAAACTTCTCTTCTTTAACAAACTTAAGCCCTGCTTTTGCACCTACTGCTTTTCGACAAAAATAAGGGTAAGGTTTCAAGTATAATGTCAACAGTTCGAGCATTCTCTCTTCATCATCGATTAACAGCACTTTATTCATTTACATTCTCCTTCTTTAAAGATATGACGAAAACAGTCCCCTTGCCGAGTGTACTTTCTACTCCAATCTCGCCACCATGCAACTCCACAATTTCTTTAGCGATTGTCAGCCCGAGACCTGATCCTCCGCTTACCCGGGATCTAGACTTTTCAGAACGATACAGCCGATCGAATATAAAGGGCAGATCTTCTTCTGCGATTCCTTCTCCTGTATCTGAAATAGTTGTTAAAATATCCCTTTGATTTTGGGTTACTGCCACTGTGATATGCCCTTCTTCGGGAGTATACTTTATTGCATTATCTAATATATTCAATATAACTTGTTGAATTCTTTCGGGATCTGCCATAACAACCAAGTTGTCTGGACAATGAAAGAAAAGCTCTATCTTTTTATCATTGAGTGCTGGACGGATTCGTGCTAAAACCGTCTCAATCAAAGCGCTAAATACTACCCTCTCTTTTGTGATGGTAAATTTATTATGATCGATTTTAGCTAATTCAAACAGATTTTTTATCAGGTTTGCTAAATGCTCTGTTTCTTCCTGAATGATTTTAATGTATCTATTCCTGTCCGTCGTGGATATTTCTTTTCTGCTAATAATATCCGTATACCCTTTCATATAGGTTAAAGGTGTTCGTAGCTCATGCGATATACTCCCTAAAAATTCATTTCTCTCGTTTTTTAAACGTTCCAGATCTTGCGACAGCAAAGTAATCGAAGTCGCCAAATCTCCAAGCTCATCTTTTCGATGTGTATATAATTCCAAGTTATGATTGCCTCTACTTAATTGTTCTGTCGCTTTTTTCATCCTCAGTACCGGTTGGGTAATAACTCTGGAAAGAATGAACACCGTTATAACAGTCAGAAGTAAAGTCAATAGACCCACAAGCCAAAACTTATTGCTGAGATGATCAATAATCCGTTCGATGCTATCACTTTCAGCAAACATAAAAACATGCCCGCTGTGAGTTTCATTAAAAGTTAGAGGGCTGTCTGTAGAGACATATTTTTCTTCTGACCAATTTGATTTCAGGATAACTCCTTCTTGTGGTATTTCACCATAATCAGTATGTTCAATAATAGTTATCATTTCTGGTTCAACCGGATCAGAATTGGTGATTATCTCTCCATTCTCATCTGTTATCACCACAATAAAATCTGATTCTGACTCCATAATCGCAACATGTTCCAATGTCGTGGTTGTATAGTTTTCTTCCAATACGTCTCTGTGTGTATTCCCCCTGGCCAATAAATCCCCCATCACTTCCTCCACACGATCAGCGACCAGATTTGTATACAGGATATAGAATAATATGATTTCAATAATAAGAATCACCAGAAAAAACAAAAGTCCGATTTTTAAAGCTAATTTATTGAACATAAAATCCTCCTCAGTTTTCTGCAACAGCATAAATCGTAATAGATTATCTTATCATTTTGTTCATTAGTCATATTATATAGAAAAGTAGTATTTTTATTATGAATAATTCAGCTTATTTTACTTTGCCCACAACTAAAATTTTCTTCCACTGTTCTTATGAGCCGTCATTAGACACATAAATATTTCTGTTTATAGTCTAGATTGCTAACTCATCTTCGTTCTGTGGATTGATTGCAACATACAAAATACCATCATCTTTCATCTCCACTATCTTTCGATAAAAATAATCTAGCAGAGGTGGCAGCTGCAACGAAGTTTTAGTCTGAAAAATGTATGACTAAGTATAACACCTGACCGTCAAGACTTTTTAAAATTAAAGGGACACTCGAAGTTACATGAGTGATTTTACCGCATCCCGCTAAAAATATAGATGATAATATGATAGTATTAATTATTAATTTTCTTGGTATCATGATTATATTCGCTACTCTCTTTATACATTTTATTATTTAAATATCGATTTTTCGTGCAGATTTGAAGGAAGCGCTGAGATATCATCCACGGTTAATAAACCTTTAAATTGAAATCCAATATGTCGAGTCGGTAATATTATTCTTGATTAAATACATTTATTTTTCATTGAATCTGCACGTAAACTGCAAAAGTTATAGGTAGAGTTCTCAGTGGAACTAATAAAATGGAGGGTATATACATGGTAAAAAACAAAATATTATTAGGGGTTCTTTCCATATTCGCTGTATTTTTAATGGCTGCCTGTGGTAATGGGGAAACTCAGCCTAATGAAGATGAAGAAAGCCAAAGCACTGAAACAGAGTCCAGCTCTGAAGTGGAAATGGACATGGAATCAGATTCCGGAGGTCATATGGAACATTCAGCTGATGAGATGTCCAGTTCCGGTGAAGTACCTGAAGACTTGAAAGAAGCAGAAAATCCAACTTATGCAGTTGGAAGTCAAGCGATTATTCAAGCAGAACACATGCAAGGTATGGATGGTGCTGAAGCAACAATTTCCGGTGCTTTTGACACCACCGTCTATACTGTCTCATACACGCCGACGAACGGCGAAGAACTGGTAGAAGATCATAAATGGGTCATTCATGAAGAATTGGAAGAACCGGGAGAAGCCCCATTAGAACCAGACGATGAAGCAGTAATGAATACATCACACATGGAAGGCATGGAAGGTGCAACCGCTACGATCGATTCTGCTGAAGAGACCACTGTCTATATGGTGGATTTCGTTACAACAGATACTGAAGAAGAAGTTCAGAATCATAAATGGGTCACGGAAGGTGAGTTGGCACCTGTAGAATAAATTAATTAGTGAATATTAATATAGTACAGAAACATTAGATTTTTGATTACAAAGAAAAATTCCGGCAAATCTTGAGTTAAGATTTGCCGGAATTTTTATCTTATCTTCTTTTTTATAATTATTATATAAAATCAATAAGATAAAAAAATGATACTCTAAATTAATAAAATCTTTTGCCGTTAACTACCCGCAGCATGAACATGCAGAACCATCTTCTTTATCAGCGTTCTCTTTAATCTCGTAGCCGGTATTTTGAATAACAACTTTGATGTCATCCAAATTAATTGTACTGTCATTAAATGTTACATCTGCTTTACCTGCAGGAAGTTGAACTTTAACTGATTCAACGCCATTTAATTGACCGACGCTCTCTTCGACTTTATTAACGCAAGCCCCACATGACATACCTTCTACATTAAGTATTACTTTTGACATATAAATTTCTCATTAAAATTTTATTATATTATTTTATACGAAAGTTTCAATATACCCATGGTAGGTATTTTATCCTTTTTCATTTTTTATTTAACATATCAATTATCTGTCTTAATTTATTAATTTTGTCTACTGCTGATTAACAATTACATTGACCTGGAACACAATTGCATGGCACTACGTCAACTGCATCCTTTTTTTTCATCTCTAACACTTTTTCCAACTCTTCTATATCTATATAGCTTAATGTTGATTTTGAAATTAAATCTGCAATAATTTTTCCAATGTCTTTATTACATATATTATCGAAAGTTTGTTCAAGTGTACTTTTGAGAAAGTCACTTTCTTTTAAATTAGTTGAATAAATGTATTTGTTGCCGTCCTTTTCTGTGTTTAATACGCCTTTATCAACAAGTCTCCCAATAAGTGTTTTGGTCGTGGCCGGTTTCCAATTCTTTTTATTTTCTATAATATCTCTAATATCTTTACTCGTAGTTTTGCTTTGTGCCCAAACGACCCGCATCACTTCCCATTCGGAATCTGTGATATTTGAATCAATTGCTTTGGTCATATTTTCACCTCTCTCTAATTTTTTCAAGTATTTTTAAGATGTCTTTCATATTTCATACAATAAAGAATTAAAATACCGACTATCCTTAAGTAAGGATTTGTCGGCATTTATTTTATTCTACTTCAAATCTATGAAGTAACTGCGCATTGATTGCAACGATGATTGTACTGAGACTCATCAAAATCGCACCTACAGCCGGACTGAGTATTATCCCCCAAGGCGCCAGCACTCCTGCTGCCAATGGGAGGGCAATCACGTTATATCCGGTTGCCCAGATCAGATTCTGTACCAATTTATTATATGTTCTTTTAGAGAGGCTGAATATTGCAAGAATATCTTTCGGATTACTGTCAACGAGAACGATGTCTGCACTATCCATCGCGATATCTGTGCCTGCACCCACTGCGATACCAACATCTGCTTTAGTCAGTGCCGGTGCGTCATTGATTCCATCACCTGTCATTGCAACAATCAAACCACGTTCTTGGATTTCTGTCACTTTATCTGCTTTCTCATTGGGCATTACTTCAGCATAAACTTCATCAATCCCAATTTGTTCTGCGACATAATTTGCGACTTTTTGGTTATCTCCGGTCAACATTACAGCTTTAATATTTTTCTTATGCAGCTGTTCTATTGTCTGCTTAGAACTTTCCTTAATCTTATCCGCAAGCGCAAGCGCACCTGCCAATTCTTCATCTACCAGAAGAAAAACAACCGTTTTACCTTGTTCTGACCATTTATTGAAGTTATAATCATCAAAATCAATTTTTTGTTTACGTACATATCCCGGGCTCACTACTTTGACTTGCTTATCATCAATCACCCCTTCAATTCCTGCACCGGTAATTGAATTAAAATTTGTCATTTCAAGCAGTTCAAGTTCCTTTAATCTGGCTTCATTGAGTATACCTTTAGCAATAGGATGCTCTGAGTCATTTTCCACTGTTGCCGCATAACTTAAAAGAGTATTTTCGTCTATATTATTGAAGGTCTGTATATCTGTAACCTCAAATTTACCTTCAGTCAAAGTACCGGTTTTATCAAATATCACAGCGTTAATTTTACGAGCCTTTTCAAACTGCGGCCGTTGGCGAATCAACAGACCATGTTTGGCAGCAAGTGATGTAGATACTGAAATAACCAGAGGTGCTGCCAAACCTAAAGCGTGAGGACAAGCGATGACCAGAACAGTTACTAATCTCATGATAGCAGTATCTACAGTTGCTCCAATACTTATCCAAACGATAAAGGTGATAATTCCGGCAGCTAAAGCGATATAAAATAACCATTTAGCTGCTTTATTAGTTACATCCTGTGTTTTAGATTTAGTACGTTGTGATTCTCTTACCATATCAATAACTTGTGTCAGGTAAGATTCATTCATCAGTTTCTCTACTTGAATAGTGAGAGAACCTTCTCTGTTGATTGAACCTCCGATGACCTCGTCATCAATGGATTTTCCAACCGGAACAGATTCACCCGTTAACATTGATTCATCAACTTGCGACTTTCCTTTAATGATTTTACCATCCAGCGGCATTTTTTCTCCGGGTTTGACCAGCAGTAAATCACCTGCCTTAATATCATCAATCCGAACTTCTTCTGTTTCACCATTTTCAACGATACGGTTTGCCGTATCAGGCATTAATGATGCGAGGGATTCCATGGCCTTAGAAGCATTGTTAATAGCTCTCATTTCAATCCAATGTCCCAGAAGCATGATTAATACCAGAGTTGCCAGCTCCCAAAAAATTTCTTGCCCATTGAATCCAAAAACAACTGCCATACTATAGAAGTAAGCAACGGAAATCGCCATTGCTATTAATGTCATCATGCCTGGTTCTTTGTTTTTCAATTCATCGTAAGCGCCCTTAATGAATGGCCAGCCTCCGTAGAAATAAACGAATGTGGCCAACGCTGCCACAATATAACTATCTCCAGTAAATTGCCAATCCACACCTATGAAATTTTGAATCATCGGAGATAGAAGTACAATTGGAATTGTGAATATCAGGATAATGAAGAATTTATTTCGAAAATCTGTCACCATATGTGCATGGTGATCGTGACCGTTATGATTATGGGATTCATGGTTCTCCTCATGGTTATGATGACTTTCTTCGTGCTCAGCATGATTATGATTATCTTCTTTATTCATTTCTTTCCCCCTCCTACATTATAATAAGACTACAATTGTAAACGATTTATTAACTTAAAGATTACATCTGTAGTCGTTATTTGTCAAGCTATTAATTTACTAAGTTTATTATAAAAAATATATGTGCAGAAACTATCCACTACATGTATTTAAAAACTAAGTAAAAATAAATTAACTGCTGCTCTGAGATTTAACATTGAATTAAAAATGCAGATTCCACAACACTAAATAGCATTGGGTAATCTGCATTTAATAATATTATTTAAGCTGTAAATCTGTCAGACAGGTGCTGTCATTCTCAAAAGTTGAAAAATTAGATTCAACTTTTTTTCCATCATAATTAATTTCTAAAGAGTAATTTTTATCTCTTGGCAGCCAAAAATCCAAGAAACCATTCTCAAGGGTAGTCAACTTCTCATCAACGTGAACTTCTCCATCTTCATCTGTAATTTTTACATCCATCTCTTCATTCATCAGCTCTCCCTGACAACCTGTTAAGCTATGAAATTCACAAGGATGTGTGTATGAGATGTATGGTGCAATAGATACAAAAAATTCATCGTCTGGCAAAGTATAGACATTCTCATCTCCACTATCTTTAACAATAAGTGTTTTATCATTTATAGATGCTGATTCTACAATATTACTAGCGCTTAATTCCGAAACCATTTCTTTAATATTTGATTCGTTCGATGCTGAGTCATCACTACAACCTGTTAAAATAAAGATTACGCCCATCAAAACTGGCATTAAATATTTTTTCATCCAGATTCCTCCTTGATATTTAATTTTAACAATAATTTTTAAACAAATTTTATAATAATATATCATTTCTATGAAAGTTATATAAACAAGTCGTTTAATGTATTCATAATTAGAAGCCTTGAAAATCTCCAAAGTACGGCTGCAGCCAAATGATAATCTGAGTCAATCCATCAAAATACAGAAGTACACCCATTAATATCATGATGACCCCACCAACTTTCATAATCGTATTCGAGTATTTCAGCATCCAGCGTGTACGAGATACGAAAAAGCTCAATATAAAGAATGGAATTGCAAAGCCCAGACAGTAAATAACCATTAACATTAAAGCATCGTTTGGTGCACTGGCACTCATTGCGAAAATAGCTCCGATAATCGGTCCATTGCACGGAGTCCATCCGGCACCAAATGCCATACCTATTAAAGTTGAACCTAAAAATCCAGACGGTCTATTTTTGAATTGTATTTTTCTCTCTTTCATCAGGAAATTAAAATTAAGCACACCGGTAATGATAAGCCCGAAGATAATAATCAGGATTGAACCTAGTTGTCTAATCAGGTTCGCATGTTCAATCAATATTCCGCCTAAAAAGGCCGTGCCAAACCCTAATGCTATATAGAACAAACTGAATCCCACAAGAAAGAAAATTGTGTGGAATATTGCGCGTGCATTGAATTTTTGATTTTCTACTTCATTATAACTCATTCCTGTTATGTAAGAGATAAAAGCAGGAAATACTGGAAGCACACAAGGTGAGACAAAACTTAAAAAACCAGCTCCAAATGCAAGAAAGAAAGTCATTTCACTACCCAAAAAAAACACTCCATTCATATTGCATCTTTTAAATAATCCGAACGAATTTCTTCCACATTTTATTTCTTTCAATCCTATAAACTCTCATCCTATTCAGAAGATGATTGTTCTACAAATCTATAAATATCATCTACAGTTAACTGATATTCTTTCTTATCCACAACAATGCCGTTTTTATTGATTGCTATTGTCGTTGGCAGTGGGCCTACTTGATACGCTTTAGTCACTTCTCTATTGCGATCCAATGCAACTGGAAAATTAAGTTTTTCATCTAAACTGGATAAGAACTGATTAATCTGCTGCTCATCCTCAGAAACATTTACTGCAATGATTTCATAGTCTTCATGTCCTTCATTATATATTCGGTTCATATCAGGCATTTCTTCACGACACGGCTTACACCAAGTCCCCCAGAAATTCAAAATAACACCTTTTTCTGAATTGATATCCGATAATTGTATTGAATCACCATTTAACGTCTCCAATTGAAAATCAATTGATTCATCGCCTACTTGTAAGGCTTTTGTATCAGAAGTTAAGTTGAACCATAAGGTCACACCTAACAAAATAATGACACTCAGTATAATACTGATTCTTAGAATCTTCCTTGTTTTTTTCTTCATACTCTTACACCTCCAGTAGCAATTACTTTCATCTTGCACCTCATACATAGTTAATTTTGAAAGATAATTTTCAAACAAACTTACTATTCTATTAGAATAAGAAATCATTCGTACACTAGTCTTATTACCAATTTTAGCTATTAAAAATTTCCCCTCTAATTATTTAACTTAAATCAAATTTTTAAAGAAACTGTGCATTTTATTAGTATTTAATGTGACATTTCAAATTATGAATAAATTTAAATTCAACACTAAAATAAGCCAGATAAATTTGCTTATGAAAATCGGATGTTTTGAGTAGACCTTAATTGGACATGAAAAATATATTAAGGAATTAATTTCAACATATTTGACCATTAATTTATATGGTCTCGTTGTCCTAGGTTGGTTTTATGAATTTGTTACAAAGAAATTTCACTAAAGTGTCTAATTCAACAGTCAACAAAATATTTTCTAATATTTGTAATTCTACTTGACAGTTACAAATACTAAATAAAAGGCATAGCCCCTGTAGAATACAAGGGATATGCCTTAATGTCTTTCTAATTCACAAATTAAATTTATAGAGTTTCTACTAAAATCATCTACTATTTTTTCTTTCGTCTTGTAAGCATTATAGCTATACTACCCACTATAAATAAGAATATTGCCACAGTAGCGATCGAAGTTCCTAAAGGAATTCCTGTATTAGGTAAATTATCTCTATTCTGTTCGTATTCTGTTGGCTCTATTGGTTCTGTTGGTTCTGTTGGTTCTGTTGGCTCTGTTGGCTCTGTTGGCTCTGTTGGTTCTGTTGGCTCTGTTGGTTCTGTTGGCTCTGTTGGTTCTGTTGGTTCTGTTGGCTCTGTTGGTTCTGTTGGTTCTGTTGGTTCTGTTGGCTCTGTTGGTTCTGTTGGTTCTGTTGGCTCTGTTGGTTCTGTTGGCTCTCTTGGTTCTGTTGGTTCTTCAGGAGTATAACTATTTGTAATCACTAAGTTACCATGGTTTTCATTGTTTATACTCACTTCATATCCTTCAGGTACATTAACTTCTTCAACTGTGTAGTTGATAGCCGATCCTTCTGAATTTACAGCTAAACCAGTCCAAGTATGTGTCCAGTCATTTTCGACAGTCACTTCCACCGGCTCACCGTGTTTTTCACCATTAGCTAAGAGTTGAATTAGTACTGAATCCTGACGATTTTCATCTGCATCGTTATCATCTTTCCATACTTTAGTAACTGTTGCTGTTGTTTCTTCTGGAGTCAGTGTATTTGTTATCACACTTTCTAATCCAGTTTCTGTCTCCATAGTTTGGATTACTGCTGAATACCCTTCTACAGCGTTTTCTGTTAAAGTATAAAGAATTTCATCACCAGCAGAGTATCTCGGTAAATCTTTGAAATTGAACTGCCAGTTATTCTCTTCGTTCAGTTCAGCTTCTGCGATAATCTCACTGCCGTTTAGCAAGTTAACTGTAACATTATCTGGACGTATTCCATCCTGATTATTATTATCTTCCCAAACTTTTTCACCAACGATACCAATCACAGCTGACTCGTGAGTATTGGTAATGATAGTTGTGTTCGGATATTTATCTGATTTTTTTACTGATTTTTCATATCCTTCAGGTACTCCAACTTCCTCAACTGAGTACATAAATACTTTGTCATTTGCATCGTATTTCTCTAAGTTCTCCCATGTTTGAATCCAATTGTTCTCTTCAGATAATGTAACTGGTTTCCCTAGAGCCTTACCGTTTTGTAACAGCTGTACATTGATTGAATCTGGACGAATACCATCCTGGTTTTCATCATCATTCCAGCCTTTAACAACTGTATGTTTCGTCTCATAAGTTCTGGTATTTTTGATAATAATATTGCCTTCATCATCATCATTAACAGTCACTTCATATGAACCGTATTCTTCATCGATTACTTCTTCAACTGTGTAGTCGATAATTTCTCCGTCAGCATTTCGGTCTAATCCTGTCCATGTATATGTCCAGTTATTTTCTTCTGAAACTTCCTCAGAACTACCGACTGCTTCACGTTCCCCTTCAACAATTTTAATTAATTGTAATTCGATTGCTTCCGGTCGATCGTTTTCCTGGTTATCAGCATCTTGCCAATTCTTAGTCGCTGTTACGCTTGTTTTTTTCGGTGTATACGAGTTAGTCAGTTCGTACATACCAGTTTTTTCGTTAAATCCATTAGCTGTTAAAGAATAACCTTCAACGTGATTTTCGTTTAAAGTATATACAATTTCCTGACCAGATTTATACTTCGGTAAATCAGTAAATACGTGCTGCCAATCCGTTGTTTCTGTAATATGAGCTTCTTTGATTTTCTCTCCGTCAGCGAGCAGATTAACTTCTACTCTTTCGGGACGCACACCATCCTGATTATCTTTGTCTTCCCAAACTTTTTGGACAGGAATTTCAATTGATTCAGGTGTGTAGCTATTCGTAATAACGATATTTCCATGATTATGGTCATCAATTGATACTTCATATTCTTCAGGAACATTTAGTTCCTGTACTGAATAATCAATTGCTTCACCATCAGCATTCATATCTAAATCAGACCATGTGTATGTCCAATTATCTGCTGCAGATACTTCTACTGGTTCACCTTGAGGTTCGCCATCAGCTGTAAGCTGAACTTCGATTGAATCCGGCCGATTTCCATCCTGATTATTACCATCATTCCAGCCTTTTGTCACTGTTACACTCGTTAAATCAGGAGTCAGTGTATTAGTAATGATAAATCCATTATTAACTTCTGTATCTGTTTCAATTACTGTTGAATAATCTGAAACGAAGTTTTCAGTTACTGAATAGTTAATTTCTGAACCATTTTCAAACTTAGGTAAGTTTGTGAAAGTATAATTCCATTCATTACTTTCCTGGTTTTGAACAACCGCAGTTTCAACAATTTGCCCACGATCGTTCAATAAATTAAGTGTAATGTTCGATGGACGTTCACCATCCTGATTATTTGCATCATCCCAAACCTTAGTAACCGGTACTTCAGTTGTCTCAGGCGTATAGCTATTAGTAATAATCATGTTTCCGCGGTCTGCATCATTAATGGATA
The DNA here is from genome assembly GCF_003387165.1 of Jeotgalicoccus halotolerans. GTDB lineage: Bacteria > Bacillota > Bacilli > Staphylococcales > Salinicoccaceae > Jeotgalicoccus > Jeotgalicoccus halotolerans. Next base: position 13,517 of record NZ_QUMW01000015.1, read on the forward strand.
CAGTATAATCATCTGAAACATTCAATTCTTCAACCGTATACTCTACTGCTTGACCATCTGCATTTGCATCTAAACCAGTCCAAGTGTATGTCCAGTTATTTGCTGCAAATACTTCTGCAGGTTCACCAACCGGTACAAGCTCATCACCATTTACAATATGCAATTGTACAAGGATTGAGTTCGGTCTGTTACCATCCTGATTATTAGAATCATTCCAGGATTTTGTAACAGTTGCACTTGTTTCGTCAGGTGTATGTGTATTCATTACTGTAAATTCATTTGCTGCATTCGGATTTTCTGTAATCTCAGCTGTATAATCCGTTACTGCATTTTCAGTCACAGTGTAATCAATTTCTTCTCCGTTACTGTAAACCGGTAAATCTGTAAACGTATGTTGCCAGTCCCCTGACTCTTCAAGATTAGCTGTTTTAACAACTTCACCATCTGCAAGGAGGTTAATCATTACATTATCCGGACGAATACCATCCTGATTGTCTGCATCATCCCATTCTTTAGAAACCGATACTTCAGTTACCTCAGGTATATATGCATTCTCGATTACTAGATTTCCGTGATTCTCATTGTTAATCGTTACTTCATAATCATGCTCATCTTCTGAAATCTCCTGAACTGTATAATCAATGTCAGAACCAGCAGATTTAAGATCCAATTCAGACCATGTGTAAGTCCAGTTATTAGCTGCAGTTACTTCGACAGGTTCGCCGTAAGTTTCACCATCTGCAAAAAGCTGAACTGAAATTGAATCTGGACGGTTTCCATCCTGATTATTACCATCGTTCCAGACTTTTGTTACTGTCGCAGATGTTTTCTCAGGCGTATAAGTGTTAGTTACAACACTGTCTAATCCTTTATCTGTCTCGGTTGTTTCTATTGTGGTCGAATATTCTGCAACAGTATTTTCTGTCACACTGTATCGAATTTCTTCTCCATTAGCAAACTTCGGTAAATCATAGAATGTATGCTGCCAGTTATTTGCATCGTTCAATACTACTGATGTTTCGATCTCACTACCGTTTAACAGATTAACCGTCACACTGTCTGGTCTCACACCATCTTGATCATCAGCATCATTCCAGACTTTAGAAACTGCTACTTCAGTCACCTCAGGTGTATGAGTGTTCGTCACAGTAATATTGTTATCCTCACCAATATTTACCACTGATTCATAACCTTCAGGTACATTTACTTCTTCAACTGTATAATCAATTATTTCTCCGTTAGATCGATAAGCATCTAAATCAGTCCATGTTCCTGACCATTCGTTGTCTTCTGATAAAGTTAGTACTTTTCCTGCGGGTTCACCGTTCGCTAATAACTGAACAGCGATAGTTGAAGGCCTCAGACCATCCTGATTGTCAGTATCGTCCCACTCTTTAATTACCGAAACGTCTGTTTTTTCTTTTGTATTCGTAAACTCTACATCATATATTCTCTCTTCATTACCATATGGCTCAGTTATATCTATCACTTGCTCTTCACCGTCTATGACGTATCCAGTTGGTGCTTCAACTTCGACTAAATAATATGTTCTAAGCGGCAAATTACCAATCGATATTTCACCGTTTTTATCAGTTTTAATCTGATCTGCGAAGAGAACTCTTTCTCCATTTAATTCATAATATAACTCGAAAACTGCTGAGTTATTTGCGATTGGCTCTCCTGTTTCAGCATCTGATTTAACAATTTTCAGTGCCCCGCGTTTTGGATTAAAATCACCTGAAGCCCAACTAAATTGTTCTGCTGTAAGTTCTTCAGTCGTTACCGTTCGACTTTCGATATTCTCACCGCTTAAAGTGGCCTCATTACTTACTTTGTCTCCATCTTCAGCGGTCACTACTGTTGTGTAATTTAGAATTAATATCTGGTTTAATGATTTATTAAGTTCAATATTTAGTCTCGTTCTTCCATCTTCAGTTTTAGTGTTGGATAGAACATAATCCTCACCTTCACTTAATGGATTACCATCTGCTGTCGAAATTTCAAGTGTCCCTTGTACATACTCTAATCCAGCACTGATGATATCTGTAATTTCCGCGTTGTCTATAATTGATAAACTATCGTTTACCTGTACTTCCCAATTGACTTCATCACCAATGTAGACATTTGAATCTTCTTGTCCGACTGATGATTTATCTAAGAAATTATCATAGTTTTTATAGTTCACAGTACCGCTATATGGATAATCTTTACCGTCCACTGAAACTGTGGCTTCATTGGTATAATTTTCCTGAGATGTATTTGGTACCGTTGTTAATAATTCTATAACATATCTTTCTGATACTTCCTGATTAAAGCTCAAGGTCAGCTTATCACCATTTACCTCGACACTATATGCTCCTGGATCTAATACATTATCCGTGATAACAGTGTCACCACCGGCATCAACTGTATAAGTAGACACTTTGATGCTATCCTCGTCTATAGACCCTTCATACTGAAGTGTATCCGTAATGACTACGTTATTACCGAGGTTTTGTTGCTGATAGTTAGTATATAATTGCCATGCAATTTTACGTTCTATACCCCCTTGCCAGCCATTTACAATGTTACCTTCACTGTTTTCGTGAACAAGCTGTCCTTCTTTTTTACCACTGTTCCACGAGTCACCTCTAACAGTGGTACTAGCGCCTCTGTCCACATTAATATCATGTCCGCTCGTTGTCTTACCTGAGTAGTTGGCGTTATTTAGATATACTTGTGCCTGTCCTTCTTCATTGGGGTGAGTGTCTAAAGTATGACCGTCAACTTCAAATTGAGGATCGTACGAAGTTTGGTAATTAACCTCTAAAATACCACCATTCAAAGTGGCATATTCACCAATCAACTTGATAATAAAACCTTTATGGTAACCAGTTTCATCGTCTTCTGTTCTTGCTTCTAGAGTAAAATCTTTATTTAATTCCAGTTCTCCATTCACGGAATGACTGACGTTCACTGTATCAGGAATTAAAATCATCCCTTTATTAGGGAATGTATCTTCTATAACGAGTGAGTCTATACCTTCCCTAATTGGATTGACTTTTAAATTCCAATCCATTGTTTTTGTATTATAGTCAATACCAGCATGGTTTTTCTCAAAGCTATTTTTAGGAGGATTCGCTGGAATTGTTGTAGAGTGCTCTTCTTCTCCAACACCTTCTCCTTCTAATGTCGCAGTATTTTCAAAACTGTCCACATCAAAACTCGTAATGTCAGTGTCGTATTTTATAATGATGTGTTCTGTACCTATATCTCCAAAATCAAAAGTGATATCGCCACCTTCACTATTTGTAACGCCTTGAGCGATAGTGATATTGGCTTCTACATCATCTCCGGCACTGTTAGTAATTTTGATATCATCTTTTGTAAGAGTAAGTCCTGGCGGGAGTGTATCAGTAACGGTTACTCCGTTAAGATCGTGCTGAGCTCTATTTAAATGAAGAGTCCAGCTTATCTTTTTATTTTCATAATCAATTCCATCAGAGGTTACTTCTTTTTCTAAAAGAGTCTGCCTGTCAAATTCAACAACAGCTTCATCTCTCCCTAATTCCTCTTCGCCATCAAGCAATACGCCAGTATTTTCAAAACTGTTATGAGTCTGATATTGACCGTCACCAATCACACTATAATCTATATCTGTACTAAAATTAATGACAAAGTGTTCGTTTGCAGCAGCAGAACCTAAGTTGATAGGGAAGTTATTAGGTTCTATCGATAATTTTCCAACACTCGCTCCATCCACAAACTTCTCTACTGAAAAATTTTCTTCATCGACTGATAATCCGGTTGGTAAAAGATCATCTATGATGAGATTTTCTATGGCAGAACCATTCTCATTCGCTACAATAGTCCAATCTATTTGACCGGTTTCATTATTATATGTACCCGACTTTTCAATTGGATTACTTGCTGTAAGCCCTGAAACTGTTGCTTTAGCTGGTAAATCAGTTTCACCATCATGAAATACAGCATTGTTTGTAAATTCTGTTTGGGCTCTGTCTGTAATAGGCGTTGTATATTGGATACGGTAACCCTGATATGGTGCCAGATGATCAAATGCTAGTTCAAACCCAGTATCGCTAGGAACTGGTGTCACATTATCGACTATTTCATCAGTGACTTTGTCACCATTTAAACCTGTGGATAATTCTGTGATTACAAAATTTCCAGGCACTCCTAATCCATCTGGTAAAACATCTGCCAATGTAGCAGTTGTCACTGCTTCACTGCTATTATTCATGACATCAACTGTCCATGTAATTTCTTTTGCATTATGATCTTGGTCAGGATGACCTTCTTTAGTAATACCACTTGATAAATTATTCGGTCTGGCAATGACATTTAATTCTTTACCAGTTGTATCATTGAAACTAATGACCTGTTCAATATTCTCTTCAAACTTTTGCAGATTGAAGTCCAGGCTCATTCCTAGTTCTCCATTAGATACATCACCATCTTCAATATTTTCATTAAAAATCATTTGAAGTTCACCATTTTGAATCTGGTAAGTTCCAACAGTTACACCGCTCGTCACTAAGGGCACTGCCGGTGTGGTAATTTGCTCAAATACATCAGGCAGCTGGATGGTTGCAGTATCACCTTTTTTTGCATTCAGCCCTTCCGTGTTCCAATCAAAAACGAGTTCTACTTGAGTACCATCATCAAGATCAATAGTTGCACCATCTTCAATTGCGTTGCCATTATGAGTTAAACTTCTGAACTCAAAGATGTTGCGAGTCAGTTCTTCTAATGGTGCTATTTCTTCTACTTTTTCAACCGCCAGAGGGACAACAATTACGTTCTCATTTCCAATCGGATTAATTACTGCTTCTTCCGCATCTTCAGCTATGTAATTCTTATTTAATGCTACCTCAACAGCAAGTGACATATTTCCATTACTAACCGACTCAGCTTCATCTAAAAATGTCAGTTCAACAACACCGTTATTGTTGATTGTGTAATTCGCAACATTGGTACTGCCCACTGCAGTTCCCTCATTAACCGATTCAGCTACGACAACAGATTCTGGTAAGTTAAATGTCACTGTGTCATTCATTTTATAATTGTGATCATCATTGAGGTTACCTTCTAATTCTAGAATAAATGTTTCTTCTGATTCCAGTGCATTGTCTTCAGTAATTTCCTGATCGTCCAACTTCGTCACTTTTTTAATTTCTAGTTTAAATCCACGCTTTTCTTCTTCAGCTGCTGCCTTAGCCTCTTCTTCAGCTGCTGCCTTGGCTTCTTCTTCGGCTGCTGCCTCGGCTTCTTCTTCGGCTGCTGCCTTGGCTTCTTCTTCAGCTGCTGCCTTGGCTTCTTCTTCAGCTGCTGCCTTGGCTTCTTCTTCAGCTGCTGCCTTGGCTTCTTCTTCAGCTGCTGCCTTGGCTTCTTCTTCAGCTGCTGCCTTGGCTTCTTCTTCAGCTGCTGCCTTGGCTTCTTCTTTAATTAATTTCTCATTTACTTCAATACTTTGGCCATCTGATGTAAATTCAGAAGCTACAATTGATAGTGGTGACATAAATACAGTACTTAGCACCAATATTAATGCAAAGTATGTAAAGACCCTTTTCTTCATCAATCTTTTCTCCTTACTATAATTTATTAAAAGCAACACAATTATACCACGGTATTGTGTAAATGTTCTCAAATTATTTTCGATAATTAAAGTCAAAATTGCTGGAAGTAAGAATGTAAAGATTAATTTTTTATAGATTGGTTTCCTATATGTTATTTCTAATTATGTATCCTCCAAAAAATAATAACACTCAAAACAAGACACTTAATGTCTTATTTGAGTGTTATATGATTATTATTTTTATATGCTATCATGTTTCGTTCAAATTCAATCGCAGTGATTTCAGAATAACGAATGTTTGATATTTTAATCAATAAATATTCTTGGACAAACACATATAAATACAGACCTTCGGGTCGTAACACATAGCTAATTGGGGCAACAACATGTTGCTCTCCATTCACTTCTATCCATAGACACAGCTCTTCATTGAGACAATGATTAATTTTTCATAGATATTTCCTGTCATGTCAATTTTCTCTTCCACAAGATCTACGATTAGATAATCTCAGGTGCAATAAGCGATAACTTATTCAACACACGGTCTTCATGTTTTTTTTGAAATACTATCGTACATAGATAATGCAAAAGTAATCGTTTGCAAGTCTTCGTTCGTTAACTTGTAACTTTCTTCTACGTATATCCCACCTTGATTTACTTGTTTACAGATGATGGGTAAACCCATCATAGATAGTTTATCAATATCTCTTTGAATAGTTTTAATACTTACTTCGAATGTATCCGATAACTCTTTATGGGTCGTTTTTTTACTTTTAGCAAATAAAGTAATAGTTCAAATTGACGGCTTCGTATAATATAACCTCCTATTTAGTTATAATTACCACTATACTAATTGATATTGCATCATTATTTACATTTTAAGAAACAAATTTAAGTCCCATTACACCAAATATTATAACCACAACTCCCAAAATTCTTCCAAAACTCTTTGACTCATCGAAAAATAACATATTAATAATCACTGCAGATGCGGTGCCTATTCCTATCCATATAGCATATGCAATACTAACTTGTAGAAATTCAAAAGATAAATATAACAGTACTAAAGCTGTAACTAATCCAGTAATATAAAGAAAATAATTAATAATTTTTTTATTAAGTGTATACAATTTTAAATTTATAACGCCAAACGTTTCAAAGATGGCTGATATAAAAACAAATATCCAACCCATTATATGTCTCCTTTACTGCTTTGTATTTTGCTTTCGTCCAAATAGTCTGCTAAATTAAGCAGAATAACACCGAAAAGAATAACAGATATAAATATCCCTTTTAAAACAGTAAAATCTGCATTAAATAAGAATACATCCATTAGCGCCGTACCTACCGTTCCAGCAGCTGCAAATATTGCGTATACTGTACCGGTTGGTAAATTCTCGCTTGCTTTGAATAACAACCAAAAATCAATTAATATCATTACTCCTATTATTGCCCAATGCCACCATTGCGTTGCCACATTAAAACCATAAATCCAAAGTAGCTCGAAAATACTCGTTAATATTACATAAAACCAACTTTTATTCACTTTTACTTCTCCTCTAATATATGAATGAATGTCATTCATATAATTTCAAATAATAAGAGCAAAGTTAATTGCTCTAGGAAAGTGCTTTATAAATAAATTTAAATAAGGACTTTTTATAATCCTTTATATCTTGTTCACTCTTTTCTGTGTCGAACAAATATACTTGTTCTGCCGATGATTCAATTGTTCCTATTGTAATTCTAGAAAAATTAGCAGAGTTAATAACTGGAGGAATCTGATCAGTATCTTTGAGTTTTTCCAAACAGTCTTCTAACCATTCATAAATTGGCTTATAGATTGTCTCCCAGTTCTGTATTTGTTTTGTCTGTGTAAAACCTGAGTAGATCAGCAAACTTAAGTCTTTATATTTCCGAGTGTTTTCAAATATAGAATCTATCAATACTTTAACCAACTCATCTAGATTGTAACTAGTGCCTAAATTTTGAATCGCAGAATTATAAATATTCTCCACCATTTTTTCCGCAATAAAAGGCATGACGGCAAGTTTTGAAGGAAAATACAAATAAAATGTGCCTGGGGCTATGCCAGCTTTATCTGTTATATTTTTTACTGAAGTTTTTTCTATTCCCTTTTCTAAAAATAGCTCAACAGCAGAATTAATAATATCCTCTTTCTTGTTCATTTATGCACCAACTTTAAAATGAATGATATTCATTCACTATAATATAATTAGAATTTTATTGTGTCAAGTATATATAAAAACTAGCAACATAAATAGTCGCTAGCTTAAATGCGGATTTAATTGTGTAAATTGATTATCATAGGCTATTCTAGGCATAGTAAATCCCTCCACTTTCTCTCAACTTAATATCCAATTTATTATACCATGTCCAAAATGAACTAGTTTCTACTATTATATAGTGTATATTACTGAACATATATTTATGATAGAATAATTAAAGTCATCTAGTTTACTTCTATGCCATTAGCATGGAAGGAGGTGACATCATGTGGCTAACTTTATTTGATTTGATAATTGCACCAATTATTGTCGGTGCAATTATAGCTCTATTTAATTATTGGTTAGATAGAGATGAAAAATAGCTAGATGACTTCCAATACACCATTAAAAATCCCCAATCTACGGACATAGATTGGGGATTCGGTGTTTCATCATGTGGAAACTTTATTTGTTAAGTACATTATAGCATTCGGACACTGACTTGTAAATTAAAAAGTCTATACCTGTCAAAGCAATTCAGTATATATATTGCTATTATATCACTAACTTTTTCTCTCATTAATCACTTTATAAATGATTAATCTAGACATACCTACCATCTTTGCGATTCCTTCACCTGAATAGTTTCTACTATTTATATAGTGACATTATCACCCCCTTCTTTTGATCCGATATACCGGGTCGACCGCCTACTAGTTCTCTCGCACGTGTTGACTCTAGACCTTTCTTTGCCCGCTCACTTAATAAGTTTGCTTATAGTCCTACAAATGCGCCATCATAGTAAAGTGTATTTTCTCCATCGCATCTTTAGTTGTAATATTCATATCTATAATTTGAAAATCAATATTTTCATTTTCAAGGTGTTTAGATAGCTCAATCAATTGTTTCGTCGGGCGACCTAAGCGATCTAGCTTAGTAATCACAAGTGTGTCATCATCACGCATGTAATCTAAACACTTATCTAACTCTGTCCGTCTATATTTTCTTACACTGAATTTCACTGAAAGTATATGATTACACCCATATCCTTTTAATACATCCATTTTTAATAATGGTTGTAAAATATTTAAAATAGATAAAATAATCGTTCTTAAAAAGAGTTTACGAAAAATTAATACTTTGCATATAAATTTATGAATGTTTTTCATTTATAATAAGAAAATTAATCTTCTGGTTAAACAATTTGCAGATATTTTTCTCTCTTAATTTTTGGTTGACTAGGGTAGATCCTAAATAGACAACACTAGAGTGTCTCTTTCACCGATGAATTGCATATATTTTAAATACTATTTTGCACATACTACTTTAGAACCCAGCTTGTCTTCTTACGAAGACAAGCTGGGTTCTTTAATTATAATGCAAATTATCGTCTGAATTAGTGCAGAATAATTACGAAAGTGACAGAAGGGGTAACCGGATGTGAATCGGTGATTAAAGTTTAGCAGACCTTTGTCTTAAATCTGGGTGTGACTTTTGACTTTATTTTGCACTTATTTAAGTGATATTTTGCACTAAAATTAAGCCGATATCTCACATTAAAAGAGAGATATCGGCTTATAAAATTTTCTATTAAAATAGGAATGAGAACAGAGCGTTGAATGTGCCATTTTCAAATAGGATATAAATTCCTAATCCTATAAAGACGATTGGAACGATCCAACGTTCATATTTTTCGATTTTATCTGAAACAAAATTCAAGGAAGCCAATCGATAGCTGATTAGACATAGAACACCAACCATGATCATGAAAACAATGACGGCAATAATGATTTCCATCATATTTAAAGTCGTAAAGTACGGTATATAGATAGCGAAATCATCCGCACTGGAAGCCAGTACAATGAAAGTGACCGTTATGAATAATTGATTGAATCTGCCTGAAGAGAAAAGGGAGAGAATGTTGCCTTCATCTTCGTCTTCTTCACCTTGAATCCATATTTTTATACCCAGGTAAAGCGGCAGCAGTCCAAGCAGTCCGATCATCCATTGTTGGGGAACTAGATTAGCAACGCCCAATGACACCAGAAGACTCGCGAGTATAATAATGACTGTCCCAATATATTGTCCAATCCAGATATGTTTTATTTGATTACTCTTTTTGATTTGCGAAAACAGAAGAATCAATATGACGAGATAGTCGATTCCTGTCGCTACATAGATGGCAGCAGCTGTAAATGCCGTTATAATCATTTTTCCAACTCCAATATTTCGACATCAGTACTTTTACTTATCTGGGAAGAACCCAAGCTTAATTCATCTTCCTTCACACGCATAAGCCTCAAACCATTCAAGGCCACCACTAAAGTGGCACCCATGTCCGAGAGAATCGCAATCCATAGTGTCAGCCATCCTGGGATGACCAACAATAGAGCAATCAGTTTGATTCCAATGGCAAAAGCGATATTCGCTTTGATGATGTTCAATGTTTTACGGCTAAGTTTGATGGTAAAGGGCAGTTTCCTCAGGTCATCGCCCATTAAAGCGACATCCGCTGTTTCAAGAGCGGTATCTGTACCGGCGCCACCCATAGCGATACCAACGGTGGAAGCTGCCAGCGCCGGGGCGTCATTGACCCCATCGCCGACCATGCCTACATGACGATAATCAGTTTTTAGTTGCTTGATTACGTCTAGTTTATCCTGCGGGAGTAATTCAGATTGAATATCTGTGACACCGACATGTGAACCAATCGCACGGGCAGTACTATGATTATCCCCCGTAAGCATGACTGTTTTTTCGATGCCTGCCTGATGCAGCTTCTGGATTACCGCTTTACTTGATTCGCGGACTTCATCCGCGACTGCAATGATTGCCTGAACTGTATTTTTCGTTCCTGCAACCATAACGGTCTTACCTTGTTCTTGAAGTGTTTTGACATCACTTTTAATTGAATCATTGAAATTAGCTGCCTCTATCTCTTCAAATAATGCCGGGCTGCCAACGTAATACATTTCATTATTGATTTTGCCCCGTATCCCTTTGCCTGTAATGGAAGAAAAGTCTTCGACAAAAATATCAGAATAAGGAAGGTTATAACTGTCTGCCTTCTTTATAATCGCGGATGCCAATGGATGCTGGGAACGATCTTCCAATGCTGTGATGACTGCCAGCATTTCCTTTTCATCAATTGCATTGTCGATTAAACGATAATCGGTTACAACCGGGACGCCCTTTGTGAGTGTGCCGGTCTTATCAAATGCAATGGCCTTTAATCCACCCATTTCTTCGAGGTAGACCCCGCCTTTTATAAGGACTCCCTTCTTGGCAGCATTTCCGATTGCTGAAACAATCGCTATCGGCGTGGAAATTACCAATGCACATGGACAACCTACAACGAGAACCGCTAACCCTTGATACACCCAAGTGGACCAACTCGCACCGAAAAATAACGGGGGTACAATCGCAACCAGCACTGCGACACCCATAATGGCAGGCGTATAATATTTTGCAAATTTATCAACGAATGCCTGGGCAGGAGCACGCTCACCTTGTGCTTCTTCCACCAGATGAATGATTTTGGCAATGGTCGTATCTTCAACCAATTTAGTGATTTTAACTTCCAGTAAGCCTTCTTCGTTCAGTGTCCCTGCAAATACTTCATCATCGATCGATTTTTCAACCGGCACTGATTCACCTGTGATTGCTGCCTGGTTGATTGCAGAGTAGCCATTGACAATTACGCCGTCCATAGCAATTTTCTGTCCAGGCTTAACAATCATAATATCGCCCACAGCAATATCATTGACGTGCACTGTCATTTCCTTTCCGTTGCGTCTGACAAGTGCCTCTTTAGGAGCAATATCCATCAATGAACTGATGGATTGCCTTGCTCGATCCATCGAGAAACGCTCTAACGCTTCGCTGATGGCAAACAAGATGACAACAATGGCGACCTCGGCCCATTCTCCGATGATGACACCGCCAATCACTGCGACTGTCATCAGGGTTCGCATATCAAATTCAAACCGGACTAAATTCTGGAGACCCGTTTTCAGCATTGAAGCCCCTCCGACAATCATGGAAGTGATGAATAGCAGTGGTGTAAGAATATTGTCATCACCATTCACCAACATTGAAATGAAGCCAAAAGCGATAAACAGTAGCGAATAGAGCAGAGTGCTGTGCTTTTTATAAAATGGAATGGTTACTTCCTTTTCTTTTTTGTCTTGTCCACTTTCTTCCCGGGATTTCTCAGGCACCACTTTGAGGTTTTCAAACGCCCCTGCTTCTTCCAGTTCCTCAACCGTTGCAGAACCATATACAGAAATTTTTGATGCGCCAAAATTCACCTTCGCATCTTGAACTTCAGGTAGTTTCTTCACATTGTTCTCAAATGTGCCAGCACAATTTGCACAGGAAAATCCCTGAACACGGTAAACATTTTTTTCTTTATTAACTTCTGGTTGCGCTTGACGACTAGACTTTTCAGGCACCACTTTGAGATTTTCAAATGCTCCTGCTTCTTCCAGTTCCTCAACCGTTGCAGAACCATATACAGAAATTTTTGATGCGCCAAAATTCACCTTCGCATCTTGAACTTCAGGTAGTTTCTTCACATTGTTCTCAAATGTGCCAGCACAATTTGCACAGGAAAATCCCTGAACACGGTAAACATTTTTTTCTTTATTAACTTCTGGTTGCGCTTGACGACTAGACTTTTCAGGCACCACTTTGAGATTTTCAAATGCTCCTGCTTCTTCCAGTTCCTCAACCGTTGCAGAACCATATACAGAAATTTTTGATGCGCCAAAATTCACCTTCGCATCTTGAACTTCAGGTAGTTTCTTCACATTGCGCTCAAATTTCCCTGCACAGTTCGCACAGGAAAACCCCTGAACACGGTAAACTTTTTTTTCTTCTTCAGTCAGCTCTGCAATCCCTTCAGACATTGGTTATCACTTCTTTCCTATGTATTAATGCAATCGTCATGATTTCTTTAATATGCTGATCTTCCAGTGAATAGAACGCGAGTTTCCCTTCTTTCCTGAATGTAACGATGCCTTCTTTGTAGAGCGTGCGTAAATGATGAGATGCATTTGCTACAGTCACACCGAGTATATTTGCGATATCACAGACGCATAATTCCTCTTCCTTGCATAAGGAATAGGTGATTTTTGCCCTATTCACATCGGCAATAGCCTTAAGCATCTGTGATATACCGGCAATATCGACAGTTTGTAAATTCTCTTGCATCCGGTTAACCTTTTCTTCGTCATAACAAAAAACTTCACATGTTTCTTTCTTATTCATACATACACCTCATCATTCAAATATTTGTTTGAATATAGTGTATCATCTTATTTTTCTTTATTCAAGCAGATGTTTGAATAATAAAGGGCCCTACCAACAAAACACGGAAAACATACGCTAAGGAAAATAATGCAATGAAAGATGATTTTCCAATCTCGAACAATTGACTGAATAATTACCCTGTCGTGATATGGATTGCTAAAATTATTGCGAACAGTATCCAAGTAAGCATACCGAACGCAGCTAAAAATAATTATTCCTTCAGGTATGTTATGTAGAAATAAGGTGGTCAACATGAAATTTCCCATACTTGTTCCAATTGTTGATCCAATCGCGATGCCAACAGGGAAATTATGAATTGCTATACTGGTAGTTAAAAGTACTCCCGATCGAACGAAAATATCTTTTTGATGACTATTAGTGATAATTGTAATTTTATCTATTAATAGATGAATGGATTGGAATAATACTAAGCCTATTGCTATTCCACCGATTTAAATTACCCACCCGCCTAATTCAATACTTTCTGGAATCATTTCAAAAAATAATAAACCAATTATAAGGCCTGCACATAATGAATAAATGAAGCCATGACCACTTTGAAAACCTTTCATTATCCAAGCGAGTCCACCGCCACACCAATTCAAAATGCAGAAGCGAATGCCGGATCATCCATACTGCACTCATCCCACTACTCTCCTTAAAAATGCTTTGTTTATTTTACGCTAAAAAATCAAAACAAAATATATGAATTCATATTAAATATTATTTGACTCTTTATTCAGATGATAATATCATATATATGAACATATATTAATATATGTAGATAAATAGTGATTATTATATAAGATTTGGACTTGAAACCTAAAGTGAGGGAAAAATAATGGAAGAAAAAAAAGAATTTGAGGAAGTAAATAATAAGGACTTAGATGATGAAACATTATTTGTCGTATCGCAAACATTTAAAGCGTTAGGTGATCCTACGAGAATCCGGATTCTCCATTCGCTCTTTTATAAGGAGTATTCGGTAAACGGTATTGCTGAAACGCTACATCTTAGACAATCAACAGTTTCCCATCAATTGCGGTTCTTGAAAAATTTACGGTTAGTAAAATTCCGAAGGGAAGGCACAACGTTGTTTTACTCCCATAATGATGAACATACTATGAATATGCTAAAACAGGCGATCGATCACGCCTATCATAACTAGTATTCCGTAAACCAGTAATGAGTGTTAATAGTAATTTACGTCATTAATATTGTTATATGATTATATAACAATATAGATTATAAGCGTATGAAAAGAGGGTTTTGCAATGGATATGGAAAACAAAAAACAGAATGGAAAGCGTTGTATGATATCTCGAAAGAAAGTGAGATGGGTGTAGCAGAGAGGGTTAGTGAATACGGTTGATAAATTCATAGGATGTATTATTGGAACAAAAAGTTTGGATGTGGTCAATTAACGTCCTGGTTTAGTTAAGCTTACTGCGAATATATTGGAACCCGATATATCATATTTATTTAGAAAGGTGATAGAAATGAAAAATATTCAAGAGCAACAAGCACACGAAAGTCATAGCCACGATCATACCCACGGAAAAATGCCAATTATTTCATATTTTATTGGCTTAGTGTTGGCTATAATTGGGCTTTTTTTAAGCGATGAAAATTTATTAATACAAAACATCTTATTTTCATTTGCCACAATCACAGCCGGCTACCATGTAATTCTTCTCGAAGGAATTGGAGAGACAGTTGAAAATACTAAATTAAAGGGGAAATTCACTCCTAATTCTCATATTCTAATGGGATTAGCTGCAATCGGGGCTTCTCTGATAGGGAGTTTTTGGGAAGGAACCCTTTTGATACTTATTTTTTCCGGCGCTCATTTTCTTGAAGATTACGCTGAAGGAAGAAGTAAAAGAGAAATTACTAAGCTACTCGAAATGAACCCAACGACAGCTAAATTAATTCTACCTGATGGAAACACAAAAATTGTTGATGTCAGTGAATTAAAAGTTGGAGATCAACTCCAAGTGCTGAACGGTGATCAAGTTCCAATTGATGGAATTATTTTATCGGGTACTACCTCAATTGATGAATCTTCTATTAATGGGGAAAGTATAGCGAAAGAGAAGTCTAAGGGTGACGAAGTTTTTGGAAGTACGATTAATGGAACAGGTACTTTTACTATGGAAGTCACTAAGGAAAACAAGGATACTGTATTCTCTAAAATTTTACAATTAGTTAGTCAAAACCAAGATAATCAAACAAAAGCTGCCAGTATCATTCAAAAATTCGAGCCTAAATATGTTAATATCGTTTTAATCGCAATACCATTAGTAATGTTACTTGCTCCTTTTTTATTTGATTGGACATGGTCGCAAAGTGTTTACAGGGGATTAGTGCTTTTAGTCGCAGCTTCACCGTGTGCTTTGGCAGCAGCTACTGTATCTGTAACATTATCTACAACATCTAACCTAGCTAAAAAAGGCGTGCTTTCAAAAGGAAGTACTTACCTATCACAATTAGCGGATATAGATGCAATTGCCTTCGATAAAACAGGAACCCTTACGAACGGAGAACCTAAAGTAACAAATTACTATTTCACTCATTCTGTGAACGAAGAAAATATTATTGATATTATAGTCGCCCTTGAAAAGGAATCCAATCACCCACTCGCTAATGCTATTTTAGAAAAATTTGAAGTTAAAAATAAAATAGGCATCGAAGTTACTAATCAAATTGGAAAAGGTCTGACAGGAGATTATAATGGAAAAAATTATCGTATTGGTAAGCCTACTTCTTTTGAAAGTGTTTCTGAAGAGTATACCCAGTTCAATCATGATTGGGCATCAGAAGGAAAGACGGTTGTATACGTAGCAGAAAATGAAGAAGTTATTGGGCTTATAGCTCTAATGGATATTCCGAATGAGCATGCTAAAGAAACAATTAATTACTTTAAGAAACTTGGTATCCACACGACTTTAATTACTGGTGATTCGGAAATGACGGGAAAAGCTGTAGGCGAACAATTGGGAATAGACGAAGTTATCGCTAATGTAATGCCTGAAGATAAATCCAGAATTATAGAAGAACAAAAAGAAAAATTTGGAGTTACTGCCATGGTCGGAGATGGTGTGAACGATGCACCGGCCCTTGTTAATGCTGATGTTGGTATAGCTATGGGGGGCGGTACTGATGTGGCAGTAGAAGTATCTGATTTGGTTTTAATGCAGAACAATTTATCTAAATTAGTACAGTCTCATAAAATTTCCTCAAATATGGGTCGTGTTATTAGGCAAAATATTATTTTTTCAATGGCAGTTGTTGCCTTTTTAGTTGTCGTTAGTTTGTTAGGATTAACTGATATTACAATCAGTGTAATTGTTCATGAAGGAAGTACTTTAGTTGTTATACTAAATGGACTTCGATTATTAAGATCTAAATAATGAACGAATCGATTGACATGAATGAACTTTGAAGTGTGGATTCTACAATGTTCCCATAACATTGGACACTAAAAAACAGAGCAATCTAATAAAGATGTTATGAGTAAAAACAATGCCTTGCATACCGTTTTTATCATACGGGCGGTCAAATAAGCAATTAAAGAGCATGGGAAGCATAAAATCATAAACAGTGACTTAAGGCAGCCAGTTTACATTCAAAAGTTACATTGACTGTATTAAAAGTTTCGAAACGATTAATATCCGTATGGGGGCAAGCGTCGAGCCAAAGATAATGCCAGGACAGAGCGTCTTTTTCCGTTCTTTTAAGTGGGAAAGGTTTTACCTTCTCTATGCCAAGACAGTCCCAGAGCTAAAAGGGCCAGTTGCTCTTTTTGGGCGTTTGTGAACGGTAATCGCAGGAAGGGGATTTTCCCAACCGTACCTGGTTTTCCATCACAATAAAGTTGGCGGCATTTGTTCTGATATTCTTGGGAATACTTACACTATGAATGGCCGTATTAAGTGATACAGGAGCTGCTATTATTGTAATACTGAATGCTCTCCGCCTTTTGAGGGTAAAAGAATAAAAGTAAGGATAACTAGGTAAAGCTGTTCAATCAAAAATTGAACAGCTTATTTTTCATCAAAATCAAAAACGTTTATTATAATACCTACACTTGTTCCGTTAAACGTACCGATTTTTAACCTTATTGTATCAGTAATATCTTGAAACGAAGTAAGCGACTAAAATTTCTCTTTTATCATACGGTTATAAAAATACACTTTTAAGAACGGTTTGAAAATTTTTGAAATAGATCAAAATAATCTTCTGGTTAAAAAACTTGTAGATATGACTTCTCTCTTAAATTTTTGTTTGATTAGATTAGACCCTCAATAGACATTATATATGTATTGATATGATTAGCTTCACGCTGTATGATTAGGGTGTAAATTAAGTGTTAGAAAAAAGGATTGATTTAATGAAAGTTTCATATGCTCGTGTTTCTACACTGGATCAGAATCTCAATAGGCAGATTGAAGTGTTTAAAAAATTTTGTTCAGAAAAAATATTTACTGAGAAGTTACTAGAAAAAAATATATCTGAGAGAGTTGTATTTCAATAAGCTATACAGCTTATTAGAGAAGGCGATTAATTCATTGTTGAAGTGGTTAGTTAGAAAGAAACTATGACGAGATTGTACAGTCCTTTAATTTTCTAAAGTAAAAAATTATAACTGTTTATTATCAGTTTAACAATTATAGCTGCAGCGATTGTGCTCATTTACTTAAAAAATCCATCAAAACTGCGCCTCTTTGTGAGGTAAAGTTATATTTGTGTACACAATCACAGCATACCCGCAGAGCGTAAAGAAGTTTTTGTACTCTGCGGGTATCTTTTATAAATATTGTACTTACTCATAATCAGTTATTTTCAACATGCCATTAGTATCGAGGACAGTATAGGTTACCTGGCTAGTTTCCTGTCCATTCGATGTTGCATGTGAATATGTTCTGTTTACAGTAATCTGATATTCTCTCTCTGAAATCTGCTGAACAGAAACTGTTGTTCCCGGATAGTTTTGATGATCTGCAAAGTTTCCGGATGCTTTATTAAACTGAATTTTATCCAGTGCATTTCCTTCCAGAATAGAAAGCACATCATCATTTTCGTCATTGTAATAATCAGCCAAACTGTCTAAATACGTTTTGAAAATAAAATTTCTTAACGTGTCATAAGTGAAATAATCATCTTCTTCTGTCAATTCTATAGGGAATCCTTCTGTATAATAGTCCTCAAAATAACGTTCTCCATTATCGGATGAAGCCTGCTCTTTTGGATCTTCATCAAAAATCTCCCGTTTGATCAATCCAATACGTTCACCTTCCGGAGAGTTATAAGTACTTGCGCCGGTAATAAAATACCTGCCATCTTCTCCTTCACCCTCATATACGTAATGCGGCAAACCATTCATCGACCGGCTGCCGTCATCATATTGATCAGGTTGACCCAGGGCATTTATCAACTCTTCTTCAGTAATATGTGCAAAATACCACACATATTCCACATAGTTCTCATCCGGATTGATGCTGCTGTCTGAACCATCATCACCAGGTCCATACGGTGCACGTTCACTGTACACAACACCTAAGTTGCCGTGAAATGCAGGTGATGCACCGCCTGTATAAAATGTAAATTCATAAGGACCATATAGCTCTTCCACTTCTGTTTGCGTCATGCCTTCAGTGATAAAGTCCTGTTCAAAAGTGCCTTCATCATTTCCAGCACTCGTTCCAAGCAGCTGCGCCTGAACTTCCGGTGAGTTTAGATCAAACATTAAGTCCGAGGATGAATCTGACTGGTCCGCTTGATCTGCAGCTGTTTGTTCCCCTGTCTTGTCTTCTTCTGTGTCATCGGCAGGCTCTGATTCTTCTTCTGATTGTCCTGCTTCACTTTCTTCCTGATTCTCTGTATCTGCCGTGTCAGCATCATCTTTCTCTCTGTTCTCAATATTCTTTTCTTCACTGCTTTCTTCACTGCTTTCTTCGCTCGCTGTTTCATTATTTTCAGTGTCATTTGAACAGGCTGTCATTATAAGTAGCAGTATAAGAAACGGCATGAACCAAAGTTTTTTCATTAAAGTATCCTCCTTTTACAGCATCTTATTATTATGTCATTACTTAAAAAATTTTACATAGTCGTTGTTTGAGTAAAAAAATAATACCCCGAAAGGTATTATTTTTTACTGAGCCAGCTCAATCACCGCTTCAAGCATTAAATTCGCGCCGTCTTCAATATCCTCATAAGACGTATACTCATCCGGACTGTGGCTGATGCCGTTTTTACTCGGCACAAATATCATCGCAACATCTGTCACATCTGCCAGCATCATCGTGTCATGCACTGCTCCGCTGTGCAGCTTTAAGTAATTCATCCCTTGTTTTTCCGCTTTGGCTACCAGCGTATCTATTACAGTGTCAGATAATCTCGCCGGTGCTGATGTCCCTATTAAATCTATTTCGTATTCCAGCTGCTGTGTTTCTGCGGTTTCTTTTACTTTTTCTTTTAAATAATTCGAAACCTGATCAATCCCGCTCTGTTCGATATCACGTATATCCACATTAAATGTCACCGTCTTATTAATAACGTTGGAACCAGATGGACTGCATTCCAGCTTGCCTACTGTCGCGACAGTTGTCTCATTCACTTGAGTCCGCGCATATTCCTCCAGGGCAATAATTACCTTGGATGCTCCGACCAAAGGGTCTTTTCGGCCGGGCATTGGCATGGTTCCTGCATGATTCGAAACCCCGTTTAACGTTACTTGGAAAGTGTTCATTCCCGCAATCGCATGGACGATACCCACAGATTTACTCTCTTCTTCCAGCACGCCGCCCTGTTCTATATGCAGTTCCATCATCGCTTTTACCTCATCTTTTTGAAGCAGGTCTTCTCCGATTGAATCCGCATCAAAACCGAACGCTTGCATCACTTCATAAGCCGATTGTTTCTCACTATTATATAAAGTCTTTAAATCCGCTTTAGTCAGTTTACCCGTCATGACTTTACTGCCGACAGTTGTGCTGCCGAAGTTCGATCCTTCTTCTTCTGAGAATATGACCAGTTCAACAGGATGCGTGATATCTGTCTTATTTTCTTTGATTGTCCGGATGACCTCCAAGGCTGCGATAGTGCCGGCAAGACCATCAAACTCCCCGCCGTTCATTACAGTATCAATATGAGAACCGATCATTACTGACGGCGAGTCGTTCTCTTTCGGATTATATTTCGCTCTGATGTTGCCCGCACCATCTGTTTTAACTGCTAAATTTAAGTTTTTGAATTCTCTTGATAAATACTCTCTCGTCTTTCTGTCTTCTTCAGAATAAGAAAACCTCGTACTGCCATTGCCCGGTGTCGCTGTATTACTGTTGATTGCTTCCATATCTTTAATTAAACGTTCTTTATTGATTGAAATACTATTCTCAGTCATGTTCTACCCCTTTTTAAAACATTATTAGCTGAACGCTGTACCGAAAGCTGTACCTTTAATAAATGACCCCTGGCCTTTTTCTCCGATATATTTACCATCTTTAACGACCGGTGTTCCTCTTAAGAAGACTGCATCACACTCACCAACCTGATCGAATCCTTCATAGGCTGTATAATCCAGACCGTTCAGGCTGTCTTCAAGTGTAACTTTTTTCTTAACATTCGGATTATAAATGACGATATCTGCATCATAACCCGGTGCAAGGTGTCCTTTTCTGTGATCAAGTCCATTGTTTTTAGCCGGCATCGTCGAAAAGTAATCTACTAATTGAGATTTAGTAATTCTTCCCGCTTCGACACCGTAAGTCCAAAGCATCGGCAGACGGTTTTCAAGGCCCGGCGTGCCGTTCGGAATTTTTCTGAAGTCATCGAGCCCCATTTTTTTCTGGTCAAAAGTAAAGCCGCAGTGGTCTGAACTTACTGCATTAATCGAACCGTCTCTTAGTGACTTCCATAAGTATTCCTGGTCAGCCTTATCTCTTAAAGCAGGTGAACATACGTATTTCGAACCTTCGAAGTTTTCTTTGGCGAGATACTCTTTATCGAACAGTAAATACTGGGTACACGTTTCACCATAGACCGGCAGTCCTTCCTCTTTCGCTTTCTTAATGGCATTAACCGCCCCTTCAGTCGTGACGTGAACGATATAAATCGGCGCCTCTGCAAAACGGGCCAGATTAATGGCGCGTTCAGTTGCTTCCGTTTCCACAATCGGCGGGCGTGTCAATGCATGGTGATAAGGATCCGTTTCCCCGTTTTCTATTGCTTTCTTTTGCAGTAAATCAATTAAATCCGCATTCTCAGCATGCACCATTACAGTCACGCCGGCATCTTTCGCTTCTAATAGCGCATTCGTTACTGCTTCATCGTCCGAATGAAAGAACTGGCCCTTATATGCCATAAATAATTTTACTGACGGGTAGCCCGCTTCAGGCAGATTTTTAATATCCTTAAACGTTTCAGGAGTCGGATCTGTAATCACCGGATGGAAACTGTAATCCACCATAGAAATACCCTCAACCCACTCTTTACGATACTCTTCCACTGTTTCAACAAGACCTTTGCCCTGTTCCTGATTAACGAACTCAATTACTGTCGTTGTACCGCCAAGGACCGCTGCATTTGTCGTTTCAAAGCCTTTCGTTCTTTCTCCCATAAATTCAAAAGAGAAATGTGCATGCTGGTCCACGCCGCCCGGCAGAATTATCATACCTTCGGCATCGATTGTTTTGTCCGCTTCCACTCTTAAATTTCTGCCGACCGCTTCTATTTTAGTTCCTTCGATTAAAATATCGCCTTTATATTCATTTTCCGTCGTTACAATCAGACCATTTTTAATTAATGTCTTCATTGTTATTACCCCTTTTTAATTTCCTCTTCATTCTTGTCTTCAATCAGCCAGCGGCAGTTTTCTTGATTCTCCAGTGCTTTCTGTTCCCGCAGCTCGCGTTCTTTTTTGATCTTCTCAAGCTCCAGAGCCATCACTTTATTCTCAAGCAGATAATTATCCTGTTTAATCTGCTCAAGCTTGCGCTGTTCAACCAGCTTTTTGATTTCAAGCTTTTCGTCACTCTGATTGTATCCCCGCCGCATGGCGTATAATGGAATGCTTACGACGCCTCCAACCAGTACAAGAGATGTGAAGAATATAAATTCAAATACGCCCATGTCATCCCTCCGATTTTTCTTAGTTACAGTTTAACATAAGGTCCCGGTACTGATTCTATCCAGCTCAATCCGCATCGATTCATTCTACAGCAGGTAATTTTCCTGCTTAATTTCTTCAAGTCTTCGCTGTTCTTTCATTTTCTTTAATTCCCTCTTGTTATCGCTCTGATTATATCCCCTGTAAATTGCGTACAGCGGTACAGTGAATGTTAGAATTACTGCTGCTAATCCAGCAAAGTATCCATCGGTCCATCACCCCTCATATTTGATTTTATTTTATCATATTATTGGGGACGGTTTGTGTTGGGGTTTTCGGCCAGATGAGCGGATTTCATCCGACCAGAACCAGCTCAGCCAAATCTCCTCCGTAAAACAAAAAATCGGAACAAAATGTCCCGATTCATTAATATATATTATTTTTCTTCATTCTCCTCAGCAGCTTCTTTTGATTCTTCGTCAGCAGAAACTACATTGTAACCTCTTAAGAATGCGACCTGTTTAATTGAGTGGTTTTCAATTTCCAGTACCTGCCACCGGTCTTCAGCGGTATCGATATAGCCGCCTTCTTCGATATCAGTATTGATGCTCTGTATCCAGCCGCCGATTGTATCGATGTCTTCGCTTTCTTCAAACGTAATCCCAAAGTCATCTTCTAGATTATCGAGCAGTACCCGCCCGTTTATATGGTAAAGATTATCCTCGACTTTAATAACATCCAGCTCTTCATCTTCATCAAATTCATCACGAATTTCTCCGACGATTTCTTCAAGTATATCTTCCATGGTAACCATTCCGGCTGTGCCGCCGTATTCATCGATAATTAAAGCAATATGCACGCTTTCTCTCTGCATTTTAACAAGTGCATCACTGATACGCGTTGATTCTGTAATCACCGGCAGCTCATGTATATAATCACCGGCAGCGACATCTTCATCTGATACGTGATTTGTTAAATATTCTCTGACATTAATGAAGCCGATGATGTTATCTTTGTCACCATTACTTTCTGTAACGGGATATCTTGTATAGTTGTACTCTTTAATCGTCTCTACGACCTGGTCAACTGTCACGGGTTCTTCTAATGTAATCATTTGCGTACGCGGCACCATAACGTCTTTTGCCGTCCGTTCGTCAAATGAGAATATATTCTGCATATAGGAAAGTTCCGTCTGGTTAATTTCACCGCTGTGGTAACTTTCAGTCATAATCACTTTAAGTTCTTCTTCCGAGTGCGCCTGTTCTGTCGGCATTTCTTTAATACCGACTAAGCGCACAAGGCCTCTTGCGGCACCGTTCATCGTCCAAATGAATGGTTTTAATATTGTTCCGAAGAAGTAAAGCGGACCACTTAAGGCTAGAGCCATTTTTTCAGCGTACTGAATTGCAACAGTTTTCGGTGCAAGTTCACCTACAACAACGTGGATAAAGGTAACAATAATAAATGCTGCTGCAACAGTCGTTACCGTCTGCACAGCATCCGGTACTCCGACTAAATCAAACAGCGGGTGTAAAATCACTTCAAACGTTGATTCCCCAATCCAGCCTAATCCTAGTGCTGTCACTGTAATTCCCAGCTGACAGGCAGATAAGTAATAGTCCAGATTATTAATCATTTTCTCTACACGTATTGCTCTTTTGTCACCTTGTTCTACAAGCGAATGTATTCTTGACATACGTGCTTTAACAAATGCAAATTCTGATCCTACGAACAACATTGTCAGTATGATTAATATTGTAAATAATAATAAATTAGTTATAGTGGATATATCCAATCAGTTCCCCTCCTGCGGGGTTCACCTCCGATAATTTGTGACCGCTTGGGTCGTTTGTTCATGAATAAATCTGCTATTTGTTAACACAGTATTTTTTGCAGTTCTTTTCAGATACACCTTCCCAACAGCCGTCACCTCCACTAATTTTGTTAAATTAAGAACATTATATCATATAAAAATCCGTTTTCATAAGGATATTTCCGATGTTAAAACTTCTTTACAAAGCATCTTTGTAGCGTCTGTATGCTTCTGTTACCGGCCCTTTCTGCCCAAGTACTTCTTTGACTCTGCCGCTTTCTGTTATCGTGCCGCCTTCCAGATAGTGAACATAGTCAAACTGCTCCAGGCGGCTGAGATCGTGCGTCGCTGTAAGCACCGTATCTTTTTGGAATATTTCCTGCCATATTTTATCTCTGAGGCGCGTATTTAAACTGGCTGTCGGTTCATCCATTATCCAGGCGTCTTTACCTTCGATATGCATACGGACCAGGTGCATCCGTTTTTTCTCACCAAGCGATAAATACTCAGCAGACGTAATATAATCGTCCGGCTTAAAGTGGTCCAGCTCAAATTTTTCAAGCAGATCCTTAAGCTCTCCTTCATCTGCTTTAAAATGATTGAACATCGTCAGATTTTCTTTAACCGTGGCATTGTAAAAATCCAGATGCTGCGGCATAATTCCCGCTTCCGACTGCTTAATCAGCTGGTTGAGCAGGGTTGTTTTGCCTGAGCCGCTGCTGCCGATCAGCGCGTGTTTCTCACCCGGTTTAATTTCAATATTTATATTGCTCAGCACATCGCGTTTGGTTTCCGGATACCGGAAGGACATATTGGACAAGGAGAGCTTCTGATCTTTGTTCTCCGTCATCATTTCACCCGGATCACTTACCGCTTCAACGCGTGCTTTGACCGCTTTGTATTTACTGGCCGGTTTAATGACCGGAATGGCCAGTTCAAAGAAACTCATCAAGAGCAGGATAATCATCGGGATTAATAAAGGATAATCGCCGCTGAACATAATAATGACGAGAAGAAGCACGCCAAGCTGGATAAACAGACTGATGATATCGATTGCCGCATCTAAGGCTGCTTCCCTGTTTTCATTTTTCGTAATCTTTTTATAGGTAGTTTTAATATTACTGCTGATTTTCTTATCTTCTTTCACGACAAACAGATTTGTAAAGTCATGAATGTAATGATACAGCTCTGTAAACAGCGTATCTTCCGCCCTGTTTCTCTCATCGTACAGCCTGCCTGAAATACCGCTTATAATGAGCGGCATAGTGAGCAGCAGTATCAGGACCGACACGAGCAGAATCACAAGCAGTTTTGGATCAACCAGCAGCGACAGCACCGTTAATATAAGCGAGATAAACACCGCAACGATATAAGGATAAATAATGCGGATATAATAATCTTCAATATCATCAAAATAACTCGTCAGCTTTTGAATATAGCGGACGCTGTGTGTATCTTCCTTGCTGTTTACCGACTGTTTGAAGTAGGCCGCTCTTAATCTGCCGATCATTTTAAATGTCGCATCATGACTTAAAAGACGCTCGAGATACTTCGCAGCACCTTTTGTCAGACCGAACATTTTAATAACAGCGATAATTAAAATAATAAGGAAGAACGGCGGTTCAAAGAAGCTTAGACTGATCATGTAGCCGCTCAGTCCAAATATCGCAACACCTACAAGACCGCCGACGATACCGAGGATGATACTGTAGAAAATATGCATCTTTTCACCTTTTAAATACATCATACCGCTTCACCTCTTTTCAAGTGACCGTTACTTAGCACATAATGACTGTCTGCAATGCTGAGCAGCTGACGGCGGTGGATAACTGCAATAATTGCTGATGTTTCTTTTAATTCACTGAGATACTCCATCACGAGCTGCTCTGTTTCCGCATCGAGAAACTCAGTCGGTTCATCCATAATAATAATGTCAGGACGTGCGATTAATACTCTCGCCATTTTCAAACGGACAATTTCCCCGCCGGATAATGGAATATTATGATTAACAATCGGCGTATGAATGCCTTCTTCCAGATTATCGATACTCTCTGACAAATTTAACTGTTCGAGAATATCATGCACTTTCTCTTCTGAATGACTGTCTCCCGACACATAGTCATAGATCGTCGTATCAGAAAAATACACCTGGTCTGAAACATAGCCGATATCAGCAGTCAGCACATCGAGGGTGCCTGAATCCGGTTCATGGAGTCCGAGGAGAGTTCTTAAGAGCGTTGTTTTACCAGCTCCAGACTCGCCTGTAATCGCAGTGAGTCCTCTTTTATCAAACTTAAAATCAGCTTTGTCCAGCAGCAGCTTTTCGCCATGGCTGATTGTCAGTTTGTCAGCTTCTGCTGCATAATTGTCTGTTTTGCCTCTGTAAGCTGTATTCATTTTAGGCTTGTTAATAATTGCTTTCGCTTTTTCAAAGCTGCCGAGTGCGAGCTTTCCGTTATGAAATTCCGTCCCGAGCACTTTCAGCGCGTTGTAGAATTCCGGTGCTAAAAGCAGGACGAAAAATGCGGTATAGAATGAAATATTTTCAAAAATAATTATTCGAAGCGCAATTTCCAAGGCGACAAGACCGATACCGAGTATCGTTATAAACTCGAGCATCATCGTCGACTGGAAGGCGTATTTTAAAATGTGCATGGTTTCCTTGACGAAACCTTTATTATCTTCTTCCAGTCTTTTTATCACTGTATTTCTGGACTGCGTATTTTTTACAGTATCCTTGCCGCGGATCAGATTTAAAAACAAGGTGCCGATATTGTCAAAACGCGTGGCCTGCTTTACCGATTCTTGCTGGGTCTGCAGTCCAACGAGCACGTAGTACAGCGGGATAAAAGGTGCGGTAAACAGCAGTATCGCCGCTGCATAGATATCGATAAAAAATAAGACTGCTATAATGCCCGTAACTTTAATCATTGTTTTAATAACTGTCGGTGTAAACGATGTTTCATACGGCCGGTAGGACTCCAGGTGCACAAGCAGAGCGTTGATCATCCCCTCTGACTCCCGCTGCGTTTTAACATCTATACGGTCGATCAGCTGATCTGCTTTCCTTTCGATTGATTTATTCGCAGACATCCGCGTATACAGATTATAAAATTTATCTGTGATTATAAACAGCACAAAAAACGCACTCATATAAATGAGCGGTTCTGTTATTTTAAGGCCTTTATCCATCACAATACTTTCCAGTATACGCGATAACTGATGGCCGAAAGCTATATAAAATGCAAGGCTGATTGCTGCAATTAAACTGTACAATACAGCACGTTTTAAACTTAAATTCAGTTTCAAAGTCTCACCTTCAGACACAAAAAACGTGAAGAGACCCCTTCACGTTTTTTGTAAATTTATCCGCCGATATAGCTCATGTTGATTTTCTTCCGCTCCCGGCGTTTTTCTTCTGTAATTTCTGCTCTGATTTCAGAATAACGGTCATCGCGTTTGTCCCAGACGCCCATTAATACTTCTGTCAGTTCTTCGTCACTGATGCCATCCCGCATCATTGTCTTAATATCGAAACCGTCGACCGCAAACAGACAGCCGTAAAACTTGCCGTCAGATGACAGTCTTGCTCTCGTACAAGTAGAACAGAAGCTTTCCGATACACTCGTAATAAATCCTAAGTACGAATCTTCGGCATCGTTATGCTTGTAAACTTTCGCCACTTCACCGTAATAGGCCGGATCCTGCGGGGCGAGATCAAATTCCGTCTGCAAGGTTTCAAGAATTTCTTTCTTGCTGACCACCTTGTCGAAGTTCCAGCCGTTATCGTTGCCAACATCCATAAATTCAATAAAGCGCAAGGTCACAGGCAAGTTTTTAAAATAGCGTGCCATCGGCAGTATTTCCTGCTCGTTCAAGCCTTTTTGCACAACCATATTGATTTTAATCTGGAAACCGAGGCCGATTGCATATTCAATCTGTTCCAAAATGCGCGACGTGCCAATACCCCGGTCGTTAATTTTACCGAACAGTTCGTCATCCATCGCATCGAGGCTGATATTAATACGTCTCAGCCCTGCATCGTACAGTTTCTGGCCGTGTTTCTTCAAAAGCAGTCCGTTCGTTGTGAGTCCGATATCTTCAATGCCTTCAATCACGTTTAATCGTTCAATTAATTCATGAAGGTCTTTTCTCATCATCGGTTCTCCGCCCGTCAGACGCAACTTCTTCACACCGAGACTGGCGTAAATTCTTGCGAGCCTTTCAATTTCGTCAAAGGAAAGCAATTGTTCACGCTTTAAGAATTCAAAATCATCTCCGAAAATTTCTTTCGGCATGCAGTATCGGCATCTGAAGTTACATTTATCCGTGACCGAAATTCTGAGGTCCCGGATCGGACGGCCAAATTTATCTGTAACTACCTGAGCCATGTAATTCCTCCTTATTTAATATCAGTCTTCCGATTGATATTAACCAGCGTCGTACTATTGAGATTATAAGACCCGATGTTTAAATATTGGACATCGAGATTCTCGAAAAACGCTTTTAAACTTAACCGTTTCGTCTCAAGCTGCGCTTTTAACAGTTCAGCCAGAGTGTCATGCTGATAAACCCCGATGAGCGGGTGCTCTCTGTCGTTATCAGTCGTAATTACCGTATCGCCTGTCTTCTCTGCTTCTTCACTAAGAATATCGAGCCAGGCCGAATCAACATACGGTGTATCACAGGATATCACCATCAGTGCTTGTCCCGGATACTCTTTGGCCGAAGCGTACAATCCGCCGAGCGGCCCGTGGTCGATATACTCCGGATCATCGGTAATTACTTTATAATTTTTAAAGCTTGTCTTCAGTTTATCATTTGTGTTGATGACAATCTCGTCTATTGCTTGAACATTTTCCAACGATTGTGCGACATGTTCATACATCGGACGGCCATTTAACATATACAAGGCTTTATCCTCGCCGAAGCGGCTCGATTTGCCGCCCGCTAAAATTACCCCGATCATTTAACCGCCGCTTACCGGCGGAATTAACGCCACAGTATCTTCTGATGTAACGACTTCGTCATCTTTAACAAATGCTTCGTTTTTAGCTACCTGAAATACTTCGCCGTCAAGTTCAGGGTAGTCGATAAAAATATGATTCTTTAATTCACCGACAGTAATTGAGTCGCCGACAAACAAGTCAATTGTGTCGCTGCCGATTTTTTCTTTTATACTTGCAAATACTTTAATTTCCATTAGTTTTCCTCCACACTCGGATGATATTTGCGGGAATCGCCAATCCATTTTTCGCCGTCTTCCCAAATTTCTTTTTTCCAGATCGGGACAATCTCTTTTAACCGTTCAACTGCATACTCGTTCGCCCGGTAGCTGTCTGTACGGTGCGGCGAACTCGTTACAATAACCACTGCGATATCGGAAATTTCAAGCTTGCCGATACGGTGACCGATGGCTGTAATCACACCCGGCCAGCGTTCCGATATTTCATCGCCGATTTGAGCGAGCATTTTTTCCGCCATCGGAATATAGGCTTCATATTCCAAGTGAACGGTGCGCGTGCCTTTCGTCCATTCGCGGACATGTCCCGTAAAGGTGCATACTGCTCCCTGATGTTCATTAACAGTCATTTTATGGTATTTGTTTATATCCAGTTCTTTATCTGTTACTTCAAACATTTTCATTACCGATACTGCTCCATTCTTTAAACCAGTTCACTGCATTATCCTTATCATAACGCATATCAAAACGGTTTAACACATTCGTGAGGCCGATTTCATTAATATCCGTGTCACCTTCTGTAAACGAATAGGTCAGTATAATTTTTGAATAGTTTTCTTTTTTATAGCCTTCAACGAGTACGAAATCCACGCCTTCAGTTTGAAATCTCTGCAGCTGTACAGTCAGCGGCTTGTCGGGACGTTCCGTCATAATGGAATGTCCCGGCATATTGAAGGCAGTATAATCTGCACCCGCTTCAAAAAATCTGCCGGTATCCGTATCGTTCGGGATGTCTTCGGTAATATGATGCCGTTTAATCACTGCAACAGTATAGCCGTGCTGTTTTAATAAATTTACCAGGTCCAGGATGAGCGTTGTTTTACCTGTATTTTTATAGCCTGCTATCTGTAAGGTTTTCATCTACTCCACCCCAAAATTGTCTGCGCCTGTCGTGACATCAGTCATCATCACTTTGACTGCATCGCCTTTAACAAAGCCGCGCGTACCGCCCGGCAGGACGATAACGCCGTTGCTCCGTGCAATAGATGTCACCGCATTTGATTTGTTAAAACCGGATGGGCGTGCATATATTTTGCCTTCTTTAAAAAACAGTTCCGCACGGATAAAGCGCGAGAACGGATTAGCCTTCGAGTGGTCCTCATCAAGCACCGCATCAATAAGCGGTGCAAACGGCAGTGCTGCACTCTGCATTAAGTTCAGCGCAGGCCGGGCAAACAGTTCAAAACCTGAATAGCACGCTGACGGGTTGCCGCTGAGTCCGAAAAGCAGTTTATCGTTTAAAATACTGACTGTTGTAACGCTGCCCGGACGCATAGCTACTTTATTGAAAAGGACTTCAGCGCCGAGTTCGTCGTAGATCTTCGGCAGCAGGTCGTAATCACCGACCGATACGCCGCCTGTTGTAATAATCACGTCGACGTCATCGAGCATCGCTTTAATCCGCGTATACAGCGTATCGAAGTCATCTGTTTCTAATTTGTAATGCTTGCCTTCGATACCCATGCGTTTCAGCTGACTCATTACCATCGGTGTATTCGAGTTGCGGATTTTCCCGCGTTCGAGTTCATCTTCAACTTCTAAAAGTTCTGTTCCTGTAGACAGCACGCCGACCGCCGGCTGCTTGAACACTTCAACTTCGCTGTAGCCGAAAGTAGCAAGTGTCGCGACCGTACCCGGGTTAATCATCGTACCTTTTTCGACAATAATATCACCGACTTTACACTCTTCACCTTTTTGTGCGATATTTTCACCTGGTGTAAACTCACGCCGGATTGTAAAACCGTCTTCAGTTTCTTTCGTCTGTTCGAACATAACGACTGTATCCGCCGACTCTGGAATTTCAGCTCCCGTCATAATGCGGAAAGCTTCATTTTCCTTTAAGACATAATCGCTCGAACTGCCTGCCGGTACTTCTTCAACTACTTTAAACGGTACTCTGTTATCACCTGAAGCACCTTGAGACGATTGTGAATGAATTGCGAAACCGTCCATGGCAGATTTCGTAAATAAAGGAACATCCGACGTCGCTGTTAAGTCTTTCGCGAGCACTCTGCCGTAACTCTCTTTATAGCTGACAGTTTCTGTACCGAGTTCTGTGACTCTTGCCATCAGTTTTGCCACTGCATCGTTAACATGAACCGGTGTTCTGTTTAAAGTCATTTCTATCATCCTCGCTGTGTTTAAGTTATTTATCGTTTCGTATAAATGTTTGATATAATTTGATTACTTATACTTATTGTACTAAATGGGAGGTTGCAAATGTCTAATTTTACGCATTTTAATGAAGAAGGCCGTGCCAAAATGGTCGATATATCAGATAAATCAGTCACGAAACGCAGTGCAACTGCACAGAGTCTGCTCGAAGTGCCTGAAAACATTTATAAAGGTATCACCGAAGGCACTGTAAAAAAAGGAGACGTTCTCAGTGTTGCTCAGGTGGCAGGTATTATGGCAGCGAAAAACACACATCAGATTATTCCGATGTGCCATCCTCTGTCACTGTCTGGTGTCGACGTCTCATTCCGCTGGGAAACTGATGAAGCCTATGTGCTCGTTATCGAAGCGACAGTAAAAACGACCGGCAAAACCGGTGTTGAAATGGAAGCACTGACAGCAGCAAGCGCTGTAGCGCTTACCGTTTACGATATGTGCAAGGCGCTCGATAAGGGCATGATTATTAAAGAAACAAAGCTTCTTGAAAAATCCGGCGGCAAATCCGGCGACTACAAGGCTTAAATATGATTGAATCCGTCTGCCCTTGAGCAGGCGGATTTTTTAGTTGGGTGCTGGCTCACGTATACGAATGATCCGATGCATAGGCATGACGGGAGCTCATGTATATGAATGATTCGATGCATAGGCATGACGGGGGCTCATGTATACGAAAGACCCGTTGCATAGGCATGACGGGGGCTCATGTATACGAAAGACCCGTTGCATGGGCATGACGGGGGCTCATGTATACACAACGTGACATATACTCTAATTCTCTTTATTCAGCTCAAATACCAGGTGGTTCAATTCCGGCATTACGAGTTTTTCCATGCCGAGCTTTACTGCACCGCTTGAACCCGGCAGTGAGATAATCAGCTGACGACCGTAAGTTCCAGCTGCTGCGCGGGATAAAAGACTGCGTGAACCAATGTCTTCCGTGTAGCTCAGCATGCGAAACAGCTCGCCGAATCCTTCGATTTCCTTATCGAACAGCGGCGTCACCGCTTCAATCGTCACATCGCGTCTGGCGATTCCCGTGCCGCCCGTCGTAATCACAACATCCACGCCCGCTGCAAGGTGCTGTTTCACCGCATTTTGAATCGTATCAATTTCGTCTTTAACGATTTCATAATGTTCTTCAGGCACAAAGGCATTCACCGTCCCGATATAATCAATGACGAGTTTACCGCCTTTGTCCGTCGTTTTATCGCGTGTATCACTAACCGTAATTACCGCCACTTTAATATCTCTGTCAATTCTATCCACAATACTCAAAAACATCCGCTCCTAGCCGAATAATTGGTTGATGATGGTCCGTGCTTTATTTAAATTCACGACGTTATGCATCAGCATTCTGCCGTTGGAGAAACTCACGATGCGTGTCTCTCCGTAGTTAAACTCGATAAAATACGGCGTTCTTTTATAGACGATATCCGCCTGCTCGAGTGTTTCTGTTACCACGCTCTCAGTCAGCCGGCCGTCGATGACCTGAATCATATCCCGGCCGCAGAATTTCATAGCACTCGTTTCTTCCCTGTTCAGTTCCGGGAATTCTTTCGACTGGCAAGTCGGACATGCGCTTTCCGTCATGCTGCTGATATCGAACTTCATATAATCCATATCCCATACATTGCCGATATGCATATGATAAGGGCCCCTAAACTGCTCTGTCAGAATTTTAAGGGCTGTGGTCACCTGGTGACTGACAGCCATATGGACTGCCGGCGAGATAATGCCTGCGGTATCGCAGGTCAGAGTCGTCGCCGGCAGCACCGGTGTTAAGCATCTGAAGCACGGTGTCTCGCCCGGCACGAAGGCTGCACTGGAATATGAACCTTCAATGCAGGCCGCATAGATCCACGGGAGCTTATATTTAAAGGCTGCGTCGTTTATCAGCATGCGTGTATCGAAATTATCCGTACCGTCTAAAAGCAGATCCGCTTCTTTTGCGACCGACTCAATTAGTCCTGCATCGCAGTGCGCCACATGCACTTCAATATCGATGCTGCTGTTGATTTTAGACAGTTTATCGTAAGCGGCAACAGCTTTCGGCTTTTTTTCTTGTGCATCTTCTTCGTTATATAATGTCTGGCGCTGCAGATTCGTTAATTCCACATAATCGCGGTCGATTAAAATCAGTTTGCCGACCCCCGCTCTTGCGAGCATTTCTGACGACAGAGAACCAAGTGCGCCGAGCCCGACAATCACCGCTGTTTTTTCTCCGAGAAGCTTTTGACCCTGCTCGCCGATATTAGAATAGAGCAGCTGTCTTGAATATCTGTTATCCATTATTTTCACTCATTAATATAGAAATTTATGTAACGCTTTCATCCTTGATTTTATCACAAACACGGGGCTAAATCATTTTATTGATTTACAAACAATGGTCTTTAGAACCTTATTGTTAAGATGGTGTAAAGTTCGTCTGTAAATTGTATGAATTGTGCTAAAATATAGTTGTTATAACTTAATGAAATTTACGGAGGGTCTTATAGATGAAGAAGCTGCTAGTCGTTGATGATGAACCATCAATTTTAACCTTACTGAAATTCAACCTGGAGCAGAGCGGTTTTGAAGTGCTCACAGCTGAAAACGGCAATGATGCGCTGGAAATTGCTGTGACTGAAGATCTGACGCTGATCGTTCTCGACCTGATGCTGCCGGGCATGGACGGCATGGATGTCTGCAAAACACTCCGCCAGGAAAAAATTAATACGCCTATTTTAATGCTGACAGCAAAAGATGATGAGTTCGATAAAATTCTCGGTCTTGAACTCGGCGCCGATGACTATATGACTAAGCCGTTCAGTCCGAGAGAGGTCGTCGCGCGGGTTAAAGCCATTTTACGCCGGACCAACCTCGTTCAGGCTGAGGCGAAAAATGAAGTGATTAAAATCGGCGAGCTTGAAATTCATCCCGACAAATACATGGTGATGTTTAAAGGTGAACAGCTGGTGCTGACACCGAAAGAATTCGAATTGCTTCTTTATCTTGCCAACCACCGCGGCAAGGTTTTGAGCCGCGACCAGCTCTTAAACGGTGTCTGGGATTTCCATTACGATGGAGATACGCGCATTGTGGATGTTCATATCAGCCATCTGCGTGAAAAAATCGAAGCGGATACGAAGCAGCCTGTGTATATACGAACAATCCGCGGCTTCGGCTACAAGATGGAAGGACAGGATTAAATGCAGCGTCTGTGGCTGAAAATCACAGGATCTTATTTAATATTATCGATTACATTTATACTGGTGCTGTGGTTTTTTATCAGTTCGATTATTCAAAATACATATACGGATATGACGAAAGAACATCTGATAGAAAATGCCCAGCTGGTATCGGAAGTGATTACGCTCGGCGGTCTGGATGAAGACCGGGAGACACTTGATGAATGGACGAGTCATTTTGATGAAGAAATTACGCTCCGCTATACGATTATCGCTAAAGACGGTACGGTAATTGCGGATACCGAAAGTGATATTGAAACGATGGACAATCATTTAAACAGGCCGGAAATCGATGCGGTACTCGTGAGAAATCAGGAAATCGGTGAATCTGTCAGGCTGAGTGATACGCATGATATGTCGATGATGTACATAGCGATTCCTTTTAAAGCCGACGGTGAAATTATTGGAGCTGTCAGAACTTCCGTTTCGACAAAATCGATTGATAACGCTATTAGTGCCATCTGGACAACGCTGAGTGCAATTCTGTTTATTATTCTGCTCGTTTCTGTAATTTCGGCGGCCCTCCTGAGCTATAATATTACGAAGCCGATTAATAGAGTGATTAACGTAACAAAGCGGCTGCAGAATAAAGATTACAGTGCGCGTATTAACTCGGATTATTCCGGCGAAATCGGTAATCTAAACACCTCTGTCAATGCGCTCGCTGCAAGTCTGCAGTCGCATGTCAATGAAATAGAAGAAAGTGAAAAGCAGTTAAACAGTATCCTGTCGAATCTGGTCAGCGGTGTGGTGCTGATTGATGATAAAGGTAAAGTTGCGCTGACGAACCAGGCAACGGAGCGCTTTTTATCGAAACATACTTCAAAAATTTACCAGAGAGAATACAATTACGTATTCGGGCCGCTCGGTATCGACCATTTAATTGAAACTGTGATTGAAGATAATGTCAGCCGGCACGATGAAGCGCATCTTTACTTTCCGGAAGAACGGATTCTGGATGTACATATCGCGCCGTATTACAGCCAAGGCTGGCAGCAGCGCGGCGCGATTATTGTGCTGCACGATATTACAGATATCAGAAGGCTTGAGAAAATGCGCAGTGAATTTGTTGCGAATGTCTCGCACGAATTGAAAACGCCGATTACTTCGGTGAAAGGATTTGCTGAAACACTGCTCAGCGGCGATGTGCCGGATGAAGCGACAGCCAAACAATTCCTGCAGATTATTTATGATGACAGCGAAAGGTTAAACCGGCTGATTACCGATCTGCTTGAATTATCGAAAATTGAAAAGCAGGCAATGCCGCTCGAAATTACCAAGGTGGATATGAAGACGGTGATTAAAAATTCCACGCGGACTATTTCCAAATTTGCACACGATAAAAATATTACGCTGCATCTTCCGGAAGATAGTTCTCCGGTGTATGTGGAAGCCGATAAAGACCGGCTCGGACAGATTGTCCTGAACCTGGTTGCAAATGCAGTCAACTACACATCTGATAACGGACATATTTATATTGATGTTGAAGAACGCTCGTCGAAAGTCGTCCTTAACGTGCGCGATACCGGGATGGGTATACCGGAAGAAAGCCTCGATCGGCTGTTCGAACGCTTCTATCGCGTCGACAAAGCCCGAAGCCGTCATTCAGGCGGCACGGGACTCGGTCTCGCCATTGTCAAGCACTTAGTCGAATCCCACGAAGGTGAAATCTATGTGAAAAGTACAGAAGGAGTCGGCTCGACTTTTACTGTTGAACTCCCGAAAACACAAGAATAGATAAGTAAATTGATTAAGATTAAGCCGGGCGCATGAGATGCGTCCGGTTTTTCTGTCAAGGAGGTTAGATAAAACAGCTGCCGAGCCATTGTCAGTTTCACAATGGCGCGCCAGCCTTCTAATATCCTCATAAAACCCAAAAACCCGCTCACATGAGCGGGTTTTCATTAAACAATATATTACCTGAACGGCGTAAACAGCAGATTGTTTTCCAGATGCAGGAGGGTCATAATATTCTTCTCATTTTCTTCCAGTTTCTTCAGTACGAAGACGTTTAACGGCTCGTTGCTGTCGACTGGTGTGTAGCCGCTGGTCAGCGAACGGATTTGCTTGAACCAGTTGACGATATTTCGATGTTCATCGAGTAATCTTGTAATGTGCGGTTTCAGCGCTTCAAAAGCGACTGAACTTTTTTGTTCATAATACGTCAGTAGCAGCGGGTACACATCGGATTCTTCCGTTTCGATATGCACTGTCATTTCCCGGTAAATATTATAGAAGAGTTCGGCCACTTTATCGTATTCAACATCTTCTTTTTTATATTTTTTGGCGAGTTTTTCGACGTAGTCATTTAGAACCGGCAGTTCATCCAGCAGGTCGTCGTAATATTTACGTTCGATATACTTAATAATGCTCGTCTGATCCATAAACGATACATCGATTCCCTCAATCCGCTGTTTCGCAAGTTCGTTGACTTCATATAAAATGTTTTCCAGATTAAAATCGCCTGCTTCATGAGCTTCCTTTAAAGTCTGGTCGCCGTGATTAACAAAATCAATATTAATTTCACGGAAGATGCCTGCCGCTGCCGGCACCTTAAATAGAATATCTTTTAATTTCATCGTTTCATTTATATTTGACATGTTGAATCCTCCTCGTCTATTCTTTATATTCATACCATTAATTGAAATTATTTAAACCTTGGTACCCGTTTAATTCTTTCTTGCCTGGGGTATTGTATAATTAATCTAAACAGCTATTTATATGGAGGTCAGTCCCAGTGAATAAAAATTTAAAAATGTTAGCTACAATTATACCATTGATCGCGGTTCCCTTATTTAATGAACGTAAAAAGATAGCGAAACATCCCGATATGCAAAAGCTCGGGGCAGTATCGAATTCAGTCTACACGCGCGTTAGAGACAGCAGTAAAGATGCTGCCTCAAGTGCTTACGAAACGACGAAAAATACCGCCCAGACTATCGGTACGAAAGTAAGCGATACGCTTGAAGAACGCAGCTATAATAAGGAAGTTA
Organism: Jeotgalicoccus halotolerans; assembly: GCF_003387165.1. Classification (GTDB taxonomy): domain Bacteria; phylum Bacillota; class Bacilli; order Staphylococcales; family Salinicoccaceae; genus Jeotgalicoccus; species Jeotgalicoccus halotolerans. The sequence continues at coordinate 51,192 of NZ_QUMW01000015.1, forward strand.
AAAATTATCAGAAGAGCCTCGAGCAGGAAGAATCGCTTGAAAAGCGTTTTGAGAAAGACAAGACAGCTCATAAAGAAAAACGCAAGGCGGACAGCAGTGATAAAAACCGTTCTTCCTTTGTGCCGAAAATCTTCCAGTCACACAGTGAAAAATCTGCCGATGATATTAAAGACGGCATGACAGTGTCCGATGAACTGATGTCACAGAACTCGCCGACACCGGATATTAACACTGACAAACTGACAGAGCCGGATAATGAAGAACCGGTTTACGGTGAAAAATATATGTTTGAAGACAGTGAAGAAGATGACAAAGTTCAGAACGAACTGGTACCATATATAGGTAACGCAATTCAAATTAATGAAAGCAGTGAGAAAATGACAAACATCCAGGAAATTAATGAAGAAAAAGTTCTCAACGACACAAAATTCACAAGAAACTCAAACGATCAGCAGGATGAGAATTTACCGCTTCGCCAGCAGCATAAAAACATTTTAGACCCGCGCAGTGCGGCACGTGAAAAATACGCTGCAGAAAAGAAAAAAGAAAAAGAGAACCTACGAAACAGCAACAGTCTCTTCAATAAACACCGCCGCATGAACTTTGAACATGCGAACAAGAGAAAACGCATTATCGGCGACGGCACTCCTTATATTAAAGATGAAACAATTAAAAATTACGAAGAGCTAATGTTTAATAAATAAGTTTAACATCATAGGAGCATACTTTATGAACTTTAAAAAAATTACTGTATTCTGCGGTGCAAAAACCGGGAAAAACAAAAATTATGAAAAAGCTGCCTATAAATTAGGCGAAGATGCTGCCCGTAAAAACTTAACCGTCGTATACGGCGGCGGCGCAACCGGCCTGATGGGCGCAGTTGCAGACGGAGCGCTCGCTGAAAACGGAAAAGTCACCGGGGTGATTCCGCAGTTTCTTGTCGACCGCGAAGTTGCTCACCCCGGCGTCAGGGATATGCGCATCGTCCAGTCTATGCACCAGCGCAAACATGAGCTGGAAGCAGAAGGGGATGCAATTATTATGATGCCCGGCGGTGCCGGCACGCTTGAAGAATTTTTTGAAGTTTTTACTTGGGGACAGCTCGGGCTGCATGAAAAACCGATTGGCATATTGAACGTTGACGGTTATTTTGATGCGCTTAAAGCCGTAATCTACAAATCGATTGAAGAAGGTTTCCTAGAAGAGCGTTATCTTGATATGCTGTTCATCCACGATAACCTTAACGATATTCTTGAGGGTTTTGAATCATATGTGCCTGTAGCAGTGAGAACTTACGAAGATTTAAAATAAGCAGGAAAAAAAAGAGCACGGATTCAAGTTTACAGTTTGAATCTGCGCTCTTTTTGTGTGGATTTTTTAAACAGCACGTGCCGTTTCAAAGAATGCCCGTCCATAATACCCGGATGATCAAAAGTCTGCACCGGTTCCATGCCGATTTTTTCCATAATATTAATCGAAGGGATATTCCGCACTGCTGTATAAGCGTAAACTTCCTTAATATCTGTCTGACGTTCGACGAATTTTAATACTCCGCGGGCGGCTTCTGTCGCAAAGCCCTGGTTCCAGTGTTTCTTTTGAAGCCGCCAGCCTATTTCTATACAGGGCAGGAAATCAAAATCGAGAGTGTCATCTGCTTCCAGTACGTGAATTCCCGTAAAGCCGATAAATTCATTCGTATCTTTCCGTTCAACAGCAAACAGACCAAAGCCTCTGTCGATAATGCACTTTTGAGCGGTGCGTGCATATGCAACAGATTCCTCAGGTGTTACCAGCGTTGGAAAATAACGCCTGACATCCGGATCCTGATTCATTCTAATAAAGGTCTTTAAATCACTTTCCTGCCAGTCGCGTAAAATCAGACGTTTTGTCTTAATATATTTCATTTTACTTCAGGCCTATCTATTAAAGTTCTGCTTCATTTTGAATCGGCACATCGCGGCGGATGTAACTGATTAAACGCACGGTAAATTCACTGTTTTCAAAATCGTAGTCTTCAAGATTTTTCTTCTTGTTATCCGTTGTCACGACTGCATCGATGAAGTCGACCGTATGCTTTTCTTTAAACGTAATAGTAAAAGTTTCAAAGCTCTCTTCCGGTGCCGGTTTTTTCACGACAACACGGTTAATCGAACCTTGATCATCTTCCAGTTCGCCGCCGGTAGCCGCTTCAATTTCTTTTGCCAGCTCTTTGAGCTTCATTTTTTTACCTTCAATTAAATAAAACTTCTCTTCATGCATGATAAAACTCCTTTACTCTTCGTTTTCTTCTTCATCTTCCTCTTCATCAGGCTGCTGGTTTTCTTCGAATTCCTGCTCGAGTGCTTCCAGTTCTGATTCTTTCGCATCGACATTCTGCTGAAGCGCTTCATTATCACCCTGCAGGGAATTAATTTCCTCTTCCAGCTCGGCAATTTCATTGTTGACGTTTTCCAGATCTTTTTCTGCCTGGGTAGATTCGCTGCTGCAGGCTGCAAGTCCCAGTACAAATATTAGCATTATCAGTTTTTTCATCATATCCACCTATAGTTAATCTTACCCAATATTATACCATTCATATGTATATTTTTAAATTTATAGAAAAAACCCGGCAAAAATGCCGGGTCCTTCAATCTTTACTATTCTTCAATTGTTACCTGATCCACATGATAAATACCCTGTGCATCAACCCAGAAGTTCTGAACGTTAGCATTTAAGCCTGTTAAGTAGTTCTGGTGGTGAATGTAGGCCATCGGCGCTACATCTACGAGATAATCTTGAAGTTCTGAATAAATTTCAAGTCTCGCTTCTTCATCAGTTTCCTGACGTCCTGCTTCAAGCAATTCGTCTACTTTATCGTCTGATAAGAATGAACGGTTACCCGGGTCGCCATGCATTGATGAGTGGAATAACGGATAAGTACCGTAGTCCGCATCACCAGTTACAGTTGACCAGCCGAGGATAAACATATCGTGGTTCCCTGCAGCTGTTTCTTCCAAGTACGCGCCCCACTCAAGCTGTTCAACAGTTAAGTTGATGCCGATTTCCTGCAGTGATTCCTGCAGATAAATTGCCGTATTTACACGTTCAGGACTGTCGTTAGTCCAGATTGACAGATCAAGTCCATCTTCGTAACCGGCTTCTGCCATCAGTTCTTTGGCACGTTCGATGTCGTAAGAGATACCTTCAACATTTTCATCGTATCCGAAGACACCCGGAGCTAACGGCCCTTGTGCCGGAATACCTACACCGTCGTATACTCCGCTGATAATTTCTTCGCGGTCGATAGCATAAGAAATTGCCTGACGTACTCTTTCATCGTCTAAAGGTTCTTTTTCAGTGTTAAATCCGATATAAGAAAGTGACATTGATTCTGTTTCGTCAAGTTCAGTCTCTGCTCCATTAGCAATACGGTCTGCGTTGCTCGATTCAACAGCACCTGCAACATGAGAAGTGCCCGATTCGATTTCAGCAATACGTGACGCAGTTTCCGGAACTACTTTAAATGTTACTGTGTCGAGTGTTGCAACTTCACCGTAGTAATCGTCATTGCGCTCAAGGACAACCTGCTCACCCGGTGTGCGTTCCTGTAATTTAAAGACGCCTGTTCCTACAGGATTTGCAGTGACGTATTCGCCAAGATCAGAAGAAATTGCATCCTGAACTTCTTCAGCATCACCATTTTTGCGTAATTCATAATATTCTTCTGCAGTCATATCTTCACCTGCAGCATCAAGTGCTTCCTGGTAATCAGTATCGATTACATCTTTACTGATCATACCGCCGCCATCATGTGCAAGGTGCGCAAGCAATGGTGCAAACGGATATTCAGTTGTAATTTCAACTGTGTACTCATCCACTGCTTCAACATCGCTAACCATTTCGTATAAGAACATACGAGGTGATGCCATAGCCGGATCAAGTACGCGTTCAAGGTTCGCAACAACAGCTTCCGCGTTGAAAGGTGTGCCGTCGTGGAAGGTTACATCGTCACGGAGAGTAAAGCTCCATGTTGTGTCATCTACCTGTTCCCACTCAGTCGCAAGACCAGGTTCCACTTCCATATCTGCATTCAGGACAGTCAGTCCATCGTATAAGTTGTAACGCACGTTTGATGATGGTACGTCATTATTGCCGTGCGGGTCCATTGAAACAATGTCACTCATCTGAGAGATGACAAGGTCCTGGCTGCCGGCCGGTGTACCTTCTGATGCGCCGTCTTCAGCTTCAGGCTCAACGTCGCTGTCGCTTGTACAAGCTGCCAGTACTAATGTAAACATCAGTACAATACTTAAAGTAAGCAGTTGTTTAAGGCTCTTCATTATGTATTTCCCCCTAATTAATTTTAAATTTTAAGATTATTTCGAATCCTAAAATTTCACTCTTACAATATTACCCCAAAAAAATTTTTCTTACAAGGTAGAATTTTGAAAATATTATCAATGTGATGAGTAATAATTACCCCTTCAAATTTCAACCATTCTCACTATAGCATGCACTTCATTCAAAATAAAGCGCTTTCAATATTTTTTTATGAGTGTGTGTATATTAAACACCGTTAAAAAAAGACAACCATGACATTTCAATTTACCATGACTGTAGGGTAAAATTCTCTCCTTATTCACTATCAATATAAGTTCCGCTGAAATCCAGCATATTGAAACCGTTGGCTTTAAATTCATGGACGTTGTCGTTATGTGCATTTAAATACTCTGCAAAGTAAGATAACTCCTCACAGAGAGTGACGAACCAAAAACTGCCCGGAAATCTTAATAGTAAGATTTCCGGGCAGTCTATCCTGCCAATTCTTTACTTATTGAATTGAAGTGCCTCTGAAATCGAAGATATTATAAGCATCGCCTCCGAATCCTTCAACGTGATTGCCGTATGCGTTTAAGTTTTCCCCGTGACGGATAAAGATTGCCGGTGCTTCATCTACTAAGATTTGCTGAGCTTCCATATACAGTTCTTCTCGCTCGCTTTCTTCAGTTGACTGGCGGGCTTCATCTAAAATACTGTCCAGTTCAGGGTTATTGTAGAAGGAACGGTTACCAGTGTCACCGATGTTATCACTGTGGAACAGCGGTGTGATTCCGTTATCCGGGTCACCTGTTGAGTTGCTCCAGCCAAGGATGAACATATCGTGTTCTCCTGCGCCTGTCGCTGCAAGGTACGCGCCCCACTCAACTTGTTCAACGTTCACTGTAATACCAAGGTTGCTCAATGATTCCTGCAGCCACAGGGCTACGTCTACACGTTCAGGGTTATCATCGTTAACCATTAAGTTAATTGTTAAATCTTCAACACCTGCTTCATCCAACAGTTCCTCGGCACGGTCCATATCATATTCCAAACCTTCAAGGTCTTCAGAATAACCGAGGACTCCCGGTGCAAGCGGTGCTTCTGCCGGTGTACCTGATCCGTTGTACACTCCATCGAGTACAGCCTGGCTGTCAAATGCATGCGTGATTGCCTGACGTACTCTCGGGTCGTCAAACGGTTCTTTTTCAGTATTGAATCCGATGTAGTCAATCGATACTGAATCGTTGCGGAGAAGTGTTACATCTTCGTTATTTTCCACGCGGTCAATATTGCTGGATAGTGTCGCTAAAATTGCATCTGATGAACCTGACTCAAGTTCAGCAATACGTGAACCCGGTTCAGATACTACTTTAAATGTCACCCCGTCAAGCAGTGCTGTATCTCCCCAGTAATCATCGTTGCGTACTACAGCAGTCTGTTCTCCAGGGCTTCTCGAATCAAACTTGAAGTAGTTTGTTCCAACAGGTTCAGATTCAACAAGCTGGCCGACAAAAGAGCTGATTTCATTTGCTGCTGCTTCATGCTCTTCCCCGCCTTCAGCGCGCAGGTCATAGTATTCTTCAAGAGATAAATCGCTGCCGGCTTCATCGAGTGCCTGCTGGTAATCAGCATCGATTAAATCTTTACTGATCATTTTTCCCGCACCATGAGTCAAGTTGTTCGCAAGCGGTGCAAAAGGATACTCAGTCACAAGTTCTACAGTGTAATCGTCGATAACGTTAACTTCGCTTACCATCTCGAGCAGGAATGAACGCGGTGAAGCTTTCGCCGGATCTTTTACACGTTCGATATTCGCTTTAACGACATCAGCATTAAATTCACTGCCGTCATGGAAAGTGACCCCTTCGCGAAGCTTAAATTGCCACGTTGTATCGTCAACCTGTTCATACTCTTCAGCTAAGACAGGAACTATTTCAAAATTTTCATCCTGTGTTAAGAGCGGCTCATAAATTGTATCGCGGATTTGTTCCGACGGTACATCATTACTGCCGTGCGGATCCATCGATACTGCATCACTTGGTATTGCCAAGGTCAGAGTACCGCCTTCTGCAGCTGCGGTCTCTTCCCCTTCAGTTGCTTCCTCTTCCACATTACTGTCATCAGTACATGCTGCGAGAATAAGTATTAATACGCCGAGCAATGCCATAAAACTAAACTTTTTCATTTGATTCCCCCCATTTCAAGAAGCTGTAAGCACTTCTTATAATATTCAGAATTTTACACTAGAAGTTAAATTTATACAACTGTTATTTCAGAAAAATCTAATTATTGAATACGCTTACTTATTTATTTGTTATTGGAATGGCATTTGAATTTTTAAAATGTAGCTTTGAGATAATAACAGCGATGCTGTGTTGTCGATGAAGATCGTTAAATTAATATCTCATCAACAAAAAAAGAAGCAGAATCACTGTTCTGCTTCCTGAAGATTTTAATTATCATATTCAAGCAGAATATCCTTAATCTGCTTTCTCGCCTCGATGCCTTCTTTAATCGGATAGAGCGGAAAGACATGATTCTGCATAGCGTACTCGTAGTACTCGTAAGCTGCTCCAGCTTTACCCAGCAGTTCAGCGTACTTACGGGCATCGGGTAATATAATCTCGCGTGTTCCTGCAAATAAGTATAGTTTCGGCAGCCCCGTTAAATCTCCGTACATCGGTGATACTTTGTAATTGTCCGGCGCAGCATCACCTGACCAGATTTTCCCGATAATTTTCAAATTATCTGTTTTCAGCATCGGCTCAACCGCTTCAAATTTTTCAATTTCAGGATTGCTCAGCGTAATATCGAGCCAGGGTGAAATGACGATTTGCGCCTTCGGCAGCGGCAGCGATGCTTTTTTTATCCATTGTACAAGGCCGAGCGTCAGTCCTCCGCCTGCAGAGTCTCCCATAATGATTATATTTTCACTTTCCTGAACGAGCTGTTTATACAATTCCTGCACCGCTTCGTATGCTTCGATATAAGTATGTTCCGGTGTCTTCGGATAAATCGGAACGATAAATTCCATGCCTGTTTCTCTAACGAGTTTGCTTAAAAAACGCCAGTGGAATACGGACGGCTGATGAATATAACCGCCGCCGTGCAAATACAGTACCCGCTGTCTGCTCTTCGGCGTCTTTGGTGACATGCTGAACACTTTCATGCCCGACACTTCACAGCTTTCAATATGGGAGGTAACGATACTTTTTGGAATTTCATACTCCCGCCGGTTTTCTTCAGCATTACGTTCGAGCATTTCCTCATTCATGTCTTCTAAATCAAAGTTCGCAACTCTGATTAAATCTTCAGCCAGTTCGCTGCCGATACTTCTCTTATGTACAAACAGCGCCCTGTATATATACATAATGATACCGGAAACTGCTGTCAAAATTGCCGCACCTCTAAATAATATTTTCATTTTACCCGTCCCTTTATCTTCTATTATATTAAAAATGGAATCTTCTGCCGAGCTGTGTCATGAACGACTGGTTGGCAATCAGCAGCATTGCAATAAATGTCGCTGCACCGAACGATGCTGCGGATACGCTTGGCCACAGCACGTCTGCCACCCCCGTAAAGTAAAGTATAAGCGGCAGAAAACCGAGTGCAATCATCAGAAGCAGAAAGCTGATGTAGCCCGTCCATTTCAGACGGACCTTTATAATGATAATTGAAATCAGCATGATGCCTGCAATAATCACAAACGGCACGACGTAATTGACCGACCACTGCATTGAACCCGACATGCCGTCGATTACGAGTAAAAGTATTGTCAGACTAACGACCTGGGCGGTTATCTTACCGCCGAGATGCGAAGCTGACAGTATCGTATGGTTCAGTGATACAAGCAGATAAAAGACTGCGACCGCCACATAGAAAACCCACAGGAAATGCGGCATAACGATTAAGTTCACGATAAAGCAGATCAGCGTTGCAAGTATACCGCCGATAATTGCGAGTCTCGATATACGTGCGCGCATTTTATATTCCTGCTGATCGTAGACGGGGTACGCTCTCGTTTCTTCAGCATTTCTATCTTCAGACAGCAGCTTATGGCACAGCGGACATGTATTTTCCGCCGTGACGATTTCGCATTCCGTGCATCTGTTCATTGCTACTCACCCCATCCGTTTGAAGATACTGTCACATCAAGTCCTGTCAGTCTTGTAATCTCTTTAAAAAACGTTTTTATAATTTTATTTTCCTCTATTGAACGTGAAAATGTAATCGTTAATTTATCGTTTACTGTTGCCGTGCCGCAGTTAATCGGACTTTTATTTGTCGGATAAAGTACGACATCCATCGAATCGGCATAGGGCTGCATCGATTCCGGCAGCTGAATATTGCCGAGGTTCGACAGAGTCAATGTCTTTGCCCTCTCGCCGAACTGGTTAAATGCAAAACGCATCACCGGATATTTAATGAATACGGGAACGATTCTTAGCCATAAATGACTTTGAAAGGCCACGAACCGGTTAATACCTTCCTGCAGAAAATTCTTATCAGTTTTAGCAATCAGCTGCTGTGTCACCTGTTCGATAATTTCTTCAAGCGATACATCATCGCTCATTCTCACGCCGATATTCGAAACCGAAAAAAAGTTTCGGATAGATACCGAAGGGAAATGCCGCCGCAGACTGACTGGCATCGCTACTGTTATCAGTGAAGATTTAGATTTTTCCCGGTGTTTTTCCATATGAATAACTTTTATCAGCAAACTTGTTAAAAAACCTGTCAACGAGGTGCCCTCGGCTTTTGCAAATGTATTGAGCGCTTTGGCATCGACTATCCCCTGAATAACATTAATTCCCGGCGGGTTTAATGTCGTACCTTTCAGCTGGTATGCTTTCTTATCGCTTGATGCCGGATTTTTAACCTCACGCGAGGTTGCATATTTTTCGAAGCTGTCTTCCACTTCTTCTCGTTTTGGTGCATCGTGCGGCAGCATAATATATGTGCCGTCCGCTTCAACCGGTTCACCTTTCAGCAGTAAATACTCATATGCTAATGTTTTTAAAAATTCTGCTGCACCGCCGCCATCTGTCAGTGAGTGGAACACTTCGACTGAGATGCGTTTTTTAAAGTACAGCACACGGATTAAAAATGCATTATTCTCTTTTCTGTCTATCGGTGCACACGGATAATCCGTTTCTTCTTTAACGAGCAGCACCTGATCATTCTGTTCAAGGAAATCCCAGAACAATCCTTTACGGACTCTGACCGTCAAGGTAGGGAACCTCAGCACAACAATATCCAGTGCTTCCTGCAGAATTTTTGGATCAACCATTTCGTGAAGCGTCATCGATACACGAAAGACTGCAGAGTTCGAAGCGTTCGATACTGCATGAAATATCTTCCCTGTATTATCTATTTTATACCATTGATCCATGTCACAACCTCCGAAGAAAATATTGAGCATTTTTTCTTTACTTACTATATATTGTAGAGCGAAAAGAAAGAAAGAGCTATTTTTTTCTTTTACTCTGATAAATGTAAATTCAAAAGAAAAACAGAAGCAAAGTCTACTATAGTAATAGCAGTTCTGCTTCTGTCCAGTGATTGTTACTCAGTTTGTTCTTCCAAGGTGACCGTTCTGAAATCGGGTTTCGCCAGGTGTCCTGTGTCGAGATTTCCAACTTCTGCACGTGCTGCATGAGCACTTGCCGCCTGTCTGATAAAAATAGACGGCTGCTCTTCAACGAGTATCTGGTCAACTTTTTTATAAATTTCCGCCCGCTTATCCGAATCTGATTCCTGACGTCCCTCTTCAAGAAGTTTATCGACTTCTTCGTTGTCAAAGAAGGCACGGTTGCCGCCCGGCCCTTTCATTGAAGAGTGGAACAGCGGCCACAGCCCCTGGTCCGGATCGCCTACTGCATTCGGCCAGCCGAGGATAAATAAATCATGTTCGCCGTTCGATATGGCTTCGAGGTAAGTACCCCACTCAAGCTGTTCAACTTCAAGATTAATACCGATTTCTTTCAGCTCTTCCTGCAGCAGGACCGCGATATCAATACGTTCAGGTACATCGTTCGTCATAATTTTTAAGTTCAGACCGTCTTCATAGCCTGCTTCTTTCATTAACTCTTTTGCACGCTCCGGGTTATGTTCAAGATCTTCCAGATCCTCGTCGTAGCCGAGCACCTCTTCCTGCAGCGCGCCTTTCATCGTGCGGCCCTGACCGTAGTAGACACCTTCCATAATCGCTTCTTTATCTACCATATGAGCAATCGCCTGGCGTACCTTTTTGTCGGCCAGCGCACCTTTTTCTGTATTCATTCCGACATATTCATTAGAAATATTATATACACCGTCTTCGGTGACTATTTCCGGATTATTTACAAGGCGGTCCCACTGGGAATTTTCAATGCCGTATATAAAGTGGGACTGGCCGGTTTCAAGTTCTGCAATACGTGCTGTCGCTTCGGTCACCACTTTAAAGGTCAGCGTCTCGATTTTTGCAGGTTCACGCCAGTAGTCATCAAAGCGTTCAACAACTACTGATTCCCCGGGAATTCTAGACTGGAACTTCATGTATCCTGTACCAACCGGGTTTTGTTCAATCACTGCACCCGTATCACTGCCGATTGCATTCGCAGCTTTATCGAATTCTTCGCCGCCTTCAGCTCGGAGTCCGTAATATTCATCTGCCGTCATATCGAGCCCTGCATTGTCAATTGCGTTCTGATAATCTTCATCGATAACTGCTTTAGAAACGATACCGCCGGCATCGTGCGCCAGATAATTCGGCAGCGCCGCAAATGGATATTCCGTTACCACTTCGACCGTATAGTCATCAAGCACATTAATTTCTTCAATCATTTCAAAAATATTCGCCCGTGATGACGCAACAGCCGGGTCAACAATACGTTCGATACTCGCTTTAAAAGCTTCCGCATTAAAGTCTGTGCCGTCATGGAACTTCACATCATCTCTCAACTTAAATTTCCAGGTTGTATCATTCACCTGTTCAAAATCCGCGGCCAGTGTCATTTCCGGTTCCATATTCTCGTCTATATCAAATAATCCTTCATATAATACATCTCTCCGCTGATCCGACGGCAGATCATTTTGCCCCGCCGGGTCAAGCGATGAAGTATCACTTGCATAAGATGCGATAAAATCTCCCCCTGAAGTATTCGTTTCGCCGTCTTCATCTGCAACTTCCACATTTGCATCACTCGTACAAGCTGCAAGTCCAAGTGCCATTGCAGCGATAGTTAAACGTTTGAAATACTTCATATTATACATCCCCCTGGATTAAGGTCATTTTTTTATGATAAAACCCTACTGCTCATTAATAGTGACATTTCTGAAATCCGGTTTATTAAAGTGGCTGATATAGAGCCCTTCTACTTCGGTACGTGCAGCATTCGCACTCTGCGCCTGCCTGATAAAGACTGCCGGCTGTTCTTCTACGAGTATTTCATCAATTTCCTGATAGATTGCTTCGCGCTTGTTATCATCCAGCTCTCTTCGCCCTTGTTCAAGCAGCTCATCAACTTCTTCGCTGTCAAAGAAAGTACGGTTGCCGCCTGCTCCCTGCATCGATGAATGGAACAGCGGCCAAATGCCCTGATCCGGGTCGCCGACAGGATTCGGCCAGCCGAGAATGAATAAGTCGTGCTCCCCGTTTGATACTGCTTCCAGGTAAGCACCCCATTCAAGCTGTTCAATATTTAAATTAATTCCGACTTCTTTCAGTTCTTCCTGAAGGTAAATCGCAAGGTCGACACGCTCTGGTGAGTCATTTGTCATAATCGTTAAGTCAAAGCCGTCACCGTAGCCTGCTTCTTCAAGCAACTCTTTCGCACGTTCCGGATCGTACTGGAGATCTTCAAGATTTTCGTTATACCCGAGAATTTCCTCTTGAAGAGCGCCTTTCATGGTGCGGCCGATACCGTAGTATATTCCGTCCATAATCGTTTCTTTGTCGACCATATGGCCGATTGCCTGCCGTACCCGTTTATCCTCAAGCGGCCCTTCTTGTGTGTTCATGCCGATATATTCGTTAGACAGGTTGTAAACCGGATGTGTTTCCATTTCCGGATGGTTCTCTATACGGTCCCACTGAGCATTATCAAATCCCTGAATAAAATGAGACTGGCCGGTTTCAAGTTCAGCGATTCTTGAGGCATCTTCTGCAACGACTTTAAATGTAATCGTATCGAGTTTCGCCGGTGTATCCCAATAGTCTTCGAAGCGTTCAACGACTACATTTTCACCAGGCGAACGGGACTGAAATTTCATATAGCCTGTACCGACAGGTTTCTGTTCAACGACTGCACCGGTATGACTGCCCGCTTCTTCTGCTGCTTCTTCATAAGCTTCGCCGCCGTTTTCACGCAGACTGTAAAACTCATCCAGTGTCATATCAAGTCCTGCTTCATCAATCGCATTCTGATAATCTTCATCGATAACTGTCGTAGAGACCATGCCGCCCGCATCGTGTGCCAGATAATTCGGCAGTGCCGCAAACGGATACTCCGTAATGATTTCAACTGTATAATCATCGATAACGTTGACTTCTTCTATCATTTCGAAAATATTCGCGCGGGATGATGCGACTGCAGGATCGACAATTCTTTCGATATTCGCTTTTACTGCTTCAGCGGTAAATTCAGTGCCGTCGTGAAACTTAACGCCTTCCCGCAGATGGAACTCCCAAGTTGTCTCATCTGTCTGTTCGTATGTCTCAGCAAGACGCGGTTCCGGTTCAAGGTCGTCATTTAAGTAAAGCAGTCCTTCGTAAATCACATTTCTCCGCTGGTCTGAAGGCAGATCGTTCTGCCCTGCCGGGTCAAGCGAAGAAACATCCGTGGCGTAAGATGCAACAAGATCTCCGCCTGCCGCCGGTTCTTCTGTATTTCCTTCTTCATCTGAAACTTCGACATCCGAGTCGCTCGTACAGGCAGCGAGCACGAATATAAGTGCAGCCAGTAATAAATATGTATAATATTTCTTTGCCAATTTACAGCCTCCGTTATTGTGATATAATCAATTCATAGTAAATATATATGCATTGTAATCCAGATTATATCACTCGGAATTAAAGAGTTGCAACATCTATTTTAAAATTACAGACTGCTGCAACCCTTGGGGGGCTTAAGGAAACGTTTTCAATTATCTATACTTTTGTGAATATTGGCAGTAAAAAGTATAGACTTAAGGGATTCATTCTTGGTATAGTCTATACAACGATATATTATGAATAAATATGTCTGTTACATTTAGATTTATCTTAATATTTAGTTTTTAGAGGGGGTTTAAGTTGTATGTCAAATATACAACCAAGTCAGGTTCCAGTAAGAAAACCTGCCAATCGTAGACTCGACAATTTCAAAGACTTCTATAAGAAGCTTCGAAAAAACAAAGCAGCGCTTGTCGGTCTTTACGTATTGGTATTTTTATTTTTCGTTTCAATCTTTGGCGCACTGGACGCTAACTATAATATATTGGGCGTGAATTCAAACGCTACAAACCTTACTGATAAACTGCTGGGTCCTTCAGCGCAGTACTGGTTTGGAACAGATCACCTGGGCCGCGATATCTTTTATCGTATTCTTCACGGAATGTACATAACACTGGGTGTAGGTTTCGCAGCAACCTTTATGGCTGCCTTAGTCGGAGTGCCGATTGGTCTCCTTGCAGGTTATTACGGCGGATGGCTTGATACTGTCATCATGCGTTTAATGGATGTCCTGCTTGCATTCCCGGGCATCCTGCTTGCACTTGCGATTGTCAGTGTTCTCGGCGGAAGTACGATTAACGTTACCGTCGCTATTGCAATCGGAGCACTGCCGCAGTTCGCACGTATTGTCCGCGGGTCTACGCTGACAACGAGGAAACTCGAGTATATCGACGCAATCAGAGCACTCGGTGCAAAAGACGGAAAAATTATATTCCAGCACATTCTGCCGAATATAATGTCGCCGATTATCGTTAACACAACTCTATTTATCGCAACTGCGATTTTATCAGCAGCGGGTCTGTCTTTCCTAGGGTTAGGTGTACAGCCGCCGACTCCTGAGTGGGGGGCTATGCTTAACGACGGACGTAACTACATGTACCAGGCAGCCCACATTACATTCTTCCCTGGTATGATGATCGTTATCGTAGTACTCGCATTTAACTTATTCGGAGATGGTCTTCGCGATGCTCTGGATCCGAAAGCCAAGAAATAGGAGGAGGATATCATGACAAAATTTATAATTCGCAGATTGCTGCAGCTTATTCCCGTGCTCCTCGGAGTTACGGTGCTCGTATTCAGTCTGATGCACCTCACTCCGGGTAACCCTGCTGTGATTATGGCCGGAGAAAGTGCACCGGAAGCTACTGTTAAAGCGATTGAGGCAAGGCTCGGGCTAAACGACCCGCTTTACGAGCAGTATTTCAGATTTTTAGGGAACGCGGCACAGCTGGACTTCGGTTCTTCTATCCGTGACAACATTCCCGTTTTCAACCATATCAGCGCACGTTTTGCAATTACACTTGAACTATCTGTAATGGCTATGATCTTCAGTGTTTTCTGGGGTCTGTTAGCCGGGATTATTTCAGCAGTAAGAAGATATACATTTGAAGATGTTGCAATGATGGTCGTTGCACTGTTCGGTCTGTCAATGCCGAACTTCTGGCTTGGACTGATGTTAATTCAATGGTTTGCGATTGAGTTTCAGATCTTTAAACCTACAGGCTGGGGCAGTCTTGAACAGAACGTTCTGCCGGTTATTACGCTCGGTACGGCCGGTGCTGCCATAATTGCACGTATGACACGAAGCAGTATGCTCGATGTTATTGATCAGGATTACATTCGTACCGCACGTGCCAAAGGTGTTAAAGAAGGTACAGTTATTTTACGCCACGCGCTTAAAAACGCGATGATTCCGGTAATTACTGTTATCGGTATTCAGTTCGGTTCATTCCTGTCCGGTTCTGTACTTACGGAAAGTGTTTTCGCAATCAATGGACTCGGAAGGTTAATCATCGATTCAATCCTTCAGCGCGACTTCCCTGTCGTTCAGGGTGCAATACTCGTTATCGCGGTAGTGTTCGTTATCGTTAACCTGGTCGTTGATATTACGTATAGACTGCTGAACAAACGGGTGGACTTAAACTAAGAAGGAGTGAAAATCATGTCAGAAGAAATGATTCTCGATATAGAAGATCTCCGCACTTCCTTCTTCGTTGATTCCAACGAAGTAAAGGCTGTCGACGGAGTAACATTCCAGGTTCCTAAAGGTAAAACTTTAGGTATCGTTGGAGAGAGCGGGTCAGGTAAAAGTATTTCTGCCCTCTCGGTTTTAAGATTAATAGAAAGCCCCGGTGAAATTATCGGAGGCAGCATTAAATATAAAGGCGAGGATTTAACAAAAGTTAAAAATTCGCGCATGCGCCAAATCCGAGGTAATGAAATCTCAATGATTTTCCAGGAGCCGATGACGTCGCTTAACCCGACATTTACTATCGGCCAGCAGCTTCGTGAATCTTATAAAATTCACGAAGGTCTCGGTAAAAAAGAAGGTACAAAACGTGCAATTGAGATGCTTGAACTCGTCGGCATTCCTTCACCGGAAAAACGCGTTGACCAGTATCCTTTCGAACTCTCAGGCGGTATGAGACAGCGCGTTATGATTGCGATGGCATTGGCCTGCAAGCCTGAACTGCTTATCGCAGACGAGCCGACAACTGCCCTCGATGTAACAATTCAGGCGCAGATTCTCGAACTGATTAAAGAACTTCAGGAAGAGATCGGCATGAGTGTTGTTATGATTACACACGACCTCGGTGTTGTTGCGGAGACGTGTGATTATGTCGCTGTAATGTATGCCGGGAAAGTTGTTGAATTCGCTGATGTTTATACATTATTTGAAAATCCGAAACACCCTTATACTGTCGGACTCTTAAATTCACTGCCGCGCCACGATAAATCGCAGGATGAGCTGATTCCGATTAAAGGTAATGTACCTGCACCAAACGAAATGCCGTCCGGCTGCCGTTTTGCACCCCGCTGCCCTTTCGCATCGGATATTTGCAACACACTGCCCGAACTCGAAGATCAGGGAGACGGCAACGAAGTCAGATGCTGGATTTATACTGATCAGTGGGATGGAGATAAGGAGGTACAGGTCAATGCCAAGTAAACAGCCATTATTAAATGTTGAAAATCTGGAACAGCACTTCCCGATTAAAGGAGGTATCCTCGGACGTACAGTCAATCATGTGAAAGCTGTCGACGGTATTACTTTTTCAATCGATAAAGGTGAAACGATAGCAGTTGTTGGGGAGTCAGGCTGTGGTAAATCAACTACAGGCCGTGCTATTCTTCGTCTCGATGAACCTACTGGCGGTAAAGTTGAGTTCGAAGGCCAGGACGTTCTTGCCATGTCTAAAGATGAGATGCGCAAAATGAGAAAAGATATGCAGATTATTTTCCAGGATCCTTATGCGTCATTAAACCCGCGTAAAACTGTCAGACAGACATTATGGGAAGCCATGGATATTCAAAAAGTCGTTCCCCGCAAAGAGCGCAACGACCGTATTATTGAATTGATGGAAACTGTAGGACTGCAGCGTCACCAGATCGACCGCTACCCTCATGAATTTTCAGGCGGGCAGCGCCAGCGTATCGGGATTGCACGTGCGCTCTCAGTTAATCCTAAATTAATCATTTGTGATGAGGCCGTATCTGCGCTGGACGTATCAATCCAGGCTCAGGTGCTTAACCTGTTAAAGAGACTGCAGCGCGATCTCGGATTAACTTATCTCTTTATCTCTCATGACCTTGGTGTTGTCCGTCATATTGCCGACCGCATCATCGTAATGTATTTAGGGAAAATCGTTGAGGTCGGAGATACAGATTCTATCTTTGAAAACCCTCAGCACCCGTACACGAAAGCATTGCTGTCAGCAATACCTGTACCGGACCCGCGTAAAAAATCAGAACGCATTTTCCTGCGCGGCGATGTGCCGTCACCGATTGATCCTCCGACGGGCTGCCGCTTCCATACGAGATGCCCGTTCGCGACAGATCACTGCCGTACGGAAGTCCCGGAGCTTGAGCAGAAAGATGCTGAATACGCAGGCTTCCACAAAGTTGCATGTCACTATGCATTAGACATCCAAAGAGGGAAACACGAACCGCAGTACGAAATGTACAACGTCCGTGAAATACTCGATGATGAAAGTGAAGACGCAGCAACAGATAAAGGCGAAGAATATACAAAAACTGAAAAATAATGATAAGGTCCCCGCAATTGCGGGGGCTTTTTTTGGTTGGGGAGGTTGGACGTTGTCGTTTGTTTCGACGACGACGTTTAACGGGACTTGGATGGTGTCGTTTAATTTGACGACGACGTTTAACGGGGCTTGGATGGTGTCGTTTAATTTGACGACGACGTTTAACAAGGGTTGGATGGTGTCGTTTACTTCGACGACGACGTTTAACAAGGTTTGGATGGTGTCGGTCATCATAATTACTAAAAAAGTAATCTTGGTTAAAATCTATGAATTTTTCTGGTCTGATATCACTCGAATCCCGTCATCAAAAAATCCGCACCTCAAAACCGAGATGCGGATTTTTATCATATATCGTATAGAGTCTAATATAAAAATACATCTAACAGGAAGAATATAACCAGGAAGATGTATATTATCACATCGAAGATTGCACTTGAGATAAAGGCTAAAAATGAGCCTACTGATGCTTTCAACGCCTTGCTCATATCTTTTATCTGTATGAATTCCACAAAGAATACGAAGACAAAAGGTACGAACAACACACCGAACGGCGGGTAAACAAACATTCCGACAATAGCACCGATAATTGCTGCCCATTCGCCTTTTTTACTGCCTCCGAATTTTTTCACGAAGTAACTGTTTGCTGCCACGTCACTGATAAGCGCTACGAGTGTCAGCGCTCCGGCGATTACCCAGAACATCCATGACAGTTCGTCGCCGATGAAAAAGTTGTATACTAAAAATCCTATCCAGAACATGAGTACTGAAGGCAGCACTGGATATATGATTCCGGCAAATCCGAGTACAAATGATGCGATGACAATGAGCCATAAAATAATGTCCATCAAATTTCTCCTTTTCTGACTTCTTTCTTAGTAAAGAAGAACAGGATAAATGCTATAAATAAAAATGTACCACTGATGTAAAATGAATTTTCCACACCGAGCACGTCATTCGCAATACCGCCAAGCAAATTGCCGAGCAGCTGCCCGACTATCATAGCGTTAGCGAATAAGGTTGATGCGTAGCCGGGAAACTGCGGCAGCAGGTCCTGGAAATAACTGATTCCGAGACCGAGTAATATTGCTAAAAATAAAGCGAGCGGCAATTGTCCAATTAGCATCATGGTGTAGCTTTCAAAGATTCCAATCGATAAAAAGTACATGCTGCCGATAAAACCGGCAATGATTAAAAGTGTTTTTGATGATACGCGTGAAGCGACATATCCCATAAATATCATAAGCGGCACTTCAAGCCCCGCACATAAACTTGCGAGTATACCAACTGCACTATCCGCTTCCCCTAGATACCCCGTTACAAACAGCGGCATATTCAAGAGGTACATCCATTGTCCCACGTGAAGAAAGACAAAAGCAATAAACGGTATAAATAAAGTCAGACTGGTTAACAGATTCGGACTTTTTGGTTCCTCGTATCCGGTAATTTCAATCGTATTTTCTACCGCTGGCGGGTTTGAGTTTTTAATCAGAAAGCTCGACATAAAGACGACAGCGAACATAATGACTGTACCGAAAAACAAGCCGGTAAAATCGTAGCGGGCAAGCAGGATGGAACCGACGAGCGGTCCGAACAGGAAACCGAAGCTGAACATCGAACGCAAAATCGTGTTTGCCATCACCGCGATACTTGAACGGTACTGGTTAATCGATTCGCGGGCGGATGCATACAGCTGGGGCATCGCAGGAGCACCCAATGAAAAGAATATAATATAAGAAATAATCAGTATCCAGGTATTTGGAATAATTAAGAAGCTTAAAAATGCCATGATCTGCATCAAGAGAGCCGCAATGATTAAATACTTGCGGTCAAATTTGAGCCTGTCGCTGTAACGGCCGATAATCGTGTTGACAAAAAAACTGCCGACAGCTGCCGAAGCCATGAATATACCGTAACCAGTAGAAGACATTCCATGTATTTCCGTCATAAAAATAACGAGGAAGGGGGCTGTGATCGCAACCGCCATCCCAAGCATGGTCATATTCGTTAAAAATAATTTGTAGTTCTGTATTTGAAATAAGTCTTTGATCATCTTCGTCCCCCGGCTTTAGTGTCCGCTGTTATGCGAATCTCTTTTGATTAAGTCGATAAAAGACTCTACCTGCGGCAGCATGAGTACACTCTTGTCGTAAGAAATATAAGTGTCGCGGGTCAGCGGTTTGCCGTCTACCAGAACTTCTTCGATATGATAATTATCGAGGTCCAGGCCGTCTAATACCAGTTCAGGCAGCACTGTAATGCCGACTTTTTTACGCAGTAATTCGCGGCAGGTCGTAATCTGATCGACGAAAATTTGAGGTTCATATTTAATATTGAAACGTTCTTCAAAATAATTTTTAATATGCGTAATATAGTCGGGATCTGCCTGGAATTCTATTACGGCGAGATCTTCAAGCTCGACATCTTTCGGAGTGACCAGGTAGTGTTTATCGCTGTAGAGCAGTTCATTTTCCTTATTTAAAATACGGGCACCGCGTACAATTGATAAGTGATAGTCGCCCTGGTTCGCAATAATTTCTTTGGTCGAACCCACGTCAATTTTAACGTTTACATTCGGGAAATCACTTAAATACTTTGCCAGAATATCCGGCAGAATCGTATAGCCGATTAAAGACGATACACCAATTGAAATTTTCCCTTCAATCGCGCCTTCATTCGCCTGAATATAATCTTTAACGAGACGTTCTTCATCGACGACCTTTTTAGCATGTGCAATGATTCTTTCTCCGGCGCCGGTTGTATAGAGCGCTTTTTTAGTTCTGATAAAAATCTGCACACCCCATTCGTCTTCGATGGACTTCAGACGCTGACTGACTGCCGGCTGTGATATGTAGAGCTTTTCAGCTGCTTTACGCAAGGTTTTAGCTTCGCTTAATGTTGCAAGTAAACGATAATCATCAACTTTCACGACATTACCTCCAGTGAATAAGCCATCCCCGTTTCCCCTGGATGGCTACATTAATTTTTTAAGTTCTTTTAAACACGATGCCGCAAGTTTTTTAAACTGGCTGAAATCCCTGTCAATTTCCGCCATCAGCTCGCGCGCAGTCCGATAGGCAAAATCTCTTTCTTCCTGACTGATAACCCCCTTTTTGAAAGCGCGTTTAATGTCCTCTTCATCTACGAGTTCATAACGACCGTCCGGCAGCACCAGAACGTCGAGATATAAGTCCTGCCGCCGGGCTTTTCCGAGTTCCAAAGTATGAGAATAGTTAATATCAAAATAATATTGTATTTCCTGCCATCTTTCATCATACATGACAGTAATGCTGTAATTACGTTTTTCAGGCAGGAGCTGCATCCATTTAAAATTGTTAGCCACAACTAACGTATCTTCTCCGACCACGCGAACACTGAGCGGTTCACGAACTTTATGCATATGAATGATACCTGCCAAAATTCTCTCACCATGACAAGTAATGATTGTTTCATCATATTTTGAGCGCACCAGCCGACGCCATTTTTTCTTATCCAGATACTTAGTTTTCATGGCATTCATCTCCTACTGGTAATTATACAAAAAAAAGAAAACAAAAGTATAGAGATAGGCATTAATTTTACCTATCTCTATAACTTTTGCTTATATTTTATTGTATAGCCAGAATGCTGAAATCCATTTCTGCCGGATAATCTTCTTCTGATTCTGTATAATCCGGGTAACTGTATATGAGCAGTTTGCTGCCTTCAGGCGCCAGTTCTCCATCGTTGACCTGGCTGATAATATCTGTTTTTTGCTCTTCAGATAAGTTTTCAAGCTCATGTTTTTCTGCCAGTTCCCGTATGTTCAGTTCCTTGTAATCATTAAAGAATGTTTCAAGTTCATCAGCTTGTATGTCCGCGATGAACATTTCACTCGACTGATTAAGGTATAATATTTCTTCCATCAGAAGATCAGATTCTGCAATCCGTTTTAGAACTGCTTCATTATAAATTGAGCTCATGCCCGACTCGTAATTGTTTTCATAATTAGCACTTGCTTCAATACGACCCGTTTCATTTGCGATATAAGGATTATAGTCCATTAATTGAGCGCTGTGATTCTTATAATCTTCTATTAATGACCGGTCTGCTCTCAGAGTATTGTTAAACAGCCACAGCTCGGTCATTTCCGGATGACGTTTAATGTTTTCAAGGAAGTCCGCATTAATATTATATCTGTCCGAATTCAGCTGCTTAGTAATTTGCACTGCTTCAGAATCATTCTGAAGTGTGTGGAAAGTACGATTCATCACACTGCCGTCTTCCATCTTGTACTGGAATTCTAGCCGGGCAGTTTCATCCCCGGCATATATATTCGGGAAAGATTTATCTTCAATCGCAGCTTCATGTGCTTTGATTGCAGATTCAATCACTTTTTCGTCATCATTAAATAAAAATCCTTCTTCGAAATACTCGTTGAGAGAGTCGTTCGTGTAATACATATAATCGTCAGCAATATAAACACTTGCTACTTCTTTTTCGGACGGCACATCATTTACATATTTTGTCCAGCCGATTAAAAATACAAGCCAAAAAATAATAATAACAAGCACCGTAAATACTATCGACTTCCAGCTGAACTGTATTTTCACACTGTTCTGGAAGAACATTTCGACAATTAAGTAAGCAACAATTGCACCTACCGCAAATCCAAAAATAGATACTGCTGGAGAAACTGGTATTAACAGCGATACCGAGGCCCCTACTGCCAGCATACCGGCAATCGTCGTTACTGCTGTCAAAATTTCTTTCAGCCAGATAAAGTTAAAGCTCGCTGTCACTTTCTCATTGCGACGGTATTTATACAGCACAAAAGACAATACAATCAGCAGGATGGCTGCTGCAGCCCACACAAGGCTGAGCGGCGTATTAATTCCGTCATAAAGCTGGGTGACTGCAATATAAGGAAACGTTGCGTTCAGCACTAATTCTGAATGTTCCATAAATAATGATGAAATTCCATCATATAATACACTTGCCGCCGCATACGTTAATGCCCATACGGCGAGCGGAAGGAACAAGCCCAGAATAATCACCTGCATGTGCAGGAAGATACCATTAACTAAAAACCCTGTAAATATTGCTATCGCAAAAATAACAAAGTGAGCAAAAAGAGCATAGATTAACCATTTACCGATATCCGTTACTGCAATTTCCGGAATGAATATCATCCGCTCAATAAGCAGTATTACGGCACTGATAACCAGTGGGACAACGATTGCTGTTATGCCCGTTAATAAGACATGTATCAAAAGAGCTGTCCGTTTAACCGGCAGACTGTGCATGAAATCAGATGAACTTTCATCGTTTAAATAGTTCAGTAAAAACATGGCTAAAAACGCTGTGAAAATCATACCGATAATCAGCTGCCCGGAAGCTATTTGAAATAAGAAGTTTTCCGGAATCTGATAGTCCGGATAAAAATCTCTGTCAAACGTCACAATCCATATCGACAGAGGCAGAGCAATAATATTTAAGGCCATAAAGACAATCGTCAGCCAGAATATCGTACCCGTGAAATGGGACAGTAATGTTTTATTCAACAATGATGTTTGAGATTTCATAACCGAGTTCCCCCATTTCATAAGTAAATATTTCTTCCAGCGTCAGCGGCAGGATGTCGTACATCAGCGGATTATATTTCGTCACTTTTTCTTCCAGATTAGATATATCTCCTTTTACTATACACGTAATAATACGTCCTTTAACTTTATGGTGAACGACATTCAGATCAGTGAAAAACTTATCTTCAGGCAGTTCTTTAAAGGCAATCTGCAGCTTGCAGTGCGTGCCTCTGATATCCGTCAGTTCTTTGTGGAAGAGTATTTTTCCGTCATGCATAATCGATACCGAGTCGCACAGGTCTTCCATTTCTCTTAAGTTATGACTTGAAGCAACGACAGTCATCCCGTGGTTAGCAATGTCCTGCATCAGAATATTTTTAACCTGTTTCCGCATAATCGGATCGAGGCCGTCAAACGGTTCATCCAGCAGCATCACTTTCGGTCTCGCTGAGAACGCAAGGATAAAGGCAGCCTGCCGCTTCATTCCTTTCGACAGCTGATTCAGCTGTTTATCAGGTGCAATACCGAAGTGACCCGACAGTTGTAAAAAACGTTCCTCCGACCAGTTCTTATACATTGCTTTGTAAAATTTCGCCATCTTCTTTAAGCTCGCGCCTTTAAAAAAGAAGGGAATATCGTGCATGAAGATTACATCGCTTTTAATATCCGGGTTCTCATAAATACTTTGGCCATCGTAGCTCACCGTGCCGCTGTCCGCTTTATAAATGCCCGACAGCACCTTCATCAATGTTGTTTTGCCTGCTCCATTCGATCCTAAAAGCCCATGAATCGTACCTTCTGTAATTGATAAATCTATATTCTCAACTGCAGTATTTTTACCAAAACTCTTCTTTGCACCATTTATCAAAAGCTTCATTCCTGTCCCTCCTTTTCGCGTTCTGCTTTATCTATCATTGCTTTTAAAGATACTCCCGGCACATCAAGAAACACCAGCTCCTTAATCAGACGTTCCACTTCTGCCGTTAATGTTTTAATATGCTCTCTGTTCATTGTTTCCGTCATATCATTCACAAAACTCCCTTTTCCGGGACGGGAAATCACGTACCCTTCCCTTTCCAATTCTCTGTAAGCTTTCTGGATCGTGTTGGGATTAATCGTAAGTTCCTGGGCCAGACTGCGTACTGACGGCAGTTTTTCTTCCGGCAGCAGCACTCCTTGAATAATCAGACGTTTTACGTTTTCTGTAATCTGTTCATATATAGGCATGCGGCTTTTTACATCGATATCAAACACGTATCCACCTCCTGTTGGTTTGCTGTACTAACTGTATTAATTAATATAGTACAGCTAAAACAGAACATCGTCAATTAATTTATTATTATTTTGATAACTTAAATTTATACTAAATAAAGAGAATATATACGTTAAAGCACTTGATTTATGAATTTAATTTGTATATTATAAACAACAACCAATAATTATAAATATACATTATAACGAATAATAATTAGATAATGAGTTTAAAAGGAGTGTTTTCATGCATTTTCAAGGAAAAAGTTTTTTAACAATCAGTGATTTCAATAAGAAAGAAGTCGAATATCTGATTGATTTTGCTATTCATTTAAAACAATTAAAGAAAAATAATATTCCTCACCAGTATTTAAAAGGACAGAATATCGCACTGCTGTTTGAAAAGTCTTCTACCCGTACACGTGCTGCTTTTACAGTCGCAGCAAATGATCTTGGAGCGGCACCTGAGTTTTTAGGTTCCGGTGATATCCAGCTCGGTAAAAAAGAATCTGTAACAGATACCGCTAAAATTTTAGGCAGCATGTTCGACGGTCTGGAATACAGAGGACAGAGTCAGGCAGTCGTTGAAGAACTTGCTGAACACTCAGGTGTGCCTGTCTGGAACGGTCTGACAGACGCCTCACATCCTACACAGATGATTGGCGACTTCATGACGATTAAAGAAGAGTTCGGCACATTTGATGGCCTTAAGCTTGTCTACTCGGGAGACGGACGTAACAATGTTGCGAACTCACTGCTTGTAACGGCAGCCATTCTCGGTATTGATGTCACAATCGCAGCTCCGGAATCGCTATCCCCGGAAGATGCTTACGTGACGCTGGCACAAGAGTACGCCAAAAAATCCGGCTCAGCTGTTGAAATTACTTCGGACATTAAAGCAGCTGTTAAAGATGCAAATGTGCTTTATACAGACGTCTGGGTATCCATGGGTGAAGAAGAACACTTTGAAGAACGAGTGAATACACTCCTTCCATATCAGGTTAATAAGGCGCTTCTTTCAGAAGTCAGCGAGAACTTTATCTTCATGCACTGCCTGCCGGCCTTTCACGATACAAATACCGAGTACGGAAAAAATGTCGCTGAAGAGTTCGGTATTGAAGAAATGGAAGTTACATCTGAAGTATTCGAAGCAGATTACGCGAAACAGTTTGAACAGGGTGAAAACCGCATGCATTCTATTAAAGCGATTATGGCAGCAACGAACGGCAGCTTATTTATACCGGATTTAAATTGATAAAAATTCAGGAGGTCATATTATGATCAAAGTCAGTATTATCGGTGCAACAGGTTACACAGGCAGCGAGCTTTTACGTTATTTAATTCCCCACTCGGAAGTTGAACTCATGTATTTAACATCGCGCAGCCATGCTGGCACAAAGGCTGACAGTTACTACCCCTTCTTAAAAGGAAGTATCGACAAGCAGTTTTCAGAACTCAATCAGGAAGTAGTATTCGATGAGAGCGATGTCGTCTTTATCTGTCTGCCCCACGGTCATTCGATGGAACTTTCAGCAGCAGCTTCAGAATATGATGTAAAGGTTATCGACCTCGGCGCTGATTTCCGTCTGAAAAATATCGATGTCTATGAACAGACTTATAACGTTGAACAGGCTGCACCAAATTTACTGAAAGATTTTGTTTACGGCCTGCCTGAAAAATACAGAAATGATATTAAAAATGCGAAATACATTGCCAATCCCGGGTGTTTCGTGACAAGTGCCTTACTCGGTCTCCTTCCTGCAGTAAGCGATACCCTGATTGATGAACAGTCTGTAATTATCGACAGTAAAACAGGTGTCAGCGGGGCGGGGCGCAGCGCTTCGGTTGATAAGCTGCTGACGGAACTGATGGGCAACTTTAAAGCATACAATCCACTCGCCCACCGCCATATTCCGGAAATTGAGCAGGAACTGAACAGCTCATCAAAAAATGCTGTACAGGTGCAGTTTACGCCTCACTTACTCCCGGCAGAGCGCGGTATCTTCTCAACAATTTACGCAACAGTTAAAGACGGCATTACCGAAGCTGACATTATTGACAGCTATAAGTCAGCATATGAAAATGAGCCGTTTGTGCATGTACTTGAGGCAGGGGAACTGCCGCAGATGAAACACGTTGGCGGAACAAACAGCTGTCAGCTGTCAGTACAGCTGGACGAACGGACAGGCAGACTCCTTGTTTTATCAGTTATCGATAACTTAGGCAAAGGCGCAGCAGGACAAGCGGTACAAAATATGAACATCATGTTTGGATTGCCTGAAAATTCAGGACTGACTACCATTGCCATGATGCCTTAGAGAGGGTTTTTGATATGCAGATTACAGAGGAAAAAGGATTGGTGCAAAAAGGACTTTGTGCGGTTGAAGGCGTCGAAACAAACGGTATACATACCGGTTTTAAAGCTCAGGACAAGGATCTTGCGCTCATCTATTTTCCGGATGGTGCAACCGTAACAGGAGTGTTTACGAGAAATAAAGTGAAAGCACACTCCGTACTTTACGATATGAAAATGCTTAAAAACTTTACAGATTTTAAAGCTATTTTGGTTAACAGCGGCAATGCTAATGCGTGCAATGGACTGAACGGCGAAGAGGATGTTCAGTCAATGACTTCAGCTCTGGCAAAAAAACTGAATATCGAATCGCATGAAGTTCTCGTCAGCTCGACAGGTGTCATCGGTGAGCCTATGAATTTAAAACCATTCTATACTGGTCTCGACTCGCTGATTGGCGGACTTGGCACGGACACTTCCACCTCAGCAGCCGAGGCAATTATGACGACGGATACTGTGCCGAAAGAACTGTCATTAGAAGCTGAAATCGGCGGTCACACTGTGCATTTCGGTGCCATGATTAAAGGTGCAGGTATGATTCATCCGAATATGGGCACCATGCTCGGCTACATTGTTACCGATGCCGGACTGCCGCAAGCTGACTTAAACGCCGCTTTGAAATCTGCAGCTGACGACAGCTTTAACGTCATGACAGTCGACGGCGATACGAGTACAAATGACACTGTGCTGCTCGCTTCTACTAATAAACTTATGCTCGATGAAAGTCATGCGGCCGAATTTACTTCGGTGCTGACTGCGCTGTGCCAAAAGTTAGCGCAGATGATTGCACGCGACGCTGAAGGTGCGACGAAGTTCGTTACCGTAAATGTTATTAATGCATACAGTAAAAGTGATGCTGTCAGTGTGGCAAAAACAGTCGCAACATCGAGCCTCGTTAAAACAGCTGTTTACGGTCAGGACGCCAACTGGGGCCGGGTTATTATGGCCATCGGAAACAGCGACGCTAATTATTTAAATCCGGCTACAATAACGATTAAATTCACTTCAGGCAATGATGAAGTTCTCGTCTGTCATGAGGGTCTCGCAGTACCTTTCGATGAAGCCCGCGCTCATGAAATTTTAAGCGCTCAAGATATTGGGATTTTTATCGATTTAAATGCAGGTGAATCTTCAGCTCAAGTATGGACGTGTGATATGTCACTCGATTATGTAAAAATAAATGCGGACTACAGAAGTTAGGATGATAATCATGAATGATACAGAGAGAATAGATACGCTCATCGAAGCCCTGCCCTACATTAATATTTTCCAGGATAATATTATCGTGCTGAAATACGGCGGCAATGCCATGGTCAATGACAGCTTAAAAGAGTCGGTCATGCAGGATGTGCTGCTCATGAAATCGGTCGGTATCAAGCCTGTCATCGTTCACGGCGGCGGACCGTTCATCAATAATATGCTGACCGACTTAAATATCGAAACCGAGTTTAAAAAGGGACTCCGCGTGACAGATGATGCGGTGATGAATGTTGCTGAAATGGTGTTATCCGGCCAGGTGAATAAGGATATTGTAAAACATTACAACAAGATCGGCGGCAAGGCTGTCGGTATTTCAGGCAAGGACGGCAATCTGATTAAAGTGAAGAAGAAGTACATTGAAGAGCATAATAATAAGGGGGAAATCAGACGGGTAGATATCGGCCTTGTCGGGGAGATTGAAACGATTGATCCTGCTCTCGTGACCTTGCTGATTGACAATGACTTCGTCCCTGTCATTTCACCGGTAGCTGCGGATATGAACGGCGACACTTATAACGTGAATGCGGACTATGTCGCAGGAGAAATTGCCGGTGCAATCGGCGCTGATAAATTTATTCTTTTAACAGATACTAAAGGGGTATGCAAAGATAAAGACGACGAATCGACGCTGCTCGCAGAACTCACACTGGCAGAGGTGGAAGAGCATATAGAATCGGGTGTGATCTCCGAAGGTATGATTCCGAAAGTCGAATGCTGTTCGCACGCGCTTAGAAAAGGTGTCAGGCAAGCGCATATTGTCGACGGCCGCCTTAAGCATTCATTGCTTTTAGAGCTGTTTTTTGATGCAGGAATCGGCACGATGATTATACCTCATGAAGGAGGAAGAGTTTTATGAAGACAGAAGATTTAATTGAGCTTGGCAATTCAGCACTATTCAATACTTATAACCGCGGCGATAAAATATTTATTTCAGGTAAAGGCACATATATTAAAAATAACGACGGCGAAGAGTTTCTTGATTTCGTTTCAGGCATTGCGACTAATATTTTGGGACATGCTCATGAAAAAATTGTTGAAGCAGTCACCAAGCAGGCTTCAGAGCTGATACATATTTCCAATGTATACTGGAATAAACCGTCGATTGAACTTGCTGATAAGCTTGTAAATTATAAAGGAGCCGGCAGTTTATCGAAAGTATTCTTTACAAACTCAGGCGCTGAGGCGAACGAGGGTGCTCTGAAATTGGCACGGAAATACGGCAGGGAAGTGAACGGTTCGGAGTGTACAACAGTGATTTCTTTAGTGGATTCATTTCACGGCCGCACGATGGCAACCTTGTCCGCCACAGGCCAGACGGATATGCACAAAGACTTTCAGCCGCTTCTGTCCGGTTCAAAATATGTTGAATTAAATGACAGTGAAGGTCTGACGGCAGCTGTTGATAATAATACTTGTGCGATTATTTTTGAGACGATTCAGGGCGAAGGCGGTATTAATACTTTAAACGAGTCATTCATCGACACGCTGAATGAGCTTCAGAAGGACGGTGTTCTGCTGATTATCGATGAAGTTCAGACCGGCATGGGACGCACTGGGACACTTTTTTCATTTGAACAGTTCGGATTGGAGCCCGATGTCGTGACCTTCGCCAAAGGACTCGGCGGCGGCTTTCCGATTGGTGCATTTCTTGCGACCGATAAAGTTGCTGCACACTTTAAGCCGGGTGATCACGGGACGACGCTCGGCGGGAATCCTCTTGCAACCGCAGTCGGCAATGCAATATTTGATGAAATTATTGAAGCGGATCTGCTCGATAATGCTGCAGCGCGTTCAGCTGAGCTCACTGCAGGTCTCGAGAAAATATCCGCTGAAACCGGCAGTATTGCTGAAGTGAAAGGACTCGGACTCCTGATTGGTGTACAATTTGATGAAGCTGTGCCGGCAGCTGACGTTTTATCAGCATGCTATGATGAAAAAATGCTGGTAGTAACAGCGAAAAATAATGTTGTGCGCCTGCTTCCCCCGCTCAATGTAAGCGCTGAAGAAATCGATGAAGCGCTGGAGAAATTTGGTGCAGCGGTTAAAAAAGTTGCAGAATAATATGAAAAGCCATCAAATCTGTTAAGGATTCGATGGCTTTTATCGTTTGTCAGACACTGTCAGTTCCACGGTGTCCGATAAATACTCAAATACACTTTATTTACCAAGCGTGGCCGCTGCCGCCGTCAATATTCACCGCGGTCCCGCTCACGTATGATGCTAAATCAGAACAAAGGAAGGTAATCACGTTCGCGGCTTCCGATGTATCTCCGATACGGCCGAGCGGGATGTTGTCCGCCTTAGAAGCCGAGAATTCTTCCCATGATAGTTCCGGAGACTGCTTCTGCCAGCGTTTTTCGATCTGGTCGCTCCGAATCAGACCGATGCATACTGCGTTTACACGAACGCCGTACTGTCCAAGGTCTTTGCTCATCGCTTTAGTGAGCGCGAGTCCTGCACTCCGCGATACTGTTGTCGGCAGAGAGTTCGGCTGGGGCGTTTTCCCCATGACTGCTGTTAAGTTTAATATTGCCCCGCCCTGTTTTTTCAAATACGGCAGTGCGGCTTTTGCCATTTTTACTGCTGCCATCACTTTCAGATCAATATCCTCTTCCCAATCTGCAAGTTCAACATCTTCAAAGTTTTTGGCAAACGAACTGCCAGCATTATTCACAAGCACGTCCAGCCGTCCGTATTTCTCAATGACTGCTTTAACAATTTTCTCACCTGCGCCGCTTTCAGTTATATCCTGCGCAATATAGTCAACGTCACCAAATTCACGAAGTTCCTCAGCCGCTTCTTTTAAAGCTTCTTCACCGCGTGCAACTAGCATCACTTTAGCCCCGAGCTTTACCATCTGTTCTGCCGTTTCACGTCCGATACCTTTACTCGAGCCCGTAATGACCGCTGCCTTTCCCTGATAACCGAAATCCATTAACTCTGACACAGTATCACTCCTTCATAAGTTTACTCACCTAAGTTTACATTATGAAACACGTTCGATACATCTTCCACGTCTTCTAAAGCATCAATCAATTTCTCAAACTGTTCGAGATCTTCTTCTCCTAAACTCACTTCGTTCTGCGCAATCATCGCATGTTCCGCCACTTCGAAGTCTTCGACTCCAAGCTTATCAAGCGCTTCTTTAATATCATTATATGCCTGCGGTTCACCGTAGACGACGGTCATCCCGTTTTCTTCCGCAACATCTTTCACATCGACTTCTGCTTCCATTAAATGCATAAGCACAGTCTCATCGTCAAATCCGCTAAAAACAAAGACAGAAACGCTGTCGAACATATAGCTGACTGCCCCGCTGACTCCCATATTCCCGCCGTTTTTACCAAAAGCTGCACGGACATCGGATACTGTGCGGTTCACATTATTAGTTAGTGCATCGGCAATAATCATCGAACCGCCGGGTCCGAAACCTTCATAGCGGAGTTCGTCGAATGTTTCATCATCGCCGCCTTTCGCTTTTTCAATCGCTTTGTCTATAATATGTTTCGGCACAGAATAAGTTTTAGCACGTTCCAGTACGACTTTCAGCGCCTGGTTGGTTTCCGGATCCGGATCTCCTTTTTTTGCTGCTACATATATTTCTCTTCCAAACTTCGCATATATCCGGCTCGTATTCTGATCTTTCTGTGCTTTCTTCTCTTTAATATTATTCCATTTTCTTCCCATCGGTCATCTTCCTTAACTCAGTATAATTTCTTTTATATTTTACCACTTTATTTATTCCTGCGCGGACGCTGTTCAGGCACGTCTTTATTAATAATCATTTCGACCTGATAAATTCTGCTGACAAGCGATTGGATTGGAGCCTGTGTCATTTTAAACAGCGGCCACGGCAATGATGGTTCAAAGTCGTGCAGCGCCATAATGAACTCTTCTCTCTCTGGCAGCTTTCTGAATTCAAAGCGCTGTTCTTTATTTGTCGAGCGTTTTTTCAGGCTGCCGCCTGTAATTTCAAAAAACACAATATCCTCTTCAGAACGGGCCTCATTAAATTTTAAGACAAGCACCGGTTTCGGCTTATCGAGTACATTTATATACACCGTATTATTTTCGATGCGGGTATTAACGAAATCGTAAATGATTTCATCGAGCCAGGCGAAGTAATACCATGCCACATTCTCTACTGTCCATCCCGGAGGCAGCGGAGCTCGCTGCACGCTCCGTACATTGTTATAATCCTTCGTTTTATAAGTCAGGTTTTTGCCGTAGCGGCGGATAGGCGTTTCTGTTTTCTGAACCCTGGCACCGTAAGCACCTAATATCGATAAAATACTGCCGTCTGACAGTTCATCGGCGATATATATTATCTGTTCCACGTTATTAGTGCTTGCCGCCCGCGCGATATTATCCGCAATCAGCAAATATAAATCGTAAAATTTCCCCTGTGTCAGCCTGTTGAGCCGCATAATCGGGTCTTCGTAAAAAATTACCACATCAATATTCCTGAGCGCTTCTTCAACTTCAGGTAAAATAAATAAGTCTTTTTTAATAAATGTAATATTTTCGTAATCCGGCGCCTGTTTCGGACTTGAAAAAGCGAACAGGTTAGCCGCTTCGTTGAGCTCTAAATACATATGCTCGCCGATTCTGCCATGTACACCCATAAGCAGTACATTTTTCTTGGTCATAACAATCCTCCTATTGACGGCTTATTTCCAGTCTGTAACGAATAAACATTAAAATTACAAGCATGACAAGCGTCAGCAGACCGATTCCGAGAAACGGCAGATTAAACACCGTTGCAAAATAGCCTGCAAGCACAGAGCCCGCTACAGAGCCGAGTGAAAAGTAAGAATAAAAGATTCCGTTTGCCTTGCCCCGCTCATTCATTTCCGAATGTTCCGCGATAATCTTATTCATCGACGGGAAGATAAAACCGAATCCAAATCCGTAAATCACCATAACTAAAAAGACAAAACCTGACGACGGAGCGAAGTGCAGCAGTATCATGCTGGCACTTAAAATCAGGATGCCGGCGGCAACGAGACTTTCACTTTTATAGCGCGAATATATTTTATTAATCGGTGTCGCAAAAACAATAATTGCTGTCACACCAAACACGCTCAGCATCATGCCTGTAATCGATGCTTCAAGGCCGAGAATGCCGGTTTTTATCGGCAGTCCGAAAGCCAGTGTTCCCTGGGCAATCATCAAGGTAAATGATGAGATGTATGCGACATTTAAGGACGGACGGAGCAGCAGTTCTTTAAAAGGTGTTGCCGCGTGACGCGTTCTGCTTTCGTCTGTCGAACTTTCCCTGATACCAAAGAAGGTTAAAAGCGTTCCAAATACGTATACCCCGGATAAGATGAAGTACACCATTTCGTAGCTGACAGCACTTGAAATAATACCGCCTGCAGCCGGTCCGACTATTGCCGCTGTTCCGATGGCAACACCGGTCAAGGCCATCGATTTGCCAATGGCCGACTTCCGGGAAATATCAGCGATTAAACTGAAGGACGCCGGCGTGAGCAGACCGCTCGAAAAACCGTGTATGGCTCTGACACCAATCAGTATTGCGATCGACGGCGTCATCGTATAAATCAGCACGAAAAACACTTGCATAATCATGCCGAATAACAGCGTATTTCTGCGTCCGAACTTATCTGAGAGAAAGCCGCCGGCGATGTTTCCTGCCATATTGAACAGCGAATACATCGCAACGACAATACCTGCTGTAAATTCAGAAGCACCGAGCTCTAAAGCGAACGGCGTAATAATCGGCAGCTGGATAAATAAATCCAAAAAGCAGATGACGATAACCAAATATAAAATAACTTTTGACTTCACATTATTCCCTCTATCTAAAATTCACATTTTCTATCCTTTCAATTATAACGAAAAAAAGACAGCAAGGCACGCATGCCCGGCTGTCTTTCTTTTCTTCGTATAAAATTTAAGCTTTTTTGTTCAATTTTTGTTCATACGCATCGATGATTGCCGCAACAGCGCCGTCACCTGTAACGTTAGTTGCTGTACCAAAGCTGTCCTGGGCAACGTATAAGGCAATCATAAAGGCAACTGCTGCTTCATTAAATCCAAGATTAGACATCAGCACACCGCTCGCTGCCATAATCGCACCGCCCGGCACACCCGGAGCTGCAATCATTACAACACCTAAGAGGAGTATTACACCAAGCATTTCCCACAGCCCCGGCATATCATAGGCCGGGAGAATCGTCATTACCGCAATGGAGCAGCTGACGATTGTAATCGTACTGCCGGACAGATGAATAGTCGCACAAAGCGGCACTACGAAGTCCGCTATACGCCCGCGAACACCATTTTCTTTAGTTCTGGCCAGTGTTACCGGAATTGTTGCAGCACTCGACATGGTACCGAGTGCTGTAAAATACGCCGGAAGCATATTTTTCAGCATCTTAAACGGATTCTGCTTTAATAATGAACCCGCAATTGTATACTGAAGCATCAGCCATACCCAATGCAGAATAACTGCTACAAGGAGTACGACACCAAACACGAGCAGCGTGTCAAATACAGTTCCTGTCGCTGCCATGCCTGCGAATACTCCCGCAATGTAGAATGGTAAAATTCTGATAATCACTTTTTCAATAATAAATTCTGTGATATCTTTCCCCTGATCAAAGAACTTTATCATTAAGTCCAGTTTTAGAATGTTCATAACGATACCGACGGCAAAAGCCAGTACAAGCGCCGGTAAAATATCCATGACAGGCGGAATATCAAATTCTAAGAACGGAGCAATTTCAGCACCCTCTTCCGGCACTGAACTACCCCCTGTAATACGCGGCATGATAAAACTTGCTACGGCAAAAGCCAAAAGACCCGCGCCGAGCGTTGATATGTATGCTACTCCTAAAGTCGCGCCGACGACCTTACCCGACCCTGTACCGATTTTTGAAATCCCCGATGCAATAAAAAACAGAATAATAAATGGAATTGTAAAGAAGATAAACGCTCCAAGTACTGATTGCATCGTTACGAATAACCTGACAACAGCTTCCATAATAGAACCTGCAGTGCCGCCGTCCCCTACAAGGTAGTATATTCCCCCCACCAGAATACCGGCAACGATACCCGCAATTAATTTTGCTAATAATTTCACACTAAATCCCCCTTGATTTTTTCATCTCAATTAACATAGCTTTTTACACTCCGGATTGCAATCGATTTCTAGAAAACTTTTTCGTAGGCCGCGTACCAGTTATCCAGATTATCATCGAGATTCAGATGCCCCTTGTAATCGAAGCCGAGCTTTTGAAACAACCGCTGCATCGGTTTGTTTTCCTGTGAAGTATCGGTATGTATGCCGAGATATTCTTTTTCCCGTCCGATTTCCACAATGCCTTTTAATATTTTTTGTGCGAGCCCCTGGCCCTGATACTGCGGATCAACAGCGAGTCTGTGAAGGGCAAGACAGTCCATGCGCGCCAGTTCCCAGGGAATATCATCATAAGCAAACGCATGATTGTCATCAGCGGCGATGCACCCCTTAATCACTGCTTCTTCTTCAAAAACGTAAAGTGTGCCGTTTTTTATATCTTTTTTGAAAGTCGCATCAGTCGGGTAGTATTCATCCCACTGATAATTTCCCGCTGCGTGCATTCTCGGTATTACTTTTCTGATAATCTCCATTATATAAGGTACATCATCGCTTTCTGCTAAACGTAAAGCCATTCGTTTTCCTCCATTTAATATTAATTTTCTTAAAATACCGTCAATAAGCTATGCATATAATTATACATTGTTGTATACTATTTTAAAGACTAAAAATGTAAGGGGTTTTATAATGTTCAAGTTTGATAAAAACACTGTTCCGTATCATATTTCGAATATGATATTTTACGTAGTTACATTAGCTGTTGTCGGACTGATTTATTATTTCGCATTTCTACCGCCGCTCCTGGAAGTTACGACATCTGAATTTTTCTCATCCTTCGGTTTTGACGAGTTTATCGGATCGCTGTTCTTCCTGATTTTAATTATCGTGCCGTTTCTTCTTATAGCCGGTGCTGTATATCATTTAATTAAACTGATTAAACCAGGAAAAAACGTGCCGGCAGAAAACTGATTTCCATGGGGATGGAAAAAACTCCGCAGTCAGAAGGCTGCGGAGTTTTTCTATAACGTTATTCAGACTGCAGCGTTTTGTTTAAAGCAATAGTATAATGACGAGGTTCACGGGCGCCGCTGATTGCAAATTTCTCATCGAATATGTAATACGGCAGCGTGCGGACTTTGTTTACTTTCGCCATATTAAAGTCGCCGATAACATTTTCCAAAAATAAGCTCGGGTCATTAATCACTTCGAGAGCGGGTACTTCAGGTATACCGTTTGTTTTGGCGATTTCTAAGAGCACATCTTTATCGCTGACGTTCTTACCTTCTGTAAAATATGCTCGGTGCAGCGATTCAAGCACCGCTTCTCCAAGTCCGAATTCATAGGCCAATTTTAATAATCTGTGCGCATCTCTCGTATTCGACGGGATCACTTTATCCATGTTAAACTCTATACCGGCGACTTTGCCCTGTTCGACGATATGATTCACCATTTCTTTAACCTCATCCAGCGGTTTCTCATGCTTTTCCGCAAGGACTTCATACATATTTTTCTCAGGTACTTTCGGCGCCTGATTATCCAGTTCATAGCTCGCGTACTCTATATTAATTTTTGCATCTGTTTTGTATTCAGCCAGTGCTTTTTCAAAGTTTTTCTTGCCGATATAGCAAAACGGACATGCGATATCAGTATAAATTTTAACATCCATCAAACCACTCCTTATCTTTATTAAATTTTAACACACTTACAGGTAGAATTAGAAAACTGTCAACATGTTGTGAATTTTTTCATACTAAATAATGTCAAAGTCTGATACAATAATGTCTGTAAAACTATCAGGATTTATCCTGCAAATAAATTTGATAGGTGGAAAATATAATGAAATATCGAGTTTTACTTTACTATTACTACACGGATGTAGAAGATCCGGAAACATTTGCGGCAGAACATTTAAGATTCTGTAAGGACCTCGGCCTGAAAGGCCGTATTCTTGTAGCCGAAGAAGGTATTAACGGAACGGTTTCAGGCGATTATGAACAGACTGAACGCTATATGGAATATATGAAAGCACATCCTTTATTTAAAGATATTGTCTTTAAAATTGATGAAGCTGATGAACATGCATTTAAGAAAATGTTCGTGCGTCCGCGTCCCGAGCTTGTTAACCTGAGCCTTGATACTGACATTGACCCGCGTGAACAGACAGGTGAATATTTATCACCTGAAGAATTCTACGAACAGATGCAGCGCGATGATACCGTAGTTCTCGACGTCCGCAACATATATGAATACGACGTCGGCCATTTCCGCGGCGCAATCAAGCCGGAAGTTGAAACATTCAGAGATACACCGCAATGGGTGCGCGACAACAAGCATCTGTTTGAAGGCAAGAAGATTCTCACCTACTGCACAGGCGGAATCCGCTGTGAGAAATTCTCAGGATGGCTGAAGAATGAAGGCTTTGATAATGTAGCACAACTGCACGGCGGCGTTGCAACATATTCGAAAGACCCTGTCGCTAAAGGCCAGCTGTGGGACGGACAAATGTACGTCTTTGATGAAAGACTGACAGTGCCGATCAATCAGGTTGAACACGTAGTCGTTGGCCGCGATCACTTTGACGGCGAACCGTGTGAACGTTATATTAACTGTGCGAACCCTGTCTGCAACGCTCAAATTTTAGCGTCTGAAGAAAACCAGCACTATCACCTCGGCGGATGTTCCATCGAATGTGCAGAACACCCGCGCAACAGATATATCGTTGAACACAACATGACCAGCGACTTCGTTAAAGAACGTATAGAAGAATTAAAGCAGACAGATTTTGCTAAAACAGAACCTGTTTTGAGTCATAAAGGTTAATATATATTTATTCGGCCAGCCGTGGAAGTCCCCGGCTGGCTTTTTTGTGCTGTTTTTGACAAGTCCGGCCGCTTGCCGGTCAATGAACCACCCTCCTCCCTTAATTCCTAGTAGAAAAGTAAGTTTTATTTGATAAATGCTGTTTAAATTATTGAATTATTCTAAATACGTGATATCATTAATTTCAATTCATAGTTATTGACTAGGAAAAAAATATTGTATATTAGTCATTTATTTATTGGAAGGAGAATTTCATGGAGTTCAATATTTTAAATCAGAGCCCTGTACTTAACGGACATTCTGTCGAACAGTCTCTCGGCCATACGACAGAGCTTGCGAAGCTGGCTGACCGCCTTGGCTACAAACGTTACTTCGTATCGGAACATCACAATATGGAAAATGTCATCGGTACATCACCTGAAGTTTTAGTAACACATCTTCTTAACCAGACAAAAAATATAAATATCGGAGCAGGCGGTGTTATGCTGTCCCATCACAATCCTTTTCACGTAGCCGAGCAGTTCCAGCTGATCAGCCATCTCGCTCCCGGACGCGTCAATCTCGGTGTCGGCAAGGCTCCCGGCGGAACACCGCTCGCAACTGCTGCGCTGCAGCACGAGCTTCGTTCCGATATTGACTCCTTTAATGACCGATTCCTTAGTTTGAAATCTTTCGTGGACGGTACCCACGATAATCACAAAGTACTTAAAATATCCGTAGACACTGAATCTTCGAAACCTGATTTATTTTTGCTCGGCGGCAGTTTATCGTCTGCAAAATTTGCTGCTGACAATGAAGTGAATTATATCTTTGCTCATTTTATTAAAAATGATGAAATATTACTGAAAGAAGTGGCCTCAGCCTACAAAGGATTGTATCCTGATGGGAAATTCATTGCAGCCTTATCAGTGCTCTTAACTGAAACGGAAAAAGAGAAGAAAGCTGCGAAAGAAGAAAATGTCGTCTACTCTCTTAAATTCAAAGATGGAAGAACACTGCGTGTCACTACAGAGAAACAGGTCAATGACTATATTAAAAATACCGATGAAAAAATTGAAGTAGAGAAGAGTCAGCTGGATATGATACTCGGCACAAAGGACGAGATTTTATCGAAATTAAATGAACTCAGCAACAGCTGTCCAATCGATGAGTTCATGTTCCATCTGCCGACAGCAGATGCTAATCTCCGCAACCTTACAGTAGAAGCACTTGCACCGATTCATACCATACACAAAGAAAAGGCTGGGATATTATGAGTAAGAAAGTACAATTCGGAGTTATGCTGCACGGCCCCGGCGGTCACATGAATGCATGGAGAAGCGAAGACGTTCCAAGTGATGCGAGCGTGAATTTCGAACACTACAAAAATATTACTTTAAAGGCTGAAGATGCAGGCTTTTCTTTTATATTTGTAGCTGACGGACTGTATATAAACGATAAATCAATTCCGCACTTTTTAAGCCGCTTCGAACCGTTAACCCTGCTCGGCGCCCTTGCACCGATTACATCTCATATCGGTCTTGTTGCAACGGTATCGACGTCCTACAGCGAACCGTTTACAATTGCACGGCAGCTCGCATCAGTTGATATAATGAGCGGCGGACGTGCGGGCTGGAACGTCGTCACATCACCGCTTGAAGGCAGTGCGAAAAACTTCAGCAAAGACAAACATCCGGAGCACAGTCTCCGCTACGATATCGCAGATGAACATCTCGCAGTCGTTCAGGGCTTGTGGGATTCCTTTGAAGATGATGCTTTTGTGCGCGATAAAAAAAGCGGGAAGTATTTTGACAAGGGAAAAATGCATCAGCTGAATTACGAAGGTGAATTCTTTAAGATCCAGGGTCCGCTCAATATCGAGCGCTCTCCTCAAGGCCAGCCGATAATTTTCCAGGCAGGTGCTTCTAAAAAAGGCTCAGCATTCGCGGCACGAAATGCCGATGCTGTCTTTACCAATGCGAGCACTCTGGAAAAAGCGCAAAAAACTTATGCAGACCTGCGCCAGCAGGCGGCGGATAACGGCCGCAGCCCTGATGAGATTAAAGTATTCCCGACTCTGCAGCCCATTGTCGGCAAAGATCAAGATGAAGTCCGCGAACGTTACGAATACATTAAGAACCTGGTGACGATTGAAGAAGCTCTC
Source organism: Jeotgalicoccus halotolerans (assembly GCF_003387165.1). GTDB lineage: Bacteria > Bacillota > Bacilli > Staphylococcales > Salinicoccaceae > Jeotgalicoccus > Jeotgalicoccus halotolerans. The sequence continues at coordinate 91,226 of NZ_QUMW01000015.1, forward strand.
GCTTATCTCGGCCGTTACTTCGATCATCACGATTTCAGCCAATACGATGTCGATGCACCGTTCCCTGAACTTGGAGATATCGGTAAAAACAGTTTCCAGTCGACAACTGACGAAATTAAGAAACGCGCTAAGGAAAACAAACTGACCCTGCGTCAGGTGGCAATGGAAGAAACTACACGTGAAAGTCCGTTTATGGGCACGTACGAAGAGGTAGCTGACCAGATTATTGAATGGGTTGAGAACAAAGGCGCTGACGGATTTGTTCTGACTCCGCATGTACTCGGAAATTTCTTCCACGACTTTATCGAAAAAGTGATTCCGATTTTAGTTGATAAAGGATATTACGATACTGCTTACGAAGGCAAAACTTTGCGGGATGAACTCGGCCTGCCGTTTAAAGAAAACAGGTATTCAAAATAAATTATTTGCGAGCATCTGCTTCCATTTGGAACAGATGCTTTTTTATTGCGGTTTATAGAGGTTCAAATCTTACTGAATCAGGATGTAAACACTTTAATTTTCTATTAAATCTAAATTATCTGAAATTTAATTGACGAATGTTACCAGTCTTGCTACACTTAGCATTAAATTTTTATAAATACAGTTGCAGGAGGACTGCCATGCTTACTTTTTTTACAGCTTTATTTTTATTAATTGCAGGATATATGATTTACGGGAAAATTGTTGAAAAAATATTTGTAATCAATGATAAAAATCCCACTCCGGCATATGAAACTAACGACGGTGTCGACTACATGCCGATGCATCCGATTAAAGGCTGGCTGATCCAGTTATTAAATATCGCCGGGCTAGGGCCTGTATTCGGTGCAGTCGCAGGTGCCGTTTACGGACCGCCTGCCTTAATCTGGATAGTTGTCGGCTGTATCTTTGCTGGTGCTGTTCACGATTACTTTGCCGGTATGCTCAGTCTAAGACATAACGGGTCGCAGTTTCCCGCGCTGGTAGAAAGATACTTAGGTAAAGGTGTTAAGGCTTTTATCTACATCGTGTCACTAGCCTTAATGATTCTCGTAACCGCAGCGTTCACTGCAGGTCCTGCAGAACTGATTTCCTTAAAAACAAACGGAGCCATTCCATTCTTTGCCGCTTTAGTTATTATTTTTGCATACTTTGTTATGGCAGCGGTACTGCCGATTAATAAAATCATTGGCCGTATTTATCCGTTTTTCGGTGCTGTGCTGATTATTATGGCGGTTTCAGTAATGATTGGTCTAATTTTTTCAAGCACTCCAATTCCAAACCTGACTTTTGAAAACCAGCATCCGGAAGGCCTTCCTGTCTGGCCATTAATTATGGTAACAATTTCATGCGGCGCAATCAGCGGTTTCCATTCAACTCAAAGCCCTATTATTGCGCGTACAGTTAAAAAAGAATCAGATGGCAGAAAAGTATTTTTCGGCGCTATGATTGCCGAAGGTGTTATTGCACTCATATGGGCGACTGCCGGCATGACATTCTTCCATGGCACAGGCGGACTGGCTGAAGCACTTGCAGCAGGCGGTCCTGCTGGTGTTATTGATACAATCTCTATTGAGATGCTCGGTTCTGCGGGGGCGATTCTTGCATTTTTAGGTGCGATTATCTTACCGATTACAACAGGAGATACTGCACTTCGTTCATCGCGCATGATGCTGACTGAAGCTGTAGCAAGTATAAAAAAGAGCCGTAAAGCACCAAAAATGTTCTGGATGACAATTTGTGTTGGTACTCCGGCCTTCCTCTTATCAACAATAGATTACACCTTTCTTTGGAGATACCTCGGTTTTACAAACCAGACAGTCGCAGCGACAATGCTGTGGGTTGCCACTGTTTATCTCTTAAAAGAAGGAAAGTTACATTACATTGCAGGTATCCCGGCCTTATTTATGACCGGTGTTGTAGGAACTTACTTCCTTTATGCACCGGAGACTTTAAATCTCGATTACGGAATCTCTGTTATCGGCGGTTTAATCCCGGTAGCTGTCACAGGTTTCCTCTATATCAAAGCAATTATGAAACAGCGTACTGCAGCAGTTAAAGACGCTCTATATGAGCATTAATTCTTCTCATCAACTGCATAAAAAGAGCGGGACCAGAATTCTTTAAGATTCTCGTCCCGCTTTTTTATTTATTATAAATTAGTTGATGAAATTGTGGCTTGCTGCTTGAGAAGCACTTAGTGTTCTTGTGCTCACACTTCCAAGTCCGCCGCCAAACTGCATTTCAGAAACAGTAACTGAACCGTCAGCGTTTACGTTTTCGACAATCGCAACGTGACCAAGTCCGTATGCACCATTAGTATAAGCTGGTGCCTGCATAATTGCACCTACTGAAGGTGAATTACTTACTGAGTAGCCTGATGCCTGAGCTGCGCTTGCCCAGTTTGTAGCATTTCCCCACATGTTGCCTGCGCCTAGACCGCGCTGTGAGCGCTGTTCAAATACATACCATGCACATGTACCCCAGTCATAGTAGTTTGCACCGTTGCTTGCACTTGTTACAGGTGCTGATGCTGCTGGAGTTGCTGCCTGCGGCTGTTCAACTTCCTCTACTGCTGGTGCTGAAACTTCTTCTGTTTGTACTTCTTCTGCTGCTGGAGCTGGTGCTGATTCAGCTGGAGCCGCTTCCGCTGCTTCAACTTCCTCTACTGCTGGTGCTGAAATTTCTTCAGCCGGAGCTGCAGTTTCCTCAGCAGGCGCTTCTTCTACTGTCACTGCTGCAGTCGCTGATATTTCAGCAACGGAAATAGTTTTGCCTGCAATAATTAAATCTGAAGATAAGTTGTTCCAAGCTTTAAGGTTGTCGACTGTTACATTGAACTGATTAGCAATTGCGAATAAAGTGTCGCCAGCTTCAATTGTATATGTAGTAGCAGTTTCTTCCTCTTCAACTTCAACTTCTTCTGCAGGTGCTGCATTTGGTGCTTCAGCGTCTACTTTAAGAACGTCTCCAGGAAAAATAAGATCTGAAGTTAAGTTGTTTAATGATTTAATTTCATTAACTGACTGTGCTGTACCTGAAGAGATGCTCCAAAGAGTGTCCCCTGATTCTACTGTAATTTCTGATGCTGATATATTAGCTGCAGCTACTGCTGATAAAGCTGTAAGCGATGCTGCAGAGATAATTGTTTTTTTCATGTTTAAATCCTCCATAGTTTGGGAATAATGTTATTGAACTCTATCCCGAGTCATTCCACGAGTATTACTATAGCATATGGCTCAAGGGATTTGGCGTTTGTAATTGACTTGTAATCTAATAGAAAAATTTATGAGATTAGAGTTATATTAAGTAAGCGGCTTCATAATTGTTAATTTTACGTAAAACACCCGCAAGCCTTGATATGCAAAGGCTGCGGGTGTTTTATCGTATATTTTAAATTCAAAGTTATCAAACTTTCGTAATATAACTGTAATGTTTTAAAAGAACACTAAATCAAGTAAAATCAGTGTCACACCGGCGACAAACCAGCCGATGGTCGTCGGAATTGACCAGACCATAATCTGTTCTTTAACTTTAGTTATACCGAGCATTCTGTTGACTACCCAGAACAGGCTGTCGTTAAAGTATGAGAAACACATTGCTCCGAATGCTGCTGCCTGGGCTGCGAGCACAGGATCAAGCCCCATGTTGGAAACGATTGGTGCAGCGATTGAAGCCGCTGTAATCATTGCTACAGTGCCGCTTCCCTGCACCAGACGCACGAAGGTTGCGATAAAGAACGGAATCAGTATCGCCGGCACACTCCATGTTGCAACGTATTCTGCAATGACTTCCCCTGTGCCGCTGACGCGCAGCACTTCTCCGAGCGCTCCCCCTGCACCGGTAACGAGCAGTATAATACCTGATGTTTTAATTCCTGTTTCCAATTCATCGAGGGTAGCATCCTTCGAATATCCTTTGGTCAGGAATAAGAGAGAATAAATCAGACCGAGAGCCACAGCAACAATCGGATTTCCGAAAAATGTAATGTATGATAGTACTGTTTCAGAAATATTAATTATCCCGCCGTCCTGCAAAGCATTAATTCCTGTATTACTAAAAATTAAAATGAGCGGAATAGCGATTGGCAGAGCAGATAAGATAAAGGAAGGCAGTTCCTTTTCACGTACTGATACTGCATCTTCAAATTCTGCGAATGCTTCTTTAGCAGAAGGACGGTAATAACCTTCACCTTCTGCTTCTGGCAGCTGGTAAATTTTCCGGCCAATCCACTGTGCATATAAAACACCTGAAATAACAACAGGCACCGAAACAATTAGACCGATTATAACCATCTTACCGACGTCAGCACCGAATATTCCTGCTACACCTAGAGGTCCCGGTGTCGGCGGAACTGCATGATGTGTCGCAGCAAGTCCGACTGCCAGTGCCACACCAAGTGTAATAACAGATTTACCTGTTTGACGTGACAAGGCTTTAACCAGCGGATGCAGAATTACGAAGGCTGAATCTACAAAGATTGGAATTGCAACGATGTAACCGCTGACCGCAATTGCCCATTCTTCTTTTTTCCGTCCAATAAACTTAATCATCGTATAGGCCAGTTTTTCTGCAGCGCCTGAAATTTCCATAATTTTACCCATCATAATTCCAAGTCCAATAATAATACCGATTGAAGCCAGAGTTGAACCAAAGCCGGAAGAAATTGTTCCGATAGTATCTTCAGGTGACATTCCCCCGATAATACCGGTCATTACTGCCGCGATAAGTAAAGCAAGGAATACATGTATGCGAGTCTTAAGCACTAAAAAGATAAGCAGTGCGATGCCGATAACCAGACCGACTATCATTTGTGTCGATGAAACATCTGTCATATATTTTCCCTCCGTCAAAAAGCGTTTTCATTTTATGTAAATTAAAGGGGCGGATAAACCGCCCTGGAATTATTTTCTGAAAGTTAATGCATATTCTCCTGCGAGTTTAATACATTCTTCCATGCTTTCGCTGGATGCAATATTTTGTCCTGCGATATCGAATGCTGTACCGTGATCTACTGAGCTTCTCAGGAAAGGCAAGCCGTTTGTAATCGAAATTGTTTTGTGGAAATCCGTCATTTTCGCTGCGATGTGCCCCTGATCGTGGTAGAGAGAAATGACTGCATCATAACGTCCGTTAAGTGCCTGGAAGAATACAGAGTCTGCAGGAACCGGTCCTGCGACTTCGTAGCCGTCTGCCTGTGCACGTTTGATTCCCGGAGTAATTTCATCGATTTCTTCGTTCCCGAATAGTCCGCCTTCTCCGCTGTGAGGGTTTAATCCTGCCACTGCAAGTTTTGGTGCTTCAACACCAAGTTTAATTAAAGCGTCATACGAACGTTTAATGTAATCGTGCACACGTTCAGCTGTCATCTGGTCAATCGCATCTTTTACGGACAAGTGACGCGTCAGGAAGAATATACGCAGGCTTTTCACCTGGAACATCGTTAACGGATCGTGCGAATTCGTCAGCTCTTCAAGCATTTCAGTGTGTCCGATAAAAGGCACTTCAGCCGCTTTCAGCGATTCTTTGTTAATCGGTGTTGTTGCCAGTGCATCAACTTTTCCGTCCATAGCGAGTTTAATTGCATATTCGATGTATTCAAAGGCAGCTTTACCGCATTGTTTTTGAACTTCTCCAAATTGGAAAGTTTCTGTATCGACATTATTTAAATCGATTAGATTGATTGCCTTGCCTGAAAAGTCCGCTTCTTCGACTTCTTTAATTACGTTTACCGGCAAATCAGTGCCTGTAATTTCCAGCGCCTTATCGATAATTTTTTTATCGCCGACAACGATTGAATTTGCCGCTTCAAGCACCTCGCTGTTTAAAAATGATTTCACTGTAATTTCCGGACCAATCCCTGCCGGATCTCCCATTGGTACTGCAATAATTGCTTTTGTCATATATAATTCCTCCTATTTTGATTTTAAATACTGTACTGCTTCATAGAGCGTCTGCCTGCTGCCGATCATACCGCCTTTAGTCACGAGCGGGAGACCTTCATATTTTCCGCCGAGCAGATGGCCGTATGCAATCAGCGGACCGACTTCATCGATTAATTTAATTCCGCTCGCAAGCGTAATGCTCGCAAGTGATGCTGTTACATCACCGCCGCTGACGTAACAGCCTTTAATTTCGTGGTCCGCTTCGTCGAGCAGCCGTTTCGTAATTGTCGCCAGCCCGTCGGTTATCCGTTTAGCTACACGATCCGGCGTAACCCCGTGCGATGCCGCAATTTTTTTAATGTCGATAATAACGAGGTTTTCTTCATTAGTGGTAATCACAACAACTTCGTTTTCCTCCATGCGCTCCTTGGCAAGCTGTACACTTTTCTCAACTTCGGCATGCCAGTTTTCATCGAAGGTTGCAAGTTTGTTAATATCGGGAATAACCGGTGTTAATTTCAGTCTGTCGATTAAATACACGAGCTGTCTTTCCGACACTTTCGTTGCACTGCCGACTGTAACGATAATCTTCCGGTCGTCGCCGATCTGATCCGCCCGGTATTTAGCATAGAGCGACGTAAACGGTCCCGGATCAATCGGTACAATTTTTTTATCCGTATAACCGCAAAGTGTTTCTGCAATAAACTCAATATCGTTATTCGTCACTGCATCGAGAACGATGATCTTATTGCCGTCATCTACCAGTTTTTTAAAGCTGCGGATAAATATATCCCGGTCATCCGTCATATCATTAATGGTCAGGACCCCGACTTTATGACTGGTTTGAGAAGAAATAATTTCCGGGACATATGATGTTGTAATTGGAGTAATCGGGTCGTTTGCTGCATCTGTTTTATGGAGCGGCAGGTTATCGACCAGAAGATAGCCGCCGACTGTCACCCTTCCGGAATCCGGAAACGACGGAACAACTACTCCGACTGAATCCGGTCCGACTGTATCGAGAATCATATCTATTTCAACACCGACGTTGCCGCGGAGCGTAGAGTCAATGCGTTTGCACAGTATGTCTGCACCCCAGTCTTTCAGCTTACGAAGAGAGCCGCCGACTCTGTAGTCGAGCACTTTTTTTGAAGCATAACGGCTGTCTGTATCTACTATAATCGCATCGGTTTCATCATCTTGCATTAAATCGTTGTAATGAAAATACGTTGCCGGATGAAAACCATTTTTACTGAGCCGGACGCCGGTGGCATTTGCACCGGTTAAATCGTCCGCAATTATTCCTACTTTCACGATTTACCCTCCTTATATTACAGCTGTATGTTCAGCAATCCGGTCAAGTTCATTTGGTCCGATATGATCATCTGTAATAATTCCTGTAAAATCCTTTAAGTCGCAAATCTTTGAAAATGCAGTATGGCTGAGCTTACTGGAGTCCACGACAAGATAAGCTGTCTGGCCGCACTTCATCATTAAACGTTTTACCTTCGCCTTTTCAATCGTCGGTGCAAAAATACCTTCATCTATCATCATGGCCTGGGTGCCGACAAAGGAAACATTTACTTTAATGTTGTTCAGCATATCTATCGTCTGAGCACCGTACATTGACCCGACATTCTGCTGGACAGTTCCGCCCAATATAATCACTTCATGCTGACTGTCGATTAACTCAGCTGCCGCTTTAATATCATTCGTAACGATACGTACTGTAAAATCTGCATTTTTTAACAGTTTGCAAATTTCAAGAGTCGTTGTGCCGGCATCGAGCAGTATTGTTTCATCCGGTTTAATGAACTGCATTGCCTTTTTCGCGATCAGCCGTTTCTCTTCTATATTCACAAGCTGCTTCTTTACGAACGGCACTTCATTTAAGAAGGAATCCTTCAGCAAGATCGAAGTGGACGTTCTGATAATTTGTTCATTTGATTCAAGTTCCTTTAAATCACGGCGTACTGTCATCTCGGAAACATTAAGCTCGGCTGCGAGCAGCTCTATCGTTACATTGCTGTCCTCAGCTACCCGGTTGACAATATACTGCTGTCTTTTAATCTTCATATCCATCACCTTGAGATTCATTATATTGTTTGTTTTTCACATTGTAAAGAAAATAGTGTGATAATTTAACATCTTTAATTTTATTTTGTTACTAATTAACATTAAAAAGTAATTGGCACAACAAAAAAGTAAAACCCGTCTCTCCGGATTTTACTTTTCGCTTCATAATATACTATTTCTTGATAAGCACTCCTTGTTCTTTCAGCCGTGCCGCAGTACTTTTCATACGCTCGGTGTCACCGGCTTCTTTCGCTTCATGATATTCACTCAGCAAGTCGGTCACTTCATTCTGCTCACCGTGAATCTTACCGCTTTGAGCTTTATCATCGTTATATATCATCTCCACCCGGAACGTTACAAACAGCATTATAATCCCAAATATTACTGCAAGTCCGATGCTCGATACTCCAGCGATATTTTCAAGTGTATCGTTGCTAATTACTTTTTCTGATAAAAACTGCGCGATTTCCGGAATAATAAATCCAACTGCCATTCCCATGAGTACTCTTACCGGATCAAAGTGATATTTCTTTCTGTCCGGCCGCCTGTTATCTTCTTCTGATTTTAAAAACATACTAAAGCTCCTCATATTTCTTCCTGCTTAGCATTATACTAAACAAGCTGCCGGATTACGCCAAAAAAATGCTATTATTTCTAAAAAAATAATGGCATCTTCCTCATTCTATCTATTCATTTTTATACTGCATGTACACAACTTGTGTAACTAAGAAATCTTCAACACCGTGTTTGCCGTCGGTGCCGCCGAGCCCTGACTGTCTCATGCCTGCATGGTAACCCTGGACTGCTTCAAAGTTTTCCCTGTTCACATACGTTTCACCGAACTTCATCTCGTTGATGACTTTCATCGTTTCGTTCATATCATCAGTGTAAAGTGATGATGACAGTCCGTAAATTGTGTCGTTTGCCATGTCGATTGCTTCATCGATTGTTTCAAAAGTCGCAATCGGCAAAACGGGTCCGAATATTTCATCGCGCATAATTTTAGAATCATGCGTTACATTCGTTAAAATGGTTGGTTCATAGAAGAAACCTTTCTCCATATCCGCTTTCTTTCCGCCAGTAACTGCTTTTGCGCCGTCAGCCACTGCTTCATCCACCATTTCAGCAACTGTGTTCAAACGGTCTTCGTTAATCAGCGGTCCGACTTCAACGTCTTTATCTTCACGGGGATTACCGAGTTTTTTCTCTTTAAAAGCTGCAGCAAGCTTATCAGTTAATTCTTCTGCGACACTGGAATGCACATAAACACGTTCAGCGTTTGTACAAGCCTGGCCATTATTAGCGAGTCTCGAGGTCACGAGAGCATTCACCGCAAGATCAATATCCGCATGCTTCGACACAATAGCCGGCGCCTTGCCGCCGAGCTCCAGATTCACTTTTGTAATATTCTGGGCTGCTGCTTCCATTATTTTAGTTCCTGCAGTAATACTGCCGGTCATTGTAATCATATCTACATTTTTATGTTTTGCGAGCGCGTTGCCGATTTCAGAACCCACACCGGTTACCACGTTATAGACGCCCGCCGGAATTTCTTCCATTTCATCGACAATTTTTGTGAATTCCATCGCCGTATTTGGTGTGTGCTGACTCGGCTTAAGCACAATCGTATTACCTGTAACGAGGGCGGTCGCCACTTTTCTTGCCAGTATAAATACCGGGAAGTTCCAGGGATTAATCCCCGCCACAACACCGATTGGCTTTTTGTAAATTAAAATATTCTCATTGGCACGGTCGCTCGGCACAACATCACCTTCAATACGTCTCGCCCATTCCGACATATAGTGGAAATAATCAATCGCAAGATCGACTTCACCGCCAGCAAGCTCGTAATCCTTCCCCTGTTCCTCCTGAAGCAAATCGATAAAGGTATCGCGTCTATCTGCGATGGCATCGCCGAGTTTACGGACGATTTTCCCGCGTTCTATATTCGGCGTGAGTTCCCATGATCTCTGAGCTTTTGCTGCAGCCTGCACCGCCTTGTCTACATCTGCATTGGTCGCTTTCGGAGTTCGTGAAATTACCGCTTCAGTCGCCGGATTGATTACGTCAATCCAGTCTTTTCCTGTCGAATCCGTATAGGTCCCGTCAATATATAACTGATGCTGAATCAAAAAATCTCCTCCTAAATTATGTTACTCATTATCTTCCCTTTATATTTCCGGTAAAACTTTCAAAGCAGCGAACTACTCTTTCTCGGCAACAACAGTGAATCGTTCATTTACATGTTCCGCATTTTCAGCTTCATCCATGACCGCGATTGCAAAGTCAGCGTAGCTGATGTAGCTCTCTTCCGACTTGTTCACAAGAAGCACATCGTTCCCTGATTCATAAGCTCCCGTCCGTTTTCCGTCGGCGTCAAATTCTGCTGACGGACTGATAAAGGTCCATTTTAGGTTTGTTGTCTGCTCAAGTTCTTCCAGATTTTCACTCTGTCCGCCCGCAGTCGGTTTAAAGATATCCGGGAAGTTCGGTGTATCGATAACTTTCATCGTTCTGCTGTCATCGACATACAAACTGCCGGCACCGCCGACAACAATCAGACGGATGCCAGTGCCGGAAAGCGCATTAATCAGCACCCGTCCCGCTTCAACATGGGCATCTTTCTCACCAAGCGGAGCACCGAAGGCGTTTACGACGACATCCAGTCCTTTAAAATCCTCTGTCCATGTATCATGTACATCTTTCTCTATTACTTTCACATTATCATTATTTAACTTCGAAGCATTTCTGACAATCGCAGTGACCTCATGTCCTCTTCTGACCGCTTCATCTAATATTAAACTGCCGGCCTTACCCGTTGCGCCTACGATTCCTATTTTCATTAAAAACCCTCCGGTTATGTTATGATTTTAAATACTATCTATGTATACCCTGTACTTACTTTTTGAAACTATACTTTTTTACTGATTAGGAGAGCAGCTATATGAAGAAAAAGAAAACCCAAAAAACAAATGCCATGCGCGTACTTGAGAATAACAAAATCAGCTACGAAGTGCATGAATATCCCTGGAATGAAGATCATACAGATGAGGAGAACGCGGGGGTGCCGTTCGACAAAATTTATAAAACCCTTGTTGCTGTCGGCAATAATACAGGAGTGATTGTCGGCTGTATCCCTTCTTCAACCGAGCTCGATTTAAAGAAATTTGCCAAAGCGAGCGGTAACAAAAAAGTCGATATGCTTCATATGAAAGATCTTGAAAAAACAACAGGCTATATCCGCGGCGGCTGTTCGCCTGTCGGCATGAAAAAACTGTTTCCGACTTATATCGAAGCACAAGCAGAAATGATGGATACCATTATCGTCTCTGCTGGAAAGCGCGGCATGCAGATGGAACTTGCTCCTGATGATTTACTGCAAGTCACCGCAGGCAATTTCGCTGATATCACAGAATAAAATTGAGCTCTGACCAAAGAAAAGGTCAGAGCTCTTTATTATCTAAGAAAATTTTAATAAACGAGTATGCTCTCTTTCTGCGGCCTTATACCACTGCCAGCATAGGATGATTATCAGTGCGAGGTCAACGATGTCGCCGCCGTAGTACATCAGCATTGCACCTGCTTCACCATCCTCTCGTGCTATGCCGGCCGGAGGTGAAGCGTATATCATCTTGGATAGTATTTTATGAAAACCAAGGGCCGCAATCAGAACTGCAGCACGGTATAAAAATGTGTAACGGTGAGTAACAATATCGATATAAATTATCGACATCGTAAAAAGATAGCCCGCGAGAAAAACATGAAGATGAATAAGCGCAAACAAGAGTACAGATGAGTGCATAATTTCAAATAATCCTGTTTTATAAATAAGAAATAAGCCGCCGATATTTAATATAGAAGCGACAATTGGATTACTGATAAATTGAACATACTTCAAATTCAGAATTTTACTCAGTTTTCTTGCATGGGCTACTTTCAGTGTTCTCATCAAGAGAGTCATCGGTTTACCATGCAGTATAAGAAGCGGTCCAAGCATGCCGAGCAGCAGATGCCCCAGCATATGGACAGTAAAATCCATATGGGACAAACGAGCCAGCGGACCTGTCAGCGCAGCAGCTGAAAGAGTCACACCTGCTGCAAACAAGGTATACCTGCTCCATTTCCACTTTTGATGTTTCTTTCCGGAAGCGTACATGGCTGCAGGGTAAAGTACTAAGGCAGCCAGCGCGAGCGCGCCGACGATAATTTCAAGAATTAAAAAGTGCGTCATATTCATATGATGCATACTTAATTACCTGCGCTTTCGCGTTTTGACCTGTAAATTATTATAATCCCTGCAATTAAGAAAATTGCACCTGCGATATTCCAGGCTAAATCATACGGCAGTATATTAACGTCATAGCGCACCTGGTGAATACGGAGCAATTTGTGGTTTATAATGCCGTCGAACAGCTGGAAAATACCGAGACCGGTAAATATTCCTCCTATCCACCGCCGTTTGTGCATTTCTTTTTTCCGGCGTGAATCAGCAAACATAAAGAAACCGACCACGAGGGCAAATAAGGCGAATGAATTGAGCAGGCCGTCAGACAAAATACCGATAAATGTCGTCGAATGATCGTAAAAGTGATGCCACTGAAGAAGCTGATGAAAAATAATTTCATCGACGAGTGCCATTAAGCCGATTCCTAAAAAAATACCTGACCATATGTTTTTACTCCGATGCGAATCAATGTTTTGATGAGCCATAGACATTCCTCTTTCGCATAAATGTTAATATATAAAATACCCTGGCATTATATATATTAACCCGTATAAACAAAAAAACCTTAAATCCTGAGCGGATTTAAGGTTTTACATTTATATTAAGCTTTTACAACGACAATTTCCCCGTCTTTGATGTGCGCTTTAACACTGTTTAATTCATCTTCTTCCAGAATTAAATCTGTCAGCTGATCTTCGATTTTATCCTGAATGACACGGCGGAGCGGTCTTGCACCGAAACGCTTGTCATAACCCAGGCTGACGAGTTTTTTCTTGGCGTCATCTGTAATTGAGATTTCAATTTCGTTTTCTTCTAATGCTTCCTGCAAGTCATTAAGCATTAAATCAACAATTTCCATTAAGTTATCCTCTGACAATTCGCTAAAGTTAATAATTGCATCGAATCTGTTCAGGAATTCAGGTTTGAAATAATTGCTTAAGTTTTCAAGCGTGCTGACCGATTCGTGCTGTTCCGCATTAAAGCCGACGCTTACATTATTATCACCTGTACCGGCGTTACTTGTCATAATGATCACTGTCTCTTTAAAGCTGACTGTTCTGCCGTGTGAGTCTGTCAGCTGGCCATCTTCCATAATCTGCAGGAACATGTTCTGCACATCAGGATGCGCTTTTTCGATCTCATCTAAAAGAATAATTGAATAAGGATTGTGACGCACTTTTTCTGTCAGCTGGCCTGCTTCTTCGTGACCGACATAGCCTGGAGGCGAACCGATAATTTTAGAGATGGAATGTTTCTCCATATATTCACTCATATCGAGTCTGATCATGGACTCTCTTGTACCAAATAACTCTTCAGCAAGTGCTTTCGTTAATTCAGTTTTACCGACACCCGTTGGTCCGACAAATAAGAATGAACCGATTGGACGGTATTTAGATTTAAGTCCTGCACGGCTTCTTCTGACAGCTTTCGATACCTTATCCACCGCTTCGTCCTGACCGATCACTTTAGTACTCAAATTCGTACCGAGATCTCTCATCTGCGCCTGTTCTTCAGACTGCAGTTTCGTCACAGGAATACCTGTTTTTTCTTCGACTATAAGCTGAATGTCAGATACATCAACATTCATAACCTGCTGATCATCAGCTGCTGCTTCCAGCTGTTTTTCAAGCTGAAGTTCTTGATATTTCAAGCGTGCTGCAGTTTCATAATCTTCCTGCTCTGCCGCAGCGTCTTTTTCTTCAGCAATTTTTTCAAGTTTCTGTTTGATTGAATCTGTATCATTTTCTGCATTTGCGAGATTCAACCGTGCACCGACTTCATCCATTAAGTCGATTGCTTTATCCGGTAAGAAACGGTCTTGAATATATCTGTGCGATAAATTCACAAACGCTTCAACCACTTCGTCGGAATAGCTGACTTCATGGAACTTCTCATAGCGGTCTTTAATTCCTTTAAGGATTAAAACCGATTCCTCTAAAGTCGGTTCTTTTACGATAATCGGCTGCAGCCGGCGTTCGAGCGCTGCATCTTTTTCAATCTGACGGTACTCTTTCAGCGTTGTTGCACCGATAATTTGCAGTTCACCGCGTGCAAGCGCCGGTTTAAGAATGTTACCTGCGTCCATCTGTGAACTTTCCGCAGAACCCGCACCGACAATCTGGTGAATTTCATCGATAAAGAGAATAACTTCCTGACGCTCTTTCAGTTCAGCAATGAGCTGTTTCATACGCTCTTCGAACTGACCGCGCATTGAAGTATTCGCAACAAGCGATGCTACGTCCAGCACGTAAATTTCTTTGTCCATTAATTTCGCCGGCACATTGCCTTCTACTATTTTCAGTGCCAGCCCTTCAGCAATTGCTGTTTTACCGACACCCGGTTCACCGATTAATACCGGATTGTTTTTATTACGTCTGTTCAGCGTCTCAACAACGCGTTTTACTTCTTTGTCGCGGCCAATAACAGGATCGATATTGCCCGCTCTTGCTTCGTCTGAAATATTATTGCCGAGCTGGTCTAAAAGCCCGTCGCGCTGACTATTTTCACGTTCTTTTGTTTGTGTACTGGTTCCTTTGTTTCCTTGTCCATTAAAATATTTATTGTTCATATTATTATTTTCGAAAGGTGATCCTTTAAAAAAGTCATTTGAATTCATCATTTGACCCTGGATATCCTGGAAACAGCTGTCACATAAATGAACCTGCATTTTTTGATTGTTAAAATTCATTGCAAGGTTTACATTCGCTTCGTTAATTCCGCAATTTTGACATTTCATATGTGTTTCCTCCTATTGATATATTCGTATTTACAGTCTTTTGACTTTGACTATATTTGACTATAAATACAGTATAAAGGCCTTAAAAGATATTTTCAAATATGATGCTCACTCTTTATTTTTATTAAATCCCTTGTTTGACTATCTTTGACCTTATATATTTATTATACACTGACCTTCTTTGACTTTCAAGTGTTTTTTGGTAGATATTTTTCTATTGCTGCTATCTTCTCATTTCTCTCAACCTTTCATCGATAATCATTTCGATGTGTTACCTTTTCATATTCAAGACTTGATAAAGCTCCATGCAGCCAATTACTTTCGCGCTTTCGCCTTTCTTTTGTGCAAGGTCTCTCAAAATATCACTACCTTGCTCGTTTCAACACTCATTATGAGCAAGGTCAACCAAAATTGCACCACCTTGCTCACCACTGGCCACCTCCTTCAACTTCATCAACAAAAAAACAGATATCCTTATCAAGGATATCTGCCCAAATTAACTTCACTATATTCTCTTATCCTTTTCAATAGGAGTCAGTTTTGCTTCAATCTCGGCTCTGTCCGCTTCCAAGAATGGCGGCAGATCTAATTTTTCTCCCGCTTCAATGCCGGGTGTTGTACCCACGAGCCCGGGTCTATCTGTTGCAAGTTCAAACATAATGCCGTTGGATTCCCGGAAGTATAAGCTTTTGAAGAAGTGTCTGTCAACGACTCCTGTTGAACTGAATCCTCTCTTTACAACCTGTTCATGCCAGTACTGCAATGTTTCTTCATCTTCTACATTAATTGCGAGGTGATGTACGCTCCCGCGCCCCGGCCGTTCGCGGCCGCCGTCTTTATATTTAACAACGATTTCACTGTGTCCGCCACTATTCGCCGGCCGGTACAGTCGTTCATGGTCATCTCCCGATACTTTCACGTAATCGAACAGTTCCGTCAATGTTCTTTCCATCTTCTCAATTCGGCGGACACTCATTTCAATAGTTCCCATGCTCATAATCTGATATTCTGCCGGCACAGCGGAACCGTTCCAGCTCTCGAATTTGCTGACTTCATCATTATCTGCTGCCTGCAGTGCCAGCCTCAGTCCGTCACCGTCTTCAAAAAGCAGCGATTTTCTTCCGCCGTAATTTGCTGCCTCACTATATTCCACGCCGTGTTCATCAAATCTTTTCTGCCAGTACGATAAACTGCTCTCGCCCCTGACGAACAGCCCTATCCGCGTAATTGCGTTTGTGCCTCGTCTGGTATGAGCTGCCATCGGCATTTCAAAAAAGGTGAGTTCACTCCCCGGTGTACCGTTTTGATCGCCGTAAAATAAATGATACATTGACGGATCGTCCTGGTTAACGGTTACTTTAACTCTGCGCATGCCGAGAACCTGAGTATAAAATTTGTTATTTTCCTGAGCATTTTTCGTCAGCATAGAAATATGGTGATGTCCTAAAATTGTCTTCATAATATTAACCTCCGTATAGTTATATTAAAAAATAAATCTTAAAACAGATTAATCAGCACAACACCTGCAAGCAGAACAAGCAGGCCGGCAAGCTGAACCGGGACAATTGTATTTTTCCCCGATCTGAACATACCAAATTGCTGGACGAGAATACTGCCTGTAATCTGACCAAACAGCACCAGCACGATTGTCGGACCCGTACCTATTTCACCGACGAGAAATATATTAATTAATACGTAAAATCCGCCGAATATTCCACCGAGCCAGACCCAGAGCGGTGCTTTTTCTGTAATAGGATATTTTACTGGAATTAATGTTTTTTCTCTTATTAAAACAATGATAATTAAAGTCGCCGCTCCGATAAAGAAAGAAATAAAGGCTGCCGTAAATGGTGAATATACAGCGCTGCCGAGTTCGCCGTTAATTGCTGCCTGAATTGACAACAGTGCACCCCCGGTAAAACCGGCCGCACGCCACGGCCATTTATTGATTCTATCATTCACCGTTTCAAGTTTATAGCGGCGCTGCTTCATGATATCCTGCAGGACCACCGCAAGAAAGACCCCGGCAAAAATCAGTGTAACGCCGAGGAATCTCGTCAGACCGAAAGGCTGAATCATCGAGTTAAACCAGCCGAAATTATCGATAACCATTCCGGTAATAATCATCCCGATAATCGGCATAATTGCAGTTTCTACACTGCCGATTTTAGGGAAGATGAATATGTTCGTCGTCAGCGCGATGACACCGCACACCCCGCCGAGCCATATCCATAGCGGTTCGCCAGTAAATGCGGACAGCGGCGGCGTGAGCGGCAGACCGTTCACCAGTATGATGATACTTAAAAATACGGTGCCGACGACAAATGAAATCATCGATGCAGTAAATGGAGATTTCACGTAAGTCCGGAGACCTGAATTGATGGCTGACTGCATGGACATTCCGGTTCCAATCGCAGCGCCGAGCAGTGCAGTCAACATCTTGCTCACATCCTCTGTATATTTGAATATAATCGTATCACTTATCAATGCAAAAATCCCTTTTGATTTTTTCAAAAGGGATGACTGTTATTCTGCCGACTTCATTCCGGCTTCAAAATCAGCGAGCAAAGCTCGGACTTCATCTGTTGTATTCGTGCTCATCAGCTGGTGTCTTAACTCACCTGCGCCTCTGATGCCGCGCACGTATATTTTAAAAAATCTGCGCAGCGGTTTGAACAAACGCGATTCTTCTTTAGAATACTTGTCGAACAGGTCGAGATGCAGTCTTAACAGACTGAGGAGCTCTTCGCTTGTATGCTCTCTCGGCTCTTTTTCAAAAGCGTACGGATTATGGAAAATACCGCGCCCGATCATAACACCGTCAATACCGTATTTCTCTGCCAATTCGAGCCCTGTTTTTCTGTCCGGAATATCTCCGTTAATCGTGAGCAGTGTATCGGGTGCAATTTCATCGCGCAGCTGTTTAATTTCTCCGATTAAGTCCCAATGCGCATCGACCTTGCTCATTTCCCGTCTCGTACGGAGATGGATAGACAGGTTCGCAATATCCTGTTTAAATACGTGTGTCAGCCAATCTCTCCACTCATCGATTTCAGTATAGCCGAGCCGCGTCTTAACGCTGACCGGCAGACCGCCTGCTTTTGCCGCCTGAATAATCTCCGCCGCTGTTTCAGGACGCTGGATGAGACCTGCCCCCTTACCTTTCGCCGCAACGTTTGGAACGGGACAGCCCATATTTAAATCAATGCCTTTAAATCCCATCTCTGCCATTCCTATGCTCATTTCCCGGAAATGGTCTGGCTTATCTCCCCATATATGGGCAACAATTGGCTGCTCATCTTCAGTAAAAGTCAGGCGTCCCCGTACGCTGTGTACACCTTCCGGATGACAAAAGCTTTCTGTGTTTGTAAATTCAGTGAAAAATACGTCGGGACGTCCTGCTTCGCTGACAACATGACGGAAAACGACATCTGTGACATCTTCCATGGGGGCCAAAACAAAAAATGGACGCGGTAATTCACGCCAAAAATTTTCTTTCATATATATTTAAACCTTCTTATCTATAGTATCTCGAATTTTTATCCATGATGATATTACCACAAAAAGTCATTTTACACAAAAGTATGATCGTCATGAAAAAACCTGCAGAACCTAATCTTCTGCAGGTGCATATAATTCTTTTCTCATTTTATTTATCGCTGTAATCCAGTCTTCCCGTTTAAACACACTGAACTTGAATATATTGTTATTGTGAGTAATTATTTTAATCACATTCGGAATCAAGCCCATGCTGCGTTTCGTTTTAATTTCTTTAATATCTTTTAAATCAATAATCGTTTCAACCGATTCAATATACGGTCCAACTGAGCCTTCGTGAAACAATGCTGATTTCGTTAAATATAAAGGTCCTTCGACACCTCTCATCGGACGTCTCATGTGAGCATGGCCCGCACGTACAATGTCTCCTTTATTCAACCTCATAATGCCTCACCCCAGCTTTATATATTTTTAAAAGTATTATACTCCGCCTAATGCTATCATAATTGTAAAAATTAGCAATCCTGCGATAACAATGATTAGAAATCCCATAAACCATTTACTCATAATTTCCGCTCCTTTACAGAACACTGTATATACATTATACACGTAAAAAAATCACTTCATTTCGAAAATGAAGTGATTTCATAAATTATTCATTAATTATTGTCTTTTTTAACTGGTGCCGGTACCAAATCTTCGATCGGTTTTGCACGGTAAACGAAGAAGGACATCACTACTGCGATTAATGCAACAATGAAGATAAGGAAGTAAACAAATTCTACTCCCGAAACCATCGCTGCTGTCATTGCCGCTTTTGATTCAGGATTTGCTGCACCTTCCAGATAGCTTTGCTGACGCGAGTTAAGCAGGCCGATAAACACCGACACGCCGATTGCTCCGGCCAAGGGCTGCAAGGTCGATACTACAGCTGTACCGTGCGGATATAAATGTTTTGGCAGCTGGTTTAAACCGTTCGTCTCAGCAGGCATCATCGTTGCAGATACACTCAGCATAATCAGCATAAAGCCTGCAATAATAATCCACTGCGGCGTGTCCGCTGTCAGGTTGCTGAACATAAACATCGTCACAGCAAGGACAATCGTTGCCGGAATCATCATGACTTTCGGGCCGACTTTATCGAATAAAGCTCCCATAAACGGGCTCATTGCACCATTCAGCAAACTCCCCGGCAAGAGCAGAAGTCCTGCCGCTGCTGCAGTCAGACCCATCGGTCCCTGCATAAATACAGGCAGAATTAATTCCGACGCAAACATCATCATAATAATAATGACAAATAACACCACTGCGTGAGCAAACATTGGAAACTTAAAGACCCGGAGATCCATCAGCGGCTCATCGAGCTTAAACTGGCGGAGGACAAAGAGCAGGATACCGATGAGTCCGATAATAATCGGAATAAAGACAGACGGTGTCATAAAGCCGTCTGCACTTTCTCCTGCATGGCTGAAGCCGTATATCGTTGCCCCGAGACCGATTGTTGAATACACAAGTGAAATCCAGTCTATTTTCGGCTTTGTTCTTTCGGTAATATTTACAAGGTATTTCAAAGCAAAGAGAATTGAAAAAACCGTAAACGGCATAACGAAGATAAATAAAAATCTCCAGCCGAAGTATTCCACAATAATACCCGACAGCGTCGGACCGATTGCTGGAGCAAACATAATAACGAGCCCGACAATTCCCATAATCTTCCCTCTTCTATGAGGCGGGTAAATCAGTAAAAATACATTAAACATAATCGGCATAATCAAGCCGGTTCCGATTGCCTGAATCATCCGGCCAAGGAGCAGCACAGAAAAAGTCGGCGCGAACGCAGCGACAACGGTACCGATTAAAAATGTGACCATCGTACCGATAAACAGCTGCCTCGTCGTAAACCAGCCCATTAACAGCGGGGATACGGGAATGACGATAGCCATGACAAGCATGAAACCGGTCGCTACCCATTGAACTGTGGAAAGCGTAATGCCGAACTCCGCCATCAGTGTGGTTAACGCAATATTGAGCAGTGTTTCATTTAAAATGGCGAAGAAGGCTCCGATAATTAACGCGACCATAATCGGCAGGGTTTTTGCGTTCGGATCCTCCGATAAAAATTCGTACTTTATATTATTATTCTCTGTCATTTTGCACCTCTTATAATTTCTTCATATTGAAAAGTGAGAGTTTCCAATACACATCAAAATGATGACCTAGTATAATATAAAGTATATGGTAACCATATAGTCAAGAGGTGAGCATTATGAAATCAGAAATTTATTTTACTACAGGTGATTTCGCTAAACTTTGTGAAGTCACTAAACAGACTCTTTTCCATTATGATAATATCGGACTGCTCTGCCCTCATCACAAAGATGAAAAAGGCTACAGGTATTACTCGTATACACAATTCGATACGATGTATGTAATAGAATCCCTAAAAGAAATGGAGATGCCGCTCAGCGAGATAAAAGAATTTATCAGTATTACAACACCTGATACGATGATTGAAATGTTCACAGAACAATCGAGGCAGATCTCTGAAAAGATAAATAACCTTGCCAGTATTCAGAACACGATAGAAAAGAAAATACTGCTTACCAAAGAAGCGAAGAACACCGATTTCAGTAAAATTGTGCTGAGTGAGGCTGAGGAAGAGTATGTATATTTAAGTGCCCCGCTCGATAATGATGATGATGAAAACAGAGCTGCAATCTCTGACTTCTATCAAGTATGCATGCGGGAGCTTCATGAAAAATACTCCATCGGTGCTCTGATTAAAATCGAAGACCCGGCAGCTTCGGAAGTCGGCAGCTTCGAATACTTATTTGCAAAAACAGATTATACAGACGCACTGCCGCTGGCAAAAAAAGAACAGGGCTTACAGGTTACCGGCTATCACATAGGAAAATACGAGGCGTTCTCAGATACGTATGAAAAGATGTTCTCTTTTATAAAAGAACATCGTCTTAAGGTTGCCGAATACTTTTATGCTGAACCTATACTCGACCGCATCTCAGTAAATGACAGTGATAAGTACGTGACGAAGATTACGATACCGGTGAGCCGGGAATGACAGCTTTAATTGTTTGCTGCAAACGAATAAGCTAAAAAAGTATCAGAGAAAATTACATCCATCGCGATAAATACCTATCTTAACCGGGTATATAAAAGGAATAAAATGACATGGAGTGTTTCGATGACTATCTTTTTAAAGTTAATCATAATAGGTTTTATATCCGGAATGATACTTGCCGCTTCAGGAAAAATTATTCGTCTTACTACCGGTAACAAAGCGGAAATTCTTTTATACAATATGGACTATATGCCGGTGCTTAAAAAATGGAGTGCTAAGTGGATTACAGGAATTATCTTTCACTATATAACCTGTATAGTAAGTGCTGTTGTATTATTCTATATGCTCGTCCCGTTTGGATGGGAATCTAATATCTGGCCGTACGTTCTCGTATATACAGCAGGCAGCGGCGTACTTTATTTTCTCAGCTTACTCACTGATAAGCCCCCCGCTTCCGACAGTTTTTCTTCCTGGTTTTACTGGACATTCAGTCATGCGATTTTCGGTTTTGCCGTCGGCTCTTTAATTAAATGGTGGATCTAATAAAAAAGACTGATGGATTTAACTTCCATCAGTCTTTCATCTTTTTAAATATGAACTGTTACATCTGCACTTTCTTTAAGGTCTTCAACTAAAGCCTGTGCTGCTTCGCCTTCTTTCTGCTGTACAACCTGTTCTTTCAGCTGAGGTTCCATTTCTTCAAATGAAGGCGGCTCTTCTTCTGTTTCCATCTGCTCCATTTGTGCTACCTGTGCATCGTAAACTTCCTGCAGTTCCTCTTCAGACGGTTCGATATCGCCCGCTTCTTCAGCGATAAGTTTATCAACTTTTACCTGCATTTCAACTTGTGACATCACTTCATCTTCAGGCATACCCTGCTCTTCAAATGCTGCGAACAGATCGTCCTGTGATTCCATACCGTTTTGTTCAACTAAACTGTCGAGCACACCGTTTTTATCTTCTTCTGTCACTTCCAGGTCACGGTTATCCGCTTCCTGCAGTAATAATTCCTGAGATACAAGACCGTCAGCTACTTGTTTTTTCAAATCGTCCTGGTTCACTTCTTCACCAGACATCTGAGACATCATAGCCATCTGCTGGAATTGCATATTATACGCTTCTTCAAATTCTGCTTTTTCAATTTCAGTATCATTTACTTCCGCAACAACATCAGGTACGTCTTCTAAATCCGGCTCAGGCATTTCCGGCTGTTCTGCAGCGCCTTCTTCACCCTCCGCTGCCGCACCTGATTCAGGTGCCGCTTCTTCTGTACTCTCAGTATCTTCGGTTGCTGCTTCTTCATCACCATTGCATGCTCCGAGCAGCAGCAATGAACCTATTATTGTTAAACTTGATAACCATTTTTTCATTGTGTAATTCTCCTTTAATTTCTTACTTGTCCGTCATTTTAACGCAGATTGATGAGAGAGGCATTCAAAAAGCGGCTGAGAAGAAAACTTTTTTCAAGATTTATGATTAATTCGTGACATTGTGAATCAACTCACTATAAATAAAACCCTGTACCTGATACATCAAGTATCTGGTACAGGGGTTTAAAAATTATTACTTATCCTTCTTTAGTCCAGCGTAAAACAGGTTTACGTGAAGCCCTTGTTTCGTCTAAACGTTTAACTGGTGTTTTGTGAGGAGCTTCGTGGATAATATCCGGATTATTTTCTGCTTCATCTGCGATTTGAAGCATTGTATCGATAAAGTGATCCAAAGTTTCTTTAGACTCTGTTTCAGTCGGCTCAATCATCATTGCTTCTTCTACGATTAACGGGAAGTAAACAGTCGGCGGGTGAATGTCAAAGTCCATCAGACGCTTCGCGATGTCTGCTGTTCTGATTCCAAGGTCCTTCTGCTTGTTACCTGAGATAACGAATTCGTGTTTACAGTGCTGTGTGAATGGAAGTTCGTATTTCTCCTGTAAGCTGCGCATAATGTAGTTCGCATTAAGTACCGCATACTCACTTGCTTTCTTAAGTCCTTCGGCACCAAGTGTGCGGATGTACGTGTAAGAACGGACGTTTATTCCAAAGTTACCGTAGAAATTCTTAACCATACCGATTGAATCTGGCCGGTCATAGTCTAAATCATAGACACCGTTTTCTTCTACAACAACCGGTTTTGGAAGATAAGGCGCAAGCTCATCTGTTACACCGATTGGGCCTGAACCCGGGCCGCCGCCGCCGTGAGGACCGGTGAATGTCTTGTGCAGGTTAAGGTGAACTGCATCAAAGCCCATGTCTCCTGGACGTGCGTAACCCATAATTGCATTAAGGTTTGCACCGTCATAGTACATTTTACCGCCCGCTTCATGGATAATCTCTGACATTTCAAGGATTTCAGTTTCAAATAAACCTAAAGTGTTCGGGTTTGTCAGCATTAATGCTGCAGTGTTTTCGTTAACTACCTTTTTAAGGTCTTCGACGTCAACTAAACCTTTATCGTTTGATTTAACTTCGACGATTTTAAAGCCTGCAACTGCTGCAGATGCAGGGTTCGTACCATGTGCCGAGTCAGGAACGATTACTTCGTTGCGGTGTGACTCTCCGTTTGCTGCGTGGAAAGCTTTAAACACCATTAATGCAGTCCATTCACCCTGTGAACCGGCTGCCGGCTGCAAAGTGATTTCATCCATTCCTGTAATTTCTTCAAGGTGAACCTGAAGATCGTACATTAATTCTAAAGCACCCTGGATAGTTCTTGTATCCTGATACGGGTGAATGTGGCTGAAGCCCGGTAATCTTACAACATCTTCGTTAATTACAGGGTTGTATTTCATCGTACAAGATCCTAAAGGATAAAATCCTGTATGGATTCCGAAGTTGCGGTTCGATAATCCAGTATAGTGACGCATTAATTCCAGTTCATCAACTTCCGGAAGATTTGCATCTACTTTACGAACGTAAGCATCATCAATTTCTTCTTCTAAATTAACTTCCGGTACATCAAGTGCAGGGAGGTTATATCCTACTCTGCCTTCTTTACTGCGTTCAAAAATTAATGGAAAGTTTTCATTAGCCATTGTTGATATCCCCCAATTCTTTAACAAATGCATCGATTTCTTCTTTAGAACGGATTTCTGTCGTTGCAATCAGCATGTGGTTTTCGAACTCAGGGTAAATAATACCGAGGTCAAATCCGCCGACAATTCCTTTTTCAAATAACTTTTCGTTAACCTCTTTAACAGGTTTTGAAAGCTTAACTGCGAATTCGTTGAAGAATGATCCGCTGAATGCAGATGATAAACCGGCTTCTTCAAGCTGCTGTCTTGTGTATCTTGCTTTTTGCATATTCAGTTTAGACATTTCTTTAACACCATTCTTACCAAGTGCGCTCATTGCAGCTGAACTTGCTACTGCGTTTAAGGCCTGATTAGATGTAATGTTTGATGTCGCTTTTTCACGTCTGATGTGCTGCTCTCTCGTTTGAAGTGCAAGCACAAATCCGCGCTGGCCGTCCTGGTCGACAGTTTCACCAACGAAACGTCCCGGTACTTTACGCATTAACTTTTCAGTTGTTGCGAAGTAGCCGCAGTGCGGTCCGCCAAGCTGTGCAGGAATACCGAATACCTGAGTATCACCGACAACGATATCGGCACCGAACTCTGCAGGCGGCGTTAAGTATCCTAGTGCTAACGGATTGCTGGAAACAATCATCATTGCTTTAGGCTGTTCTTTAATTAATTTATTTATTTCTTCAAGCGGTTCGATCTGACCCAGGAAGTTAGGGTACTGAACGATTACTGAAGCTGTATTTTCATCGATTTCTTTTTCAAGCTGCTCTAAATCTGTTTTCCCTTCAGATAAACCGATTTCAACAATCTCAAGGCCTTTACCTTTTGATGCAGTTTTAACTAATTGAAGGTACTCAGGGTGTAATGCTTTTGAAACCAGGATTTTGTTTTTCTTAGTCTGAACGTTACTTAAGTACATTGCTTCTACAACAGCAGTTCCGCCGTCATATAATGAAGAGTTCACGATAGGCATGCCAGTAATTTCAGAAACCATCGTCTGGAACTCAAACATAGCCTGCAATTCACCCTGTGTCATTTCCGGCTGGTAAGGTGTGTAAGAAGTATAAAATTCTTGTCTTGAAATAACATGGTCAACTACTGACGGGATAAAGTGATCGTAAACCCCGGCACCTAAAAATGAACTGTAATCCTGCAGGTTGGCGTTTTTAGCAGCCATTGCAGTCATTTCTTTTTTAAGCTCGTACTCACTAGTTGGCTCTTTCAGATTTAATTTTCTGTCCAGTCTCACTTTTTCAGGAATATCTGAAAAAAGCTCGTCTGTGGATTTTGCACCGATCTTTTCTAACATCTGTGTTTTATCAGCTTCAGTAGCTGGTAAATAACGAAAATCCATTACAATTTCCTCCCTGTTCTTCACATTTATAATATAATAATTTAATTATTATTATCTTATTTCCACGCTCTATACTACCATAACAAACCGATAAATAATTCTCACGGCAGCAGAGCTTATATGGAAACCGCCTAATTTATACAGCGCTTTCAGAAATGATTAAGAATGTTTTCTTATTTTCTGATTATTTTTCCATACATTGTTTATTATAGAGTTTATTTGGGTATATTGCCAGTCTGATATTATGTAAATCCGAATTATTCAGCAGTAAAGTTATAAACTGAATACAGATTGATAAGAAATATTGATGTTAATATATAGACAGAAGGTATGAGAGGAGTTTTTACATGAGAATTTTAATCTTAGGAATGACAGGGAGAGTCGGCAGTGAAATTGCCAAGCTTGCCCTTGAAGATAAGCATCAGGTGACAGCACTAGTCCGGACACCTGAAAAAATTACAAGTAAAGATGAGAATTTATCGGTTATAAAAGGTGACGTAACAATCAAAGAAGACGTGGAACGCGCTATGAAAGATGCCGATGCAGTAATAAGCGCTTTAAATACAGACGGCGGAGAGACGCTGACAGAAAGCATGCCGCTTATTATTGAAGCGATGAAAGCTGAAGGTATTAAACGCATCGTCACGATAGGTACTGCAGGAATATTGAACAGCAGAGTTGAAGATGACGTGCTGCGCTATCAATCCAGCGAATCAAAACGAAAACTGACACGCGCAGCTGAAGAACACCATAAAACCTATGAGCTGCTGGAAGCTTCCGAGTTGGACTGGACAGTCGTCTGTCCCACTTATTTACCGGACGGTGAAGCCGCTGGTATGTATCGTGAAAAACGTAATTACCTGCCGGAAGGCGGAAAGAAGATTACGGTTGGAGATACCGCTGAGTTTGCATACAAACAGCTTGATAGTGATGAATATCTTAAATCGCGGATTGGGATTGCGTACTAGTTGAATAAAGGGAGCATCTGATTATTGAAAATCAGATGCTCCCTTTCTATTTCTAAATTTTTCTATTCCACTGTAACCGACTTCGCAAGGTTACGCGGTTTATCTACATCATTCCCTCTGTGCAGCGCTGCATAGTATGAAATCAGCTGGTAGACGACCACGGATACTAACGGTGTCAACATGTCATCCACTCTCGGGATAACATACGCATCGCCTTCCTGTTCGAGTCCTTCCATTGCTACGACACATACGTTCGCGCCCCGGGCTTTCACTTCCTGTGCGTTACTTCTAATATTCAAGTCCACTTTTTCTTGTGTAGAGAGTGCGAAGACCGGTGTACCTTCTTCTATTAAGGCAATCGTCCCATGTTTCAATTCACCGCCGGCAAAGCCTTCTGCCTGAATATACGAGATTTCTTTCAGTTTCAGTGCACCTTCTAAACCGACATAATAATCCATCGCCCTGCCGATAAAGAAAGTATTTCTCGCAGTTTCAAGATAGCTTTTCACGATTTCTTCTATCTTGTCAGCGTCTTCTATCACCGATGTGATAGCGGTTGTAACTTTAGCAAGCTCAGACATCAGGTTCATATCCGATACTTTATTCAATTCTCTCGCTGTCACTGCTGCAGTTATTGCAAGCACTGCAATCTGTGCTACATAGGCTTTTGTCGATGCCACTGCAATCTCCGGTCCGGCATGCAGGATTAATGTTTCATCCGCTTCCCGTGACAACGTTGATCCCGGCACATTTGTAATCGTTAAGGATTTGTAGCCTTTTTCTTTAATATCAACAAGCACTGCCCGGCTGTCCGCTGTTTCTCCGGATTGTGAAATGAAGATAAATAACGGATTTTCTGATAAGAGCGGCGTGTTATAAACAAATTCTGATGCCACATGGACTTCTGTCGGTACGCCTGCCCATTTTTCAAAGTATTCTTTACCGATCAGTCCGGCGTGATAACTCGTACCTGCTGCGATAATATATAAACGGTCTGCTTCGTTCAGCTGTTTAATTATATTTTTATCGATTTTTAAATCACCGTTATCATCCTGGTATTCTTTAATAATTTTACGCATGACCTGCGGCTGTTCATTAATTTCCTTAATCATATAATGCGGATAAGTGCCAAGTTCCGTATCGCTTGCATCGATTTCCGCAATATAAGACTCACGCTCGATTTCTGTTCCTTCCATATCTCTGATAATCATTTGATCTTCCATCAGCTGGATGACTTCGCCATCCATCAGCTCTACGAATTCATTGGTTAATTCAAGCATGGCCATAGCATCTGATGTAATAACGTTGAAGCCGTCACCTTTACCTAAAAGCAGCGGTGATTTATTTTTAGCCGCATAGATAGTGTGGTCATCGTCATTATCCAAAAGACCGATTGCATATGAGCCGTGCAGCAGTGACAGTGTTTTTTGAAATGCTTCAAGTGTCGATGAGCCTTCTTGTGCAAATTTCGCAACGAGCTGCACGATAATTTCCGTATCAGTATCCGACATAAGTTTTGTATCGTTTAAATACTCTTCTTTTAACTGTTTGTAATTCTCAATCACACCATTATGCACCAGTGTGAATCTTTTATCCGAACTCTGATGAGGGTGTGAATTCGTTACACTTGGTTCCCCGTGCGTTGCCCAGCGTGTATGGCCGATACCGGTTGTCCCGCTGAAATTTTCATCCACTCTTTTACGCAGATCGGCAATTCTTCCTTTTTCTTTAAACACTTTAGTTTCTGTTTCATTCTTTACTGCAATACCAGCTGAATCGTAGCCCCGGTATTCCAGCTTTTCAAGTCCTTTTAACAGTATTTCCTTCGTATCTGATGATCCAATATATCCAACAATTCCGCACATACGATAAACTCCTTCTGTAATGTTTTAGGTTTTGTGGAATATCTGCTCTGTCAGACCGGTTGCCCGGAAGTTTTAACAGATAAACTTACGAATACTTCAGTATCCGGGACAGTATCCGCCGAATGTTCGATCACTGTCCTCCTCGTCAACAGTACTGTGTACTGCTCAGGCGCTATTCCGATTTCTTTACAAGCTGTCCTCCTTTATAGTCAGAATAAAATTGTAATTTATTTTTTACCTTATTACAAGATTTTTTTACCTTTTAATGGTAAAAAGTCTATTCAAGAGAAGATTTTTGTTTCTATTTTCGTTTTGAATGACAGTGTGACTTTCTTGATGTCAGTCAAAGCTGTTTAGCGGACACTGTCAATTTCACGGTGTCCGACAAATACGGTTATCAGACATCATCAGCAACCAGCAGCTCCATAATCCTCGCTTATAACAAAAAAACAGGAACGATTTATCATTCGTTCCCGCTTCAATTACTTATTCAATTATTTCCTTCACTCTGCCGACTGTGCCGTCTTCGAGCTTCACTTTAATGCCGTGATGGTGATTTGCAGAGTTCGTTAAAATTCTTGCTACAACACCCTCGGTCAATTCGCCGCTTCTCTGGTGATGTTTCTGCACAACTTTCACTGTGCTGCCGACTTTAATGTCTGCTCTTTTTGTTCCGTCCATAATGATTCTCCTCTTTTATATTCATTTAAATCAATAATAACATGTTCATCTTAATTTTATCTCACCGCCCCCGGCTTACGGACTTAACATTAACTAATATTTGTTCAGAAAAAGTTATATTTATGTCAAAAAAGTGTTATAATATACAGGTCAGAGGAGGTCACATCATGAAAGGTAAAACTCATATCATCGGTGGTGTCGCATCCAGTCTGGCAGTCGCTCATTTTACATACGCCGATCCGGTTTTATTAATTGGCGCCGGTATTGCGGGGTCTTTAATTCCCGATATTTGCCACGGCGGCAGCAAGATTGGCAAGACGTTTCCGGTGCTTTCGAAGTTAATTAACTTCGTTTTCGGTCATCGTTCTTTTACACACAGCCTGCTGTTTATCGTACTAATTGCTTTTCTTGTCGATTACTTCTTTCCGAATGACGCGTTAAAGCTCGGTTTGATTACGGGCATGATCAGTCATTACCTATTGGATATGGCAACTAAAAGCGGGATTCAGCTGTTTTTCCCGATAAACTTCAAGGTCAGATTCCCCATCACTACCCGCACGGGCAGTTTTGCTGAAAATATTATTTTTAGCCTGCTGTGTCTCGTTTCATTATATTTTGGTTTTCAGGTTTTAGGTGTATACATATTTAATTTTATTAATGATTTTAATATGGGAGAGTTTTTAGCTGCACCAGCATATTAAAAATCATACATAAAAAGCGAAGCCGAGAACCCGGCTTCGCTTTTACTATATTTATTTCAGCATTCCGTGCGGGTCAATCACAAACTTTTTAGCAACACCGCTGTCGAAGTCTTTATATCCTCCCGGCGCCTCATCCCGGACTCGGTTATATGCTTTTACTAATTTAAATAATTTTATCAGCTTCGTTAACCCAATATTATCCCGGACTGAATTTTCAGTCAATAAAAGTGATACGCTATAATTGATATAAAAAAACATCATCCCTTTTTGGGAATGATGTTTGAGTTTATATTTATTTGTCGAGTCCCATTTCAGCTGCTACAACTTCTGCAATTTCCTGGCTGTAGCTGGCTGCAAGTTCTTCCGTTTCAGCTTCCACCATCACACGGACAAGCGGTTCAGTTCCCGAAGCTCGAACGAGAATACGTCCGTTGCCGGCCATACGCTCTTCTACATCAGCCATTACTTTCTTAACTGCTTCATTGTTCGTAACGTTATGCTTGTCGCTTACACGCACGTTTACTAGCTCCTGAGGGAACGTTTCTACCATTGCTGCAAGCTCACTCATTTTCTTGCCTGATTCTTTAACAATTGCCGCTAAATGAATACCTGTTAACAATCCGTCACCTGTCGTGTTGTAATCCATCATCACGATATGGCCTGACTGTTCACCGCCTAATGAATAGCCGCCTTCACGCATTTCAGCTACAACATATCTGTCGCCGACCTTGGTTTTATCGGATTTCATGCCGTGTTCTTCCAGCGCTTTATAGAAACCTAGGTTACTCATCACCGTTGAAACAACTGTGTCGTCTTTCAGTTCACCTTTTTCTTTTAACGACCGGGCAAGGATAAACATAATCTTATCTCCGTCGACAATCTCACCTTTTTCATCCACTGCAATGATTCTGTCCCCGTCTCCGTCAAATGCCAGGCCGAAGTCGCATTTCTCTTCTTTAACGAGTTCCTGAAGTTTTTCAGGGTGTGTTGAACCAACACCTGCATTAATGTTTGTGCCGTCCGGGCTGCTTCCGACTGTAGCCGTATCTGCTTCCAGATCACCAAACAGATAAGGTCCTAAGTGATACGTTGAACCATGTGCACCGTCAAGGCCGATTTTAAGTCCTTCAAAGTCAGTATCAATTGTTGATTTTAAGTAGCTTAAGTACTTCTGTCCGCCTTCAAAATAATCCGAGATTGTACCGACTTCAACTCCTGTCGGTCTTGGAAGATTATCTTCTTCGCTGTCTATCAGTGCTTCGATTTCCGCTTCCTGATCATCTGTAAGTTTAAAGCCGTCCGGACCGAAGAATTTAATGCCGTTATCTTCAACCGGGTTATGCGACGCAGAAATCATTACGCCGGCATCTGCTTCCATATCTTTAGTCAGGTAAGCAACACCAGGTGTAGAAATCACACCCAAACGCATTACTTCAGCACCGATTGATAATAGTCCTGCAATAAGTGCAGATTCAAGCATTTCTCCGGAAATACGTGTATCTCTTCCAACTAAAACGCGCGGATGCTCCGAGCCTTTATTAAGCAGTGTGTATCCGCCAAAACGGCCTAATTTAAATGCCAGTTCCGGTGTTAATCCTTCGTTTGCAATACCTCTAACTCCATCTGTCCCAAAATACTTTCCCATAATAATCTCCTTTTTAAGCAGCAATTATTCGTCTTTTTCTATCGTGACATCCGCTTCAAGTACCGCAGGTTCACTTTTTGTTACATTTTCAGGTAAATCAAGCCGGACATCTTTGGTGCCGGATGATGACATTCCTTCAACGTCTACTTCAGCAGTGACAGATGTTATCGAATTTAATGTTTCACTGTCACCATATATTTCAATTGTATCATGATTTAATTCCACTTCCGACAATGTTCTGCCATCCGCAACCTCACCGGCCGTTTCAAGATGGACAGGTACTTCCTTGCTGAGTTCTTCAACGTCAATCTCGATTCTGACTGTCGATGGTTCTATACTGACATCGAGCTTATTATACTGGGCGTCGAAAGCACTGACTTCAGCTTCTTCAACACGTTCGTCTGTAATACTTGAAGTATCCGACATCATAGCCCGCACATATTGTATTCGGTTCATCGTACTCTCCCCGCCGCTGACAGTCACGGTCGAAGGCTCAACATTGACTGTATCAAGCTGGTAGCTCGAACCGATGCGGCCTTCGCTTACTTCAGCCTGGACTTCAAAAGTCTGGGAGACAAGATTTTGTATCGTCACATTTGTGGTCTCCGGCTGAACGGTGCTTGACACATTTTCAGGCAGTCCGTTCACCGTAAAGAATACTTCGTGTTCACCAGGTTCACGATTTCTTAAATCTAAAATCACTTCAAAATTACGTGTAGCCTGCAG
The DNA here is from genome assembly GCF_003387165.1 of Jeotgalicoccus halotolerans. Lineage (GTDB taxonomy): Bacteria > Bacillota > Bacilli > Staphylococcales > Salinicoccaceae > Jeotgalicoccus > Jeotgalicoccus halotolerans. Next base: position 123,667 of record NZ_QUMW01000015.1, read on the forward strand.
GCGTTTAACGTTTGAATTTACTCCGCCAAGCTCCACTGTCACTTCCTCGGGAACTCCTGAGACGTAATATGACTCTTCATCGTACAGTACTTCCACAGGTATCCCTTCAATAAACTGAGTATCGTCTTTAGTCGTGCTGTCATTGCCGAACAAGTTCATATCTTCAAATACGTTATTTGCGTTTACAAACATAAACAGTGCAAGAAGTAATGCAACGATGCTCAGTCCTAATCTATTTTCGAGCAAACAGACCGCCCCCTTCTTTAGCACCGGCAGTAACAAGCCAATGTTTCTGAAGAAGTTCTTCCAGATTCTCCAGAGTAATTTCTTTTGACATCTTGCCGCCGTATGTAACTGATACGTTACCTGTTTCTTCCGACACAATTATTGTAAATGCATCGGTCACTTCAGAAATTCCGACAGCCGCTCTGTGGCGGGTACCGAGATCCTTTGCAATCTTATTACTTTCCGACAGCGGCAAATAGCTCCCGGCTGTCGCGATTTTATCGCCCTGGATGATCATTGCCCCATCATGCAGAGGGGTGTTCGGAATAAAAATATTAATAAGCAGCTGAGAAGAAATCTCTGCATTTAACGGTACCCCCGTCTCAATGTAATCCTTCAGCCCTGTTTCTTTTTCGAGCACAATCAAAGCACCGATACGGCGTTTAGCCATGTAGCGTACTGCGGTCACCATATCCTGCCGCATTTTCTCATGCTCGCTGACATCGCTGCCGGCACTGCTTCTAAACAGGCTGCCCCGGCCAAGCTGTTCAAGCGCCCGTCTCAACTCGGGCTGGAAGATAACAATAACGGCCAGGAACCCCCATTGAAGCACCATATCGAACAGCTGTGTTGTCGTTGTTAAATCTAAAAAATTACTTAATGCCCGTCCAATAATTATGAAAAATATCCCTTTGATTAATTGTACAGCTTTTGTCCCTTTGATGACCGTCAGGATTAAATAAAAAACGTACCATATAATCACAATGTCAATAATGCTGGTTATAACAAATGATGTAGAGATATTATCAAAAAAGTTGGCTGTTTCCATAATGATTTTCCTTTCTATTATGTTATAAGCCACCTAATCTCCCGGTAAGTTCTTCGTACAGACTACCTATTTGCGGTATGCTGGAAAACTCCTTATCAGGCTCTGGTATTGCTTTTAATAATTGATCAGCTTCTTTTACTCTGTCGAGCTGCCACAGGCTGTATGCCCGCATAATGTCGATATCCGTTTCTCCGCTATCCGCAAGTTCCAGGACATCTTTATACCTTTCCAGCTTTAAGAGAAGCAGCATTTCAAACTTCTTCAGCTCTTCTTTTTTATAAGTAATGCTCAGCCTGGAAGATATCTCATGAATATCTTCAATCAGTCTGTGTGCAGTGTAATATTGTTTAAATATAATATAACATTTTACAAGTGCAAATCGTAATTTAATATCGGAAATATTCAATTCATCGAATTTAGTTAACAGATAAACTGTCTCTTCAAGTATATCTATCGCTTCGTCTATCGCTTCGTCTTCCATAAGCAGTTCTGCTTTTAACAGCACAGCGTTAACGTAATGCTGATTGACAGCGACTGTCGACAATTTCTCGAGCGCTTTATCAGTATGCAGTTTCGTACGTTTTAAATCCCCTTTAAATTTAAAATACCGTGCATAAATTAAATGAATTCTTCCGCTGTCCGGCAGCGGCACATCTTCAATTAGTTCGTATTCCTTGTCGATAAAATATTTTACAACGTCGTAATCTTTATTGTCTATCTTTAATTCATAGTGGCCGATTTCCCGCAGTATTTCAAAATTATTATATTTAAAATGCGAGACTTCTGCCATAAAATCATTTACAGTACAATTCAGGCGCTTGCTCAACTTTACTAATACGTTGGTGGATGGCTGGACGGTCCCTTTTTCTATCAAACTTAAATAAGTTCGGGAGATGATCCCGTCAGCCAGTTGTTCCTGGGTTAAATTATTATTATTTCTTATTTCTTTAATTCTTTGACCTATCATACTCATCCCCCTAAGTACTTAACATTTTAATAATACCAAATTCACAATTGTGTAACAAATATTCTCTTTTATTTAAAACCTGTTTAATTGACTATATTTACATTTTACATGATAATGATAAGAAAAGTATGTGGAGGACATTGATGGAAAAACTGCTTGTCATTAATGAACTTGACCAGCTTAAAGCAATTAGCGATCCTTTCAGGCTGCAGCTGCTGTCCATGATGGCTAAAGAGCCAAAGACCGGTCAGATGCTTGCCGATGAACTTAATCTGCCGAGAGCAAAAATCCATTATCATTTAAATCAGCTGCTGACTCATAATATTATAGCCCTTGCGCATACTGTTGAAAAAAATAGTATTATCCAGAAGTTCTACCGCCCGGCTGCAGAAACAATTGTCCCTTCTATCAATATTTTTAATTTAAACGCGAAAAACTCTGTTTCGTCCTCTGAATCTTACAGTATTAAACTTACTAATGACCAATTTACAAAATTAACCAGCAAACTAGATGAACTGTCAGTTAGAAAAAGTGAAAAAAAAGAAACAGCTACTGCTGATGAGTACGCTGTTTACATGATGAAAATTATGAAAGAAGCCTGAAGAGGCTTCTTTTTTTATAACTGGCTCTGACCAAATATGTACTCCGCAATTTTTACTGCTTTCTCTGCTGTATCGTTACCGTCATCAAGGAGCGGATTAACTTCAACTAAATCTGCTGAAACAAGCAGTTCAGTTTTACTCAGTATGTTTAATCCGAGCAGCATTTCCGATAAAAATATCCCTCCTGCAACTTTCGTTCCGGTTCCTTGAATCTCCAGCGGATCGAGACTGTCTACATCGAGCGACAAATGTATTCCGTCGCAGTCCTGCAGATACTTAAGAGACTTCGTTATGACAACGTCAAGCCCGAGTCTTTCAACATCACTCATCGTATAGCATTTAATACCGTGTTCTTTAATATAAGTCTTCTCGCCGGAGTCAAGATCACGCACCCCGATCAAAACAATATTCTCATGTTTCAGCTTCGCACCCTCATGATGAATATTAACGAGCTCTTCACTGCCTTCTCCGAGCAGCACACCGAGAGGCATGCCGTGTATATTTCCGCTCGGCGATGTTTCACTATTATTGATATCTCCGTGAGCATCTATCCACAGTACTCCGAGATTATTATATTTGCTGGCCATACCGCTTATTGAACCGATTGACAGGCTGTGATCACCGCCGACAATAAATGGAAAATGATTACGGTCTAATGACGCTTCAACAGTGCTTGCCAGCTGTTCACTGAAATCTTTAACCTGTTCAAAATTGATTAGTCCTTCATCATTTTTAATATCGTGTGTCCCGTATTCAGGACGATAGCTGCCGTATACATTTCCTAGATCAGCTACATCGTGGCCAAGCTCGGATAAATGTTTCTTCAAACCGCAAAAGCGCACCGCATCCGGACCCAAAGATACCCCTAACTTTGGCTGTCCAAATGCTGTAGGCGCGCCGATGATGTCTATTTTAACCACTGACATCCCTCCCAAAACTATTCCTTTGTCTATTTACAATATACTAAAGAAAGCGCTTTTATACAAGGCTTTATAAATATAAATAAAACCTAAATTTATGTATTAAAAAAGAACACTTACCATTTGTAAGTGTTCTGCGATGAGCCATGCAGGATTCGAACCTGCGACCCTCTGATTAAAAGTCAGATGCTCTACCAACTGAGCTAATGGCTCCAATTATAAACTGGGCTGGAAGGATTCGAACCTTCGCGTCACGAGACCAAAACCCGTTGCCTTACCGCTTGGCTACAGCCCAAAATCTATGGTGGAAGGGGGCAGATTCGAACTGCCGAACCCGAAGGAGCGGATTTACAGTCCGCCGCGTTTAGCCACTTCGCTACCCTTCCGGACAAAAAATGGAGAATGACGGGCTCGAACCGCCGACCCTCTGCTTGTAAGGCAGATGCTCTCCCAGCTGAGCTAATTCTCCATATTGAACTATATAATTAAAATGGTGACCCGTACGGGACTCGAACCCGTGTTACCGCCGTGAAAGGGCGGTGTCTTAACCGCTTGACCAACGGGCCAAAACATAAAAATGGCTCCACAGGTAGGACTCGAACCTACGACCGATCGGTTAACAGCCGATAGCTCTACCACTGAGCTACTGTGGAATAATCATTAAAATATTAGCCTGGCAGCGTCCTACTCTTGCGGGACGTCAGTCCAACTACCATCGGCGCTGGAGAGCTTAACTGCTGTGTTCGACATGGGAACAGGTGTGGC
>NZ_QUMW01000016.1 GCF_003387165.1 Jeotgalicoccus halotolerans
GTTCATTCGTTGAATACCTTATGTTTGATTTCAAGAGAAAACTCCCCCTAAAGTAGTTTACTTTTTTAAGTGTCTACTTTAGGGGGAGCATATCAATCAAAGTTTCAGGAGGGTTTCATTTTATTTACTCGATATCGAATACTAATTCATCGTTTATATAGTCTGCTTTAATATGCAGTCCTTCTGTCATATCGGCTGCAATGAGTTTTCTTGCGAGCGGTGTTTCGATATGTTTTTGTATAAATCGTTTCAGCGGACGTGCGCCAAACTGCGGTTCATAGGCGCTTTCAGCTATCCAATTTTTAACGCTCTCAGTTACTTCTAGGGACATATGCTGTGCAGCAAGTCGTCTGTTTAAGTCTGCAATCAGACGGTCGACAATTGCACCCATATTTTTCTGAGTTAGTGGACTGAACATAACAATATCATCCATCCGGTTTATAATTTCAGGTTTAAAGTACTGATGCACTTCACTCATGACGATATCTTTCGTTTCATCGCTCAGTTCACCGTCGACAACTACTGTATCGAGCAGGTGCTGTGACCCGATATTTGATGTCATGATAATGATTGTGTTTTTAAAGTTGATACTCCGGCCTTTGGAGTCAGTCAGGCGGCCTTCATCAAGGAGCTGGAGCAGAATATTAAACACATCAGAGTGTGCTTTTTCCACTTCGTCCAGAAGAATAACTGAATAAGGCTGGCGGCGGATTGCTTCTGTTAACTGTCCGCCTTCTTCGTGGCCGACATATCCCGGCGGTGCTCCAATTAGTCTTGAGACCGAATGTTTTTCCATATACTCACTCATATCGATGCGAATCATATGTTTTTCTGAATCGAACATCGTTGCTGCAAGTGCTTTCGCCAGTTCCGTTTTCCCGACGCCTGTCGGTCCTAAGAACAGGAAGCTTCCGATTGGTCTGTCCGGGTCTTTAATACCCGCACGAGCTCTGATAACAGCATCGGCAACGAGATCAACCGCTTCGTCCTGGCCGACCACACGCTCGTGAAGTATATCCGATAATTTAAGCAGCTTATCTTTTTCTGTTTCGACGAGTTTCGTTACCGGGATACCTGTCCATTGGCTGACGATAAATCCGATTTCTTCTTCGGTTACGACTTCTCTGATAATACGATCTTCATCGACTGAATTTTCCATCTCTGTTTCGTATTCAGCGAGTTCTTTTTCAAGCTGCGGCAGTTTGCCGTGACGGAGTTCGGCGGCCCGTTCCAGCTCATAGTTATTTTCCGCTTCTTCCAGTTCCTGACGTACTTTATCGACTTCGGCACGCTTGTCATTTACTCTGCCGATTTGTTCTTTTTCTTTCTCTACTTTGTTCTGCAGTGCTGTCTGCTCTTCTTTAATATCGCTGAGTTCTGTCTGCAGTTCTGCCAGACGGCTGGCCGACACTGTATCTTTCTCGCCTTTTAAAGCCTGCTCTTCTATTTCGAGCTGCATTACGCGGCGGTTAATCTGATCCAGTTCAGTCGGATTAGAGCCCATCTCAGTGCGGATTGTCGCACTTGCCTGGTCCATTAAATCGATTGCCTTATCCGGTAAAAAACGGTCGGTAATATAACGGTCTGATAATTCTGCTGCCGCAACAAGCGCACGGTCGGTAATTCTTACACCGTGGTGCACTTCATAACGTTCTTTCAGTCCGCGGAGAATTGAAATCGTATCTTCGACGTCCGGTTCAGGCACCTGAACTTTCTGGAAACGTCTCTCAAGAGCCGAATCTTTTTCAATATACTCCCGGTATTCATTAATCGTTGTCGCACCGATACAGTGCAGCTCACCTCTTGCAAGCATTGGTTTCAGCATATTCCCGGCATCCATCGCGCCGTCTGTTTTACCGGCACCGACGAGCATGTGTATTTCATCGATAAAGAGAATAATTCTGCCGTCGGATTCTTTAACTTCTTTTAATACTGCTTTTAATCTTTCTTCAAATTCACCGCGGTATTTCGCTCCCGCTACAAGTGATGTTAAATCGAGTTCAAATACTGTTTTGTCGAGCAGGCTTTCTGGCACATCTTTACGCACTATGCGCTGAGCAAGTCCTTCGACGATTGCTGTTTTACCAACACCCGGCTCCCCGATTAAAACCGGATTATTCTTGCGTTTACGGCTCAGTATCCGAATCGTATCGCGGATTTCTTCATCCCGGCCGATTACCGGGTCTACATTGCCGTTTTTCACCTCTTCGACAAGGTCGCGTCCGTATTTTTCAAGTACTTCATATTGGTTTTCTGGATTTTGTGTCGTCACATGATTTCCTCCTCTGATTTTCTTAATGATTTCTTTAATAATGTCCGCTTTATTTCCAACTGCTTCTTTTAATATATTATCTTCTTCAAGAGCTGCTAAAAGCAGGTGCTCCTGTGAGATAAAGGAATCTTCCATGGCAGTCATCTGTTTTTCTGCTGTGCTGTAGAGCCGCGAAAAACTATTAGACATATAGACACCGTATTCAACGCCGTCTCCGGTTACTGCATTATAAGTTTTTAATTTCCTGTCGTATTCTTTAATAATATTTGCTGTATTAATGTTGGCACGTTCCAGTATATCTGCACTCATGCTTTCATCTGCTGTCAGCATAGCTTTTAATACTGCTTCCAGTTCAATGGACTGCAGTTTAAGCTCAACTGCATACTGCTGTGCACGTTCGATAATGTTTTGTACTTTTAAAGTCATTTTATTAATATCCAATTTACTTCACCTCAGCTAAGTAAAATTAAGGTCATATATGTTTGACCTTTTTTGACCATAATTTAATTATACTCTTTTTCTTCTTTAAATCAAGTAATTAATAGCAATATTGAGGAATTTATCATATATTTATTGATGGGTATTTAAGGAGGAATTTTAAAGTTGGATATTATCACTACTATTAAATATGTATTTTTAGGTTTGCTGCAGGGGCTTACTGAACCGATTCCAGTTTCATCGAGCGGACACCTGGTCATTGCACGTGAACTGTTCGGCATAGAAGCGACTGGTCTTTCGTTCGAAATATTTTTGAATACAGCTTCGCTGATTGCAATACTCGCTGTTTACCGAAAAGATATTATCAGTATTCTTCAAAATTTATGGAGATTTGTTTTTAAAGGTGCAAGAGATAACGATGCAGTGACCGATTTTAAATATACAATTTGTCTTATTATTGCTACGATTCCGGTCGGCGTTGCGGGTCTGTTATTAAAAGATGTAATCGGCGACAATATTTCTGTTGGTTTCGTCGGTGTTATGCTGTTATTTACCGGTCTTGCGCTCTGGTTTATTAAAAATAAACGCGGAGAAAAACGCGACGGTGACATCACTGTTAAAGACTCAATTATTGTGGGTCTCTCACAATGTATTGCCTTGACACCCGGGATCAGCCGCAGCGGAGCGACACTTGTCGGTTCTATCGCGGTCGGTTTAAGCCAGAAGAATGCACTGCGTTTTGTATTCCTTTTATATATTCCGGTTTCTCTCGGTACAGCATTAATTTCTGTTGGAGATATTGTTAACGACCCGAACATGAATACATTATGGCTCGCATATCTGCTTGCCTTTATCGTGACGGTTATCGCAACGTACTTTGCAGTAAAATGGCTGCAGAATATCATGCAGAACGGCAACCTGATTTACTTTGCTTATTATTGTTTTGCACTCGGCGCATTTTCAATACTGTATCAGTTAATATGGGCATAAAAAAGACCGCGAAGAATATCTTCGCGGTCTTTCCTTTTGTAAATAGATTTAGCTGACACCAAGTGCGATTTTTGCATAGCGTGTCATTTTGTCCTTATCCCATGGCGGGTTCCAGACGATTGCTATCTGCACATCTTTGACTTCAGGCAGTTCGAGCAGCGAGTGTTCTACCTGTCCCATAATTTGCGGTCCCATCGGGCAGCCCATTGAAGTTAAAGTCATTTCCACACCTGCGTTACCTTCGTCATCAAGGTTTACACCATAAACTAAACCAAGGTTCACTATATCTATACCAAGTTCGGGGTCAATAACATTCTCTAACGCACCGTACATGCTTTCTTCCATTGCTTTATCCAAACTTATCACTCCTTACTGTTGTGTATGTACCATAACTATAACAAAAATTATACATTCAATAAATATAAATGCTATTATTAAGAAGAATCATTTTAATTAAACACATACAAAAGGGAGATTTATATGGACAAGCATTTAATCTGTTTAGATTTAGACGGCACTTTGCTGACGGATGAAAAGACAATTACTCCGTTCACAAAAGAAGTGCTTACAACACTTAAGCAACAAGGGCACGAACTGATGATCTCTACCGGGCGTCCCTACCGGGCAAGTGTTCCATACTATAAAGAATTAAAAATGACGACTCCAGTCGTTAACTTTAACGGTGCATTTGTTCACCATCCGACCGATTTCAATTTCAAGATAAAACATGAAACTCTCGATCTTGATGTTACTAAAGAAATTGCAAAAAAAGTACCGGAACTCAATATAAAAAATATTGTTGCCGAAGTTAAGGATAATATATATATACACTATCACGACAGCGTACTGTTTGATGCTTTTAAAATGGGCGATCCTAAAATCAGCGTCGGCAATTTATACGAAACTGTAAATGAAGATGTCACAAGTATTCTCGTACAGGCTGAAGAATCTGAAATGCCTCACATACGGCAAACGCTTGATGAACTGTTTGCGGAAGTTATCGAACAGCGCCGCTGGGGTGCACCTTATCCAGTCCTTGAAATCATTAAAAAAGGTATCAATAAAGCTGTCGGTGTCGACTACGCCAGAGAGTTTTTAAATATTCCGGCGAACCGCACTATCGCTTTCGGTGATGAGGATAACGATACTGAAATGCTTCAGTATGTTGAGCACGGTGTTGCTATGAAGAATGCCATCGACGACATCAAAGGAATTGCAAACTACGTTACTGAAACAAACAACAACAATGACGGCATTGGTCATTTCCTGAATGACTTTTTTGACCTGCGCCTGAAATCTTAAGGGGGAAATAGTTATGAAACTTATAATCGACAGCTGTTCAGATCTGTCTCTCAGTAAAGCACAGGAACTTGGTGCTGACGTTTTACCTTTAACGATACAGATTGATGATAAAAGCTACCTTGACCAGTTTGAAATTACGAGCGAGGAAGTGATTCAGGCTATCAAAGACGGCAAGCGTCCGATGACCAGCCAGCCGAATCCGGATGCATTTGAAAAACTTTTCAAAAAATATACTGACCAGGGTGAAAGTGTTATTTACATCGGGTTTTCAAGCAATCTGTCAGGGACATTCCAAAGTGCTGTAATCGGCCGTGATCTAGTGCTTGAAGAAACACCTGACGCCGATATTACAGTTATCGACACGCAATCTGCGAGCTACGGTGCAGGACTGATTGTCGAGCGGACAGCCGAATATATTGCCGAGGGAGATGACAAGGAAACGATTATCAAGAAAGTTAAGTCGGACCTTGAATATATCAGACATCTGTTTACAGTTAACGATTTGAACTATTTAGCTGAAGGCGGCCGTTTATCTAAAGGCTCAGCCTTTCTTGGCGGATTGTTAAATATTAAACCGCTGCTTCATATCGAAGAAGGCAAACTGGTTCCTGTAGAAAAGCACCGCGGTATTAAAAAAGTATTCAAACGCATGGTCGAACTTGCAAATGAAGAAGGTGCTTCCGGCCATGGCCATATCGTTCATGCTGATGCAGAAAAATCTGCAAATGATTTAAAAAAGCAGCTGCTTGAAAAGACCGGTCTGGAAACAATTGATATTTCCAGTATTGGACCGACAATCAGTTCACATACAGGCGACGGCACCATCGCCCTTTTCTATTTTAAAGACGGTAAATAATATGACTAGAGTTATAGTAGTTGGAGGTGTAGCAGGCGGTGCCACTGCTGCATCTCAACTCCGCCGTTTAAATCCCGATATAGAAATTGTTATTTACGAACGCTACCGTGACATCAGTTACGGTTCCTGCGGCATGCCGTATTATATCGGCGGCGATGTTGAAAAATGGGACAGCCTTACGAATATGACACCTGAGAAATTTAGAGATAGAAATATTTTTGTGAAGACGGAACACGAAATCACTGCTGTAAATTCTAAAGAAAATACAGTTACTGTATACGATAAAAACAGCGATACAGAGTTTACCGATTCGTATGATTATCTAATTTTATCTCCCGGGGGCTCACCTAAAAAACTGCCTGCAGTAAAAGATGCAGCACAGACATTTTCACTGCATAAACTGGCAGATCTGGATTATATCGTGAAGTTTATAAAAGAGAATAATATTAAAGAAGCTGTCCTTGTCGGTTCAGGATATATTGGACTCGAAGTTACCGAGAACTTAACGAAGCGGGGCATTAAGGTCACAATGCTTCAGCGCGATGAACGGATTTATAAAAATATCGAAGCGGATATGAACGGAGTACTCTATGAAGCGATGACCGAAAAAGGAGTCACGCTGAAACTGAATACGGAAATTGACTATGTTGATGGCGGTAAAGCAGTATTATCAAATGGTGAAACGATCGATGCACCGCTTATTATTACAGGTGTCGGCATCACACCGAACACGGAGTTTTTAAACAGCTCAAACATTACTTTAAAAGACGGTCTTATTCCTATTAATAAAAACGGCCAGACGAATATCGATAATATATATGCGCTCGGCGACGCTGTGATGACTCACTTCCAGCATGTACCTGAGATGACTATCCAGTCCGCCCTGGCCTGGCCTGCTCACAGACTGGCCCATATTATTGCAAACCAGCTTGCTGGAGACCGTTCGATTACCCACGAAGGCCTGCTCGGCACAAACATTGTGAAGTTTTTCGATTATAATATCGCAACTTTCGGTTTATCGGAAAAAGATATCGCTGAAATTCCTCACTTTACAGTCGATCAGAAACAGAAAAATAAATCCGGCTATATGAAGGATGCCTCACCGATTCATATACGAGTCTATGTCTCAAAAGACAGTGGACTTATACTAAGAGCTGCAGTCGTCGGGACAGAGGGCGCTGATAAACGTATCGATGTCTTATCAGCCCATACCCGTCTCGGCGGCACGGTATACGACTTAATTAATATCGAAGTCGGATATTCACCGCCTTTCTCCAGTCCGAAAGATGTAATTAATATGGTCGGTTATAAAGCGATTGAAAAAGCTGAAGACTTATAAATATTAAAAGCCGCACTCCTTCAAAGGAATGCGGCTTTATTGTTATTTATTATTCTCTGTCTTTCATTCTTTTTGCTTTATTTTTTCTGCTGCGGCTCGCTGCCACCCAGACAAAGACTGCAAATATACCAAAGATTAAAACTGCTGCGTATAAGTATCCATTGTTAAAGCCTGCTTCTTCAATAATCGAATACAATTCTGTTTCTTCTCTGTCGAGCACGGTGATATATTCTCCGTCATGCGGGCGAATCATATCTCCAATGAGCATACCGCTCAGTACTTTCCCTTCTTCTTCAGCTGTCTGTTCTATCGTATTACTTTTTGTTTCAGCCGTATTGTTTACATTCAATATGTAATCAACATCAGCTGTATAATATTTAACCAAATATTGTCCGTCTTCGTTTAATATCGTCTCAGTTTCTGATTCCGGTGCCAGCATAATTTCGTGATTCCTGTAAACTACAGCGATGTTCTCAAGATACTCAATAACTTCCTTATCACTTCTGAAATCCATTTGCGGATGCACTTCCGGATAGCTGCTTCCGTTAAATGCAACTTCTGTGCCGTAGGTCATCGCACTCGGGCCGCGGTAGGCGTATAAATAGTTCGCCAGCTGCTGTATTCTTGTACCCGGAAACATATTTTGTTCAGCAGCACTGTGCGTGAACCTTTCTGAGAACCAGTGGTCTGCCATAATCAGCTGTTCATCTTCCGGAAATTCAGGAATTTCCTGATCAATGCCGCCGTATGTCTGTGCGAGATCAGCTCTGAATCCTTCTCTTGCTATAGTGTCAAATCCTTCAGCCGTTAATTCTTCAGTCGATAAAATCCCGTAAGTATCAATATTTTCAGGTAAAAATTCTTCAGCATTCAGTCCATCCTGATTCACAAACATGCTGATACCGTCAACATCGTAAGTATTTGTAAATTCCTGAACCATTGCACGGTATGTTTCCTGGTTGCCGGCATCATTCAGGTCGATAATCTCCCGCCCAATATCTTCATAATATTCTTCCTGGATATTATTAAATGCCGGTGTTTCCAGTGCTGTATAATCATCTGTTGCAACAGCAGGCATATCGACAATGACTTTTAACTCAAGTTCATGAGCTTCGGCAAGCAGTTTTTCAAAATCTTCCGGGCTGCCGTAGGCTTCGGAAATAGAGCCGTAATCTGTAACGTCATACCCGAGATAATCATCTTCGCCGCGCTCTGTTACCGGTGACAGCATAATTGTATTAAAGCCCATATCCTTAATATACTCGAGATATGGAACGATGCCGTCAAAATCCCCGCCATACGGATAAAAAGGGTCTCCGTCTTCTGTTACGCCGATGTCATTTGACGTATTATTATTTAAAAAGCGGTCGACAGTAATCATATAAATTCTGTCATATGTATTCTCTTCGGCTGATACTGTATGACTGCTCATAAACAGCACTGCCAAAATCATGCTCACAAGCGCTAGTATTCTCTTCATAATTTTATCCTACCTTTTATTCGTATAGTAATCAGTATACTAAATTTCAGTTCTTTAAGACTCCGTTTCACTAATTGTTCATAAATTTTATTTTAACACAGAACATATAAAATACCGGCCCGTTAAAATTTAACAGGCCGGCATTAAGATTATTCTTTTGTTTTAGAAGCTCAGCATGCCTAGAGGCAGCATCGCACCCATAATAACTGTCGCAATAATAAGTACAAGACAAACAATTAAAAGGCCGGTCGCTTTTCTGGAATTTTTCTTCAGTCTTACAATTGCCATTTCCATAAATCCAACTGAAAGAATACCAAGCAGTGCTTTAATACCATACTGCATGTGCGAACCTGCATTGCTGATGCCTTCCATATTACCGACGTAAACCATGATTCCGCTGAACAATACAAGCAGATAGAACACTCTCAGCACCATGTGCAGAATAAACGCCGGTTTGTTTTCAGCAGTATTATTCTTTTTGTACATAGCGTAAACAGCTATAAATAATATAAATGAAACAATAATAGCTGTCAGGTGTAAATGTAACATCGTCTGATTCCCCCTCTACATTAATGTTTCCTGTAGTAGTATATCATGGAATGTTTACTTAATGTGTGTCGTTAATGTTCCAATTCCGTCAATTGAAACACGTACTGTATCTCCCGCTTTTAAGAAGCCTGCCGGATCCATGCCCGCCCCGACTCCTGCAGGTGTACCTGATGCAATAACGTCTCCCGGCTGCAGTGTCACATATTTCGATAATTCTGCAACGAGTTCATCAATCTTTCTTACCATTAATGAAGTACTGCCGTCCTGACGGATTTCATCGTTCACTTTAGTAACAATTGTTGTATCCTGCGGGTTTGGAATTTCATCTTTAGTAACGATATAAGGCCCCATTGGAGTAGCCAGACTTTTCGATAAGAATGCCTGTTTGTGTGATTTCTGCAATTCCCTCGCTGAAATGTCATTGACAATCGTGTAGCCGTAAATATAATCATAAGCCATCGAGCTGTCTATGTTTTTTGCTTCTTTCCCGATAACGATACCGAGTTCCCCTTCATAATCCAGCTGTTCAGTCACATCGCTGTACGAAGATATTGTATCCTCATCACCGACGAGACTTGAGTTTGCTTTTGTGAAAACATACAATTCAACTTCACTTTTCATCTCTTCAGTGTGCGCTTTAAAGTTGCGGCCAAAGCCGATTGTGTTATTCGGCGGTTTAACCGGCGCCATAATATTAATATCTTCAAACGGTGCCTTGTACTTATCTGCATTATCAGACGCTTCTGCACTTTCAACAAGCTTTCTGACAAGTTCCTGAAAATCCAATGTGTGGTACTCAGTAATACCTTCGAGCAATGTTCCCGGATAATCTTTAACATCACTGAAATCCTGGAATAAGAGCGGAATAATCCATGCACTGTCTTCACGTTTTACTTTGACACCATAATAATTCTTGTCTTCATATTCAAAAGTTAAAAATTTCATTGGACAATCTCCTTTGTTTTCTTTCATACAGTATAACAAATATTATTTAATTATTCCCGCTTCATTTTCTTATTTGTCTGAAAAGTCTGTTCTAGCGCCTGAATATTATAGGCAGCCATCAGATTTGCAAAGATAATAAGCAGTATATAAATTGCCGAAACGATGAACAGCAGCATTTGGATTGAAATCTGTCCGTACATCGCTATACCAAAACCATAAAATACGAACATCATCAGAATATTGAATAATATATAGGAAGTTAATCCGTATTTACCCAGATTGTAAAACAGCGTAAACACCGGTTTTGGAACAGCGTCAGCAATATAGACAAGTATCATAAAATAACCGATCGCTGTAACAGGACCGCCGAAGCCTTCACCGAGGGTTTTTCCTGTAATTGTACCGAGAGAAAGCACCTGCAGAAGCTTTACAGCGATACCGCCGGCGAGGAGCACCATAATGATGCCGCCGCTTATATACGGACTGTCTTTAATAAAGCCCGTAAAATTCAATTCTTTTAAGGCAATGCCGAGAAGCACTGACGGCAGAATTACAAAAACTGCGTTAAATATTCCGTCTGTACCGATTCCTGTCAGTATATCAATATTCATATTGACCATTGCCAGATAATCCGTGCTCCTGTAGGTGCTGATAAATTCATTCACCTGCTGAATACCTGAATACATGTGCTGAATATTGGAGTTCAGTCCTGTAATAATTTCAAGCACAACATTAAACATTAAATGCAGCGCAAATAATATAAGCGATGCGGCAAGTGTTATAATCCAGTGGCGTCCCACAAATATTAAACCGATAAATGCCATTAGTATTACAAAAGGCAGCTGGTCAAAACCAAAGATCAGGCCAGCATTCAGACTCAAGAGTACAAACGCAATAACAAGTACCTTAACCAGATGTTTTTTGCCTGTATAGCCGTACTGGCTGAGAAGATAGCCGATTATAATACTGATAAGCGGTATAACAGAACCGCCAGTAATAATATCGACGATATTAAAAACGTTCAGATCCCCGCCGAAGAAATATTCGAACGGATTGATTTCATTAAGCGGCATCATAAAATACTGCCCGCTGTGTATAAATAGTAAGAACAGCGACACTCCGCCGATAAAATAAATGTTTCTATTTGAATTATTCAACTGGAATCGCCCCATAATCAAAAAAGTAAAGCACGGCTGTTACCGGCTTGTTAAGTGATGCCATTGCTGATTTCGTGTAAATATCCATCTGTGTGCTGTATCTTTCACGAAGATCTCCCTTTGTTAAATTCGTTCCTTTAACACGGTCTGTCTTGTAATCGATAATAATGTAATGATCTTCATATTCTAAAAGACAATCTATAATACCTTGAACAATCTGCTCGGGATGCTCCGCATAGCCGATTGCTTCTTGACTCATTATAAATGGCAGCTCCGTATAAATCCCCTCTTGTTCATTCAAAAGATCATTCATCATCTTATCATTGAAGAACCGCACTGCATTTTCCTTCATCTTTTTAATATGCACCGTACTGAGAAGTTCATAATTTTCACTATAGTTATCGATGAGCGCATCAATATAGGCGGTTTTTGCACTGTCCTCCATGACGCTGAGCGTCTGCCACTGGTGTATAATATGCATCATCATTTCGTGCATAATCGTCCCGAAAACCGGCGCTTCCAGTGAATTCTGAAGAAAATTCGGCTCGCGCAGATTTACTTCACTTGTATGGCTGATAAACTCCGCGTCATCCGGAATCGTTTCATTTCTGCGTTTAATAGAAGTGACCGATTCCTTAGTGGTTACTTCGGTATCATCAGGATCGGGGTAAGTATAAAATAACCGTTCCCGTACTTCCGGGATAATATCTGCTTTAAGCGCATCGATATCTTCGAGATTTGCGTATTCCGTCCGCTCATTTTCTTCTCCGGCCCGAAATTCTGTTTCCTTAACTTCAATATATGGAACCTGTGCCTGCATAACGACAGGCGCTAAAAAGTCCATGGCCGATTTCAGCTCCGCGCGTCTTTCAAAAGAAGGTTTTTCCATGCTGCTGAAATCATATTTATATTCCGCCTCACCTTTAAACATGAGCGGCAGATACAATTTCTCCTCCGCTCTTGTCAGCGCAACGTAAATCAGCCTTAATTCTTCACTCAGCTGCTCAATATTCAGGAAATCATTAGCAGCGAAGCCGTGAATACTGTCGTAATGGTAGTTCAGTTCATCATTAAAATTGTTAAAAACAATTCCAAGTTTCGGATGAACATAAACACGCGTCACTTTAGTGAGCGTATAGTTCTGTTTCAAATCGGCATAAATAACATGTTTAAACTCGAGTCCCTTGGAGCTGTGAATGGTCATCACACGTACCGCATCATCTGTATTCTCAAGCGAACCTTCTTCACCAAAATCCTTGCCTTCGGAAATTAAGAAATCAATGTAGCTGATAAACTGATATAAGCTTGTATTATTCATCGACTGAAATTCCAGTGCTCTGTCAATCAGTCCATTCAGGTTAGCCCGTCTTGCTGAACCGCCGGCCAGACCGCTGAAAAATTCAAGTATATTCAGCTCAAAAAATATTTCCGAAATGAGTTCCGGCACACTTAAATATTTGGCATGAAGTTTAAGTTCACTAAATGTACTGATGAATTCTTCGGTTTTCCTTAATATATTTTCGTCACCGCTGTATTCAGTCAAAGCCTCGTATAAATATTTTTCTTCGGAAGAAATGCGGATTTGAGCAATTTCCTCCTCGCTGAAACCGAACATCGGCAGCCGCATCACACCTGCCAGATGATCATCCTGCAGCGGGTTGTCTATAAGTGATAATATGCTCCGCATCGTTAAAATTTCAAACGTTTCAAAATATCCTTTATTAATGTCGATGCTGACAGGAATATCCGCCTTCTGGAATTCATGGCGCATGACGTCAGGCGCGAAGCGGTTTCTGTTTAAAATAACGATATCCTGATAAGCCGCGCCCCTTTTATACAGATCCTGCACGAGTTTAACAATCTGTTTAATTTCAAGCTCATCCGCTTCTCCGGATTTTAAACTCTTATCGTATATAACCGGCAGCACCTCAACAGGCGATTCGGGTTCTGCTGCCTCGATACCCTTAATCAGTTTTTCTTCATCCGTGTAATCAATTTCCCCAAGATCTTTATCCATAATATTTTCAAATATTAGATTTGTGGCATCGAGGATTTCTGCGCGTGAACGGAAGTTTCTGTTCAGCTGAATGAGTGTACCGCTGCCATCTTTACTAAAACGTTCGCTTTTGTCGATAAATAAATCCGGGGCAGCCTGTCTGAAACGGTAAATAGACTGTTTAACGTCACCGACCATAAACAGATTGCCATTCTCTTCTCCCCCGGACTTTAAGAGCTGGATAATCGCTTCCTGCACCCGGTTAATGTCCTGGTATTCATCAATCATAATTTCTTTGAACTGCTCTTTGTAGCGGTTCGCAATTTCTCTGTCATCCGCAGTTAAAATATCAAGCGCATAATGTTCATAGTCGTTGAAATCCATCTCCCCTGCCGACTGCTTATCTTTCTTGTACTCGCTAATTACGTCCATGGCAATGCTGATCAGCTGATTATTCATGCCGTTCAGCGGACTGAGTTCCGCTCTCACATCTAAAAGCGTGTACTGCTTCAGCTTGCCGAGTTCCTGATACAAAGCGTTTGCAGGTTTATTATAGCGTTCATTTAAATCATTGCCGAAAGCTGCAGCACCTTTAATAAATGCATTTGTGCCTGTGACAAGCTTTGCCGGCGGAAGTTTAAAGTACCCTTCACGGCTGAAAGACTCGAGCGCCTGCAGCACATACTTGTGCATCACAGCCAGTTTTTCGTAGGCATCATCAACCGCTTTCTCTTTTAAATCCTCATCGCGTTCGGCATTATCATACTCCGCTTTAAGCGTATAAAGATCCTCATCCAATTTCTTTAATTTACGGCCGATAACTGCTCTATAGCTGTCCAGAATCTCCGTCAGTTTATCTTCTGATATATACTGGTCAAACATGCTTCTTAGAAAAAGATCGGGCTCCTTCGTGGCGACTGCAACATGATAAAGGTCTGAGACAAGCTTATGAAGAGCAGCGTTATCCTTATTGCTGGTCACAAACTGATCAAGCTTTAAAAAGTCCTCATCAGCATTAACGTAAAATTGCTCCAGCACATTCGTAATTACTCTCTGCAGACGGATTTCCGACTCGACCTGGCCGAGTGTACGCATATCAGGGGGCAGCCCGATTGCATTATAATGCGTCTGGATTAAGTACAGACAGAAACTGTGCAAGGTCGATATATGCGCATCGTTCAGTTTAATAATCTCTTCTTTTAAGCGCGGATCAGGCGTTTCATTATAAGTCTCGCGGAGCGCCCGTTCGATTTTATCCTTCATATCTTTTGCGCTCTTATTAGTAAACGTTGAAACGAATACTTCATCTATAGAATAATTACCTTCGATAATATTCTGTTTAATGCGTTCAACGAGCACTGCTGTTTTCCCTGATCCCGCAGCTGCGGATACTAAGACATCCGAGCCTTTTGTCTCGATCGCTTTAGTTTGAGCTTCGGTAAATTTAACCATCGTGAACCTCGCTTTCAAATGCTTCGATATCCTCGTCCGTAATACGGTTCGTCCGGTAATCTTCTGCATTGATTAATTTATCTATATGGCAGGCTGCTTTAAAATCACAAAACTGGCAAGGCAGGCCGCCGTTTGTATCGATTGGGTTCGCAAGCGTGTGCCCATCGTAGATTTCATCTGTCGCAGTTTTAAACTTCTCCATCACGTAAAGAGAATAATGTTTGAATATTTCTTCCGACAGCACCCGTTTTTTAGAATGACTGTTAAAAGTACCGTCTTTTTTCTCCTGCAGCGGAAAGTATTCATTAATATTTTCAGTCTCTTCAATTAAATTTTCAAGCCCTTTGTTGCCGTCAATATTCGATACAGTACTGTCTGCAACGAACAGACCTTTCGGTTTCAAGGCACTCTGGCGTTCTTTGTGTGCTTCATCAGCATCTTCTGCTTTAACTTTCGGTTCGTTAACATGGTAAAAGAGCATCGAGTTCGGGAAAATCTCACCGCCGAGCAGCTCTTCTGCTCGCTCCATCAGCACGTACATATACGTAATAATCTGCAGTTCGACGCCGTTCAGCACATCCGCCTTTCTTAAATCCCGGGCGCTCGATTTATAATCGATAATATTGACATACACTCTGCCGTCTTTTTTATACGTATCCACCCGGTCTATTTTACCGCGCAGAATAATTTTCTTACCATTTGGACTGGTGAGAATCAGCTCGCCCAGTTCATCTGATTTTTTGCCGAATACCGCTTCGATCAGCGTCATTTTATAATTTCCGAGCTTTTCAATATCTTTCATAAAGAGCAGGGTGGTCGTAATCGCCTGCACTGCTTTTTCCTTCAGCGATAAATAGTATTCCGAGCGTTCAAATATGCCGTAACTGATCGTTCTGAGTACCGTGTCCACCGCATTTTTTACCGTACTTTTAATAATGTCATCATCGTGCTGCAGCGTCATCCCGAGATCTGCTGCAACTTTTTCCAATGCATTATGATAAAGGTTACCGATTTCAAGCGGTCTTACCGTATGATTCTGTCTGACATTGAGCTTCAGGCCGTAATTTGAAAAATGCTGGAAATTACAATTGAAATATGACTGAAAGCGCGACACACTGGCTTTCATTTCTGAGCCGTACAGCGCTTCTGCGGTCGCGCTGTTAATTTCCCGCGCTTTATTATCATAAGTCAGGTTTCTGGTCAGACGGTTAATTACCGCCTGTCTGTCTCCAGATTTAAGCAGCTGATAGACAGAGATAAAGTGTCTGTACTGCGGCACACTGCTTAAATCATGAAGATATTCTTTGCCGGTTGACATTAGCTGGCGGAGTTTAAAATGTTCCAGTGCTTCCATGCTGCGCAAGCTTGAAATCAGCCGGATTGAATTTTCCACGTCGTAATGCGCTGTTTTCCTGTAAGTAAAGTTCAAGACCCGTTCATCCACAGCAGGCAGAAATTCTGCAACAAACGGGCTGATTTTAGTCGCTTCTTTGTTTTGCAGAGTCGATGACCAGCTGATAAACAGTCCTTCTGTCGGACGTGTGACACCGAGATAAAAGACAAAGCGTTCATCCTGTGCAAGTGTTCTTGCGCTTGGTGACAGCGTAATGCCCCTCGTTCCGAGAACGAGTTTTTCTTCATCTGTCACTATCGTCGTGCTGCGGGATTCCTGGGGCATTACATTATAGTTCATACCTATTATAAAAATATATTTTTTATTTTCCACTTTAGCAAGGTCGAGCAAACCGACAATTACCTGGTCTATCGTTGCAGGTCTCGTATTAAATGTGGCAGTTTTCAAGCCGTCTATAAACGTTTCATAAAACAGGAAGAACTCGGTTTCCTTATCTTTGAAAACTGTATAACTGTCATCCAGCAGACGGATGAATAAATTATAAGACTGCTCAGTTTCGTTTCTCAGACGGACGTCGGTTTCTTCGAGCTCATGTATTTCATCTTCCAGTTTAATTAATATACCGTTATCCACGATAAAGCTGTAGATTGCCGTAATGTAATCTTTTACCGTTGTTCCCGCATCCAGAGACTTGAAAAATTCCCTGAGCCGGCTGATTTGTTTATTTTTATAATCGATCATTTCGCTCAGAGATTCAGAATTATCAATCCGGTCAATCATGCCTTCTGCATCCAGACGGTATTCAATCTGAAAGCGTTCATCGTCGAACAGTTCAGTACCCGTCAGACCGCGCTCGATAATAATATTCTCGAGATGGGCGAGCAGTTTATCGTCGTCTCCGCTGTTTAAGTAGCCGGTTTTCAGAACATTCAGGAATGACGAACTCTGAAAACGGCTTTTATAACATTCAAGCAGAGCAATAATAAGCTGGGTAAAAGGGTTGCAGTGCATATAATGATCGGCATCCATATGATAAGAAATGTCAAATCTCTTAAATGTTGTTTTTATATATTCCTCATAAGCCGCATCCCGGTAAAGAATACCGATATCGGAATATTTAGCGCCTCTTTCCCGGACCAGCGTTTCAATATTTCTTGCGGTTTCAATGACTTCCTCCTGCACAGACGGTGCTTCAGTAATAGTAATCCCATCGAAGTTTGTCATCTTTTTACCAGTTGTAATATATTTCTCAAGCTGGGTCAGGCCGGTGCGTTTTGCTCTCAGAAATTCGTCATCGAAATGCCGGAATTCTACATAATGCTCACCGAACAGTTCCTGCAGCCGGGTTACCACCGCTTCAGTTTTTCTGAACAGGAGAACATCCCTTACCCCCTGCTCGCTGTCATCTGATTTACGGTGCGTTAAAAGCAGGTTAATCTGAGCCACTTTCTTTTCAAGCGCATAGATTAAAGCAAATTCACTTTCGGTAAAGTTATGAAAGCCGTCGATATATATCGTCGCTTTATTTAAGGTGCGTATATTGTCTGTCCGGCTGATATCATCGATAAAATTCTGAATCATATTTAAATCTTCTATATTATATTCCGCAATCTGTTCACTCCATCTGGAATATATTTTATTTAAATCTTCATATTTTTCCGTCGTTCTGCCTCTCTCAAACTGCAGGTTATTTAAATCTTCAGGATTAACGTTGTAAGCTCTGAATTCTGTAATCTGCTCCAGTACTTTTTCTGAAAATTTTATATAGCCGCCGGATGTCTGATAGTAATTTAAAAATTCTTTCATATCGTTCATCAGCTTATGCATGAACATAACATGGCCCGCCTCGGACAGAGATTCTTTCTCGGGCTGTCCGAGTTCGTTGTAAACATGCCACATCAGACGCGTAAAACTGAAGACGCTTGTCCGCATACTGCCGGTAACCAGACCATCTTCCGGCTGGGTAATCAGCTGCTCATAGCTCAGCGTGTTCTGCGTCGGCGTAACGATATATATATTCGAACCGAGCGGTGAATCTTTCGTCAGTTCTTTTATTTCATCAAACATACTGCTTGTTTTACCGGTACCGCTCGTACCGGTCCATATGGTAATCCCCATCCATTATGCCTCCCCGCTTGAATAAAGGAGATATTAGATTCTCTAATATCTCCTTTTGATAATATTTATAATTAAAAATCAATAGCAATCTCATTCAGCGGCCAGAATCTCAGCTGTACTTCACCGATAATTGCATCCTCTGTAATTAAACCGAAGTCTCTTGAGTCACGGCTTATCGGACGGTTATCCCCGAGTACAAGATAATGCCCTTCAGGAATGGTGTCTCCTTCAACGCCGAGATCACTGAGAGTAAAGTTATCCATATACGATTCACCCTGATGCACCACGTAATCTTCCTGCAGCGGTTCGCCGTTTAAATAAACTGTTCTGTCAATCATCTCAACAGTGTCGCCGGGTACGCCCATAACACGTTTAACATAAGCTGAATCTTCCCCTGAGTTGAAGACGATAACATCATCCTGTTCGATATCTGTTAGATCATATATAAATTTGTTAACGACGACTCTGTCGCCGTCTTCCAGCGTCGGATCCATACTGAGCCCGTCGACTGAAAATGAAACGAAGAGAAATATTCTGATTACAGCAATTACAGCGATTGCGATTATTATAGCAACTGCCCATTCGCGGATTTCTTTTGCCAATTACGACACCTCTTATTTTTTCATTTTTCTTTCCAGGTACTTCTGATACCATTTGGACAGAAGATAAAGTACTGCTAAAAATACCAATGAGAGTATAAGTTTTACCGGTGAGTCAAAAAACGAAGTTATGTCATAACCGACGAGTGTCATCGATAATATCATAATAAATTTCGACGCTAATAATATATATAAGTATACATGTCTTCTGACATTAGATAAAGCTGTGATAACGTTCACGACCGATGACGGTGTAAACGGCAGCGACAGCAGAATAAATAAAAATGTAAATCCGCGCTCATCGATAAATTTAAGCATGCGGTTAAGTTTTTCATGTTTTTCTATATATCTCTGAGCCGGCTTTCTGAACAAGCTGCGGACTGACAGAAACACTAAGTAACTGCCGGCAACACTCGCAGTATAACTGACAAGAAAACCGATAATAACACCGTAGGAGTTAATATTTAAAATCACGATGACTACCAGCGGCAAAAACGGCAGAAAAGACTCGATAAATACGAGCAGAAAACCGATGATAAAACCCAGGTCTTCAAATTTTTGAAATAACATTTCTATTCCCTGTTCAGTCGTCAAAAGATCAATTAATTCATTCAAGTGTTTTCCCTCACTGTAAAAATACTAAAAGACTATATTCGTAATATAGTCTTTTAGTATAGAATATCAAATTATTTTCACTTATTATAACACGATTAATGACGATTTATCGTTATTTAGCATGACCCGCATGCTTTTTCGGGATCAGATTTTTAATTTTTTCTTCTTCGCAGCGGTGAAACATTTCCACAATTTCTGATCCGACAATCACTCCGTCACAATGTTCACCGAGCGCTTTGGCAGCATCTGCAGAAGTAATGCCGAAACCTGCACAGACAGGCACCCCGGATTTACTTTTAATGCGTTTCAAATTATCAAATACTTCTCCGCTGTAGCCGGCTCTTTTGCCGGTCACTCCGTTAACTGTTACCGCATATATAAAACCTTCCGCTTCGTCTAGAATATGTTCGAGCCTCTCGTCTGACGTCGTTAAGGTCGCGAGACGGATAATTGCAATACCGGCAGCGTCAAGTTCATTTTTGAGCTCCGGCTCTTCTTCGAGAGGAACATCCGGCACGATTACTCCGCTGACACCGGATGCTTCTGCATCTTTTGTGAACTCCCGGAGGCCATAATGAAATACTGGATTATAATAAGTCATCAGCACATACGGCACCTTGATATCATCTTTAATTTCGCGAAGCTTTTTGAGAATCTGACGGAGGCTGACGTTTTCTTCCAAAGCACGGATGCCCGCCTTTTGAATAACAGGACCGTCTGCTGCCGGATCACTGAAAGGAATGCCGATTTCAATCAGATCCACCCCTGCGTCTATCAGCGTTTTAATCTTGTACGGAAGTGTATCGAGGCCGCCGTCTCCTGCCATAATATAAGCAATAAACGCTTTATCATCCGTTCCCTTCAGCTTCGCAAACATTTTTTCTATACGCTTTTTAGTCATTTTTTCCCGCCTCCAGTTCTGCTTTAACCATTTCAACATCCTTATCGCCTCTGCCTGACAGTGATACGACAATAATCTCATCTTCAGGAAGCTCAGGCGCAATTTTCATTACATAGGCAAGCGCATGAGAACTTTCAAGCGCCGGAATGATACCTTCGGTTCTCGATAATTCCTGGAACGCTTTCAGCGCTTCTTTATCAGAAGCGTATTCATAACTCGCACGTTTCGTATCGAACAGGAAACTGTGCTCTGGCCCAATACCGGGATAATCAAGACCGGCAGAAATTGAGTGCGTCCCCTGCAGCTGGCCGTTGTCATCCTGCAGCATATGCATTTTTGCACCGTGGGCAATACCTACAGAACCTCGGTTGATTGCAGCTGCGACTTTACCGCTGTCAATACCGTTCCCTGCTGCCTCGACGCCGATTAATTCAACATCTTTATCTTCAATAAAATTAAAAAACATTCCCATCGCATTGCTGCCTCCGCCGATACAAGCAACGACTTTATCCGGCAGGCGACCTTCTTTGTCTAATATTTGCGCTTTTGCTTCTTTAGAAATAATACTCTGGAAGTCACGCACTATTTGAGGGAAGGGATGCGGACCGAGCGCCGAGCCAATAACATAATGTGTATCTTCCATATGCTGAACCCAGTATCTCATCGCTTCGTTCACCGCATCCTTAAGGGTCGCTGTCCCCTGGTCGACTGTAATCACTTCTGCACCGAGCAGCTCCATTCTGAATACATTCAGTTCCTGGCGTGCAGCATCTTTTGCACCCATGAATACTTTGCACTCCAGCCCGAGCAGGGCTGCGATTGTTGCGGTTGCTACACCGTGCTGGCCTGCGCCTGTTTCTGCGATGACCTTCGTTTTACCCATATATTTAGTCAGGAGTCCCTGGCCGATTGCATTGTTAATTTTATGAGCACCGGTGTGGTTTAAATCTTCGCGTTTTAAATATATTTTCGCACCGCCAAGTTTTTCGGTCAGCCGTTCTGCATAATACAGCGGATTCTCCCGGCCGACGTATTCTTTCATCAGGTAATCAAATTCACGCTTAAATTCTGGATCTTCCTGTGCATTTTTATATGCTTCTTTTAATTCTTCTAAAGTGGCAATTAACGATTCTGCAACGTAAGTGCCGCCGAACTCGCCGAACTTCCCGTCTGTGTCGGGATATTTATATGTTTCTATCATTATTCTTCACCTCTGATAATTTTTATAAAATCTGCAATTTTTTTTGAATCTTTGAAACCGTCTGTTTCAACTCCGCTGGAGACGTCAATTAAAGCAGGTGCTACCGCAGCTGCAGCCTTGCCGACGTTGCCGGGATTTAAACCGCCTGCGAGAGCGAGCCTTGATTCCTCAATCTCACTAAACGGCAGTTCGGACCAGTTAAAGGCAACACCGCTGCCGCCGTAGTACTTTTCTCTAGGGCTGTCGATCAGTATATATTCCGCAGGGAAATCGAAGCGTTCTTTGTATGATAATTTTGAGTTTGAAGGAAAGGCTTTGATAGCACGGCTTTGATACTGTCCGACAAAATCTTTATCCTCATCTCCGTGAAACTGTATATAGTCGAGTCCCGCATCGTTTAAAGCCTCATCCACTTCTTCTTTCGCCGGATTAACGAAAACGCCGACCGTTTTAATACCTGTTCCTTCCAGACTGTCTGTAATTTCTTTAACTGTATCAAGACTGATCCGGCGTTTACTCGGTGCCAGCACCATGCCGATAAAGTCCGGTCTTTCCTGAGCAACAAGCTGTGCTTCTTCGACGGTTTTAATACCGCAGATTTTAACTTTCATATACTTTACCCGCTTTCAGTTCCCTAATTTTTTCTTCGATGCTCGCTGCACGCATTAATGATTCCCCCACCAGCATGCCCGACGCGCCCGCATGCTTCATGCGCTCTGCGTCTTCTCCAGCATGAATGCCGCTTTCGGCGATGAAATGAATATCATTTGTGCCGTATTTCCGTAGCAGATCCTCTGTATTGCCAATATCGACAGTAAACGTTTTTAAGTCTCTATTGTTGATACCGATAATTTCAGGTGAAATTTTGAGTGCCCGTTTCAATTCCTCTTCGTTGTGCACTTCAACGATAACGTTTAAATCAAGTGAACTCGCGTAATTGTAAAGTTTCGATAGAGCATCATCATCGAGGATGGTCACGATTAACAGAATGATATCCGCACCGTGATTATAAGCCCGGCTAATCTGCCTTTTATCGATAATAAAATCCTTGTTCAGCACCGGAACATCGACTGTTTGTGCAATGGCTTCCAAGTCATCAAAGCTCCCTTTAAAAAACCGGCTTTCTGTCAGGACACTGACGGCATCTGCACCGCCTCTGACGTATGATTCCGCCTGTGTGAGAGGATCCATGACTGCATTGATATCGCCTTGTGAAGGAGAGGCGCGTTTTACTTCGCTGATCAGAGCGATGCCGTTATTCCGGTTAAGGCTCGCCGTAAAGTTCCTCGGTTTTTCTCTTGTAATCAAATCGACTTCAGCCGGATATCTGAGCAGCTCTTCTTTTTTTACTTCCACAATGTCATCAAGTATCGTCATTTGTCTGCCTCCTCATTGTTTTTAATTACTTCCTGCAGCTTAGCGTATGCTCTGCCGGATTCCACTGCTTCTCTTGCTGCCTGAATACCCTTGCTGACAGATTTTGCTTTGTCAGCCACAAAGAGTCCGATACCTGCGTTTAACAGTACAGTTTCCAGCTGTGCGCGGGTCGCTGTGCCCTGCAGCACTGCTTCCAGAATTTCCTTATTCTCCCGGCCGTCCCCGCCTGCAATATCGCTTTTGTCGCACAGTGTTAAGCCGTAGTCCGTCGGATCAATCACAACTTCTTCTATTTCCCCGCCTCGTAAAAATACGAGGTGATTGTCACCGAGCAGAGTCGCTTCATCCATATGCCCCGCACCGTTCAATACAACGGCATTTTCACGTCCGAGACGCTTCAGCACCTGTGTAATCGTAAGCAGTTTTTTACGATCGTATATGCCTAAAAACTGATAATCAAGATTCAGCGGGCTGATGCACGGTCCGATAAAATTAAATACTGTCGGACGTTTCAGTGTCTGTCTTACTCTCATAATTTGTCCCATCTTCGGATGTACATGCGGTGCGCTTAAAAATGTAATATTTGATTCGTTAAGTTCGTGTGCCACTCTTTTAGCATCAAAGTTTAAATTCACACCGAGCGACTGCAGTACATCTGAACTTCCAGTCTTGCTCGTCACACTCTTGTTGCCGTGTTTCGCAATTGTTACACCGCAGCTTGCAAGGACAAAAGCAGAGGTCGTCGATATATTGAAACTCTGTGAGCGGTCTCCGCCCGTGCCGCAGTTATCCATGACTTTATCATTTACGTCCGGAATATCTTTCGCATATGACTTCAGCACTTCGGCAATCGCTGTAATTTCATCCACTGTTTCACCTTTATCACTTAGAGCGACGATAAATTCCCGCAGCTCGTCATCTGTTACTCCGCCATCCAGAACTTCAGTAAAAAACTCGTGCATTTCTTTATATGTTAAATCTTTTCCATTTTCCACTTTCGCTGTCGCTGCTTCAGTTACCGTCGTAATATTTAATGTCATAATATATTCCTCCTTAAAATTAAAAATCCTCCATGACTTATTGTCATGGAGGACGATGTTAACCGCGGTACCACCTCTGTTGAAACTTTCGCTTCACTCTAATGTATAACGGCATTACCCGGGCAGAATTTAAAACTGGAACCCAATTCACTGCAGAACACGCTGCCGGCTCCCACCAAATCCGGCTCTCTGTGAAACGTAAAACTGCTGCTACTATATCCCTCTGCTGATATTAAATTAACGTAAAAAAATTCCCGTGCTTAATATAAAATATTAAGGACGGGAATCCGCGGTGCCACCTGTATTGACCGGTTAAAACCGGTCCGCTCATGAAAATTATATTTAATTAATTGTTTATAAAGAAGTCCATTCACATATATGAAATACCGGTTCACAGCGCCACCGGCTCTCTTTGAAATCAATATATGGTACTACTCTTCTTTCGAATTGATTTTAATACTAACAAGATAAAAATAAAAATGCAAGCGTTAAATTTAATTTGTCTGAAAATTAAATCTTAACCAATAGGTTGAAGCCTTTATATCACAACATTTACCGGGGATAACAAAGCTTTTAAATTTTTTTAGTTCTGAGGCTTAGTTGAGAGAAGCCTGCAATGAAAAACGCTCTTTGATGAGATAAGGCCGGCAATCTCCAATAAAAAAAGACAAAACCCATAAAAAGGTTTTGTCTTTAAAATAATTTTTTACGCCCATCCGCGGTAGCGTGAAGCTTCTGCGGTACGTTTAAGACCTACGATAAATGCTGCAAGTCTCATATCGATTTGACGGTTTTCGTGAAGGTCATAGATTTCGTTAAATGCAGCAACGAGTTTTTGTTCCATTTTCTCGTTTACTTCATCTTCACTCCAGTAATAACCCTGGTTGTTTTGTACCCACTCAAAGTAAGATACTGTTACTCCGCCTGCTGATGCAAGTACGTCCGGTACAATCAGAACGTTTCTTTCAGTCAGGATGCGTGTCGCTTCAGTAGTAGTCGGTCCATTAGCTGCTTCACACAGAATCTGCGCTTTAATATTCGGAGCATTTTCCTCAGTAATCTGATTTTCAATTGCTGCCGGAATAATAACATCGCAGTCTAATGAGAATAACTCATCGTTCGATAACACATCGTCAAACAGATTTGTCACCATACCAAAACTGTCGCGGCGTTCTAATAGATAGTCAATATCCAGACCTTCTGGATCGTGAAGTGCACCGTTAGCATCTGAAATACCTACGATTTTCGCACCTTTGTCAAAGAGGAATTTAGACAGGAAACTTCCTGCGTTACCGAATCCCTGAATGACAATGCGAATATCTTCTATCTTCATATCGCGTTTCTTAAGTGCTTCTTCAAGACAGATTACAACACCGAGTGCTGTCGCTCTGTCGCGGCCTTCCGAACCGCCGAGCACCAATGGTTTACCGGTAATAAAACCAGGTGAGTTGAACTGGTCAATTGCGCTGTATTCATCCATCATCCACGCCATAATCTGCGAGTTTGTGAATACGTCAGGTGCAGGAATATCTTTAGTCGGTCCAACGATTTGAGATATCGCACGAACGTAGCCGCGTGACAATCTTTCAACTTCATCCATGCTCATTTCGCGCGGGTCACAGATAATCCCGCCTTTACCTCCGCCGTAAGGCAGATTAACAATACCTGCTTTTAGTGTCATCCACATAGATAACGCTACAACTTCATCTTCTGAAACGCTCGGGTGGAAACGCACTCCGCCCTTGGTAGGACCCACTGCATCGTTATGCTGTGCACGGAAGCCTGTAAATACTTTAACTGATCCGTCATCCATTTTTACTGGAATACGCACTTTTAATGAACGCAACGGCTCTTTAATCAACTGATACATATCATCATTATAACCAAGCTTATCCAGCGCCTCTTTGATGATTCGCTGGGTAGATTCAACTAAACTAATTTCTTCTGACATTTTATCCGCCTCTTTTTGTAACTGTTTTCAATTAATATTGTATCATAAAGAAATTTTTTAGAAAGTATCTTTGTTAAAAACTTTTTTAACTCTGTTAAGGGCCCAGTCGAGTTCATCTTTGGTTACGATAAGCGGCGGTGCGAATCTTACTACCGTGCCGTGAGTTTCTTTGCAGAGGACGCCTTCATCTTTCAGCTGCTCGCAGAATCTGCGCGCACTTTTATTCAGTTCGAGGCCGATAAACAGCCCTTTGCCGCGTATATCTACAATAGACTCGTGTTCTATTTTTTTCAATTCACTAAGCAGGTACTCTCCAAGTTCCAGGGAACGTTCTGAAAGTTTTTCATCTATAATAACATCGAGCGCTGCTTCCGATACTCGGGCTGCCAAAGGATTGCCGCCAAAAGTTGATCCGTGTGATCCTTCATTCAGCACTCCGAGCACTTCGTCGTCACCAAGCACAACAGACACAGGGAATACTCCGCCGCCAAGTGCTTTTCCTAAAATATACATATCCGGAACAACTTCATCCCAGTCTGTCGCAAACATTTTTCCAGCCCTGCCGAGTCCTGCCTGAATTTCATCAGAGATAAACAGCACATTATTGCGGTCACAAATTTCCCTGACTTCTTTCAGGTAGCCTGACGGCGGAATATTGACACCCGCTTCCCCCTGAATCGGTTCTAAAATCACAGCTGCTGTATTATCATTAATCGCATCTTCCAGCGCTTCCGCATCACCGTAATTAACAATTTGGAATCCGTCCCCAAGCGGCCCAAACCCTCTCCGGTATTCCGGCTCTGATGACATCGACATAGGAATCATCGTTCTGCCGTGGAAATTATTTTTCATCGCTATAACTTCAGCCTGATTATCAGGTACTCCTTTAACTTCATATGCCCAGCGTCTGGCAGCTTTAATTGCCGACTCGACAGCTTCAGCCCCTGTATTCATGGGCAGAACCCGGGCTTTCCCTGATATTTCACTGAGCTTTTCGAACCAGTCTCCAAGGCAGTCGACATGGAATGATCTCGACGTCAGTGTTACTTTATCTGCCTGATCTTTCAGCGCCTGGATAATTTTCGGATGACGGTGTCCCTGGTTAACGGCAGAATATGCACTCAGCATATCCATATACTTATTGCCTTCCGGATCTTTCACCCACACCCCTTCTGCTTCTGAAATTACAATCGGCAGCGGTTTGTATATATTCGTATCATACCGTTCTGTCTCTTTGATGATTTCTTCACTTTTCATTTCATTCTCCCCCTTTTTATGTTTAAAAAACTATTTAAATATACATTATTAAATATGTATTCATATCCATCATGCCTGTAATCAACTTTATTTTCAAGAATTTTATTAGAGTGCTTTACAATGGGGTTTATCATATTTGAAAACGTATACAAATAAGCGGTGATTTATACTTTTCAGACTACATTTTCATTGGAATTTACGAATTTAATATGAATATAAATTCATCCAAGAAAAAACAAAAAACCTGTGAAATTCACAGGTTCTGCTACTGGTATTAATCTTTCATACGTTCTTTTGCCTCTTCTATCCAGACAGGCATTCTTTCTGCCAGAGTCTGGAAACCGTATTTTTCGGTATCTTTGATCTTTTCTAATACAGAACGCTTATCTCTTTTCTTCTCTTCGTTCTTGAAGTATTCATTTTCTTTCAATGATAAGCTGATTTTACCGTTTTCATCAATGCTGACAATTTTAGCCTTTACTATTTGGCCTTTGGATAAATATTGGTTCACATCGTGAACGTAATCGTTCATCACTTCGGAAATATGGATCAGACCATCACGATTATCAGGAGTTTTGACAAAAGCACCGTACGACTGAATACCAGTAATTTTAACCTTGACGAACTGGCCGATCCGGTATTTTTTTGCCATGTTATCCCTACTTATTTACTTCTTTGTTAAATCCAACACCATTTTAACATAAATGAATCAAGTAGCCAAAAAAATCACACAGCAAAACACACATACCAGGCTGGCATATGTGCGCGTATTTTTCATATAAGTTATGTAAATCTGCAGGACTCTAAGGTCGCACACAGAAATAATAGATCGTTTATATTAATTGAATCACTATTTCCGTGTGGAGTCATCCTTATGCTCATGTTCGAGTCTTTCGAGAACTTTTTCTTCGAAATCTCTCATCTTCTCTTCTTCGTTGCGCGAATATTTTTTAATAAGTTTATACACGATAAACGCAAGTAATATAAAAAGAAGTAACATGATAAGCGCTGGAATATATTCCGTTTTATCTTCCGGGAAATAAAGGAATGGCATCATTTTTAAATCACTCACCTTTACACAGATAAGTATATCAGAGTGTTTTCTGATTTAAATAATATAATAATGACTAATTTGTGATACTTTTTAAGAAAAAAGTGCACAGCCTTCATTATTACCAGACTGTGCACTTTCATTTATATATTATTCTGTTACTTCAATTGTTTCGATAATTACATCTTCAACAGGCTTATCCTGTCTTCCCGTCTTAACATCAGCAATCTTTTCAATAATATCCATGCCCTCGATAACCTGGCCGAATACAGTGTGTCTCTGATCGAGCCAAGGCGTGCCGCCGTGTTTTTTATAGCTTTCAATAATTTCAGCCGGGTAGCCCGCGCCTTCAAGCTGCGATACCATATCTGATGGTACGTCTTTCAGCTGAACAATAAAGAACTGTGAACCGTTAGTATTCGGTCCTGCGTTTGCCATAGACAAAGCACCGTAGAGGTTGAATGCATCTGTTGAAAATTCATCTTCAAAAGCCTGGCCCCAGATACTTTCTCCGCCCATGCCTGTGCCTGTCGGATCTCCGCCCTGAATCATGAAATCTTTAATGACTCTGTGGAAAATTAAACCATCATAATACTTATTTTTCGCATGTGTAACAAAGTTTTCTACAGTTTTAGGTGCGACATTATTTAAAAGTTTAACTGTTACGTCACCCATATTAGTCTTGATTACCGCTTTTGTTTCGCCTTCTAAAAGCTCAGTTGTTAATTGTGAATATGCCATAAATTTGGCCTCCTGAAAAATTTTATTAATTTCATATAAGCACCAGTAATATTGAAATTAAAACTTAAACATTTTAATTCTCATACCACTTGCTACCATATATACAGTATACGAGAATAGTCGAAAATTTCAAACCCTAAGCGTTTATTTACAATTAATATTAATGTATAATGGTTAAATATAATAACGTTAGAGGAGGATACACTTTGACATTGATACATTTAGCAATATTTTTGCCTGTTATTGCTGCGGTCGCTATCGCAATAATATACAGGTATGTTAAAGATGTACATCTCGGTTGGTTTGTTTTGCCTATTCCGACTGTGATAGTCGCATACTTATTTAGCTTAATACCCTCTATTGCCAATAATCAAGTTTTCCATCATACATTAAATTTAATGCCCCGTATCGGGTTGAATTTTGACGTTTACATAGATGGTCTCGGCTTACTATTTGCAATACTGATTTCTGGTATTGGCTCACTGGTAGTTTTATATTCTATCAGTTACCTATCCAAAGAAGAAGAACTTGGCAATTTTTATGTCTATCTGCTTATTTTTATGACTGCTATGCTCGGCTTAGTTTTAAGCGATAATATTCTAATGCTGTATTTCTTCTGGGAACTGACATCAATTTCCAGTTTCCTCTTAATCGCTTTCTGGTTTACTAAAGAGAAATCGATATACGGTGCACAAAAATCAATGCTGATTACTTTCTTCGGCGGATTTATGATGCTCGGCGGATTTATCATTTTATATCTGATTACAGGAACATTCAGCATTAGAGAAATAATTGCCAATGTTGATTTAATTACGGCAAGTCCGCTTGCTCCAATCGCGGTTATCTTAGTGCTGCTCGGAGCATTTACGAAGTCGGCACAGTTCCCTTTCTACATCTGGCTGCCGGATGCTATGGAAGCTCCTACACCGGTCAGTGCGTACTTGCACTCCGCTACAATGGTTAAAGCAGGACTGTACCTGGTTGCCAGATTTACACCTGTTTTCGCCTTCAGCGAATTATGGGTATGGCTGATTTTAACCGTCGGTCTGGTCACCTTGCTGTGGGCTTCATTTAACGCGGTGAAGCAGGATGACTTAAAAGGTATACTTGCCTTCTCCACCGTGTCTCAGCTCGGTATGATAATGAGTCTTCTCGGTGTCGGCGCTCTTGCAGTTGCAACAGGCGCGGACGAACAGATTTTTACAGTTGCAGTGGTTGCGGCAGTGTTTCATATTATTAACCACGCCACTTTTAAAGGCGCCTTGTTCATGGTTGCGGGTATTCTAGACCACGAAACGGGAACACGCAGCATGCGTAAACTCGGCGGCCTCATGACACTTATGCCTATTTCATTTACGATGACGCTGATTACAGCCTTATCGATGGCGGGTATTCCTCCGTTTAACGGTTTCCTGTCGAAAGAACTGTTTTTAGAAGCTATGTTTGAAATTAGCCAGGCAAATTTCAGCGCTTTAGCTGACTGGAGCATACTGTTCCCAGTTCTCGCTATTATCGGCAGTGTATTTACATTTGTTTATTCTATTAAATTAATTCACGGGGTCTTCTTCGGTAAACGCACTCACAAAACACCAAAAGAACCGCATGAAGCACCGAAGCTGATGCTTGCATCACCAATTATTTTATCAGCACTCGTGATTATTTTTGGGCTGTTCCCTAATATTCTCTCAGGCACTATTATCGATCCTGCAGCAATGAGTATATTGGGAACGGATACAGCGCTGAATACTGAAATTTCACACTGGCACGGATGGAATAATCCTGCCCTGTGGGCTACAGTTGCAATAGTCGTTATCGGTACAGCACTTTATATATTCAGAAACAGCTGGATGTTTATCTACGAGTACCATAAAGAACAATTTACCCTGAATCATTTATACGACCAGGGTCTCATCTACAGCCAGCTTGGTTCTGCTAAAGCAGAAGAAAACGTAATGACTGGTTTCCTGAGAGATTACATGGTTTATATTTTCGGATTCTTTGTCATCTTCGGCATAGTTACCACTTTCTACACAGGACTGCCGATTACATTCGGTGATTTCGCTGATGTCGGTATTCAGGATATGGCTCTTGTACTGATTATCCTCGTCTCGCTTGCAATAATAATGATGACCCGCTCACGCATGGTTTCCATAATTATGCTCGGAGCTATAGGATTTTCAGTAGCCTTGTTTTTTGCATTCTTCAGGGCACCGGACCTTGCTTTGACTCAGCTTGCTATAGAAACAGTAACAACTACTTTATTCCTTGTATGTTTCTATCATCTGCCGAAGAAATCAAAACACGAAGAAAGTATCAAATTTAAATTTACGAACTTTATCGTTTCTGCCGGTGTCGGCGCAATCGTTATACTTTTCGGACTCGCGGCATATTCAAACAGGCTGTTCGATTCCATCAGTCAGTATCATATCGATCATGTCTACGATCTCGCAGCCGGGGGAAATATGGTTAACGTTATACTCGTTGACTTCCGTGGTTACGATACCTTAATGGAAACTCTGGTCTTCGGAATCGCTGGAATTGGAATTTATGCATTAATGAAAGCTAAAGTATCAAGAAAGGATGATGAAAATGAAGAGCACGCTTAAAAGAGCCGGTTACAACAAAGTACAGCGCCAGATGAATGAT
This sequence comes from Jeotgalicoccus halotolerans, assembly GCF_003387165.1. Classification (GTDB taxonomy): domain Bacteria; phylum Bacillota; class Bacilli; order Staphylococcales; family Salinicoccaceae; genus Jeotgalicoccus; species Jeotgalicoccus halotolerans. The sequence goes on from NZ_QUMW01000016.1 coordinate 31,628, forward strand.
GTGTTTATCCAGTTCACTTCTAAAGTGATTTTTCTCATCATCCTGCTGTTCTCGGTAAACTTATTTTTGGCAGGGCACTACACACCGGGCGGCGGTTTTGTCGGCGGTCTGCTTGCTGCCTCCGCCATTATACTTCTGCTCATGGCATATGATTATGAAACAGTTAAGAAAATGATTCCGGTAAACTTTCATTTAATGATAAGTCTCGGACTCGCGCTGGCAATTGTAGTGCCGACCTTGCTGTTTCTCTTCGGTGCACCCTTCTTCACCCACCAGCACACCTATGTAACCGTGCCGGTATTTGGTGAAGTTGCCCTGCACACAGCCGTAATTTTTGATGTTGGTGTCTTCCTTACTGTTGCGGGCACATCGCTCCTGATTGTCACATTGGTTGGGGGGACAGAGAAATAATGGAACTCGTCACTATTATTTTATCGGGCATCTTAATCGCCAGTGCGACCTATTTAATTCTCTCAAAGAGTGTTCTCAGAGTTATCGTCGGTGTATCCATTTTGTCACATGGTGTACATTTGATGATTCTGACAATGGGACAGCTAAAACGCGGCAACGTGCCGGTTCTGGATGATACCGTAAGTACGTATTCAGATCCCCTGCCCCAGGCCTTGATTCTGACAGCGATTGTTATTTCATTCGCACTGACTGCTTACAGTCTTGTACTGCTGCTCAGAAATTATAAAGAACTCGGCACAGATAACACTGAAGATATGAAAGGAGTTCCACATGACGACTAACATATTACCCATGCTCCCTATCATTCTTCCGTTTATAGCCGGCGTCATCATGCTGTTTATCGGAAAGCGTCCGATACCTCACCGTATGGTGTCGGCTGTCACCGGACTCATGATGGTTGGTATTGCAGCATTTAACATCTATTATGTATACAAGAACGGAGCGATGGTAACATTCATCAGTAACTGGTCGGCACCATTCGGTATCAGTGTCGTTTATGATATGGTTGCCGCGCTGCTTGTCTTTACAACATCACTCGTAATGTTTTTCGTTGTTATCTACTCATTCCAGTCCATCGGATACGAGAGAGAAAGATATTACTATTATCCTATGGTCATGTTTATGATTACCGGGATAAACGGTGCTTTTACAACAGGAGACATTTTTAATATGTTCGTATTTTTCGAAGTATTCCTTCTTGCCTCCTATGTTTTAATTACTCTCGGAAGCCGGAAAATCCAGCTTCAGGAAGGTTTTAAATATCTCGTTGTAAACATCGTGTCATCAAACTTCTTTCTTATAGGACTTGCCTACCTGTATTCAGTTACAGGTTCGTTAAATATGGCTGATATTCATATTAAACTATCCAATTACGATGGCAGCCTCGCTATTATGACACTTGTTGCAGTTGTCTTTATATTCGTTTTTGCTACAAAAGCCGGACTGTTCCCGCTTTATTTCTGGATGCCGGGTTCTTACAGTGCTCCTCCGATGCCGGTCATTGCACTGTTTGGCGCTCTGCTGACTAAAGTAGGAGTTTACGCGATTGCAAGAACATTTTCACTGTTCTTTACCAGCGATACAGCTTATACCCATCAGGTGCTGCTGCTGCTTGCGCTCCTCACTATTGTCGCCGGCTGTATAGGAGCACTAGCATATACGGATATGAAAAAAGTTATTATTTATAACATTATGATTGCAATCGGAGTCATTATCGTCGGTTTCTCGATGATGGATTACGCCGGAACTATCGGCGGCATGTATTATTTAATCCACGATATGATCATTAAAGCAGCGCTGTTCCTGCTCGTCGGTTTTATAATTTACCGTACAGGGAAGAACGATGCTGCAGATCTCGGCGGACTTATAAAACAGCATCCTGTCGTGGGCTGGACATTCTTTATCGCCGGCCTGTCCCTGGCAGGGGTACCGCCGTTTCCGGGATTCTTCGGTAAACTGTATATCGTAGAATCTGCTTTTGACAACGGCCATACTTTTTCAGCAATAATCGTGCTGCTGTCGAGTTTGATTGTTTTATACAGTATTATGAAAGTATTCATTAAAGTATTCTGGGGAGAACCGTCAGAGCCGATTGAACTTAAAGATATTAAATCGGATAAATTGCTGTTCTCAGCTATTGGTCTCGTTATCGTTTCAACTGTCTTTGGGCTTTCAGCTGACTTTTTATTCCCGGCCTTTGAAATGGCGGCTGAAGCATTCTACAATCCGTCATCGTATTCTAACTATTTGATGGGGGTGGAATAATTGTCATTTCAACTCTTAATTAATATTGTCCTGGCATTTTTATGGGTGTTTATGAATGCCGAATTCACTATAGGAACATTTGTTACTGGTTATATTATCGGTCTGGTTGCTGTTTACATTCTCCGCAACTTCCTGCCGGGTCGTTTTTACTTAAAACGGCTGTACTGGATGATTCGTCTCCTCTTTGTTTTTATTATCGAATTGATAAAAGCAAATCTTGAAGTGGTACGTATTGTAGTATCTCCTAAAATTGATATTCATCCGGGGTTCTATGCTTACCCGAATGACTTGGAAGAAGAATGGGAAGTTGCACTGCTGTCAACCTTAATTACACTGACACCTGGTACAGTAGTTGTAGCGATTTCAGAAGATTACTCAATTATTTACATTCACGGTCTGGATATGGAAGATGCAGATGCGGAAATTGAAAACATTAAAACTTCTTTTGAAAATGTTATCAAAGAGGTGGCTAAACCATGACAAACTTTATCAATATAGTCGTAATCATTAGTATTATTATCTTCGCATTTGCAATGCTCGGCATGATATACAGAGTTATAAAGGGGCCGACCCTGCATGACAGAGTAATTACACTCGATGCATTTGGTGTCACGCTGATGGGAATGATCGGTCTCGTATCTATGGCGCTTGATACATCATACATGCTGGTGGTTATTATGCTCATCGGTATGATTGGATTTATCGCTACAATCGGCTTCGCCAAATTCCTCGAGAAAGGTGTGATTATTGAAAATGACAGAGATAATAATAGTTAGTCTTATCGCACTGTTCTTACTCGCCGGCGCCTTCTTCACACTTGTTGCTGCAATTGGTGTTATCCGTCTGCCGGATACATACACAAGACTGCATGCAGCATCAAAGAGCTCGACACTTGGAGTTGGTATGACTTTAATCGGAGTATTTATATACTTTGCATACTATCAGGCAGCATTTGATACACAGCTGCTGCTGGCCGTTCTTTTCATTTTCATTTCAGCACCTGTTGGTGCACACCTTATCGCGAGAAGTGCCTTCCACTCTGATGTTGAACCGTATCAGCTGACAATTCTTAATGAATTGAAACGTGATGAAACGGGATCTGAAGTAGAAACGGAAGAAACTACAAGATTAAAAATCGAACGCAGTAAAAACAAAGAATTAGACGACTAATATATTTATGACCGGGACGGAAACATTTCCGTCCCGGTCTTTTTTTGTTTTATTTATATCTGGCACCCCCGCCGGATACATATGAAGCCCGATCATGCCAACCCCACACACTAAATTCCCGCACACAAAAAAAGGAACCCGAAACCGGATTCCCTCTTCATCTCTATTTATTCTATCTTTTTTTTCTTATCGCGACAGTACATCTGCTGAGTGCAATCAGTTCACCCTGTTCATCCGTCACTTCAATTTCCCATACTTGTGATGTTGAACCGCCGTGCTTAAGCAGCGCTGTAGCTGTCAGTATACCTTCGCGCTTTGCTTTCAGGTGATTTGCATTAATCTCCATGCCAAAGGCAATCTCATCTTCGGCAATCATTTTAAAGGCGCCTAAGCTTGCGGCTGTCTCGGCCAGAACAACATTCACTCCGCCGTGTACGTAGCCGAATGGCTGCAGTACTTTTTCTGTAATCGGCATTTCGACTGCGCATTTCCCTATTTCATCGACCGTCAAAGATATACCGAGTGTTTTAAGGAGTCCCTTATTCATACAGTGTACCTGATTCTATTAAATCGATAATGGTACGGATCATTACTCCCGTAGAGCCTTTTTTAGCAAACGGAGTGGCAGCTGATGTATTGCTCGTTCCTGCAATATCAAAATGAACCCATGGTGTATCTTCTGTAAACTGGTTAATAAATGCAGCCGCAAAAGATGCTCCGCCCGGTTTAAAGTCCGCATTTATTAAGTCGGCGATATCGGATTGTTTTACTCTATTATCTTCAAGATCCGATATCGGCAGATGCCAGATATCTTCACCTGTCACTTTGCTGCTGATTAAAAGGTTGTTGATAAACTTCCTGCCCTGATTTGTAAATACGCCGGTGCGGTCTTCGCCAATTGCCTGTATCACTGCACCTGTCAGCGTAGCAAAATCCAGCATTACTTTTGGACTGTATTTTGTTGATGCATAGTATACAGCATCTGCCAGCACAAGTCTGCCTTCGGCATCTGTATTTGATACCTCAACAGTTTTTCCTGACAGTGACTGATATACATCATCTGGACGCATGCCATTGCCGTCCACCATATTTTCAGCAAGCGCCAGCACTGCAACAACATGCACAGGCAGTTCCAGTTTCGACACTGCATCCATCATACCTGCGACGTTCGCTGCTCCGCTCATATCGTATTTCATAGACCGCATTCCTGTGCGTGTTTTAAGAGAATAACCGCCGGAGTCATACGTAATCCCTTTGCCTATTAATGCAATCGGTGCATCATCGGCTGCATCGGGATGCTTATATTCAATCGTCACGAGGCGCGGTTTTCTGACAGATGCTTTGCCAACTGCTGCCAGGAGTCCGAATCCTTCCTGCACCAGCGTATCAAAATCTTTTACTTCACCTTTGATGTACGGACGATCTTTGAAGTTGATTGCGAGCTGATCGGCAAAACTTTCCGGATATAAATGATTCGGCGGCATTGTTGCGTAATCTCTTGCAAGTGCTATACTGCTGCCGAGTGCTGCTCCGTGGTTAAAGCTTTCTTTTACGTCTGCTTTTGTCACTAAAGTAACGTCTAATTTATCGTAAAACTGCGTGTTGTCAGATGTATCGTAACCTGTCAGCTCGTGATTGCTGACAGCGGACATCATACCGACTGCATCAGCAGTTTCTTCTGCTTCAAATGCAAAAGTATCTAAAATAAACTGACCTTTATTTTCTTTCTCAAGAGCCATATACTGGAATAACTTACCCAAAGCCTTTTGTATTTTCAAGGCAGTTAGTTCCCCGGGGTCACCTAATCCGACCGCTATTACTTTACGGTAACCCCGCTGGATAGTAACACCTGTCGTCGTAACTTTACCGTATTCATGAGACAGTACACCGGCAGAAATCATTTCTTCTGTCAGACCATTTAATAACGTATCCAGTTCATCAAAATTCTTTAACTCTTTTATATTCTCAGGTAACCCGATAACAATTGCCGAATCATCGGCAACGTATTTTTCTTCAAATTTAATTTTCAAAATGCCTTCCCCCTAAAACATTTGATAACCTGCTTTTCTTAAGTAGCGTATTGTCATACCCGCTAAAATGATTCCGATAAATCCGCTGCCTAAAATAACAATATCATAAATTGAAATTCCAACGGTGTTCTCCCATAAAATACCGAATGATTCACCAGGGCTTGCTATGTAATCAAATAATGAAACTCTTCCGATAATCCATAGGACAATCACCGGATAAACGAACGCCATAATCCATGTCATTTTTAAAATCATGTTCAAAATAAAACTGATTCCATAAAATAAAACAAAATACAGCAGCACAGAAATAAAAAGCTGAACAATATTCATTGCCATAATTGTTTCCTCCAAAAAAATAAAAGCATGGGCATTATATATACCCATGCATAATGCTGAATTTTAAAATTACAGGAATTTACCTTTTGTTACACCTAATACTGCGCCGCCGATTTTCAGAACTGCACGCGTATCGATGACTTTCTTCATAAATGCTGCCGGCTTACCTTTAATTTCACGGCCTAAGACTACACCGATGCCATCTTTTGCTCCAAGTGAACATACAGTTCCCTTGTCGTCATAGGCAAACGGCTCCATTTTCTCACCGTTTAGCTTAAGCTTAATATTTTTAGCAGTGTGCTCGCCTAACTGCATTGCAATTTGAGCCGTTGTCGGATATGGACGTGCGTTTTCTCCTGTTCCGTTCATCACAGCTGCTACGTCACCGATAGCAAAGATATTCGGATAACCATCAATCGTTAAATCATCTTTAACGACAATGCGTCCGCGTTTAACGCCTTCAAAAGATTCTTCCATCAGACGTGAGCCGCGTACACCCGCTGTCCATACTACACTTGAAGCTTCAAGCTGTTTTTCTTCATCGTTCACCTTAACAACAAAGCCGTTTTCATTAGCAGCAACAATAGCTGTTCCAAGCATGAATTCTACACCGCGTGATTCCAGGAAGTTAACTGCATGCTGAGTTAGCTCCTCAGAGAACATAGGCAGCATTGTCGGCATTGCTTCTACACAAGTGATTTTAACTTGATTGTAGTCTATACCGTGCACTTTGCAGAGCTCAGGAAGTGTTTCAACAAGTTCACCGAGGAATTCCACCCCTGTAAAACCTGCTCCGCCGACAAGAATTGACAGGTCTTTAGAATCTTTGGAGGTTTTGTAATTGATAAAGTTCTGTTCAATTTCTTCACGGGTTCTTACAGCAGTTTCCGGGCTGACGATTGTCGTTGCGAATTCATCCATCCCTTTAATACCAAATGACTCACTTTCAAAACCTAGTGCCACTACAAGCGTATCGAAGCTGAATTCACCCTGAGTTGTTTCAACCACTTGTGCATCGCGGTCAATTTTAGTTACTTCAGCCGGGATAAAGCGGACTTTCATGTTATCCACTACTTTGGCAATCGGATAAACGCCTTCTTCCCAGTTCATTGAACCTGCTGCTGTTTCATGCAGCCATGTAGCTTCATAATGATATTCATTTTTGTTAATTAAAGTAATATCCGCTTCTTGTACGCCGATAATTTTCTGCAGTTTACTGACTGTGGATAAGCCTGCATAACCGGCACCAAGTACTAAGACCTTTTTTCTTTCATAGCTCATAATTTATTTCCCTTCCTGCTAATGTAATTTATATAATTATAGATTGTTCTTTCAGTTTCTATACCAAGTATTATATTAGCACTATATGTTAATATTTCAAGCGTTTTCACTAATTTTAACAGTCTCCCGGCGCACCCGCATTTTCCTTTGTTCTAAATGATGAACCGCAGCCGCAGGACAGACTTGCATTCGGATTTTCAATCGTAAAACCGCCGCCGATCAGCGACTGTTTAAAATCAATTACAGTACCGTCTACGACAGGGAGGTCGTACTTATCAACAAGCACTTTAACACCGTGGAATTCAAAAACTTCATCCCGTTCCGCTGCTTCATGCTCGGCTGCCATGCCGTACGTTAACCCTGTGCAGCCTCCGCCCTGTACTTTAAAACGCAGGAAGCCTTCTGCCATGTCATTCGCTTCCAGCATATCTTTAACTTCATACGCCGCACTTTCTGTCAGTGTTACTGATGACATAAAAATCACTCCTGTTCTTAATACTTTGTTACAAAATTCTCAATATCATAATTATACTACACGAAAAACGTTAGCACCAACGATGAGTTCACTCATCTAATGCCTGATTATTTTTGTCGATTCGCTTATAAGTTTTTTCAAGCAGCTGCTCGCTGTTTTTAGCAGCCACGATTTCACCGTCTACGAGAACAAAATAACTTTTGCTGCACAAACCGCAATTATTTGTGCATTCATAATCGACGACATCGATTGCCGGATTTTCATCCAGCTGAGCATACACATCGTGAGTCCCTTTTTGCATATTAGCGTTGCAAAACTCTACAATTGTGTACATTGGTCATTCTCCTCCTCTGAAAATAAAAAAACTAGAGACAGTCTGTCTCTAGTTGCGATTTAAAATACCTGCTCGATTTCAACAAAACCCGGTACTTCTTCAAGAAGTGCACGTTCTATACCGGCTTTAAGAGTAATCGTTGAACTTGGGCATGTTCCGCATGCTCCGAGAAGTCTGAGCTTTACAATACCGTCTTCAACATCAACGAGTTCAACGTCTCCGCCATCACGCAGAAGGAACGGACGTAATTTATCTAATACTTCTTCAACTTGTTCGTACATTGTATCCTGACTGACTGCCATATTTAGTTCACTCCAATCAATTTATGAGCATTACTTCGTATACAGTACATTATAATAGAAAGACACTTAAAAATCCATCATTTGAAAGTCTTATTTTTACGCCAGAACCAGTCCTCTTCCCATTAAAGTCCTTGCAAACATAACAGTCAGCACTGCAAGAATAATGTCCTTAATTATAAACGGAACGACAGCAGCCATCAGTATTTGAGTTAAGGACATCGGAGTTCCAATTACAGCACTCATAATAAACGAGAAGTACAATACGCCGCATATAAATATCGCACTCATGCCGAGCAGGGTAAAAACAATCATTCTTTTAATATCTTCACTTCCGCCCATGGCAGTGATTACCACCCCTGGTATGAATCCAAGCACAAATCCGAAAGACGGTGAAACGAGAGAACCAAGCCCGCCTGATCCTGCAAAAACAGGAATGCCGATCAGGCCGATTCCGATATAAGCTATAATGGAAATGAGGCCCAGTTTTTTTCCGAGCAGCATACCGGCCAGCAGCACCATCGGCATCTGCATTGTAAATGGCACCGGTCCAAGCGGTATTCTAATCTGCGCACCAATTGCAATCAGCGCGGTAAATAAAGCAGCAAAAACAAGGTGTTTAGTTTTCATATCTTTTCTCCTGTTATTTAGTTTAGTTATATCATAACAGGAAAGCACCTTCATGTTAACCATAAAAATTTAAAGGTTAACATGAAGGTTCATAAGTTTACAGCTTCCAGTCGTTAAGCGTACTAATCGTATACGCGGGCGGCACTCTTTTACTCATCACTTCTTCTTTTGAATGAACGCCGGTGCTAACGTGAATTGTATCGATACCGCCATTAATTCCAGTCATAATATCAGTATCGTAATTATCGCCGATCATCGCCACTTCTTCTTTAAGCATGCTGAGACGCGCTAAAGCCCCGGTTAAAATATAGCTGTTCGGTTTCCCGGTGATAACCGGGCTTACTCCCGTCACTTCGCTGACCAGTTTAGCGAATGATCCGTTGCCCGGAGAGAAGCCGTAAGATGTTTTAATTTTTATATCAGGATTTGTTGCGAGAAACTGCGCTCCGTTTTGGATCAGCCGGCAGGCGGTAAGGATTTTCTCGAAAGTAATCGATGTGTCGAGCCCCATTACAACAGCATCCGGTGCATAATCATTAAAAACAGCAGTTCCATCATACGTCAGTGTATTTTTAAAACTTTCCGTGCCGATTATATATACAGACGGTGTGTCAAAGGCCTCTTGCAGATAAGCTTTCATAGCGTCAGCTGAAGTATATATATGATTTATTGCCGTCGTAAACCCCATACTTTCAAATTTTTCCAGAATTTCAGACGGCTGTCTTGTCGCATTATTTGTCAGAAATAAATAGGGTATACCAGCCTTATTTAAACGGTCGATAAAGTTCACGGCGCCCTCAATAACTTTATCACCATTAAACATTGTACCATCAAGATCTATTAAGTACCCTTTATACATCTGTATCACTGCTGAAAGCTGTGACTGCTTGCGGGTCATTTTTATAAAAGTGCTCAATACTCGCCTTAAAGTTTTTATAGGCGCTGATATTCTCTTTGAAATCTGCGCGCATTGCGGCATGATCTACCGACTGGTAATTTCTCGTCAGCTCTTTTCTCCACTTCAGTGTATTCTTAAACTTCTCAGCATCTTTTGGTCCTATAACTTTTTCCTGGGCCAGAATATCCAGCACATCCTGATAGTTTCCCGGATCTCTTAAAATAAATGCATCGATAATCATATTGCCTACATCCACCGTCGCTTCTATAAGCATATGACATGCCCGCTCGAGCGCCAGGTTATTATCGGTATCAATCGTTTCTGCCAGTCCCTCAATGTAGTCGAGACGCGTGTTTAAAAGATTTTTATCCACAAAATACATTTCTACACCTCATCATTATTATTCTTTCTTATCATATCATACAAAAAAGAAGCCGGGTTTTACGACCCCGCCTCTTCTTTAATTTCTTCGCCAGACTCTTCAGCCTGCTCTTTTAACTCATGCTTTGAAACCTTCCTTAAAATAAAGTATGCACATCCAAAGTTGCAGTATTCATTCAGATACTCCTGGATGGCATTTACCCGCTTGTCAGGTTCCACTTTACGTTTTGAATTTTTATAAAAACCGGCAAGTCTTAGTTTTTCATAACCGACATCACCGACAATATAATCGTACTTGTTCAATAGCTCGCTGTATTTTTCGATAAAAAGCTCTTCATTAAATGCATCGCGGTAGTTCTCCACGAGTTCAAAGTTCATATGATCAATTGTAATCATAGACGCACACCCTTTAATCAAACTGATACATTCATGATATCACAATTTTTACCATTATGCGTTTTGTTTAGCTACCGGGCGGTAGATAAATTTAGCAATAATATAAACTACAAGCAAGCCGATTATAACGCTCAGCAAACCAAAGTATACGTTAGCTGTATATCCGAGCACAACAAAGCCGAGCAGTCCGATTAAAGCTGAAGTTAAAGCATACGGCAACTGTGTCATAACGTGGACAATATGATCGCTGCCGGAACCGGTAGAAGACAGAATTGTCGAATCGGAAATCGGTGAACAGTGGTCTCCAAATACACCGCCTGCAAGTACAGCTGCGATTGACGGGAGGAGTAATTCCGTTGCACCAAGTGCAATAATAATTTCTCCAGCAACAGGAATCAGTATGCCGTAAGAACCCCAGCTTGTACCTGTAGCAAGTGCCATAAAGCAACCAACAATAAATACTACTGCCGGCAGCAGCGCTACTGGAAGGCTTGAGTTTTCCACCATTGAACCAAGAACGCCGCCGGTGCCGAGTTCACTGATTAACCCGCCGATCATCCAGGCAAAAGTCAGTATAAGCATAGCCGGAAACATCGCGAAAAATCCTGTTTTAATACCGAGCCAGACATGTCTCTTGCTGAATTCATTATCATTTCTCGTATGTCTGAAGTAATAGAACAGTGCAAGCACGAGACCGATAATGCCTCCTGTAAGCAGTGAATGTGTCACGAGGGTACTTTCCAGCACAGGCATCAGACTCCAGGTCCCTGCTTCCATCGCACCGGTCACATACATCGCTCCGATTACTCCGACAGCAAGTCCTGCAATCGGAATAATTAAGGCGCTGGCACCTGCACCATCATGCACAGGCAGGTCTTCATCCTGTTCTGCAAATTCAGGCACTTTATCACGTAATATTCCTTCGTTAATAGCCAGGTCCTCCTGTTTCTTCATCGGACCGATATCCAGTTTAAAAGAAATAACGATAAACATCATAACAAGTGCCGAGATAACATAAAAGTTCATTGGAATCATATACATAAAACTCTGAAAGGGTGATATATGTGTCATTCCAGCACCGATTAATATCGGTGCTGTCATTCCCATAATACCTGCACCCCAGCTCGATACCGGTGACATAACGGCTACCGGTGATGCTGTCGTATCGACGAAATAAGCAAGTTTTGCCCGCGAAATATTATATTTATCAGTGATCGGCTTAGCAACCTGTCCGACAATTAAAGCACTGAAGTAATCATCGATAAACACTATAATTCCAAGCACTGCAGTCATAAAACCTGCACCGCGGCGCGTTTTAACTTTTGTCAGCGCCCAATTCGTAAACGCTCGCGCGCCGCCTGACATATTCATAAATGCTGTCATAATTCCGAGCAGTGTTAAAAATATTAATATGTAGGCATTCCATGTGTTCAGTCCGCCGTCTTCAATAAATATGCCGAGAAACGAATCGAACAGCAGTTTAAAAAATTCTCCAAAGTGTCCATTCGCAATAACGAAGGCTGATGTAATAATTCCCGCACCGAGACTGATGCCTACTCTTCTTGTTATTACTACGAGTATGAGTGTAATTAATGGCGGGATCAGCGGCATATATTCCCAATTTAAAAATGACTCCATTTTTCTTCCTCCTAAATTTTTTCAATAAAAAAAATCATAAATACGCTGACAGTGCACGCATTTATGATTTATCTATTAAATGTAGCGCATCATGTAACTGACAGTGTCCAGCCTGTTAAACTGAACCCCAGAACAAATACCTGCCGGTATCATCCTTCGGCTCTTGTCCCTTTCAAGTATCCTTAAACGCATGCCTGCTGAAATACTTTACTGTTGAAAAGAGCAACCTCTACTTTATTTATTTGATTACTTAACATTATAGCATATCCCGGTTTTAAAAAACTATAAACATTCTATATAATTTTTTACAAGATCGCGCAGCAGGTCCGGCATAATATACTCCTTTTTCGAATATCTGAACTGCGGGAAAATCCTGCCGAAAGTGTACATATCAAGCGTTCCAAGCTTATATTTTTTCTTCTCATCGATGAGTTCGTTATCGATATAATACTCGCGTTCCGATTGGATATACTGGATATTATTCGTTACAAAACAGCCGAAAATGTCTCCTCTGAAGCCGAGACCGCGCACGATTTCATCTTTATACTCCTGACGGTTCGCCTGGGTAAATATTTCTTTCATCTCGCGTCCAGTCAACTCTATTTGAACAGCATTAATGGCGTGCGGCAGCACTTTATGCAAGTCATATTCAGTCAGTGCTCCCCCTTCAAACGGACTCGCAATAAGTCCCGTATGAATGAGCCCTGCATCACTGGCCGTAAAATCTTTAAGTATATACGCAAGGAGCGAGCTGAAGCGTCCAACCGAATAAAGTCGCCGGTCTATCGGCAGTGCCGCTTCTTTAATGACTGTATTTTTTAATTTGGCTTTGCCTATATCATAATAATCGTTTTCGACCTGGGATAAGATATCTGATTCAATCAGCGCAGCTTTTTTCGCGGTAAGCCTGCCATTTTCAAAAGTGAGAGTGACTTCCCCGATATATTCACCGTATCTCCCGGCTGCTGCAAGCAGCACACCATTAACGCGCTCTCCTTTTTCAAAATAGTGATGCGTATGGGATGATAAAATTAAATCAATTTCAGGAAATCTATTAGCCAGAGTCTCGTCGTCATACATACCGAGATGACTCATCATAACAATAACGTCCACCTTTGGTTCGAGTTCCCTTAAATATTTTTCTATCCAGTCAAAAGCATCTGCCACTTCCCAATCCAGTGCCAGATAAAATGGAGTAAACTCAACTGTTGCTGCAATGAATCCGATTTTTATCCCGCCGGTTTCCTTTATAGTATACGGTTTAAAATAAGGCTGTTTACTTCCTGCTTCACGCAGATTGGCACAGATGACATCGAACTCTGCATCATCGTATAAATGCTTCAGCTGCTCTTTGGTCAGCGTGATTCCTTCATTATTCCCGAGTGTCGCTACGTCGCACGTTGCATTATTCAACAATTCGATATTGCCCTTTCCGAGCGTCGCTTCTGTATAAGGATGTGAACGGTCAACATGGTCGCCGATATCGACATAAAACATATTATTTCTGTACTGTCGTCTTTTATTTTTTATGAAGCTCGTAAACTTCATATAATTATGTAATGCACTGTGTATATCATTAGTATGATAAATTTTCACTTCCATACGAGCACTCCTTAAAGAATTGTTTGTAAAATCAAGTATGCACCGAGTATAAACAGGACGGTCCGGAGCAGTACTACTAAACCGTCCGAATTGAACCGCTGATTAATTTTAACTCCGGCAGTCGCTCCGATGATAGCAGCAGGAACGAGCATCAGTATATACGTATAAACGACGTTATTCTGGAGCACGTGGCCGAAGGCTGATGATACACCTGAGAAAAATACCATCATCATGCTCGTGCCGATAGCAATTGTCGGCGGCATTCTGAAAACCATCAGCATGAGCGGAGTCATCAGAACCCCGCCTCCTATACCGAACAGACCCGTTATAAATCCGACGAAAAAAGTTATCGTAATTGCAAGATAAGGCGGAAATCCGTAATGGTAAATGTTACCCATATTATCACGGTGCGGTTTTAAGTACTTAGGATTCTGGAATACTTTCATCGGTTTAATTTTCTTTCTGATAACGAGAAGTATACTGATAAAAATTAGAAATACACCGAAATACAGATTAAAGCTGTCCACCGTAAATAAACTGCTGGCATAAGATCCCGCGAACGCCCCCGGCATCAGTCCAATCAGAAATAAAATGCCGTTCTCTCTATCCACCTGCTTATTGCGCGCATATGAAATCATCGCACTCATGCCCGTGAATATCAGCAGCATACTCGATGTCCCGACAGCAGTCTGGGGTGTTATTGCCGGCAGCAGGCCGAGCTCAAGACCAAAAAACATCAGGGCCGGAACAACAATAACACCCCCGCCGATACCGACGAGCGAGCCCAGTATTGAAGAAAGCAGACCTATCAGTAAAAGAACGATAAATTCCATGACTCCAGCCCCTTAGAATAATTTCAGTTGCTTCGGTGCAAGCCCGCTGTACTCTATACCCAGCATGCTGATCAGCTGTTTTGCGTTGCCGGCCGCATGCCCTCCTGAGTTATTATTAAAAACGATATAAATATCCTTTGTTTTATGCTGGAGTATATTGACCTGTTTTTGTAACCACTCCAGTTCCTGTCTGTTATAATTATATAAATAACGGACCTCCCGCCACTCTTCCGAAGTCCGGTTCTGCTGCGTCCAGCCATGAAGATTGCGGCCGTGCAGACGGATAAATGCAGTATCATCTGTGACGCGGTTAATAAAAGGAACTGAACCGATTCCTGCTTGCGGCTCATCGCATATACTGTGAATTACTTCGCTGTCGTGCAGAAATTCCAGTGTATCTTCCTTATATTCATCACTGAACCATGTCTGGTTGCGGAACTCCACTGCGACTTTAAAAGGTTTCAGCAGGTCCGCCGCAAATTTTACATAGCGGATGTTTTTGCTGCCGCAGTCAAACCATGGCGGAAACTGCAGCAGAACAAATGCGAGTTTGTTTCTGTGAAACATAGGCATCAGCATTTCCCTGTACGCGGCAAAGACATCCTTAATAGAATCATAGTGACCTCTGTAATCGCTGTGCCCCGTCATAAATTGGTGGGCTTTTACTGCGAATTTGAAAGTTTCCGGTGTCTGGTCGCACCATTTTTCTATCGTTGACTGCCGCTGTACTGCGTAGTATGTTGAATCAAGCTCAACGATTGGAAAATGTGAAGCATATGTAATTAACTTATCTTTTTTATTTGAAAGCTCGGTGTACAGCGAATCGTGGTCGCCCCACCCTGTCAGTCCTATATAAATCATTAAATCACCTTACTTCATTTTAGCACATTTACATTGGAGGATATTAATCATGGAGATTATTCAGTTTGAAAATGTCAGCCATCAGGAAATACTCCGTAATATATCGGGTTTTTTCAGAGAAAATAAAATTACGACTTTTATCGGCCCGAGCGGTGCAGGCAAGACTACCTGCCTGAAACATATTAACGGTTTACTCTCTCCTGATTCCGGCAGTGTATTTTACCGCGGTGAAGATATTAAAAATATAGATATTACCGGTCTCAGAAAAAGAGCCGGCATGGCATTTCAAAGCGCACCGATGTTCGCAGGCACCGTATACGATAATTTAAATCTGCCGCTTCAAATATTTAATGACAAGCTGAGTCAGGAACGTGCGGCAAATCTTCTCAGCATGGTAGAACTTAGTGAAGATTTTTTATACCGTAAAATAAACACCTTATCCGGAGGAGAGAAAAGCCGTATTTCATTAGCCCGGACCTTTGTCTCTCGTCCGGAAGTACTGCTGCTTGATGAAATTACATCAAGCCTTGATTACACACTCGTCAGAGAGATTGAACGGCTCGTAATGAAGCTGCAGCAAGAACACGGACTGACTGTTATTTGGGTAACACATGACCTTGCCCAGGCTGAACGCGTCAGTGATGATATCTGGTTCTTAAACAGTGGCGAACTGCTGCTCCAGGGGCCGATAGAAAGTTTATATAATTCAAATAATACTTTTATACAGCAATTTTTAAAGGGGGAACGGTGATGGGTTTTCAGGAACTTCTCCTGTCCGGCGTCTTTGTTATCATTCCTCTCGCTATTGCGATTGTACTGAAGCTCGGTTTAACGAAAGATATCGTAATCGCTTCAGTGCGTTCAATTGTCCAGCTGCTTATTGTCGGTGTGATACTCACCTTCGTCTTTGACAGTGACAGCAGTATTTATATGATCTTAATGATTATTGTGATGATTGGTGCCGCCAGTCAGAATGTGATTAAGAAAGGCACGCGTATTCCCGGCATAACATGGATTATTATTTTAACGCTGACAGCAGTCGAAGCTGTTTCAATGAGCATTATGCTGCTGTTCGGTATTCTCGATTTTGAACCCGAACAGATTATTCCAATCAGCGGCATGATTATCGGTAACTGCATGGTGCTGTCGTTATTGTTCGTCAGTAAGTTTACCGATGAACTTGAGAACAGTGAAGAAATGATAGAGCTTATTTTATCCTTCGGCGGCCAGCCGAAACACGCGGTTTCCCGCAGTTTAAAATCAGCGATTCAAACGAGTATGATACCGACAATAGAATCACAGAAAACAATCGGGCTCGTACAGCTTCCCGGCATGATGAGCGGACTGATTATCGGTGGCGCGGCGCCGATGGAAGCTGTCATGTATCAGCTGCTCATATTATTTTTAATACTTACAAACGCAACTGCAGCTTCCGTGATGGTGGGGTATTTATCGTATCCGAAGCTGTTTAACAGCCGTCTGCAGTATATGGGTTTGAAAAATGAATAAAAGGCGGGACTGCTATGAAAAATTCACTGCATGCTAAAGGATTAATTTTTGTTATTATCGGCGCCTCGCTGTGGGGAATCGGAGGTACTGCGTCCGATTATATATTTACCGAGACACCGGTCGACGTCAACTGGTACGTTACAGCCAGGCTGACGATCAGCGGTATTATCCTATTATCTATATACACTTTATTTTTCCGCAAGAAACATCGTACTGTATGGAATAAACATACAGTGCTCATGTTTTCCATATATTCCATCTTCGGCATGACGATGGTTCAGTATACATTTATGGCGACAATAGGCTACGGCAATGCTGCAATTGCAACTGTACTGCAGTGTACCGGTCCTATATACATTATTCTGTATGCAGTGATGAAAAAATACAGACCCTGGACAAAAACTGAAGCCTTTATAATCGGTGCAATGATTATCGGAGTTATTCTAATTGCCACAAACGGCAATCTGACGAACCTTGCAGTCTCGCCCGTTGCATTGATGTTCGGTCTTGCATCCGGTGTTGCACTTGCTTATTACACGCTTCATGCACCAGTGCTGCTGCAGGTAATTCATCCCCTGCAGCTCGTCGGCGGCTCGATGCTCGCAGGCGGTATTATTATGAACTTCATTCATCCGATATGGGTATTTGATTTCTCATTTGACTGGTCGGCAATGCAGGTCATTATACTGGTTCTGTCCATACTGCTCGGGACAACACTCGCCTTCTATTTATATATCACGAGTATGAAATACATCAGTTCAACGGAAGCGGGAATATTAGGACTCCTTGAGCCTGTATCCGCAGTACTGACATCCGTGGTCCTCTTAAATGTCGGTCTCGGCATCTATCAGACAGCAGGGATTATTCTTATTCTTGGAGTAGGCGTGTTTATCAGTACGAGAAAAAATGAAACACAGAAAACTTCGTGATTTATACGGTTTTTCTGCACATAAAAACTCCTCTAAAGTAAACTTCTTTAGAGGAGTTCTAATCTTATTGTACAATTAACGTTGCTTTTAAATCTTTTTCTACAGCATCCCACAGTTCTGGTGATGTCTTGAACTTTTCCTTCATTTCTGTGATTGCAGATTTAAATGCTGCATCGTATTCTTCCGTGCCTTTTTCCGGCATATCTTTCATAATATCCTTTTGAATAACTGTCGTCATCGGTGCACGCGGGCCCCATACTGCTGCTTCTTTTTCTTCTTTGTTAATCGCAATGACTTTTGGAATTACTTTGTTGCCGTTAGTTAAGTAACCGTTCATCAGTTCTTCATTATCGTCACGCAGTGCTACTTTCACATCTATGCCAGCTTCTTCTGCGAGCTTAAACAGAATTGGAAGGTTAAGCATGCAGTGACCGCACCAGGGTTCAGCGATAACGAGCAGCTTCATCTCACTATTCTTGAAGTTCTCAAATTCATTATCTTTCGTTATGTCATGTTCGTTATAAATTTTATCGAATCCGTCTTTTAAATCTGTGAGCTTTTCACGATAATCATCCGGTGTTAAAGCATTGTCATAAAATACCTGTAAATTATCCATTTATCTCCCTGCCTTTATAAGTTGTTATTCTTATTATAAGACTTGAAAGTTAAATGATACAAATATTAAGGCACGCGTTTATATTTCCGGACATCTTCTTCTTTTAAATTGAGGAAGAGATTGACGCCGAAGAGAATAATTGCGGCGAGGAACATCGATCCGCCTATAAATGTAAAAATATGTGCAACGCCGGGATTAACCTGTACGAAAAATGTACTGAAGAGAAATAAAGGAACGCCGATATGGTACAGCCAAAATGTGGCTGTTCCGAGACCGTTTTCTGCTAAATGAGGGTAGATTGATAACACTGTACCGATGCCGAGTGTTGACAGCCACCCGACTACGTTAACATGCGCATGTCCTGCAGCCCAGTTAAGCTGAATCGTATACGACATAAACAGTCCCACTGAAATACCAATCACAAGATAAAGCACCGACAATTTAATCCACGTATGACCCATTTAATACGCCTCCCATTTTTTGTATATAATTACAGGTTAGCACTAAATATAAATGTGTCAATTTAATGTCAGAATAATCAGTCTTAAGTATTATAAAAAAGATGGACAGCAGACGCTGCCCATTCATGTTTTACTGTAAGTTAATCAGCGTTGCAATCACCAGTGCAATTGCCGCTATGATTAACCATATAATAATTAATTTCCAGACGAATTTAACCCATTTTATATAGGGAATACCTGCGACAGCAAGAACGCCCATCAGTGAAGCCGAGGTCGGTATAATACTGTTAGTTATAGCATCTCCATATTGATAGGCGAGTACAGCCACCTGTCTTGAAATTCCCTGGAGATCGGAAATAGGTACCATAATCGGCATCGTCGTCATCGCCTGACCGGAACCCGACGGAATAAAGAAGTTAATAATTACCTGGACCCCGAGCATACCGATTGCCGTCAGGGCAGTCGGTACATTATCAAGCACCGCACTCAGACTGTAAATAATTGTATCAATAATCAATCCCGATTCCAGCACGACAAGTATCGCTCTTGCAAAGCCGACAATAATCGCTCCGTAAACAACAATTTTCATACCGTCAATAAATGCATCAAATACAGTATTCAATTTTAGACCGCCGACAAAACCGATAATGATGCCGACGATAAAGAAGTTCGCTGCCAGTTCCGTTAAGAACCATCCATGAACAAAAATACCGTAAACGTTTATTGCGATCGTCAGGGCAAATAAAACTATAATGACGATGTGCCGTTTTCTAAGTTCGGTCAAGACAAGCGCATCTTCCGTGAAATTGAGCTGGCCTGTTTGGCTTTCTTCATAAACCAGACTGCTTTTTGGATTTTTCTTAACTTTTTTAGCATAAGACATAACAAATAAAATGCCAATCAGCAACACTACAAAATAAACTGCCAGTCTGAAAGCCCATCCTGAAAATATCGGCAGTTCTGCAATTCCGTGAGCAATACCGACTGTGAATGGGTTAAACATCCCGCCGATAAAGCCCGCAGCCGCACCGAGTGTTACCATGGCTGTTCCGACCAGAGCATCGTAGCCGAGCGCAACTGACAGCATAATACCGATCGGCACAAAGATAATTGCCTCTTCCGACATTCCTGTAGTAAAACCAAGTATAGAAAAAACCGTCATAATTATCGGAATTACTAGCAGTTCATTTTTTTGAACATTGTTCATCACTTTTTGAATAATTGCTTCCAGTGCACCGGTTTTACGAATCACTCCGAATGCACCTCCGATAAGGAATATGTAGAAAATAATATCTGCTGCTTCATTTAACCCTGTCGGAATAGCCATAATCAGATCCATAAACGATACAGGATTTTGTTCAACAGAATGGAAACTGCCTCCGATTACTTCAACTCTGTCCTCCACTTCCACGCGTTCGTACTCACCGGCTGGAATTATGTAGCTGAGTGCTGCTCCTAAAATAACGATGAACAGGAGTATCGCATATGTATGCGGAAACTTCTGACTAATGTCTTTTGAACTTTTTCCTTTTGTCTTTGTATCTTCTCCCATGTAATCCCCCCTGAATTATATTTATACCAATACCCTATAAAATACTATCTACACTTTTTTTCTGAATTTTTTAAATAATACTGTAAAAAATAAAATAACACAAAAAACCGCCGCAAATTAATGCGGCGGCTGACAATATTTTTAAATCTATTAACCGATTGAACCTTCCATCTCGAAGGAAATTAAGCGGTTCATTTCTACTGCATATTCCATTGGCAGTTCTTTTGTAAACGGTTCGATGAAGCCCATTACGATCATTTCTGTCGCTTCCTCTTCACCAAGTCCGCGGCTCATCAGATAGAATAACTGCTCTTCTGACACTTTCGAAACTTTTGCTTCGTGCTCAAGAGAGATGTTATCATTTAAAATTTCGTTGTACGGAATAGTATCCGAAGTAGATTCATTATCCATAATCAGCGTATCACACTCGATGTTTGAACGTGCACCGTGTGCTTTCCGTCCGAAGTGAACCTGACCGCGGTAAGAAACTTTACCGCCGCCTTTAGCAATTGATTTAGAAACAATTGTAGAAGATGTGTTTGGCGCAAGGTGAATCATTTTCGCACCAGCATCCTGCAATTGTCCTTTACCTGCTAAAGCGATAGATAATGTCATACCGCGTGAACCTTCACCTTTAAGGAAAATTGACGGGTATTTCATTGTAATCTTAGAACCGATGTTGCCGTCAACCCATTCCATAGTTCCGTTTTCATCAACGAAAGTACGTTTTGTAACCAGGTTATATACGTTGTTTGCCCAGTTCTGGATTGTCGTGTAACGGCAGTATGCATCGCGTTTAACGATGATTTCAACTACTGCAGAGTGCAGTGAGTTTGTCGTATAAGTCGGTGCTGTACAACCTTCAACATAATGAACACTTGAGCCTTCATCACAGATGATTAAAGTACGCTCAAACTGACCCATGTTTTCAGAGTTGATACGGAAGTATGCCTGTAATGGTGTATCAAGCTTAACTCCCGGAGGGCAGTAGATAAATGATCCGCCCGACCATACAGCCGAGTTTAGTGCTGAGAATTTATTATCTGAAAACGGAACAACTGTACCGAAATATTCTTTGAATAATTCTTCGTTCTCTTTTAATGCGGAGTCAGTATCTTTAAAGATAACACCTTTATCTTCAAGATCTTTCTCCATGTTGTGATAAACAACTTCAGATTCATACTGAGCAGAAACCCCTGCTAAGTACTTCTGTTCAGCTTCAGGAATACCTAATTTGTCAAACGTACGTTTAATTTCATCAGGTACTTCATCCCATGAACGTTCAGTCTGTTCAGACGGTTTTACATAATACGTAATTTCATCGAAATCAAGTTCCGATAAATCTCCGCCCCATAAAGGCATTGGTCTGTCATAGAAGTGCTGCAGAGACTTGAGACGGTAGTCCAGCATCCACTGCGGCTCTTCTTTCATTTTAGATATTTCACGGACGATTTCTTCAGTTAATCCTCTGTCAGAACGGAAAATAGAAACGTCCTTATCGTGGAAACCATATTTGTAATCGCCAATATCCGGTGCTTGCTTAACCATATATGATCGCTCCTCAATACTAATTTTTATCGGATTCTTTAAACCCTTTTTCCAGTGCTTTCCAAGTGAGTGTTGCACATTTAATACGTGCAGGGAATTGACTTACTCCCTGCAGCGCTTCAATGTCGCCCATATCGTCAGTAATATGGTAGTCCTCACCAAGCATCATATTCGAAAACTCAGCAGCCATTTCTAACGCTTTGTCTGCAGGCTGATTCATAATAGCTTCTGTCATCATAGATGCGCTGGACATGGAAATTGAGCAGCCTTCTCCTTGGAACTTAACATCTTTAATGATGCCCTCTTCAACGTTCAATGTGAGCTGAATCTCATCACCGCAAGTCGGGTTATTCATTTCAACTGTCATCGAACCATCTTCAATTACACCCTTATTCCGGGGATTTTTGTAGTGGTCCATAATAACTGAGCGATACAGCTGATTCAGGTTGTTAAAATTCATACGAGAAAAACTCCTTCGTTTTTTCCAGACTTTCAATAAACTGGTCGATTTCTTCAATCGTGTTGTATATATAAAAACTTGCTCTTGCTGTCGACGATGCCTTGCACCATTTCATCAGCGGCTGAGCGCAGTGATGACCGGCGCGAACAGCAATTCCTTCTGAGTCCAGCGCAGTTGCGAGGTCGTGAGGGTGTATGCCTTTAAGATTGAAAGTGATAAGTCCTGCACGGTCGTCCTTGCCGGGACCATATATTTCAATTCCTTCGATTGCAGACATTTTGTCATAGGCATAGCGAACAAGCTCTTTCTCATGCTGATAAATATTATCGAGGCCGAGCTCGGTAATATAATCGATTGCTGCATTTAAACCGACAGCTTCGGCAATCATCGGAGTTCCCGCTTCAAACTTCACAGGAAGATCCGTCCATGTCGATTCGGTTTTATAAACATAATCGATCATATCTCCACCGTATTCAATCGGCTCCATTTTATCAAGCAACTCAGCTTTGCCGTATAAAATACCGATACCTGTCGGTCCGAGCATTTTGTGTCCGCTGAATGCGTAGAAGTCGACGTCCAAGTCCTGCACGTCAACTGCCATATGAGGTACAGCCTGTGCACCGTCAACAGAAATATACGCATTGTGAGCATGGGCTATTTCAGCAATCGGCTTAATATCATTAATCGTGCCGAGTACATTTGATACATGTGTAATCGCAACGATTTTTGTTTTGTCGCTCATCGCTTTTTTCACACTTTCAAGCGCTATCGTTCCGTCTTCTTCCAGGGGAATAAAGACAAGTTCCGCACCTTTTCGCTTGGCAAGCTGCTGCCAGGGGACGATGTTAGCGTGGTGTTCCATTTCGTTAACGACGATTTCATCGCCTTCTTCAATAACCAAATCGCCGAAGCTGCGGGCAACCAAATTAATTGCCGCCGTAGTTCCGCGCGTATAAACGATTTCTTCAAAGCGTTTTGCATTGATAAAACTGCGTACTTTCATACGCGCTTTTTCATACGCATCTGTCGCTTTCGTTCCGAGTGTATGCACACCGCGGTGAACGTTTGAGTTATACTCTCTGTAATAATCGTTCATAGCCTCGATTACTTTTAATGGTGTCTGACTCGTTGCTGATGTATCTAGATATATGAGGTCTTTTCCGTTTACCTGTTCACCAAGTATCGGGAAATCCTGACGGATTTTTTGTATATCCATTCGTCAGAGCCCTCCCTTCCTTAAGATAGTACCTTAAGCTCGATAATCTCTTTGAGTTGTTTTCTGACAGATTCGATAGGCAATGCTTTAACTACCGGATCTAAGAAACCATGAATTACAAGACGTTCTGCTTCTTTCTTCGCGATACCCCGGCTCATCAGGTAGAAGAGCTGCAGATCATCAACACGGCCGACTGAAGCTGCGTGCCCTGCTGTAACGTCGTCTTCGTCAATAAGAAGAATCGGGTTAGCATCACCGCGCGCTTTTTCACTCAGCATCAGAATACGTGATTCCTGCTGTGCGTCAGCTCTTGTGGCACCATGCTTAATGTAGCCGATCCCATTAAAGATACTAGTAGCGCTGTCTTTCATAACACCGTGCTTAAGAATGTGAGCGTTTGAATCTTTACCGTAATGAATAATCTGCGTAGTGAAATTCGCTTTCGTTTCACCGCGGCCTACAGTTACAATCTTAAGATCTGATTCAGAACGGTCTCCGTTCAGATAAGTTGTGTTGTCGTAAATGATATTTGAATCGTTCATCAGCCCTAAAGCCCAGTCGATATTTGCATCATCTGCTGCAACACCGCGTCTGTTAACATAACCAGTCATTTCTTTCGGCAGGAAATCTACAGAGCCGTAAGTGATTTTAGAGTTATTTAACGCGATAACTTCTGAGACGATATTAATTTTTTCAGTTGACGCTTCAAGGTTGGTAAAGTAGTTCTCAACGTAAGTTACTTCAGAACCTTCATCTGCAACAATCAGAACGTGGTTGAATAATGAAGCATCTTTGTCGTCGTGGAGTACTACCATCTGAATCGGGTCTTCAATGTGAACATCTTTAGGCACATAAATGAAAATACCGCCGTTTAATAATGCAGCGTGATATGCCGTTAGTTTGTTCTCATCAATTTTAACGCCTTCAGTCATAAAGTACTTCTCAAGAAGTTCAGGATGATTATTTGCTGCGTCGATGATGTTTTCAGCAATAACACCTTTTGCTTTCAGTTTTTCATCTAAACGAAGGTAAGCTGGTGTGTTGTTGTGCTGTACATATATATTTTTACTGTTATCCAGGTCAATTAATCCTTTAACAGCTTCCGGCAGTTCGTCAAGAGAGTTGTAAGTACTGCTCTCAACAACTGGTGAAGTTACGTTAAAGAAATCCCATTTGTCTACCTTAGTCTTGTCAGGTTTAATCATGTCAAGACTATCAAATTGTTCTACTGCTTCTTTTCTTTTACCGAGCAGGAACTCAGATTCGCCTCTGTTATTTGCAGTGGCAATAATCTCTTCCTTGTTCAGTTCGAATGCATTTAATTCAGTAGCCATAGTGATCCTCCCGTCTTATTTGTCTTCAGTGACAGTTTCGTCGTCAATGCCAAGTTCTTCTTTAATCCAGTCGTAACCTTCAGACTCAAGGCGTTCAGCAAGTTCTTTCCCGCCTGATTTAACTACTTTACCTCTCATCATTACGTGAACAACGTCAGGTGTAATGTAGTTAAGTAAACGCTGGTAGTGAGTGATGATTAAAGAACCGAATTCCTGGCCGCGAAGCTTGTTGATACCTTCAGATACAACTCTTAAAGCATCGATGTCAAGACCGGAGTCAATCTCATCTAAAATACCGAATTTAGGCTCGAGCATCATTAACTGAAGAATTTCGTTACGTTTCTTCTCTCCGCCTGAGAATCCTTCGTTAAGGTAACGTGTAGCCATATCCGGATCCATTTCAAGGTATTCCATGTTTTTATCTAATTTCTTAATGAACTGCATTAAGTTAATCTCGTCGCCCTCTTCACGCTGTGCATTAATTGCAGAACGAAGGAAGTCAGAGTTAGTTACACCAGAGATTTCTGATGGATACTGCATACCGAGGAATAAACCAGCTTTAGCACGCTCGTCTACTTCCATTTCAAGAATGTTTTCACCGTCAAGAAGAACTTCACCTTCTGTAACGTCATAACTCGGGTGACCCATGATAGCTTGCGCAAGTGTAGACTTACCAGTACCATTTGGTCCCATTACAGCGTGGATTTCACCCTGCTTAAGTGTTAAATCAACACCCTTTAATATTTCTTTACCGTCTATTTCAACGTGTAGATTCTTAATTTCTAAAACAGATGCCATGTCTAATCCTCCAATTGAAATTTAAGATTTTCTAATACTCTTATAGTTTATAATAATTCTAATCTATAGTCAAAGTACCAGACTCCTTGCAACACCTATATATTATACCCCAAAAAGCGCGCAGTTTAAAGGGTTCAGCTTCTTAATATGAGTCTTGTCATTAAAAAAATAAAAACACTTCTAAATGACTATTCTATCATTTAGAAGTATTTTATCTACTTTTGTCTATTTGAAAATATCGATTGTAAACGGCGGTTTATAGACCTCTCCATTAACAGCTTTAACGATTCCGATAATCGCAAATACGTAAAATGCAATCGTTACTATCGGACCGAGTACAAGTCCAATCAGAATGATTGATGTCAGCCATGCAGCAAACATGTAAATTGTATATGATAATCCGAAATTTGCAACGTGACGGAGTGCATCAGATGTAAGCGGATCATCATCTTTTTTCAGAGCCCAGATTATAAGCGGTCCAACTACTGCTGTAAAAAGTGACACGATATAAGAAACTAAAACCAGTGTGCTGTCAAAACCGGTATTCGGTGAATTATTAAAGTCATTCATATTAGTTCCTCCCGTCCATCTTATAGTTAAAATACACTTTAATTTTACCATTACTCATGATTCTGTGCAATTTATCAGACAGTAAAAAACCAGACAGCTTCTGCTGCCTGGCAAAGGGGTTTTACTTTATAAAATCAATCGTAAACGGCGCTTTGTAAATTTCGCCGTCCGATGATTTAACAATCCCGATAATAATAAATATATAAAATGCGACGGTAATAATCGGTGTCAGTATATAACCGATGAGTATTATCGCCGTTAAGCCTGCAATAATTAAATAAATTGTATAGGAAATACCGAAGTTCACTAAATTTCGCAAAGCAACTTCCGTTGCAGGATCATCATCTTTTTTAATTACCCAGACAATTAACGGACCGATAACGGCGGTAAAAAACATTAACACATAGGTGATAATAACCAGTGTTTTGTCAAAACCGTTATGGACTGTATTACTGTAGGACCGTTCATTATTTTCCATTAAAGCTCTCCTCCTCCGGTTAATTTTATTTATACCCTGTACTATGACTGCAGAAACATCTTTTCGTTCACATAATTTATCTATTCCCGCATTTCGCGAATAAGTCTGTACTGATATAATATACTGTATTGATTATAACACTTGTGAGGGAATTTTTTTGAATACACATAATACTTCAACACACAGTTCGTCAAAATTTATAAATTTGCTGATCGATATAAAATACTTATTAAAAGGTAAGGTCCTCGCTGCCAATGTACTGCCCGTATTTACAGCTTACTGGCTCGCTTTGTACTTTAACGGCGAAAACTTTACCGATCACTGGGTGCTTTTTATTTTAACGATGGCCGGCAGCACCCTCGTTATTTCCGGTGCACTGATGTTCAATAACTGGTTTGAATACGATCTTGATAAAAAAATGGACCGTACTCAGCAGCGTCCGACCGTTACCGGCTCTTTTCCTTTAAAAGGTGTACTGATTGCTGCGGTCGCAACGACAGTAATCGGACTGGCTCTCATGCTGATAACAACAATAGAAGCAGCAGTATATTCATTTTTAGGCTGGTTCTTCTACGTCGTCCTGTATACATTCTGGTCGAAACGCCGGTACACAATTAATACGATAATAGGCAGTATCTCCGGTGCATTTACACCGCTGATCGGCTGGGCTGTAATTGCCCCCGCTGCTCATGTTGTCCCGATTGCCTTATTCTACATATTAATTATATGGCAAATTCCGCATACGCTGGCTATCGCTGTTAAACGCCTCGCTGACTATACAAGAGCCGGCGTGCCGATGCTTCCGGTCGTTATCGGAGTCGATGCGACGATCAGACAAAACCTGTATTATGTTATCGCCCTCGTGCCTGTGCCGTTTATCCTGCTTGGAACATTCGGCTGGATATTCTTTACCGTCTCGCTGATTCTGACTTTAGGATGGATTTTCCTGTCTGTGAAAGGATTGCAGACTGATAATAAAGAGCGCTGGGCAAATATTAATTTAAAATATTCACTGATATATCTAATCATCTTATTTATATTGATGATTGTGCTGACGATATAAAACAAGCCTGAAATGGCTGATTGAGACTGGTCATTTCAGGTTTGTTTTTTAAAGTCATTTTAGATAGACAGTTCTTTTCGTCGAAATCAAAAAAGCACTCACAGAGGAGTGCTTTTAAAAAATCTCTGCTATTCAGCTGGAATAATAGTGCCGTCGTATTCTTCTTCAATGAACTGAACCATTTCTTCCGATTGCAATACTTCGATTAATCTTTGCAGTTCCGGACGTTCTTCATCGCCTGTTCTTACAGCGATAAGGTTAGCGTATGGCGAGTCTCCTTCCTCTACAGCAATTGAATCGTCAACCGGGCTTAAGCCCCCGTCGATCGCGAAGTTCGCGTTGATAATTACTGCAGGCGCCTCGTTATTTTCGTACATGCTTACCAGCAGCTCAGGTGCTGTATTGTTATCGAACTCAAAATTGTGCGGGTTTTCTGTTATATCATCAAATGTCGCATCCTGGATTTCGATGCCTTCTTCGATTTCAACCAGACCTGCATTTACGAAGAATGACAGGAAACGTCCTTCTTCAGCAGGGTTATTCGACACTAAAATTGTCGACCCGTCAGGAATATCTTCCAGTGAATCATAATCGTTTGAATATACTGCCATTGGCTCTATATGTACGTTGCCGATGCTTGTTAAATCATAACCGTGCGATTCAGTTTCACCATCCAAGTAAGGTGTATGCTGGAAGAAATTAGCATCCACTTCTTCATCAGCAAGCAATCTGTTAGGCGTAGTGTAGTCGTTAACGATTTCCACGTTAACTGTGATATCTTCTTCAGCTAAAATATCAGCTGCTCTTTCTAAAATTTCAGCGTGCGGTGCAGGTGATGCCGCAACTGAGATTTCAGTCGGCTCTCCTTCAGCACTTTCTTCTGAGTCAGAACCGTTACCGCAGGCTGCTAAAACTAATACGAGTGCAAACAGAGTGACAATACCAAAAATCTTCTTCATGTAATAGCCTCTTTTCATTATAGTTTTTATTGTTAGATCAGCGTTTATCGACTGCTTTAGACAGAGTATCTCCAATAATCTGGATGATAAAAACGATGATCAGGATTACTACAGTTGCAACGAGTGTGACATCCGGCTGGTTTCTTGTGAAGCCGACCATATAGGCGAGGTTACCAAGACCTCCCGCACCGATAACTCCGGCGATTGCAGTAGAGCCGACAAGCATAATTGATGTCACTGTGATACCGGAAATGAGAGCAGGCAGCGATTCCGGAATCAACACTTTCCAAATGATAGTCCACGCGTTCGCTCCCATCGATTCAGCCGCTTCAATAACACCCTTGTCGATTTCCTTCAGACCGATTTCAACGAGACGGGCAAAGAAGGGCGCTGCACCGATAATCAGTGCAGGAAGCGCACCATTTGAACCCATTACCGTTCCCATAATTGCTTTTGTGAAGGGCATAATTAAAATAATTAAAATGATAAACGGTATTGCTCTGAAGAGGTTAACAATAAATGATGTTGCGCCGTAAACCGGTTTTGACACACCGTTATGACTTTTATTCGATAAGAATAAAATAATACCGAGTATCAGCCCGATCAGGAAGGCCAGTGCAGTTGCTATCACGGTCATATAAATTGTTTCGTAAGTCGCTTCTAAAACTGCATCCCATTTCACGTTTTCGAAGGCGAACATTTCTTTAAATGCTGTCAGAAATTCATTCATTTACTTTCAACCTCCAGCGTGACATCGTGTTTTTTAAACTCTGCAGTAATTTGTTCCAGTGTTTCCTGATTAATATCTAGGGCGATATAAAGATGACCGTATGATTCCTGATTCGTCTGCTTAATATTTCCTGACAGGATATTTACATCAAGACCGTAATTCCGGATAACTTGAGAGACAATCGGCGATTTTGTGCGGGTGCCGACAAATGTCAGCTTAACGATAGTTGAAGTCGGGAAAGCTTCTTTTATTTCTTCCATGGCTACTGCGTGGTCGTCATCCGAAATATCATCCTTAACGAAACGTTTCGTTACATTTGACTGGGGATTCTGGAACAGTTCGATAACCGCCCCCACTTCCACTACTTTACCGTTTTCCATGACAGCTGCCCGGTCGCATATTTTTCTGATAACATGCATTTCGTGCGTAATCAGCACGATGGTCAAGTTCATCTTTTTCGTAATATCGACGAGCAGGTCAAGCACTTCATCTGTCGTTTCAGGATCCAGAGCACTGGTTGCTTCATCGCACAGCAGAACCTGTGGTTCATTCGACAGCGCTCTCGCAATGCCGACGCGCTGTTTCTGGCCGCCGGACAGCTCACTCGGGTAGTTGTTTTCGCGGCCTTCCAGACCAACCAGCCTTATCAGTTCCGAAACACGCAGCTGCCGTTCTTTTTTAGGTACACCTGCGATTTCCAGCGAAAAGCTGATATTTTCAGCGACAGTCCGTGACCAGAGCAGGTTAAAATGCTGAAATATCATCGATACTTTTTGACGTTTTTGCCGCAGTTCTTTCATCGTCATGCCGCTGATTTCATCACCGGTTACTGTAACAGTCCCTTCCGTCGGCTGCTCCAGTCCGTTCAAAAGACGAATCAGCGTGGATTTGCCGGCGCCCGAGTAGCCGATAACTCCAAAAATTTCACCTTTCTTCACATTCAGACCGACATGATCTACTGCCGTTATATTTTGATTTTTAGTTTTAAATATTTTAGTCACATTACTAATATCTATCATTATATATAAATCCCTTCCCTTTCCAGGAGAACAATTAAAAAAACCTACTCCAAAAATGAGTAGGCTTTTAAACGTTCATTACGCCTCTCATCTGAGGATATTAATCCAGTGATTTGGCACCTTGTCACGATGACGGTTGCCGTGGCTTCTAAGGGCACATCCCTCCACCACTCTTGATAAGAGTTAATATTTGATTGAAATTCATATTATCAGACTATTCTTTCTTAGTCAATCAGAAATTTTTCCAGAACCTCGTTTAAGTAAGTAACAGATTGAAATGCGTAGACTTCCCTGACGAGTTTGCCGTTTTTAAACAGCAGCAGTGCCGGCGCAGAACGAATCTGATATTTATCTATCAGTGTTTTATAAAAATTTAAGTTGATGCGTTCATAGCTGATTTCTCTTGCAGCAGCCGCGACGCTGAGCATCGTTTCTGAGATATCGCATGTTTTGCACATCGTTGCATAGCCAAAAATAATATAATGCTCTCTATCCTGTATATTCTTTAATATATTTTCCGTTGAGATTGTTTCCTTCACGATAAAACTTACCTTTCATTATTAAGCTCGTATCTACATAAAAACCGTGTCTGAGCAAGAGGTTTGCAAGGTAGTCATGCGGACAGCGTCCTACTTCCCCGAATTTGGGATCTATATAAATATGCGTACTTTCACTAAGATGTTTTTTAAACCATTTACGAATTTTTCTTCCTTCCTTATCCGCGTCGGATAAAATGAATATTTGAGAATCGCCAAGCTGATCAATAATCTCATCCAGTTTTGAAATACCCATCGTCCCGAAGGTGCAAATTATCTGTACAGGTTCCACCAGCACTTCTTCCAATCTGCGCTTATCCGTTTTCCCCTCAACAATGAGTACTTTATCAGAAAGATTCATCCGTATCACCCTTAGTTAAATTTTTAATATAAATTCACTTTAAGCAATAAATATAGGTTTTAAAAAAACTCCGGACAAAAGTCCAGAGCTAAGTTATTATTTCTCGATTACTGCCTGGTAACCAGCAGCATCAAGAAGGTTATCTAATTCGCTTTCATCTGAAAGTTCAACTTTCAGCATCCAAGCACCTTCGTATGGATTTTCGTTAACAAGCTCCGGACTGTCCTCAAGCTCTTCGTTAACAGCAACTATAGAACCGGAAACCGGTGCATATAATTCAGAAACAGTTTTCACTGATTCCACGCTGCCGAAAGAATCACCTGTAGAGATATCGTCGCCTTCTTCTGGAAGTTCGACAAATACGATATCTCCAAGTTCAGACTGTGCAAAGTCAGTAATACCGATTGTTACAGTATTTCCTTCAACTTTAATCCACTCATGATCTTCGCTGTACTTTAAATCTTGTGGTAATGACACGCTAAAACCTCCCTTTTAACTTATCATACTTATTGTTGCACAATTGCCGTACTTTAGGCAAGTGAATTAATTCAATAATGCATTTTTATAAGTTTCTTCTTTAAAACCTAATAACACATCATCATCAAGTACAACCATCGGCCGCTTAATCAGCATGCCGTCACTTGCGAGCAGTTCCAGCTTCTCTTCTTCACTCAGATCTTGAAGACGTTCTTTTAATCCGAGCTCTTTAAATTTAGTGCCCCGCTTGTTAAAAAAGTCATCAATTGAATGCGACGATTTGTCGAGGATACCTTTCAGCGTATCTTTAGCCGGTACTTGCTTAACCATATCAATTTCAGTAAACTCCAGATTATTATCTGCTAAAAACTTTTTGCCCTTGCGGCAGGTCGTGCATTTAGGGTATTCGTAAAATGTAATCATTTTTATCCTCCCGAATAAGAAATTATTCTTACACTTATAATACCCCAGATAAAGTAAATTAGACATATGCAAAAACGAAAAAAGTCCGAAACCTCAGGGGAAGGTTTCGGACAAAGGGGCTGGGGAGAAGAGTTAAGTTTTCATATCCTCTGGTTCCCATTTTATCAGCTGGGTATTATTCTTTCGTTAACCTGCTGTAAAGATTGCTTAATATTTTTATCTGGTAAATATTTCACGCAAGTGTGTTACATGAATCTGTCCCGGAGCCGCATCCCTTGATACAAAGCCGTAGGTGAATGCCGAAGCCGCTTCTCCCTCTGCCGTACGCGTGTCTTTTCCGAGTTCTCCCATAGAGATTCCAATTATTCTGTCTCCGTACTTTTGTTTAGCACTTTTCACAGCTCCAGTGACTTTGTCCACATCCTTCATTTCATGAGGGAAGTAAGCAACTTTGTATAAATCTCCGCCGAGCGTGTGCATTTTATTAATAATCGATAAAATTTCCTCACTAGACGGTGTACGCTTAAAATCGTGATGACTCATCAGGCATTTCACATTATTGTCACGTGCCGTTTTGGAGACAGATTCGATAATTTTATCGCCGGACTGAACTTCGATATCAATATAGTCAATATCCATTGTCTGGCAGACAGCGTTTAAGAGCGCTTCGTACTCAACTGTTGTTTTTGAACCGCTGCCGCCCTCTTTCGCTGTGCGGTATGTATAAATAATTTCTTTTTTCAGCGGTTTAAAAGAATCTATGATATATCTGACTTTTTTGCCGTGATCCTCGCGGTTTAACGCATCGAAAACATCTCCGCGTATTTCCACGATATCAAAAGCGTCTATATTCTCTTTCGCTTTTTGAATTTCTTCTTTAATTTCGTCATCATTATGACCTGATAAAGTGACGACAATCTTCGTTGTATTCATGAATTTTCCCCTTTGTGCATTCTGAATGCGATTGATAGCTATTTCAATCTAATGGTATCATAAAACCATTATAGTATCCCGGGGGTTAAAGTAAATGAAAAAAAATAAACTGCTGGCTTTGATGGCATTCTCAGCCATGCTGTTTGCGGCATGCAATGATAATACTGATAAAGAAAATACAGGCACAGCTGAATCTTCAGAGACTGCAGCTCTTGAAGAGGATAAAGGTCTTTTTGACAGCGAAGAGGAAAATGAAATTGAAATCGATGAAGTTGATGAAGAAGCAGTCGAATCAGCAAAATCAGAGAACGATAATTATCAGCTGGGTGAACCCGTTGAAATCGGCGGCATTACTGTAACAATTAATGATGCCGTTATGACAGACGAGCGCAACGATACGAATATTATCGATGTCAGCGGCGTACTCGTTCTGGACATTACATATGAAAACGGCACAGACCAGACATTCCCGGCAAGACGCGATATTACGCTTGAAGCGGACGGTGAACTCGCACACAGCTACGAACTCGACAGCATCTTTCCTGCCGACCTTGCTCCAGGTGAAAGTATAACCGGCCAAATGTCCTACGGCCTAGTATCCGCACCTGAAAATATGGTTGCTGTATTTGAACCCTTGATGAATTCAGAAGGTAAGACTGCGATTTTTGATATAGTGGCTGAATAATTTTAGGTTTTGCTGGGTGGCGCGTGCCCCCGTGGATAAATTCATCACTCTTTGACTGACTAAACTCACTACCCGGTCAATGAACCAAACTCTTTGACTGACTAAACTCACTACCCGGTCAATGAACGACATAAGATTCCTAAAATCACTATAAAAAATCCAGCATCATCTTTACACCAATAAAAAAAGAGCCCGCACGGGGCTCTGGTTTTATCTTCTATAAATTATTACACTACTTCTACTGATAAATCCACGTCGATGTTACCGCGTGTTGCTTTAGAGTAAGGGCAGAAATCGTGTGCCTGCTCTAAATATTTTTCAGCGTCTTCCTGAGACATGTTTTTAACTTTAGCTTTAATATCTACACCAAGTTTAACACCTTCGCCATCTTCTTCAAGGCGTACTGTTAAAGTAACTTCCGGCTCTGCATCACGCACACCGCCTTTTTTAATCATTAAATCAAAGGCACCGTTAAAGCAGGAAGCATATCCCGCAGCGAATAACTGTTCAGGGTTAACACCCTCGCCATCCTGATCCGGCGGAATTACCGGTGAATCAATCGCTTTGTCTTCTGTTGCCACGTGACCTTTGCGGCCCCCTGTGTTTACTGCACTGATTTCATATTTAACTGCCATTATAACTGCCTCCTAATTTTTTAATTACAATTCAATCTTACTAATGAATTGAACTTATATCCAAACATAACATTTATTCACAAAAATGAAGCCGCAATAAATACAGCCTCATTTTCGCTCTTATTTATTTTTTAAATTTTTCTGATACTTTGTCTGACGCTTTGTCGATAGAGTCATGAGCTTTGTCCGATGCTTTATCTACATACTCTTTTGCTTTACCGGCATTCTTCTCGTTCTTGCCTTCTTTTTCTTTATCTTTGTCTCCGGTAGCGTTGCCGATTGTTTCTTTTGCATTACCTTTTAATTGTTCTAATTTGCTGTCTTTTTCCGCCATTTAAAAACACTCCTTAATTAATTAAATAGTATTTTTGTACAGTTAATGTATTCCCCCTCAAATAAATGCTAAACATTTATACAAAAAAATACCCAATCCTTCACCAGGATTGGGTATTCAATATGGAGACGGCGGGAGTTGAACCCGCGTCCAGAGACCTCGCAGCATTTCTTTCTACGTGTGTAGTTCATTATTAAGTTTCACATGAATGATGGCAATGAACGAACCTCATTCCATGCTAGTCCGATTAATCTCTTCCATTTAGTCTTCCGACCGCAGACTAAAGGGCGTATCCTATTATAGTTGAATCATCGTCACGGGCCATAGGCGAGCTCATGGGATGATGCAGAGCGCTCTTAGGCAGCTACTGCGAAATTGTTTTGTTTGCCAGTTATTATAAACTGAGTATCGTTGATGACGAAGCCGAAACCTCCGACACGCTTAAAATGCCCGAATAGCCCCTGTCGAATCCGGAACGCCCCCGGA
Source organism: Jeotgalicoccus halotolerans (assembly GCF_003387165.1). GTDB lineage: Bacteria > Bacillota > Bacilli > Staphylococcales > Salinicoccaceae > Jeotgalicoccus > Jeotgalicoccus halotolerans. The sequence goes on from NZ_QUMW01000016.1 coordinate 67,139, forward strand.
TTATTTAATATTACGGCTGATTTGCCGAGCACTTATTATTATAACACGATAAAAACCCGTTGACAAATTAACGGAACTGCTCCTTCATTGCACGGTCAATCTCGCGTTTCATCTGTTTTTTCTTCAGATCCTGGCGTTTATCGTATTTCTTCTTACCTGTCGCAATACCTAAAAGCACTTTGCACATGCCATTTTTAATATACAGTTTAAGCGGAATAATTGCATTCCCCGGCTCCTGCATATGCCCTCTAAGCTTATTAATTTCTTTACGGTGCAGGAGCAGCTTGCGCGTACGGAGAGGCTCGTGGTTAAAACGGTTCCCCTCTTCATACGGCGCAATGTGCATATTATAAACGTACATTTCATTCTTATAGACCCGCGCATACGAGTCTTTTAAGTTCGCCGACCCGCGGCGGATCGATTTAATTTCAGTACCCCTAAGCACAAGCCCCGCTTCAATCGTGTCATCGATAGAATAATCATGACCCGCTTTGCGGTTTTGTGCCAGCGGTCTCGTTTTCTGGTTGCTTTTACTCATAAGCCTCTACTTCTTTCCTTTGCCTTTTTTCGCCACTGATTTATAGAAAGGTTTTTTCTTGCCGCCCTTTGAGAAGCTTCCTTTCTTTTCACGTGAGCGTGTCTTTTCTTTTTTATTTTCTGACCTGCCTTTAATTTCCACCGGTGTTTGTCTTCTTTCCGGACGTTTTTTATCAGGCATGCCGACCACTTTAAAATCAATCAGGCGCTCTTCGAGATTAACACCGATTACTTCGATTTCAACCTTGTCGCCGATACGGAACATGGTGCCGGTACGTTCGCCGAGCATAGCCATAGCGCGTTCGTTGAAGTTGTAATGATCATCAGTCATATTGCTGACGTGCACCAGGCCTTCAATAGTGTTCGGCAGTTCAACAAACATACCGAAATTCATAACGCCTGATACTACACCTTCGAATGTTTCTCCGACATGCTTCATCATGAATTCCGCTTTCTTCAGATCATCCGTGTCGCGCTCTGCATCCTGGGCGCGCCGCTCTCTTTCTGAAGTATGCTTCGCAATCTCAGGCAGCTCGCTCTTGTTGCGGCGGATAGTCTTCGCATCGGTTTTTCCTTTAAAGAGATACTCGCGTATCAGACGGTGAACGATTAAGTCAGGGTAACGGCGGATCGGTGACGTAAAGTGAGTGTAGAACTCCGTCGCCAGTCCAAAGTGGCCGAGCGATTCAGGTGAATATTTCGCCTGCTGCATCGAACGCAGCATCAGCGTGGAAATCACCATTTCTTCAGGACGGTCTTTAACTTCTTCAATAATTTCCTGTAAAGCATGCGGGTGAATCTGATTGCCTTTACCTTTAACAACGACACCAAAACCTGTCAGGAAGTCGAAGAATTTACTCAGCTTCTCTTCTTTCGGTTCTTCGTGAATACGGTACATAAACGGCACGTCCATCCAGTGGAAGTGCTCTGCGACTGCTTCGTTGGCCGCCAGCATGAATTCCTCAATCATTTTTTCGCCCGTTCCGCGGTTTCTAAGAACGATATCTTCCGGTGTGCCGTCTTCACCGACAACAACAGCCGCTTCGGCAAAATCAAAATCAATTGCCCCGCGTTTTTCGCGTTTCGCACGCAATCTCGCTGCAAGTTCCTCAGCATCGAGCAGAGGCTGATAAACTTCTTTGAACTCATTAATGACGCTCTCATCTTTATCTTCCAGCATTAAGTTTACGTTGCCGTAAGTCATGCGGTAGTCCGAGTTAATAACACTTTCGAAAATTTCGTGGCCCACGGCTTTACCGCCCGGTGTAAATTCCATGCGGCAGCTCAGTGTCAGCCGGTCGACATTTGGATTCAGCGAACAGATACCGTTCGATAAACGGTGCGGTATCATTGGAATCACCCGGTCAACCAGATAAACACTTGTGCCTCTGTGATATGCTTCTTTATCGATTGCAGAGTTCTCTGTTACATAGTGGCTGACGTCGGCAATGCTGACCGTCAGTTCAAAATTGCCGTTATCCAGTTTTTTCACGCTGACAGCATCGTCCAGATCTTTCGCATCGGCGCCGTCAATCGTAATTGTAAACTCGTCGCGAAGATCGACTCTCTCCTTCGTATCAGCCTGATCGATTTCATCAGGCACTGATTCCGCCTGCTCAAGCACTTCATCAGGGAAATCGATGTCGATGCCATGCTGGTAAATAATCGACAGAATGTCGACACCGGGGTCATTTTTATGTCCTAAGATCTGAATTACGTGGCCTTCGGGATTGCCCTGGTCGGGATTGTCCGGGAATTTGGTTATTTCAACGAGCACTTTGTGTCCGTCAATAGCCCCTAAGTTGTTATCTCTCAGAATAAATATATCCGTTTTGAATGTTTTCGAGTCAGGTACAACGAAGCCGTAATTAACATTTGCACTGTACTCCCCGACTAATTTTGTTACGCCGCGCTCGATAATACTAATTACGTGACCTTCTGTCTTGTCGCCTCGCGTACTGGTCTCGACTTCTGCCAGCACAGTGTCACCGTCAAGCGCACCGTTTACAGCGTTCGGCGGAATAAAAATATCTTCGATATCTTCTTCTTCGGGACGCAGAAATCCAAAACCGCGTTTGTGCATCGATAATGTACCTTTTACTCTGTTGGAGTCAGGCACCTTCATATATTTATCTTTTTTCGTGCGGTATAATTTACCGGATTCTTCAAGAGAGACTAAAGTTTTCACCATATCTTTGAATTCATCCGAATCATCCGCTCCAAAAGATTCTTTAAAATCATCTATTGTCATCGGTTTGTAGTCATCTTTACTTACAATGGCTAATATTTCTTCTTTAAAGTCTCTCATTGTAATCCTCCATATCTGTTATTAATACTGCTGTTCGTGCTGCTCAATAAAATTGTATATATCTTCAAATAATTCTTCCTTGCTCTCATCTATAGTCAGTACATGGCCGCCTTTATCGTACCATTTAATTTCTTTTTCATCAGTCCCGGCGCCATTGTATATTACCTTGGCACTCTCCGGATCAATCACTTTATCGTGAGTTGCCTGAGCGACAAAAAGCGGGACATTAACATCTTCTAAATTCCCTTTTACCAGATTTATAAACGTGCTGATATCATCAAAAGTTCCGGTCATCTCCAGATTTTTTGTTTCTTTTTCTATCTGCTCCGGCGTTTTATTTTCAAACATCTTCAAATATTTTTCTGCATACGCGATAAACTGCCCGTACAGTGTTTCCGCGTCCTTCATGTACATTGGGCTGCAGATTGTCCCGACACCTGTTACATCGCGCTCAGCTGCAAGGCGCAGCGCAATCACTCCGCCAATCGACACACCGGCAACGAAAATATTGCTGCAGCCTTCACTCCTTAAAAAATCGTAAGCTTCGACTGCCTGCTTATACCATACAAAGGGAGAAGACTGAGTAATTTTCTCCGGATGTTCCGCATGGCCTTCATAGTTTATCGAGTAGGAAGTGAGACCTTTTTTCTGCAGATAACGGCCGAGCTGTCTTACATCGGATGTGTTCCCCGTAAAACCATGGAGCAGCAGAACCGCCCTGTCTCCGCTCGCTTCTTTAAAGTAAAATTTTTCAGGTAGTTTAATATTCATGAAGTCACCTCAAAATAGTGTTACTTTTATTGTACGCTAAATGTCCGGGATACTAAAGAATCATCGTTCCAAACATAAAAAAAGAGCCAAAATCCGGGATTAATCGGATTCGGCTCACCTTTTAACGTATTAACCTAAGTATGTCAGTAACAGCATAATCATAAAGAACAAGATTGCTAAAATTACAGTTGCTCTATGTAAAATTAAGTCCATACCGCGCGCTTTCTGCTTGCCGAACATCTGCTCGGCACCGCCGCCGATTGCTCCTGACAGACCGGCACTTTTTCCGGATTGTAGTAACACTACAGCGATAAGCGATATACACACGATGATTAACAGAACGATGAGTAGTGTCTGCATGAAGATACCCCTCCGATTTATATTAACAGTATAAATAGTACCAAAAATTTACTGTATGTGCAATGTAAACGAAGGTTTTGTAATGTAGTTGTTACATTGGAGGCATCGTTCTATTTGTTGAAATCTGTAAATGTTCTGCTGCATTTTTTAAATTTTTGCTGTTTGGAGATAATTTACTTTATCTTTATGTTATAGATATGCGTACAATCCCTTTAAAACTTAAACAATTGCAAATTCTGACTAGACGTACTCCGCTCGATGAAACCGAAGAAAAAGAAAAGGAGAAATTGACCCGCGGCTGGCAGGGCGAGCTCGGATTCGATAAACTGCTCGATACTGCCGTGCGGGGCAAGGAAATTTATCACTTGAAAGATTATCGTTTTAAAATTGATTCCGGTACCGAAACATTAAAAGTAGCCAGCGGCATGAGTGAAGTGCAGATCGATAACGTGCTGATTGCTGGCGACCGTGTTTATACTTTCGAGGTTAAAAATTTTGGTTTCGATTTGATTTACGGAACGAAGTCATGGTTCTTTGAAAGCGGCCGCGAATATAAGGACTTGAGTATGCAGGTGAACCGCCAGCGCACTTCGCTTGATTTTCTGATTCGTAATGGCGGTTTTAATTACGATATTACTTCACACCTCGTGTTTGTGAACCCTTCACAGACAATCTATAACATGCCTAATTTGGAAAATCTGCTTGTGCCCACTAATACGCACCGGCGGCTTGCTAAAATTTGTCAGCCCAATCGTTATGACCATGGCAATATCGCTGACTACCTCAACAGCCGCCGGCTCCTGAAATCAATGTACGATCTCCCGGCGAATGTTGAATTTGACGAGCTCCGCACTGGCGTATTTTGTTACCAGTGCGATTCGGTTGCGGAGCTCGTGCGTGTTAATTCATACAAGTACTGTTGTCATTCATGCACTAAAGAGTTTACTACTTTCGAAATAGTATCGATACTAATTGATGAATTAAAAACTATCAATGAAGCGTGGGAAATATCTCCTGCAAGAATTTCTGCTTTCAGCGGAGGTGCTGTCAGCAGTTCCACAGTTCGCAGATATAAACGCGACCGTCGACTCTTATTTTGATAAATACTCAACATACAAAAATTGCGTTTCTGTGATAAATTCCTCTTTTTATTAATCCTCTATACACTTTCCTTAGTGGATGTGCAAGGTCAGCGTTTTTCTCGCTCACCTTGCTCATCCACGCAGTAATTATGTGCAAGGTCAGCGTTTTTTCACGCACCTTGCTCATCCGCGCATCATTTATGTGCAAGGTCAGCGTTTTTTGGCACACCTTGCTCATCCACATCGTCAATTAACCCCTCTCAAAATAACAAAAACCCCTCTCAAGAGGGGTTTTCATCAAATTATTTATTCAAATTATAAAATGATGCGAGGCCTTTGTAAGTGCCTGTCTCATATAATTCATCTTCGATGCGGAGCAGCTGATTGTATTTAGCAACGCGGTCCGTGCGTGACGGTGCGCCTGTTTTAATCTGTCCGGCATTTGTCGCAACAGCAATATCGGCAATTGTCGTGTCTTCTGTTTCACCTGAACGGTGTGAGATGACTGCTGTGTAGCCTGCGCGCTGGGCAACTTCAATCGCTTCGAAAGTTTCTGTCAGCGTACCAATTTGATTTACTTTAACTAAGATTGAGTTTGCAACGCCTTGTTCAATCCCCTGGACTAATTTTTCAGTGTTCGTTACGAACAGGTCATCACCGACTAACTGAACTTTATCGCCGATTTTGTCTGTAAGAAGTTTCGTGCCTGACCAGTCGTTTTCATCCAGACCGTCTTCTATTGAGATAATTGGATACTTCTCAACCATGTCGCCGTACCAGTTAACAAGTTCTTCCGACGAATAAGTTTTACCTTCGCCTTTCAGCTCGTAGTTACCCGTATCTTTATTGAAGAATTCGCTTGAAGCTGCATCCATGGCAAGAACGATATCTGAACCGAGTTCGTAGCCGGCAGCTGCTACCGCTTCGCCGATTACTTCCAGTGCTTCCTCGTTTGATTTCAGGTTTGGAGCAAATCCGCCTTCGTCACCGACTGCGGTGCTGTAGCCTTTTGCTGATAAAACTTTCGCAAGCTGGTGGAAAATTTCTGTCCCCATGCGGAGGGCCTCTTTAAAAGTAGGTGCGCCTACAGGCATAATCATAAATTCCTGAATGTCGATACTGTTGTCTGCATGCTCACCGCCGTTAATAATATTCATCATCGGCACTGGCAGCTGCACAGCGTTAAATCCGCCTAAGTATTTATATAAAGGCTGGCCGAGAAGATCCGCGGCTGCTTTCGCTACGGCAATCGATACACCTAAAATAGCATTAGCGCCTAATTTTTCTTTGTTTTTCGTTCCGTCTAACTGAATAAGCATTTTATCGATTGAGACCTGCTCAAGGACAGTGAATTCTCCATCGATTAATTCGGGTGCAATTACAGCATTAACATTTTCTACTGCCTGTTCTACACCTTTGCCTAAGAAGCGTGATGAATCACCATCACGAAGTTCTACCGCTTCGTGTTCTCCTGTAGAAGCGCCTGAAGGAACGAGTGCCCGACCGAAAGCGCCGCTTTCTGTCAGCACTTCAACTTCAATCGTCGGGTTTCCTCGAGAGTCTAAAACTTCACGTGCATATACATCTGTAATTAATGGCATGTCATCCTACTCCTTTATTAGTTAAGTTCGAATTTATTATAACGTATTTTTAATTAAAAGGCTCTTACCTGTCATATCTTCAGGCTGATTAAGATTCATTAAATCAAGCATAGTGGGTGCTAAGTCTGATAAACGCCCGTTTTCACGCAGCAAGACCGATTTGTCTGTCACAATGACGGGCACCGGATTGACCGTATGCGCGGTCATCGGTTCTCCTGCAGGTGTCACGACCTCATCTGCGTTCCCGTGGTCTGCAGTAATTACCGCGGTCCCTCCCAAGCTAATAATTTTATCGACTACTTTACCGAGACATTTGTCGACCGCTTCCAGCGCTTTGACCGTCGGTTCAAGCATGCCGCTGTGGCCGACCATGTCCGGGTTCGCAAAGTTTAAAATTACCATATCCAGCGGTTCGTCGAGAGCGCGGAGCAGCTGATCCGTCACTTCATAAGCACTCATTTCCGGCTGCAGGTCGTATGTCCCCACTTTCGGTGAATTGACTAAAATACGCGATTCACCTTTGAATTCTTCGTGGCGTCCACCGTTCATAAAGTATGTCACATGCGGATATTTTTCTGTTTCCGCAATGCGCAGCTGCGTTTTTCCTGAAGCTGATACAACTTCGCCAAGTGTATTAACCAGGTCCACTTTATCGAAAACAACATCTGCCTGTACTGCTTCGCTGTATTTTGTAAATGTAACGAACTTCAGATTATCAATTGTTCCGCCGCGGTCAAAGCCCTTAAATTCCGGCGCAGTGAATGCTTCCGAGAGCTGGGCTGCGCGGTCCGGTCTGAAGTTAATAAATATAACGGCATCGTCTTCACCGATAGCGTTCCCTTCATTAACGATAAACGGCTCGACGAATTCATCAAACACCTCGGCAGAATAACTTTCCTCTACTCCGTGGGACGCAGTCGGAAAAATCTTGCCTCTGCCGTGCACGAGTGCATCATAGGCCAGCTGTTCCCGTTCCCAGCGCTGGTCGCGGTCCATCGCATAGTAGCGCCCGCTGATCGTTGAGAACTGGCCGATTCCGATTTCATTGAACTGTCGCTCTGTTTCTTCTATGTAAGTCAAGGCCGAGGCTTTACTCACGTCGCGCCCGTCTAAAAATCCGTGGACGAATACATCGGCAAGGCCGTTGATTTTTGCCATTTTCAACACTTCAAACAAGTGTCCGTAATGCGAGTGCACGCCGCCATCGCTTAAAAGTCCCATAATATGCAGTTTGCTGTTATGACTTTTGGCATGTTTCAGTGCACTTAAAAGCACTTCATTTTCATGAAAATCACTATCATTAATCGCTTTATTAATACGCGTTAAACTCTGATATACAACGCGCCCTGCACCGATATTTAAATGCCCGACTTCGGAGTTGCCCATCTGTCCTTCGGGCAAGCCCACATCAAGACCGCACGCTCTTAAACTTGCGTGCGGGAATTCATCTTTATATCTGTTAAAATTCGGCATATCTGCATGTGCAATCGCGTTGCCGAAAGTCTCATCGCGTTCTGCAAAACCGTCAAGAATAATTAAGGCAGCAGGTTTAGTCATTGGGCCGCTCCAGCAATCAGTGCTGTATAGTCTTCAGGCTTCAGTGAAGCACCGCCGACTAAGGCGCCGTCCACATCACTTTTTGACATCAGCTCTTCGATCGTTGCAGGTTTAACAGAACCGCCGTATAAAATACGCACGCGGTCTGCTGTGTTCTTATCATAAAGCTTTTCAACTTCGCTTCTGATCGAACGGCACATCGCATCAGCATCGTCGCTCGTTGCACTTTTTCCAGTGCCGATCGCCCAAATCGGTTCATAAGCGATAACGAGCCCGCCTGCTGATTCAGGTGAAATCCCTTCAAGCGCTGCTGTCACCTGTCCTGCAACTTTTGCTGTATACTGTCCGCTCTCGCGCTCTTCTTCAGTCTCACCGACACAGATAATCGGCGTCATGCCTGCTTCAAGTACAGCACGGGACTTTTTGTTTACGTCGTTGTCAGTCTCTCCGAACAGCTCGCGGCGTTCAGAATGTCCTGTGATAACGTAGTGCATTCCAAGTTCACGAAGCATAGGCGCGGAGATTTCCCCTGTAAAAGCACCGCTCTTTTCAAAGTACACATTTTGTGCACCGACTTTGATATCCGTCTCTTTAAATTTCCCGGCAAGTACCGGCAGGTCGATAAAGGGCGCACAAATAGCCGCTTCAACACCTTCTTTAAGATTATTTTTTAACAGTTCATCGGCAAAAGCTCCTGCTTGCTGAACTGTCATGTTCATTTTCCAATTACCCGCAATTAATGGTGTGCGCATATGACTTACTCCTCCTCAGCATTATCAATTGCCTTCAGTCCCGGCAATTCCTTACCTTCTAAATACTCTAACGATGCGCCGCCACCGGTTGAAATATGGCTGAATTTATCAGCAAATCCAAGGACCTGCGCAGCACTGGCCGAATCGCCGCCGCCGATAATAGTAACCGCATCTTCAAGATTCGCAATCGCCTGGCAGACACCGACTGTCCCCGCTGCAAAATTGGACATTTCAAAAACGCCCATCGGTCCATTCCAGACAACTGTTTTCGCATCTTTGAGTGTTTTCTCGTATAATTTAACCGTTTCCCCGCCGATATCAAGAGCCATCATATCATCCGGAATTTCTTCGACCGGTACAGTGCGGTGCTCCGCTTCATTTGAAAATTCTGAGGCTGCAACAACATCGACAGGCAGCACTAATTTCCCGTCCGCTTTTTTCAATAGCTCTTCAGCAATTTTAATATTGTCTTCTTCAATTAATGATTTTCCGATTGAATGTCCCTGTGCTTTCAGGAATGTATTTGCCATCCCACCGCCGATAAGAATTTTATCAGCCTTATTCAGCAGGTTATCAATTACGTTAATTTTGTCGGATACCTTCGCTCCGCCGAGGATGGCCACGAACGGTGATTTTGGCTGATCGACTGCACCGCCGAGAAATTCGATTTCCTTTTGCATTAAAAATCCGGATACAGTGGGCATATGCTCACTGATTCCGACGTTTGACGCATGCTCGCGGTGGGCTGTGCCAAATGCATCATTGACGAAGATATCGCCGAGCGATGCCCAATACTTGCCGAGCACCGGATCGTTTTTACTTTCTTTTGAGCCGTGCTGATCTTCATAGCGTGTATTTTGAACGAGGAGAATCTCTCCGTTTTTCATTCCGGCAATTCCTTCTTCCAAATCCTTGCCTCGTGTTTTATCGCTGAACAGCACTTCTTTGCCCATCAGATCGCTTAAGTAGTCAGCAACCGGAGCAAGAGAATATTCACGTTTGTCCTCTTTAGTTTTAATTCGTCCAAGGTGCGAAAATAAAATTACTTTTCCGCCCTTAGCTAAAACGTAAGAAATTGTTTTTACAGCAGCTTTAATACGGGTATCATCCGTAATCTGTCCATTTTTCATCGGTACATTAAAATCTGCCCGTATCAATACCTTTTTGCCTTTTAATTCAACATCTTCCAGAGTCTTCTTCATGGATGCGCCTCCAAATTTATATTCACTTTAATTATACATATGTCGCTCGCTTATTAAAACATTAAAAATATTTTAAGCACAGCTGCATTAAAAAAGCGGCAGACATTTTAAGTCCGCCGCTTCCCGGTTATCATTATTTATAATTATCTTTTACGTAATCATATATAGTTACAAAATCTAAAACGCCTTCTTGAATCACTTTGCCACCGTCGCTTAAAACGGGTATGCGCACCATGTATTCTTCCTGCAGTTTGTCGTCGTTATCGATATTCACTTCGGTCAGTTTCACTACGTTATCTCTCAGTTCAGACAATGCCAGTCTGAGCTGCAGTTTTCCTTCATTACACAAATGACAATTATCTCGTGTGTAATAAGTAAGATTAAGCATTGGTTAAGCCTCTTTCTTCCGCATATTTTTAATTTTACGTTTCAGCGTCTGGATTAATGAATCTATCATCTCGGTTGAAATTATCCCCATAGCAATTGCCAGCGACACAAGAGCTACTTGAAAACCGTAGGCAAGTGCCATATCGTAATTCTGCAGCACCACGCTGCGCATGGCATTGTAAGCTATACCGCCGGGCACAAGGGGAATAATTCCGCATGTAATAAATATAATTACCGGCGCCCTTAATTTACGGGAACTCGCAATCGACAGAGCAGTCAGCATAATCGCTCCTAAAAAAGATGCGATGACCGGCTGTATTTCATACTGGGTTGCGGTAAAGTATACGAGCCAGCCGAAAGCTCCGCTTAAACCGCCAGCAAATATTGTCCTGCTTGGAGCATTGAACAATATCCCGAATCCTGCAGAGGCAAAGAAACTAAGTATAAATTGAACTGCATATAACATTGTTCCCCTCCTAGACTGCCATGAATACGAGGCCGACTCCGGCGCCGATCGCAATTGCTGTAAGCGATGCCTCTGCACCTTTCATCGTGCCTGCCATCAAGTGTCCCCGTATCATTTCCCGTATCGCATTGGTAATGAGCACTCCAGGAACGAGCGGCATGACTGCGGCGATAATAATCGTCTCGAGTTCTGTTCCCGGACCGTAGTCTACATACAATACAGAAATCACAGCGATAAAAAACGCTGCGAAAAATTCGTTGAAAAATTTAATTTTAGTATAGCGCTGAATACTTTCTGTAATCAGTACACCCGCCATACCGCCAGCAGCTGCGACCGGTATATCGCCCGCGACGCCGCCAAACAGAAGCAGGAACATAATAGCGACCATTCCGCCGGTGAAAACGATCAGCCAAAAAGGAAACATTTTCGTTTCATGGATACTTTCTATACTGTCAATCGCATCTCTTATGGGCAATCCTTTAGTAATACGCCTAGATAAGTCATTAATATTTACGACTTTCTGCAGATTATTTGCTCTTTCATCGATTCTGATTGTCTGGGACAAAGCGTAATCATTCATCGACAGAATAATTACTGTTGTTGTGACAAAGACCTGAACGTTGCCGATACCGTAATTGCCTGCCATGCGGATCATCGTATCTTCGATCCGATACGTCTCCGCACCGCTTTCGAGTAAAATTTTCCCGCTGTTTAAACAGACATAGAAGACTTTGCGGACAAAGTCTTCGTCTAAACTGTCATCAGGTTTGTCGACTGTTTCAAGTTCTTCGACCGACAACTGTCCCACCTCTTTTTTTAGCACCCCCGAGAAGAATTGAACTCCCATCTTAAGAACCGGAATCTTACGTGTTATCCATTACACCACGGGGGTAGAATAATAAAAATTAAGCACATTTCATTATAGCAAGGAAACCGTCAGGAATAAAGACTAATTATTGACGAATTGCATAATTAAATAATATGATTAAGTGGTTATCAGATGAAGCTCTTTCTTTTGACCTTATTTGACTAATGTGTTATAAATATAATATAAAATAAATTAGTTCACCAAAACAGGAGGCAATATTATGAATTTAATACCTACGGTTATTGAACAGACAAATCGTGGCGAACGTGCTTACGATATTTATTCAAGACTTTTAAAAGATAGAATCATTATGATCGGAAGTGCAATCGATGATAACGTTGCAAACTCGGTAGTCAGCCAGCTGTTATTCCTGCAGGCACAAGACTCGGAAAAAGATATTTACCTTTATATTAACTCACCGGGCGGAAGCGTTACTGCCGGCATGGCAATTTATGACACAATCCAGCACATTAAGCCGGATGTACAGACAATCAGTCTGGGACTAGCAGCATCGATGGGCTCATTCCTGTTAACAGCAGGTGCTAAAGGAAAACGCCACGCGCTTCCGAACGCAGAAATTATGATTCACCAGCCGCTCGGCGGAGCTCAGGGCCAGGCTACTGAAATTGAGATTGCTGCGAAACACATTTTAAAAACTCGCGAGAAATTAAATAAGATCTTAGCAGAGCGCACTGGACAGCCGCTTGAAAAAATCGAAAAAGATACTGACCGCGATAATTTCATGACAGCAGAACAAGCTAAAGAATACGGTTTAATCGACCACGTTATGGAACCTGAAAAATAAAATAGTCTCTTACAGGGAGTTTAAGTCACATACGTGACTTAAACTCCCTTTTCAATTAAAATGAAAGAAACACATGTATTGGGAGGTCGAAGCATTTGAACATTCTCATCACAGGCGGCACTGGTTTCATCGGTACAAAACTGACACAGGCATTTCGGAAAGACCGCCATCACGTTTACATTTTAACGCGCAGGGAACAAACGAGCGAACACCCTTATATACATTATATTAAATACGATGACAGTAATTTTAACAATTTGGACTGGACTGACGAGCTTCCCGGCAGTATTGATCTAATCTATAATCTCGCAGGAGCCTCTCTGAATGAAAAATGGACGGAAGACTATAAAGACTTAATCTTATCGAGCAGGCTGAACATAACCGGCATACTTTTCCTTTGGCTTCAAAAGTCGGGTATTAAGCCGCTCGCCTTTATAAATGCGAGCGCTGTCGGCTACTATCCTACAAGTGAAATTGTGGAGTACGATGAATTTGATCAGCTGTCGTCGACGAACTTTTTATCGGATGTTGTCAATCGATGGGAAGCAGCCGCAGCGAATATCGAATCCCTCGGCATCCGTGTTGTGTTTTCCCGCTTCGGTCTGGTGCTTGATAAAGACAACGGTGCCCTTCCTGCCATGGAAAAGCTGTATAAAGCAAATATCGGCGGTGATATCGGAAGCAGCAGGCAATGGTATTCCTGGGTTCATATCGATGATGTCGTTAATGCGCTCCTCTTTATCGGTTTCAATCAGGACATCAGAGGTCCGGTTAATATAACCGCCCCTGTGCAGGTCAGACAGCGCGAGTTCTCCAAAGTATTAAGTGCCGTGCTCGGCAAAGCGAACTTTTTTAAAACGCCGGCTTATTTGATTGATAAAGTCCTTGGCGAACGTGCCCTTCTTGTCACGGAAGGCCAGAAAGTTCATCCACGTGTACTGATGAACAATGACTTTAAATATTTATATCCTACTCTCGAACAGGCGATGGAGAATATATACAGCGGATAAAAAGATTATATACTGTAAATGCCGGCTTCACAGCCGCTTTCAAAGACAAACGAGGCATCCGAATACTTTCGGATGCCTCTTTTTGCTTAAAACACCAGTTCTTCTCCACTCCGCAGTTTATCTGCAATTTCGTCGAGCTTTCTCAGCCGGTGGTTGATGCCTGATTTGGAAATTGTGTCGGTAGATACGGCTTCACCGATTTCTTTTAATGTCATATCCTGATGTTCGACACGAATGCGCGCCACTTCTCTTAAGCGCTCCGGCAGTTCATCGATGCCGATTTCCTCATCGATAAATTTAATATTTTCCACCTGGCGCATTGCTGCGTTTATCGTTTTATTTAAGTTCGCGGTTTCGCAGTTTACGAGCCGGTTCACCGAGTTCCTCATGTCTCTGACGATACGTATATCCTCAAATTTTAACAGCGCCTGGTAGCCCCCGATTAAACTCAGAAACTCCGCAATTTTTTCAGCTTCTTTCAAATAAATAATATAGCCGCGTTTCCGGTCGATATATTTAGCATTTAATTCATAGCGGTTCATAAGCTTCGTCACTGCTTCTGCATGTTCTTCATACAGCGAAGCAATCTCAAGATGATAGGCTGATGTTTCCGGATTATTTACCGAACCGCCGGCAAGGAAAGCACCTCTTAAATAACTGCGTCTGCAGCATTCCTTTTCTGTAATTTCATCCGTAATCGTATTTGTCAGCACACCGCCTGAAAAAATCTTCAAATCTTCCAATACCTCTTTAGATTCTTTCTTAATGCGGCAGATGTAAACGTTGTTCTTTTTAAGCTTCATCTTTTTTCTGACAAGCAGATCAATTTCTATCTTATATACATTTTTAATTAACGAAAAGATACGGCGCGCAATCGCAGCATTTTCAGTCTGAACATTGATAACCCATTGTCCGTCAAAATAACTGACTGCGCCGTTCATTTTAATCAGCGCCGACAGTTCGCTCTTCATACAGCACTCATCCACTTCGATTCTCGTTAATTCATTTTTCATTTCGGAAGCAAATGACATGCTACCACTTTCCTTTCAAAATCTTCCCTAATACTTCAATGTATCCGATTCATCAATTACAATGTCGTATATAATTTCAGCGAGCTTTTCATTATTATGACGGACAACCCGCTCTTCATCAACGATAATCAGGTCATCATCTGTAATGATTTTTACACCGTGCTCTTCCAGTTTATCCCGCTCGCTTTTAATAATCTGGACGCCTCTGTTTTTATACGTTTCCGCCATTTCTTCATAGACGTCCCGTTCATTTAAAATAACGTAGTCAATCTCCCGCGATTTCAAATGTTTTTCAATTGCCGAGAGATGATCAAATGCGGACATGCCCATCGTTTCACCCGGCTGCTCGAGCAGATTTGAAACATATACTTTAATGCCGTCCGATGCTGAAACAGCTTCTCTTATCCCTTTTGGCAGCAGGTTCGGAATAATGCTCGTATACAGCGAGCCCGGACCGAGCACGATAATATCCGCTTCCAGTATTGCTTCAACAGCAGCCGGTGTCGCATCGATATTCGTCGGTATTAAATACATTTCTTTAATCTCTTTTTTCACTTTCGGAATATAGCTCTCGCCGATAATAATTGAATCATCAGCCATTCTTGCAGCGAGTTTCGGACTGACATTCGTCGATGGAATCACGGTTCCTTTAACGTTCAGTATTTTAGACAGCTCGCTGACGGCAGTTGCGAAATCCCCGCTGATATCATACATGGCAGCGAGCATTAAATTACCGAGGGAATGACCCGATATTTCATCTTTTTTAAAACGGTAAGTGAACAGATGCTCGAGTTTCGTTTCGACTTCGCTTAAAGCTGACATAACGTTTCGGATATCTCCAGGCGCAGGCATATCGATCTGATCGCGGATAATTCCGGTTGACCCACCATCATCTGCCACCGATACGATAGCAGAAATATCCACAGGATATTTTTTTAAGCCGCGCGATAAAACAGCGAGACCTGTACCTCCGCCGATTATGGCGATTTTAATCTTGTTCATGGACTTTACCTTCAATCATCGCATCGCGGTGGGTCGTGTTAATCGAAAATGCGAACTTCTCCAGCAGATCTTTTGCAAGACGTTCGGACAGAGCAACAGAACGATGCTGTCCGCCTGTACACCCGATAGCAATCGTCAGTTGGGATTTACCTTCTTTTATATATTGAGGAATTAAATATTTAATCATATCATACAGTTTTTCGTAAAACGTATCGGAATCCTGCCATTTCATTACATAATCATAAACTTCTTTGTCGAGTCCGGTTAACGGGCGATACTCGGGAATATAGAATGGATTCGGCAGAAAACGGACATCGAACATCAAGTCCGCATCGATGGGAATGCCATGCTTAAATCCGAAGCTCAGCACGTTAACGGCAAAAAACTGCTCGCGGCCCCCGCTGTATAAAGTGAAAATACGGTCTCTCAGCTCTTTCGGAGAAAGTTCCGTCGTATCGATAATGACGGATGCCCGTCCTTTTAAATCATCCAGCAGTTCACGTTCTTTTTTTATTGCTTCAAGCAGCGACACGCCTTCGTTTAACGGGTGGGAACGGCGCGTCTCCTTATAGCGGCTGACGAGTCTCTCATTATCCGTGTCGAGAAAGACGATGCGCAGCATAATACTTTCATTATTAAGAACCGTTTCCAGTTTTTGGATTAAATCATCAAAAAATTCTTTCCCTCGCAGATCGATGCCGAGTGCGACTTTGTTCATCTTGCCGTCGGTGGACTCCATTAATTCTACGACTTTTGGGATAAAGATCGGGGGCAGATTGTCGATGCAGAAATAACCTGTGTCTTCAATCGCTTCCAGTGCAACAGATTTTCCTGAACCGCTCATCCCTGTAATTATGATTAAATTTTTCATAAAGCACACCCTCAAATTTACTTAATTTCACTCTTGCCGTTCATTTATATTATAACGGATAACGTTACGAAAAAACCCCCTTCCGGGGGAATTTCTTCTATTAATTACTCACTGTCTTCGAGTTTTTCAAGGTAGCCCTGGGCATTTTGCGCTGCAAGACTGCCGTCGCCTGTCGCTGTGACAATCTGGCGTAATGATTTCTCTCTGACATCGCCCGCTGCAAAGATGCCTGGAATTTCTGTTTCCATTTCTTCGTTTGTGACGATGTAGCCTTCTTCATTTAAAATGCCTAAATCTTTAAACGGTGCTGTCAGCGGCAGCATTCCGATATAGATAAATACACCGTCTGCATTGAAGTCATACGTTTCACCTGTGTTTTTATTTTTCAGCGTTACTGATTCCACGCGGCTGTCGCCATTAATTGACTGCAGTTCTGTATCCCAGATAAAGTCGATTTTTTCATTTTTAAAGGCGCGGTCCTGTAAAATCTTCTGAGCACGCAGCTCATCGCGGCGGTGAACAATTGTCACTTTACTCGCATATTTCGTCAGGAATACCCCTTCCTCAACAGCCGAGTCTCCGCCGCCGATAACGACAAGTTCACGCTCTTTAAAGAAGGCGCCGTCACATACTGCACAGTAGCTGACACCGCGTCCGCGAAGCAGATCTTCGCCCGGTACGCCTATAGTTTTATACTCTGCGCCTGTTGCAACAATAACGCTTTTTGTGTGAATGTCTTCAGACGAAGTTTTCAGTATTTTAATGTCTCCGTCGAGCTCAACACTTTTAATATCGCCGTACTTGTATTCTGCACCGAACTTCTGCGAGTGTTCAAACATTTTAGAAGACAATTCCGGCCCTGTAATCATGCTGAAGCCGGGGAAGTTTTCAACTTCTTCCGTGTTTGCCATCTGTCCGCCGGGCACACCGCGTTCAAGCATGACTGTTTTCAGTTCTGCACGCGACGCATAGACTGCTGCTGTCATACCGGCAGGTCCCGCGCCGATTATTACTACATCATAAATCGTTTTCTCTTCCATAATCGTTCTCCTTTAAGAAATTGCTACATACAATTATATAGTCTTTTGACCCGTAAATCATTATATCTGCTTTATTCTGTCTATCGCTTTATTCAGCCTGTAAACTGTCGTATTAAACATTTCAGCCAGCCCTTTTTTAGTCAGCTTCCGGCCTGCCGGGTACAAATACAGCGCTGCTGCCGTATGACTTTCAATGTCGTCAAATTCCTTATGCTTTTCATACAGGTCGTGAAAAACATTAATCCACATCAGGAGTGTTTCTTCATCTCTGAAAGACTGGTCGTAAAGTAATTCGAGCCCAATATGCATCCGGCCGAGGCGGACCAGCTTCAGTCCCTGGAATAAAAAGGTCACATAGAGCTTTTCATAATCATCAAGTTCTTCAATATGATCCCATATCGATAAACCGATTATCGCTTCCCGGGGTTCGACTTTACTGATTAAATACAAGGCGAGCAGACGTTTGTGCTGATCTTCATCGTGCAGATACATTTTTTCCAGTTCGAGTATTTCTTCAGCCGCTTCCTGCTTCTTCCACGGGCTGAACTGCTCGTCTACCGGATGGAAATTCTGCATACGCGTCCAGTACATTTCAGATTCTTCATGCTTACCGAGATAATAACTCGAAAAACTGAGCGCATGGAGCAGCTGGAAATTAATTATTTTCTGCTTCTTGTAAAGCGGGAACAATAGTTTATATGAGTGCTCATATTTCTGCAGGAAATTCAGGACGAGCCCGACTTTAAAACGCGCATCATCATCGAGCGGTTCGACGACCTCCAGTTTTTTTAAATAGGCATCGTATTTATCAAACCGCTCGGTATGATAGTGAAGCAGCGTCATATGGCTGAGTGCATGCATATCTGTCTGATCATCTTCCAACAGCTGTTCAAGCAGCGTCTCAGCTTCTTCAAACTTATTTAAAAACAAATAGGCCATCGCTTTTAAGTTTCTGAATTCGCGCTCTCCTTGAATTTCCACCGGCAGCGAATCAAGATAAGTAAGCGACTCTCCTACTTTGGCATTCATAAATAAATGCTGGAAAATCTGCTGGCCAATAAACCGCTCAGCCTCTTTTTCAAGTTCTTCCTCATCGTCGACTTCAACATCGAACATTTCTTCAAGCGTATCACCGTAACCTGTTTCCGGCCGGTAAGTCGAATACTGCACGCCGTATAAAAATGCTTTATTCGCGTCGTGCTTAATAATATTAATCTGACTTAATATATAAAAATACTCCGTATCGAAATCATCTTTCACGAACGCTTCGATAATTAAATGTTCAGCTTCGTTGCCGAACCCGTTCTCAGCCATAACATAAACATATTCCGATAAATAATCCATATTATTCGGGTTTTTATCGTGTGCTTTTTTTAACAGCCGGAGTGCTTCTTTTTTATTATTCTGCTGTCTTTTCTTAATACCCTGCCTGTAGTAATGCTCTCCGTTTTGATCGAGAGAGATTACTTTTTTATCCGTCATTCTGATCTCTCCCTTATTTTCATCGGATTGCCGTAGACGAGTGCATTGTCGGGAATATCTTTTGAGACCACCGTGCCTGCGCCGACATTTACACCGCTGCCGATTTTAACACCCGGCAATACTGTTGAATTTGCGCCGATCATCGTATTTTTACCGATTTCGACTTTGCCGATTCTGTATTCATCCGTTAAATATTCGTGTGTCAGTATCGTCGCATTATAGCCGATTATTGAGTTCTCCCCGATTGTAATTAGCTCCGGAAACATTAAATCAGGCATTGCTTTATATGCAAATGACACGTGTCTGCCGAGCTCCATCTTCAGGCCGCTCTGGTACAGCTTATGTTTCAGTTTAGTCGACGGCATAAAGCGTCCCGCTTCTATAACGATAAAGTTTTTAGCCACTTTAACTAAGGAAACGGTGCGGTACAGATGCCACAGCGGATTAATTTTAAAGCCCGTATGCCGGGTTAATTTCCTCATGCTACTTCTTCCTTTTTTTCTTCTTATTGACTGCAGTTGATTTCTTTATATGTTTTGGTTTATCTTTAGCTGCATAGTTGCCGTAGATGCTGCCGTATTTCGGCAAATCGTATTTTTGCTGCCGGTAAATCATTATCACCAATCCACCGATAATCGTTATTACCGAAATCACTTGGGCTGTTCTCAGGATATCCCCAATCATTAAACTGTCGGTACGCATGCCTTCGATAAAGAACCTGCCGACTGAATAGTATATCAAATAAATGAGTACTGTGTGGCCGAGCGGTAATTTTGGACGTATTAATAATAATATAATTACGCCGATAATACTCCATACAGATTCATATAAAAAGGTCGGATGATAATAAGTGCCGCCGATATTCATATGGTTAATTATAAATTCCGGAATCATTAAATTCTCAAGGAATTCTCTTGAAACAGGTCCGCCGTGAGCTTCCTGATTAATAAAGTTGCCCCAGCGGCCGATAGCCTGGCCAAGCAGTATACTCGGCGCCGCAATATCGGCTACCTGGAAAAAGCTGTAGCCTTTTACCCTCGTATAAATCAGACCGGCAAGGAAGCCGCCGATCAGACCGCCGTGAATAGCCATACCGCCCTCCCATACTTTTATAATATCGAAGGGGTTAAAAAAGTAATAATCCAGATTAAAGAAGACATAGTAAAGACGCGCACCGATGAGTGAAAAGATAATGATATACATCATTAAATCCATAAATAAATCTTCTGGCAAACCTTTTTTTATCGTTTCCCTGTTTGCCAGATAATATCCAAGTATCATTCCGGTTAATATAATAATACCGTACCAGTGAATGGACAGCGGTCCGAGAGATATCGCCACTGGATCGATGGCGGAGTTCAAAATCATCATAAGCTGCCTCCGTTATTTTTGATTTTTTCGTTCAGCCGGTCGTTAAATTCCACTGCTGCATTATGCCCCATCTGATTCAGACGGTGGTTCATGGCAGCGACTTCGATAATGCCTGCAAGACTTCGGCCCGGGCGGATCGGAATGACCTTTTTTGTCACTTCGGAATTTAAAATGCTGATTTTTTTATCTTCGAGCCCGAGACGGTCATATGTATTATTATCCGTCCAGTTTTCCAAGTGTACATTCAGCATAATACGTTTTTCTGTGAGAATGCATCCGGCTCCGAACAGAGTCATCACATTGATAATGCCGAGTCCGCGTATTTCAAGAAGATGCTGAATCAGTTCAGGTGCGGATCCCATCAGCACATTTTTTGTCACTTCTTTAATTTCAACGTTATCATCCGCAACCAGCCGGTGGCCGTTTTTAACGAGTTCAAGCGCCGTCTCACTTTTACCGATTCCGCTTTCGCCCGTAATCAGCACACCTATTCCGTAGACGTCGACCAGAACACCGTGCATATTCGTTTCCGGCGCCAGCTCTTTCTCAAGATACGTTGTAATCCGGCTCGTAAAGTTTGTCGTATTATCTTCCGTAATCAAGAGCACTGTGTTTGTCTGGTTGCACGCTTCGATTAATTCAAGCGGCGGCTGCTGGCTGCGGGTGACGATAATACACGGTGTTTCTTTTCTGCACAGCCGCTTCGCGCGATCTTCACGCTCTGACTCTGAAAGCACACGTTCAAAAAATGAGATTTCCGTCATGCCGAGTATCTGTACTCTGTCAGACGAGTAATGGGAAAAATATCCCGCAATTTCCAGTCCGGGCCGCGACAAGTCAAAACTTAAAATTTCATTATCAAGTCCTGTGTTGCCGCCCCATATTTTTAAGTTGTATTCTTCGACTAAATCTTTTACCAGCAGCATCGCTGCACCTCCATCCGGCCTGCTTCTTTTCTATCATTTACCGTTACCTGTATTATAGCAAAAAACGGGCTGGCATTTGCCAGCCCTTTACTTGTTATTATTTTTTAACTGCGGTGCAGGGTTACACTGCCGACTTTCGTTCCCACTTCCAGGAACATTCCAGCTTCGTCTGTATTATTCACCAGCATTAGTTCTTTAAAACCGATGTCCTGCTGTTTCATATAGCGTGCATCGAGTTCAGGCGGATAATTAATCTGTCCGAGTACTGTAGACAGACGGCCCTCAAGCTCCCTGCCGCTAGGCACACTGATATTAATGCTGCCCATATTTGAATTAATAGTGGCTTCTTCAGTTTCTTTCTTAAGTGCGATATTAACCGAACCGTTTGAAGAAATATCGATAGTTTTCGCATCCAGATTATCCGTTAAAATAGTACCGAGCATAGAGACGATCTCGATGCCTTTGTACTGTCCTTCGGATACTTTAATATTCCCTCTTGACGTGCGGAGGAAAGCATTTTTAGCCTGGACCTGGGCAAGTTCAATATCACCATTCAGGAGATCGACAGTTAAATCAGTGAATGATTTATCAGCGATTTTAACATTCCCGTTTGATGTCGATAAAATAATACGTCTCAGTGTTTCTTCAGTTACTTCAATCACGACGTTGACACGCGCAGACTTAACATCTGACACGATAACAAGTTCGTCATTTTTGACTTCACATATTATATCCTGAAAGTAATTTTTTTTCGTATCGAGTTTCCGGTAAAACGGTGTCACTTCGAATTTTACAACATTTGTACGCTCAGCTGGAATCAGCTCTACATTGCCGTTGGCAATATCTAATGAAATACTGTTAAACGGCGTTTCAACTGTTTCGATAAGCCGGTTTTTAGGGCCTTGTGAAAATACCGAATCAAAAGATGAACCGACCGAATCAAATGCTTTCTCCAAACCGTCAAACAGCTGTTTTGTCTGGCGCCCGCTGCCGAGTTTACTTTTAACATTCGTATACGTATCGTTTACCTTGTCTTTGTTAACGTACTTATTAAACTCATCTACAAACTGGCCGACATAGTCGCCGAACAGGCCGCCTGATTCCGGATTACGGGATGATTCACGATCCGCCTGCTGATCCGTTTCTTTATTTTCCGGTGCTGACTTCGCGTTTAAAGCCGACATCAGTTCAATTGCCTCTTCCGAAGTTATCTTGCCTTCTTCAAGCATTTTTAAAATGCGTTCTTTGCTTTCCACTGATATTACCTCCTAATGGTTTCTGTTTAACCACTTCTTAAGATGATGTCCCGTGTGGCTGTTTTCATTGGCAATTACATCTTCTACTGTACCACTGACAACGATGTTTCCGCCACCCTCGCCGCCTTCCGGCCCGAGATCAATTATATGATCAGCAACCTTGATGACATCGAGGTTATGTTCGATAATGACCACGGTATCCCCCTGGTCAACGAGACGCTGAATGACGCCGATTAAGTTTTTAATATCTTCCGAGTGCAGGCCGGTTGTCGGTTCATCAAGTATATAAAGCGTTTTACCGTTAGAACGTCTGTGCAGCTCGCTCGCAAGTTTAACACGCTGCGCTTCACCGCCTGACAAGGTTGTTGCCGGCTGGCCAAGACGCACATACCCAAGTCCCACATCGACGAGTGTTTTGATTTTACGTTTAATTTTAGGCAGATTTTCAAAGAAATAGTATCCTTCTTCTACTGTCATTTTTAACACATCTGCTATGCTTTTGTCTTTATATTTAACTTCCAGAGTCTCTCTGTTGTAACGTTTTCCGTGACATACTTCACACGGCACAAAAACATCCGGCAGAAAATGCATTTCTATACGCAGTATACCGTCGCCTCTGCACGCCTCACAGCGGCCGCCTTTAACGTTGAAGCTGAAACGCCCTTTCTGGTAGCCTCGGACTTTCGCTTCATTAGTCTGAGCGAAAACATCTCTTATATCATCAAAGACGCCTGTATACGTTGCAGGGTTACTGCGCGGCGTCCGGCCGATTGGCGACTGGTCGATATCGATAATTTTATCGATATGCTCAATACCTTCGACTTTGTCATGCTCACCCGGCACTTCTTTCGTTTTATACAGCTGATGATGAAGACTCTTATACAGAATTTCATTAATCAGTGTACTCTTGCCCGAACCTGAAACACCTGTAACGAGATTCAGCACACCGAGAGGAATATTGACATCGATATTTTTCAGATTGTTCTCACGTGCGCCTTTAATCTTGAACACTTTTTTCTTATCCGGTTTACGGTAGTTTTCCGGCAGGGCAATTTCACGCTTGCCGCTTAAATACTGTCCAGTTAAGGAATTATCGTCCGCCATTACTTCTTCAGGAGTACCGTAAGACACGACTTTCCCGCCGTGCTCCCCAGCACCCGGACCGATATCGATTAAGTAATCGCTCGCAAGCATTGTATCTTCATCGTGTTCAACAACTATCAGAGTGTTGCCGAGTTCTCTCATATCTTTCAGCGTATTGATTAAACGCTCATTGTCGCGCTGGTGCAGTCCGATGGATGGCTCATCCAGAATATAGAGCACACCGCTGAGGCGCGAACCAATCTGTGTTGCCAGACGGATCCGCTGCGCTTCTCCGCCCGACAGCGTACCGCTTTTTCTGTTTAATGTTAAATAATCGAGACCGACGTTTCTTAAAAATGACAGTCTGCTGTCTATTTCTTTTAAAATCGGCTCAGCAATCTCTTCGTTTTGAGCGGATAAAGAGATATGATCGAAAAAGTCGATGCCATCCTTAACTGAACGTTCTACAACTTGTCCGATGTGCGCACCGTTTACTTTAACCGCAAGTGCTTCATCGTTCAGACGGTAGCCGCCGCAGCGTTTGCATTCGATTTCCCTCATATACTGGCTCATAACATTTCTCGTATATTCAGAAGGACTTTCTTTATAGCGTCTTTCGATATTTTTCAGGACACCTTCAAATGCCATTTTCCGTTCGCGGACTACTCCGTTGTCCTGAGCAAATTTAAATTTAATTTCATCGCTGCCGCCGTTAAGAATAATATCTTTTTCTTTTTTACTTAAATCCTTGAACGGTACAGTCATGTCGATGCCGTAATACTCAGCTGCCTGAGTTAACAGCTGCGTATAATATGTCGAACTGATCGGCTGCCATGTAGTAATTGCACCATCATTTAGTGAAAGATTAACTTCCGGCACAACGAGTGATTCATCGACCGACATCTTCATGCCAAGGCCGTCACACTCTACACAAGCACCGTATGGTGCATTAAAAGAAAACAGCCGCGGTTCAAGTTCAGAAATCGTAAAGCCGCACTCCGGACATGAAAAGTTTTCCGAGAAATGCAGGTCTTCTCCGTCTATAACGTTGATCGTTACATTACCGCCGGATTTCTGAAGGGCAACCTGCAGCGAATCAGATAAACGGGATTCAATTCCTTCCCTGACTGCGAGCCGGTCTATAACAACGTCGATATCGTGTTTTTTATTTTTACTCAGTTCCGGCACTTCTTCAATGTCATACATTTCACCATCGACAATGACACGTGCATAGCCTTCCTTGCTTAAATCAGTAATTAATTTTTTGTGCTGGCCTTTTTTGCCGCGCATTACCGGTGCGAACACCTGAATACGGCTCCGGTCTGGCAGCTGCATAATAATATCTGTCATTTCTTCAATAGTCTGGGATGAAATTTCGATGCCGTGAATTGGACAGTACGGCGTTCCTGCACGTGCATACAAAAGGCGCAGATAGTCGTATATTTCCGTAATCGTTGATACTGTCGACCGCGGGTTGTTGCTCGTCGTCTTCTGGTCGATCGATATTGCCGGCGACAGTCCTTCAATCGTATCGACATCCGGTTTCGACATCTGTCCTAAAAACTGACGCGCGTATGAACTGAGCGACTCGACATAACGCCGTTGGCCTTCGGCATATACAGTATCGAAAGCAAGGGACGATTTACCCGAACCGGATAAGCCCGTCATCACGACGAGCTGGTCTCTTGGAATATCTAAATCTATTCCTTTTAAGTTATTCTCTCTCGCACCTCTAATGCTGATGAATGGATTTTTCATGTAACTCACCCTTCTGCCTGAATCTCAAATATTGCATCTCTTAATTCAGAAGCTGTTTCAAAGTCTAAGTCTTTTGCAGCTTCTTTCATTTCTTTTTCCAGTTTCTCAAGCAATTTTTCGCGTTCTGATTTTGTCAGTTTCTTCGTAGCAGATTTTTTCTTCGTCTTATCATCTTCTTTAATATCTATATGAGCACTGATGACGTCGCGGATTTCTTTATTAATTGTCGTCGGTGTAATGTTGTGTTTTTCATTAAACTCAATTTGTGTTTCGCGGCGTCTCGCCGTTTCATCGAGTGCATACCGCATCGAATCCGTAATTTTATCTGCGTACATAATAACGTGCCCGTTGCTGTTTCTCGCCGCACGTCCGATTGTCTGAATCAGCGAGCGTTCGGAACGGAGGAAACCTTCCTTATCTGCATCGAGAATCGTAACGAGCGATACTTCCGGAATATCCAGACCTTCACGGAGCAGGTTAATCCCGACCAGCACATCATAAGTACCGATACGGAGTTCACGGAGTATCTCAATACGTTCCAGCGTCTTAATTTCAGAATGCAGATATTGCACTTTAATACCCGCTTCTTTTAAATATGTCGTTAAGTCTTCTGACATTTTCTTCGTCAGCGTAGTAATCAGCACGCGTTCATTTTTCTCTATTCTCCCTTGAATTTCTTCCATCAAGTCATCGATCTGATGTTCGGATGGTCTGACATCAATCGTCGGATCAAGCAGACCTGTCGGACGGATAATCTGTTCGACCATCTTTTTCGTATGTTCGATTTCATAAGGTCCCGGTGTGGCCGAGACATAAAGCAGCTGTTCTGCTTTCTCCTCGAACTCTGAAAACATCAGCGGTCTGTTGTCGAGCGCGCTCGGCAATCTGAAACCGTGGTCAACAAGCACCTGTTTACGTGCTTTGTCTCCGTTATACATTCCCCTGATTTGCGGTACTGTAACATGGGATTCATCAATCATAATAAGAAAATCCTTAAAGTAGTCGATAAGGGTATATGGTGTTGAACCGAGTTCCCGAAGCGTTAAATGAACTGAATAGTTCTCGATACCGGAACAAAAGCCCATCTCACGCATCATTTCGAGATCGTAATTAGTTCGCTGCTCTAAACGCTGCGCTTCAAGCAGCTTATCTTCGGCACGGAATTTTTTCAGCTGTTCTTCCAGCTCTTTTTCTATGCGTTCAATCGCGACTTTCATTTTTTCATCGCGCGTAACGAAGTGGGATGCCGGGAAAATAGCAAAGTGCTCGCGTTCTGCATAGACTTCGCCTGTTAAATAGTCTATTTCACGGATTCTGTCAATCTCATCACCAAAAAACTCAACTCGTATACACTGTTCATCACGTGATGCCGGAAATACTTCTACTATATCTCCGCGCACTCTGAACGTTCCGCGTTTAAAGTCGATATCGTTGCGGGCATACTGAATGTCTACAAGTTTACGTAAAAACTGGTTGCGGTCAAGTTCCATTCCCGTCCGGATACTGACAACGAGATCGCGGTATTCTTCAGGATTACCGAGCCCGTAAATACAGCTGACTGAAGAAATAACAATAACGTCATCTCCTTCAAAGAGGGAACTTGTTGCGGAGTGTCGCAGTTTATCGATTTCGTCGTTAATCGATGCATCTTTTTCGATAAACGTATCCGTGCTCGGCACGTATGCTTCAGGCTGGAAATAGTCATAGTAACTGACGAAATATTCCACTCTGTTATTCGGAAAAAATTCTTTAAATTCACTGTATAATTGTCCTGCCAGTGTTTTGTTATGTGCAATAATCAAAGTCGGCTTGCCGATTCTCTGAATAACCTGGCTCATCGTATATGTTTTACCGGTACCTGTCGCACCAAGCAGTGTCTGGTGTCTTTGTCCGGAATTGATTTGTTCTACTAATTCTTCAATTGCTTGAGGCTGGTCACCAGCCGGCTCAAATTTAGAAACTAACTCAAAATCTGCCATTGTTTCGCCTCCACTTATTAATCTATACCATTTTAACAAAAATAGAGCAGAAATAACAAACATTTGTTCGGTCATCTCTACTCTTCATCTTCTTTATTAAAATTATCCAGCTCAAAAATCTCTACTATTATATACCCTGCAAAAATCGATGCAGAATCTATGTAAATTACCCACTCGCTGGGGTAAAAACCTCTGTAAATCGATGCACCGAATAAAATAAAAGTCAGCATCACTGCAACATATTTATTACGCGTAAGACGCGTAAACACTACAACAGTCGTTGCCGGGACTACCATTGCCATCATGTACCAGTACAAATCCATGATACTACTCCCGGTTCAGAATGGCATTCGTTATTTCAAACAGCTCATCTTTCGGAATAAAACGTTCCGAAAGCATTTCTGTTAAAATATTTTCCAGAAAATCCTGGACGCACAGTAAATGATCAAAACGTTTAATCGTCGCTAGCGACTCTTCATAGATTTCGAAAAACAGAGGTTCGGGATTGCGCTTTTGAATTTCACCAAAAGATTCGTAAAGCAAATCAATTTTATCTGCAACAGAAAGAATCTGGCCTTCCAGCGTACTGTCCTTGCCCTCTTTCAGCCGTTCTTTGTATATCTGCTGATATTCCGGGGGAAATTCGGTTTCTATAAACTTCTCAGTCATCGTTTCTTCAACTTCCAGAAAGAGCGTGTTCAGCTCAAGTGATGCATACTTGACAGGCGTTTTAATATCTCCTGTAAAAATTTCCGGATAATCGTGATTCAGCGCTTTCTCATATAAAGAACGCCAATCAACCTCATTGCCCTTATGCTCTTCAACCGTTCCGAGATATTGGGCAATCTTTGTCACTTTAAATGAATGCGCAGCAACGTTGTGCTCTTGGTATTTAAACTTGCCGGGACATCTGACAAGCTTCTCTAAATCGTTTAAACTTTTAAAATATTGATGTATTCCCATTTATTGACGCTCCTTTACATAGTTAATGTAATTCGTAATCAATTCCGGTCCTATTTCTCCAATATACGCACGTACTACTTCACCGTTCGAATCGATAAAGAATGTAGTCGGCATTAAGCTGATTTTAAATTCTTTTGTCATATCCGCCTCATCAGCCAGTTCGAAGACAGGGTACTGAACATCGTAAGTTTTTAAAAATTCATCGCGGTTTTTAACACTGTCATCGATATTGATGCCAACGACTTGAACATCGCTGTCTGCTGTATCTTGGGCATACTCATTCAGCTCAGGCGTTTCCCTTTTGCACGGTTCGCACCAGGAAGCGAAAAAGTTTACAACAGTCACTTCATTATCCTGAATAATATCTCTGAGCGGTTCCTCAGTATTGATTACAGCTTCTGACTCCGTGTCCAGCAAATTCAAACCGACCGCATGATGATTGTCGCGCCCTTCAGAATCCTGCAGCGTCTGCAGGCTCCTTTCTCTCATCTGATCGTCGGATACATTAATTACAGCACCAATACTAATACCGATGAGCAGAAAGAACGCGATAAAAACAACCGCAATAATAATTTTTTTTCCCGTCATCCAATCCACTTTCCCTCTCATATCATTTTAATCATTTTAACATACAGTACTGATAAAGTACCGTCTGGAGAGGTTAAGAAAATGTGAAGTATGAAGATGTACTGTACCCTATATTTTGTGATTATCAGCCCGCTTGTCCTTCTGCCACTGCTCCCTCATTGCAGTTACTTTATCATCCAGCTTTTTAATCTGCTTGAATGTGAGCAAGTTAAGAATCCAGAGAATAATCAGAGAAGTCAGTGCAACAGATGTGCTGTTGTCCTGTGAAATAATTTTCATTGAAGATAGATGCTCCCTTCTTAATAGTTCACTCTTGCTATTTCTTATAATTATTGAGTTTGTCGGACACTGTCGGTTTCACGGTGTCCGATATTTTGATTTTCCTTCTATATATTATTAGATAACCTATTTTTAAAACTTTATTCAGAAGTATAAAAATAGCGGGAAGCAAATCTATGTAAAATAGATCTGTTTCCCGCTGACTTTATTAATGTATATTAGTTAATGAAGTTATGGCTTGAAGCTTGAGAAGCACTGATAGTTCTCGTGTTTAAATCACCAAGTCCTCCGCCGAACTGCATTTCTGATACTAGAATTGATCCGTCACCATTTACACGTTCAACAACTGCAACATGTCCTTGGCCGTATGAACCATTAGTATGAGCTGGAGCTTGCATAATAGCGCCTACTGAAGGCGAGTTGCTTACAGAATAACCTGCTGCTTGAGCATTAGACGCCCAATTCGTAGCATCTCCCCAGCCGTTTCCAACTGATAAGCCCATGGAAGAACGTTTTTCAAATACGTACCATGCACATGAACCCCACTGGTAGTAGTTCTTGCCATTGCTTGCGCTTGAAACTGGAGTTGCTGCTGCAGGTTGTTCCTGAGCTTCAGCTTCTTCAGCTGCTGCCTGTTCTGCAGCTCGTTCAGCCGCTTCTTCTTCAGCTGCTTGTACTTCCGCAATTCTTTGAGCTTCAGCCTCTTCAGCTTCTTTTGCTGCTTGAGCTTCTGCTGCTGCTTGTGCCTCTTCAGCTTCTTTTGCTGCCTGAGCTTCTGCTGCTGCTTGTGCCTCTTCAGCTTCTTTTGCTGCCTGAGCTTCTGCTGCTGCTTGTGTCTCTTCAGCTTCTTTTGCCGCTTGAGCTTCTGCTGCTGCTTGTGCTTCTGCCTCTTCAGCTTCTTTTACTGCCTGAGCTTCTGCTGCCGCTTGAGCTTCAGCCTCTTCAGCTTCTTTTGCTGCCTGAGCTTCTGCTGCTGCTTGTGCTTCTGCCTCTTCAGCTTCTTTTGCTGCCTGAGCTTCTGCTGCCGCTTGAGCTTCAGCCTCTTCAGCCTCTTTTGCTGCCTGAGCTTCTGCTGCTGCTTGTGCTTCTGCCTCTTCAGCTTCTTTTACTGCCTGAGCTTCTGCTGCCGCTTGAGCTTCAGCCTCTTCAGCTTCTTTTACTGCCTGAGCTTCTGCTTCTGCCTCTTCGGCTGCTAATTCTTCCTCAGTTGGTTCTTCTACCTCAACTGCAGGTGCAGCTTCTTGAACTTCTTCTACAGCCGGCTCTTCTTCTACCTCAACTGCAGGTGCAGCTTCTTGAACTTCTTCTACAGCTGGCTCTTCTTCTACCTCAACTGCAGGTGCAGCTTCTTGAACTTCTTCTACAGCTGGCTCTTCTTCTACCTCAACTGCAGGTGCAGCTTCTTGAACTTCTTCTACAGCTGGCTCTTCTTCTACCTCAACTGCAGGTGCAGCTTCTTGAACTTCTTCTACAGCTGGCTCTTCTTCTACCTCAACTGCAGGTGCAGCTTCTTGAACTTCTTCTACAGCTGGTGCTTCTTCTGCTGCTGGTTCAGCAGCTGCTGATCCGTCAATTGAAAGTTCCTGACCAACAAAAATAAGATCTGAAGATAAGCTGTTCCATTTCATGATTTCATTGTAATCTATTGAGAATTCCGCTCCAATTTGCCAAAGCGTATCTCCTGGTTTAACTATGTATGTTGATTCATTACTAGCAGGAGCAGGTGCTTTTTCAGCTTCCTCTGGATTAACTGTCAGTACATCTCCCGGGAAAATAATATCACTTGAAAGTTCGTTATCAGCTTTTAAATCTGCAACTGATGTACCAACTTCATTAGCTATTCCCCATAAAGTATCTCCACTGGATATAGTGTACTCGTCTGCTGAAACCGCTGTTGCCGCTACACCTGTGATTGCTGTCAAAGTTGCTACAGATACTACTGTTTTTTTCATAAAGTGAATTTCCTCCTACTAGATAATTAGTTAAGTTTTATATTAGTTTTTTGTCTGATGTTTCCGCTCACATCTATCTATTACGACACGATTTAAACTATAGCATAAGAAAAATTGAAATTGTGCTTTGTAATATACTTGTAATATAAAAGAAATTTCTTAGAAATCTGAAGGTCTGAATTTTACAATACCAATATTTTTCTAACTGCTTTTAACCGATGAACCTTGAAATCATTAATAGTAACTTAATTTACCCGTTTATTTCTGTGCTGTAATATATACTTTTACTTTCACATCCTTCGAAAATAAAAAAACACGGACATATCTATCATATCCGTGTGCCTATCTTAAATTATTTTTGTTCTGCCAGCCAAGCTGCCAGCGCATCCAGTTCTTTTGGATCTTCGACGAGGCCGCCCGGCATGACATCTGTACCTTCAACAATCACAGTACGGATTTCATCTTCACTCAGTCTCGCACCGACTTCCTGAAGATTCGGTCCGGATGCTCCTTCCAAATCCGCGCCGTGACAGCTGAAGCACGATGCGCTGCGGTAAATTGCTTTGCCGTCATTCACAGCTGCCTGTTCGTCGTCTGTTTCTTCTTCACTTCCGCCGCATGCGCCGAGTAAAAGAACAATACTAAAGCCTGCAGTCAGCAGTATTCTTTTCATTTATTACAGACCTCCAATTATTTTACATACTCCAGCGCAGATAAGCGTGAATAAATGGAGAAAGGTCGCCGTCCATTACTTTATCGGTATTACCGACTTCGTAATTTGTTCTGTGATCTTTAACCATGGAGTACGGGTGAAAGACATAACTTCTGATTTGGCTTCCCCAGCCGATTTCTTTCTGTTCGCCTTTAATATTATCAATTTCCGCACGCTGCTCTTCCAGCTTCCGCTGATACAGTTTTGCTTTCAGCATCTGCATTGCCTGCTCGCGGTTTTTAATTTGCGAACGTTCATTTTGACAGGTTACTACCACACCGGTCGGCAGGTGCGTAATACGTACAGCCGAGTCTGTCGTATTAACGTGCTGTCCGCCGGCACCGCTTGAGCGGTAGGTATCAATTTTAATTTCATCAGTATTAATTTCTATATTAATATCCGTATTTTTAAACTGCGGTGTGACTTCGCACGACACAAACGACGTATGACGGCGTCCCGATGAATCGAACGGCGATATTCTTACCAGACGGTGCACACCTTTTTCAGCTTTCAGCAATCCGTATGCATTAGGTCCTTTAATCGATAAAGACACGCTCTTCACACCCGCTTCGTCTCCCCCTTGATAATCCAAAGTTTCGACTTTAAAGCCTTCGGATTCACTGTAGCGCTGATACATTCTTAAAAGCATTTCAGCCCAATCCTGAGATTCAGTGCCGCCAGCACCCGGATGCAGCTCGAGCAGCGCATCCAGAGAATCGTGTTCACCGCTTAAAAGCAGATTTAATTCATATTCTTCAATTGCTGCTGATGTCTCTTTAACTGATTCTTCCAGCAGTTCCACCAGTTCTTCATCGTATTCTTCGCGCAGCAGTTCATGGGACGTTTCAATATCGTCCAGGGAGCTGCTGAGAGAATTAAAGCCGTCGACAATTTTTTTCAGATAGTTATTATCTGCGATAATTTCTGCTGCCTTGTCACTGTCGTTCCAAAAATCCGGATCCAGCATAAGCTCTTCATTTTCCTGTATTTGAGTCTCTTTTTCTTCTAAGTCAAAGAGACCCCCTAAAGTCATTTAATTTCTCTCTTTTTTCCTGTAAAAAGTTTTTTACTTCACTTAATTCCATATTGTATCCCCTAACTTATTGTCCGTGACAGTTTTTGTATTTTTTGCCCGAGCCACATGGACACGGATCATTTCTGCCGACTTTAACCTGGCGTTTGACCGGCTGCTTTTTCGCTTTCGGTTTTCCGTCGCCTGTATGCATTTGTTTTTTATCAACGACCTGCTCGCGCTTCATTTCCTCATCCGTACGGACAGTTGTTTTCAGCACATATTTCGCAGTGTCATCTTCAATATTAACAAGCATGTTTTCAAACATCTGAATACCCTCGTTCTGATATTCCCGGAGCGGGTTTATCTGACCGTATGAACGGAGGTGAATTCCTGTTCTCAGCTGATCCATGCTGTCGATATGTTCTACCCATTTCTGGTCCATCGTGCGAAGCATCATCATGCGTTCAAATAACCGCATTTTCTCTGTACCGAGCGTTTCTTCTTTCTCGTCAAGGTGAGTTTTCACTCTGTCCATAACAAGGCTGAAAATTTCATCCGGACCTTTGCCGCGGATATCATCAATGCTGATTGCATCTTCAGGAAGATACATCTCCGTGAGCGTTTTAACGTATTGTTCATAATCGATATCTTCTTCATTGTCGAGGTCGTAAAACTCTGCAGTACGCTGCACAGACCGTTCAATCATATCGTTTAACAGTCCGGAAACATCATCATGGTCGATAATTTCATCGCGTTCGCCGTAAATAATTTCACGCTGTTTACGGAGTACTTCATCGTATTCAAGCAGTCGCTTACGCGCATCGAAGTTATTGCCTTCCACCCGTTTTTGTGAAGATTCCACACCGCGGGAAATCATTTTGCTCGTCAGTTCCTCTTCGCTCATGCCCATGCGCTCCATCATGCTTTGAATTCTTTCAGAACCGAAGCGACGCATTAAATCATCTTCAAGCGACAGGTAGAATGTACTTTCCCCTACATCACCCTGACGTCCGGAACGTCCGCGGAGCTGGTCATCGATGCGTCGTGATTCGTGACGCTCCGTCCCGATTACCGCCAGGCCTCCAAGTTCTTTTACGCCGTCGCCAAGTTTAATATCCGTCCCGCGTCCAGCCATGTTTGTCGCAATCGTTACCGCGCCTTTTTTACCGGCTTCTTTAATAATTTCCGCTTCACGTCCGTGGTTTTTCGCATTCAGAACGTTATGACGAATACCGTGTTTTTTCAGCAGATTTGAAATCAGCTCACTCGTTTCAACAGCAACAGTACCGATTAGAATCGGCTGTCCTTTGCGGTGACGTTCGATAACATCATCCACGACCGCACGCAGTTTAATTTCTTCAGCCGCGTAAATTTTATCCGTGTTGTCGATTCTAGCCACCGGCTGGTTTGTCGGAATCTGTGTCACTCGCATATTATAAATGTTCATGAACTCTTCTTCTTCGGTCTTCGCCGTCCCTGTCATACCTGACAGTTTGTGGAACAGACGGAAAAAGTTCTGGAAGGTAATCGATGCCATCGTGCGCGATTCATTTTGAATATCCACACCCTCTTTTGCTTCAATTGCCTGGTGCAGACCATCAGAGAAACGGCGGCCTTTCATCGTGCGTCCCGTAAACTGATCGACGATCAGAATACCTTCATCTTCAACGACATAGTCCACATCGCGTTCCATTGAATAGTTCGCTTTTAGCGCCTGATTGATATGATGCAGCAGACTGACGTGCTGAACATCATACAGATTCTCGATCTTAAACCATTTCTCCGCCTTTTCCATGCCGGATTCGTTCAGCTGTATATTTCTCGTTTTAATATCATAAGTGTAGTCTTCTTCTTCTTTCAGCATTCTCGTAAACTGATGAGCTTGTAAATAATACGTTTCCCGTTCTTTTGCTTTACCTGAAATAATTAAAGGCGTCCGCGCTTCATCAATTAAAATCGAGTCAACCTCATCAATGACGGTAAAATTTAAACCGCGGAGTACACGGTCCTGCTTATAAGTCACCATGTTATCCCGTAAATAATCGAAGCCGAGCTCGTTATTTGTTGTATACGTAATATCTGCCGCAAATGCTTCGCGCTTTTCAGTGCTGTTTTTAGCATTCAGGTTTAAGCCGACTGTCAGTCCAAGGTAGTTATACAGCACTTCAAGTTCAGCCATTTGTATTTCAGATAAATACTCGTTGACCGTAATAACATGCACGCCGCGTCCTGTCAGCGCATTTAAATACACCGGCATCGTCGCCGTTAAAGTTTTACCTTCACCCGTTTTCATCTCTGCAATATCGCCTTTATGAAGCGCGATACCGCCCATCACCTGAACTTCGAACGGTTCCATGCCAAGCGTTCGTTTGGCCGCTTCTCTTACTATCGCAAATGCTTCCGGCAGTATGTCGTCCAGTATTTTTTCTTCCTGTTTTCTATCACCCTCAGCAGACTTTAGCTTTTCTTGAAATTCCGCTGTTTTATTTTTAATATCATCATCGCTTAATTTTTCTGTTTCCGGTGCCAGTTCAAGCACCTTTTGTGCCTGTTTACGCAACGTTTTTAACTCTCTTTTGTTGCCGTCGAATAATTTATCCAAAACACCCATGGATTTTCTCTCCCTCATGAAAAATTACCTGTTTATACATCATTACATTTTACCACCATTATAGAAGAAAATAAAATATGTAACATCAAAAAACCCCAAAGGCGGGTAAACCTGATATGCTCCCCCTAAAGTAGACACTTAAAAAAGTAAACTACTTTAGGGGGAGTTTTCTCTTGAAATCAAACATAAGGTATTCAACGAATGAAC
>NZ_QUMW01000017.1 GCF_003387165.1 Jeotgalicoccus halotolerans
AGATACCCGCATAAAAAAACGCACACGACAATCGTCGTGTGCGACCAAAATACTATTTTGTTTTTTTACCTGTCTACTTGACAGGGAGCAGTTCATTGGCTGCCCGGGTTTGTTTCTGCCGGCAGAATAAATTGCCTTTTTTACTGTCTTCAGCCGATATAAAGGTCAGAAGGTAAAAGGGGGAGAAAAATGAATCCAATTGAGTATTTAATTAATCATGGTTTTAAGGTTACATCTGATCCGACGAGGTATAAAAGCGGCATCTGGGGGCTGAGAAATTATACGGTGAACGGTTATAATTATGATAATTACTGCGGAGGCTACCACAGAGCATATGATCTCGTGAAATACGACAGAGCACCGGTTCCGGCAGTTTTTGACGGCATTGCTGCTCCCGGAACAGCAGGTTTTGGAAACTTTGGCGGTACTGTCGTGCTTGCGAATAAGAATCTTGGTATGCAGGTAATCTACGGTCATCTTGCACGGCCGCTTTCTATTAGCCCCGGCCAGCACGTAAAGCAGGGGGATATTATCGGCTATCAGAGCAATACAAATTATCAGAATGTCCAGATGGGCAGCCATCTCCATATTCAATTTCAAAAATACGGCTATATAAGCGGAGAACGGAATTTTGTTTGTACGGGTATTAATCCGCTTGCTCTAAATGTCGATAAACGCAAGTATAATGCAGCTTGGATGTGGAGCGGGGATTTTACTGCAAATCACATAATTAATATCCGGGATTTTCCATCTCTGGCCGGTTCGAAAATTGGTTTTACAGGTAAAAACTCGAAATTTAGTTTTAATAAGCTCTATGATAATGACGGATACTGGTGGCTTAGATGCAGGCAGCAGGGGAAAACAGTATTTATCGCGTGCGGGAAAAAGATTCCGGGGACGGTATTTAAAGAAACAAAGCTATATGGAAAAGTCAGCAGGCTGAATACATCAAAAGGAAAAGAATAAAAAATCCATGCGCACCTGATTAAGGCTGCGCATGGATTTCTTTGTCGTTGGTTATATCATAAAGGACTCTGTTAATCTGAACCTGGTTCACTGCTTCCATTAAGAAGTAAGCAATAATAGCATAAACGATAATACCGCCGATTAAGAGGAGATTACTTTGAACTACACTTAAAAGCACAGCAGGAAGGAATACTGCAAGAGTAAAAAGAACCAGCATAATAATTCTGTTGGAATTGATGCTGCGCTGTGCATTCTGAAGTTCTGCATCATATTTCTGATTAACTTTCTCCATATTTACGTAACGGTCATCATTATACACATTGGTAATATTTACCTGACCATGCAGATCATCTTCGACGTAACGCAAATCCATATGACTGTTATTCCAGGTAAGCAAGTTAAAGAATGACATAAAATTTCCACCACCTATGTTAAAATTGTCAAATTTAATATATAATTAATCATATTATACTTTACAAGGGTGGTCAATAAGTCTGACGGCACACCTGTTAAAAATTCTGCAGTGTAAATACTCAGACTGCAGATGAAGCCGCAAACGCATTTCACATGCCGGATAAGGAAATATGAGAGCAGCCAGAGCTTTAATCATATTGTACCACTCTTGGAATGGTCTGCTGCATTATTTTTATTAATATATTAATAAAAATAAAGATTGTTAAATCGGAGTATAATAGAGTATCCACTGAGCAGAGTGGATTAAAAAAAGATGTAAAAAGTAAGTTAATCATTTCTATTATAAATAATATGTTTATAATGTATGATAAATAAGATTTAATTAGGGGGAATTAAAAATGGCGAAAACACCAGAAGAAAAACAGTTTTCAAGACGCGACTTCTTAAAGACTACAGGTGTAGCAACAGGCGGAATCATTGGAGGTTCTTTACTCGGCGGGCTTGTCGGCTTCAATCTGGATGGATCCTCATCTGAAGAAACTTCAACAACTGAAGACACAGCTTCAGAAGGAACTGAAACAGATAGCCAGACCGGCGGAATAACAGACAATTCCCGTGTATTCTTTGCGAACGACACGGATTTCAATACAGTATCAGCAGCAATGGAACGTATTTTCCCGGAAACTGAATCAGGTCCGGGAGCGATTGAACTCGGCTGTGCGTTTTATCTTGATGGTCAGCTTACAGGCCAATACGGCTTTAACTCTAAAGAATATATGCAGGGACCGTTTGCCGAACCGCTGCCGACACAAGGTTATCAGTCTAATTTAAATCGCCGGGATTATTTCATGCTCGGCATTAAAAAATTGAACGAAGAAGCGAACGATCGCCACGATACCAACTTTGCAGATTTAGAAGACGGACAGATGGATGATATTCTGACTGATTTTGAAGCTGGAGAAGTTGACTTCGGTGTGCCAGCGTACACTGCAACATCAAGCTACTTCTTTACAATGCTGCGTTCAGCGACAATCGAAGGTGCATATGCAGACCCGGTTTACCGCGGCAACCGTGATATGGCCGGATGGAAAATGAAAAAATTCCCAGGTCACCAGATGTCATACATTCAATACATCGAAGATGACGAGTTCCATGAATTAGAGCCTGAACCGGTATTTGGTATGGCTCACTAATCTAGTTGTCTATCATTTCCAGACTCCAGTGAAATTTTTTGGAGTCTGAATTTGATTATTCAATCGCCAGGAATCAGGCAATAAATTTTGAGTTTATTTTAGGGGGAAAATTATGGCAACAACATTAGATAAAGTAGATGTAGTAACAGTAGGAGTAGGCTGGACCGGCGGTATTATTGCTGCGGAAGCAACTAAAGCGGGCTTAACCGTTATGGGTCTTGAGCGCGGCAGAAAACGCGGTACCGAAGACTATCAGCACGTGCATGATGAGTTGAAGTACGCAGTGCGTTACGAGTTAATGCAGGATACTTCTAAAGAAACATTGACCTTCAGAAATAATAAAGATGAAAAAGCACTGCCGATGCGTCAGCAGGGCTCCTTCCTTTTAGGTGAAAACTTAGGTGGAGCCGGTACACACTGGAATGGCCAGACTTGGAGATTCCTGCCGTATGATTTCGAGATTAAATCGATGACGGAAGAACGTTACGGTAAAAAGAAACTGCAGGAGGATGACGGCTATCAGTTTGAAGACTGGGGTATTACTTACGATGAACTGGAGCCTTATTTCAATACGTTTGAAAAAACAGCCGGAATTTCCGGTGAAGAGAATCCGCTTGGCGGAAAGCGTTCAGAATCGTACCCGACACCGCCTATGTTAAAATCACGCATGCTCCGCATGTTTGAAGAAGCTGCGACGAATATGGAGCTTCATCCTCATATGATGCCATCCGCAAACCTGAGCCAGCAATATGAAAATCCTGACGGCGAACAAATCAATGCATGTCAGTACTGTGCATTTTGTGAACGTTTCGCCTGTGAGTACGACGCTAAAGCAACGCCTGAAGTTACTGTAATTAAAACGGCTCAGAAAAGTGATAACTTTACTCTGCGCACAGAGGCTAATGTTGTGGAAGTAATTACTGATGAAGATGATGATTCTAAAGTATCAGGTGTTAAATTTGTTGATACGATAACAGGTGAAGAATTCATTCAGCCTGCTGATGTCGTGGCGCTGACAAGCTACGTCTTTAATAACTACAAGCTGCTGGCTGTTTCAGATATCGGAGAACAGTACGATCCGAAAACAGGCAAAGGCACTTTAGGCCGCAATTACTGCTACCAGATTTTCGGCGGTGCAACAGGATTCTTTGATGATCAGTTCAATACCTTCATGGGGGCCGGAGCACTTGGCATGGCACTCGATGACTACAACGGCGATAACTTTGATCACGAAGATCTTGACTTCCTGCACGGCGGTAATATATCTATTACTCAAACTGGTGCAAGACCGATTCTGTCGAACCCTGTACCGAGCGGTACACCTTCATGGGGGGAAGAGTTTAAAGAAGAATCAATTACAAACTACACCCGTGTACTCTCTGTATCAGGTCAGGGGGCAACAAGTCCGCACAAAGAAAATTACTTAAGTATGGATGAAGAATATACAGATGTTTATGGTGTGCCCCTTGTCTGCCTCACATATAATTTTACTGATCAGGACAGAGCGAGACAGAAATACCTTGCTGAACGTTCAGGTGAAATTTTAGAAGAAATGGGCGCAAGCCAGGTTGACCTGGCGGCGGAGCTGACTGATTATAATATCGCTCCTTACCAGTCAACACATAATACTGGCGGTACGACGATGGGCTCTGATCCTGAAACAAGTGTAGTCAATAATTACCTGCAGCACTGGGACCGCGATAACTTGTTCGTCGTCGGTGCAGGAAACTTCCAGCACAACGGCGGTTATAACCCGACGGCGACTGTCGGAGCGCTTGCCTACCGCTGTGCAGAAGGTGTTATTAAATATGCTGAAGATGGCGGACGCCTAGAAGAAGAATAAGGTGATGTAAAATGGAGCCGAAGCAAAATGGAAATCGGAATCCTGATAACAAACATGTAAATAATGAACCGGAAACGGTAACTAAGCGGAAGAAAGTAACCAGGGAAGATCCGTATGCTCCCCTGACTGATCATCTTGAGGATTTAAGGTCCGTCCTGATTAAGTCTGCGGTTGTAATAACGGTATGGTTCCTGATTATTTTCTCCACAGTCGGATGGTGGTTTCCGGCGGTTTCAAAAGGGGCGGACATCGTTGTTCTCGGACCGTTTGAAGTTATCCGTTTCTATTTAAGAACATCTGGCGCAATCAGTATCGGGTTTTCCATCCCGTTTATATGCTGGTTCCTGTGGCAGTTTATGAGACCGGGACTTGTGGATAAAGAAACACAGTTCCTGAAAGGATCACTGCCGGTTATGCTGCTGCTTTTTATAACAGGTCTGGCATTTGGATATTTTGTTGTGCACCCGCTCAGCTACTTCTTCCTGATTGAAATGGGGGAACAGAATTTTAATGTACTGGTCACTGCGGATGAATACATGTCGTTTCTGTTAATAACAACGATTCCGTTTGGGCTGGTCTTCCAGCTCCCGGTCGTCGCATTATTTCTGCATCATATTGAACTGCTGACTGTTGAAGTGATGACGACGATGCGTAAATATGCATATTTTATTTTACTGGTCATTACAGCGCTTATTGCACCGCCGGATGTGTTTACGCACATGATTACTCTTATTCCCATGATTCTTTTATACGAACTGAGTATTATTCTGATTAAACGGAGAGAACGGAAAGAAAGAGCTAAAGCGGAAAAAGAGAAAAAAGCGCAGGAGAAAGCAGAAAAAAAAGAACGTAAATAAAATAATTTTTAAATGAGCGGACACGGCAAAATTGCCATGTCCGCTCATTTTTAATGAAAAGTAACATATCTCTATCTTTAGAAGGGTATTTTCATGTATAATTACTTAAGTTGAAAGGTGGTAACTGAGATGAAATCAACGATGCTTCTATCTCTTTTGAAGATAAAAACCACGTACGGAAATTTCCCGGAAACTGTCAGGGATATTACAGCGGATTCCCGGGAAACGCACGAGGAAGCTGTGTTCGCAGCAATAAAAGGACAACAGACCGACGGCCTAAACTTTGTAGAAGACGTCATTAAACGCGGATGCCGCTTTATTATAGCTGACCGCTATGTAGACTTGCCTTCTGATGTCGGTCTTATGGTAGTAAAAGATCCATCGAAAACTGCGGCTCTTTTTGCCGAATATATTTATGATTTTCCTCATGAATCCCAGACCATGATCGGCGTGACTGGAACGAACGGCAAAACGACAGTTTCAACGATGATTCACAATCTGAGCATGGCACTCGGCAAAAAAAGTGCGTATCTCGGAACGAATGGTTTTATGATTAACGATATCCATATGGTATCAGCCAATACTACGCCGGAAACGACACGCCTGCACAAACGTATTAAAGAAGCTCATGAAAACGATACTGAAGTATTTACAATGGAAGTATCATCTCACGGGCTGAAACTCGGGCGGACTTTCGGTATCGACTTTGATATTGCCATTTTTACCAACTTAACGCAGGATCATCTTGATTTTCATAACAGTATGGAGGAATACGGGCATATTAAAGGTCTGCTGTTTTCCCAGCTTGGCCAGGATGTTAAAAAACATAAATACGTCGTGTTGAATAATGATGATGAATGGTCTCTTGTGTACAAAGATATGACACCGTTTGAAACAATATCTTACGGTATGGAAAGCACGGCGGATTTTTATCCATCTGATATAAAAGGCAGTCTTGAAGGTTTTAATTTTACCTTGAATACGCCGGAGGGCAGCTTTGAAGTAAACTCTCCTTTTGTCGGGGAATACAATATTCAGAACTTAATGTGTGCAGTTATCAGCGAATGGCTGCAGGGTTACGATATTGAACATATTTTATCTGCAGTTCCGGAGATGAAAGTTATAGACGGCAGATTGGAAGTTCTCGATCCGACCTTGCCGATTAATATTATAATAGACTTTGCCCACACGCCTGATGCTCTCAGAAAAGTAATTAACACTGTAAAACCATTCGTTAAAGGCAGATTGATCTGCTTAATTGGCATGACGGGAGAGCGTGATTCTTCAAAAGGGGCGGAAATGGGCGAAATAGCGACGCTGGCTGATTACGCAGTCTTTACGCCTGACAATCCTGCGAACGACGATCCGAAGATGCTTGTAAAACTGCTCGAAGAAGGTGCAGCCCACGATAATTATGTATCGTATACAGACCGGGAAGAAGGAATTATTCACGCCGTGAACAAGGCTGAACCCGGAGATACAATTATTCTTGCCTGTAAAGGGCGCGAACCGTATCAAATTATGGAAAACTATGTAAAAGTACCACACAGAGATGATTTAATTGCGCTGGATGCCGCTTACCGAAAATACCGGAGTGAAGAATATGTTGTCAGCGACAGTAAATTTTAACGGGACGGCCTGTGAAACTTATATCGGAGAGTATAAAGAAACATATATTATCAGCATACCGGAACTCAGCTTCAGTATGCAGATGAGCTCGGACCTCACAGAAGAAGAGATGTCTGAAGAACTGATTATACATCTTTTCACAGTGCTCGATGAAGATGAAAGTGAAGAGGCCAGTGAAGCAATACTATCAGTAATAAGAACTGAGCTAGGAGAAAATAATGGATATAAAAGATGAAATACAGAAACGCAAAACGTTTGCGATTATTTCCCATCCGGATGCCGGAAAAACAACTTTGACAGAAAAACTGCTGTTATTCGGCGGTGCAATCCGCGAAGCGGGAACTGTTAAAGGCAAGAAAACCGGGAAATTTGCAACGAGTGACTGGATGAAAGTAGAGCAGGAACGCGGAATCAGTGTAACAAGTTCAGTAATGCAATTTGATTTTGACGGCTACAAGATAAATATTCTGGATACGCCCGGACACGAAGATTTTTCAGAAGACACTTACCGCACCTTAATGGCGGTGGATTCCGCGGTCATGGTAATCGATGCTGCCAAGGGAATCGAGCCTCAGACGCTGAAACTGTTCAAAGTTTGTAAAATGCGCGGTATTCCGATTTTTACCTTTATTAATAAATTGGACCGGGTCGGTAAAGAACCGTTTGAACTGCTTGAAGAAATTGAATCGACGCTTGAGATTGAAACCTACCCGATGACATGGCCAATCGGCATGGGGCAGAGCTTTTTCGGAATAATTAACCGCCGAGAGCGCACGATTAATCCGTTCAGAGAAGAAGAAACATTAACGCTCGACGATGATTATCAGCTGACTGAACCGCATAAAATAACAGAAGATGCTGCCTATAGAGATGCGATAGATGAATTTATGCTCGTGGAAGAAGCGGGAGACGAGTTTGATAAAGAAAAAATTTCTAAGGGTGACCTGACACCGGTATTCTTCGGTTCAGCTTTATCAACTTTTGGTATTGAAGAATTTCTCGACACTTACGTTGACTTTGCTCCAGAGCCGACCGGACGCGAGACGACAGACGGTACAGAAGTCAGCCCGACAGATGAAGAATTTTCCGGGTTTATCTTCAAAATCCAGGCCAATATGGATCCTAAGCACCGCGACCGTCTGGCATTTATGAGAATCGTTTCGGGGAAATTTACCCGTGGTATGGATGCGGTACTTGCCCGCACTAAAAAGAAATCGAAGATTACACGGGCGACGATGTTTATGGCTGACGACAAAGAAACTGTTAACGAAGCATATGCCGGCGATATTATCGGCTTATACGATACAGGAAACTATCAGATCGGCGATACTCTTTACAGTGGAAAAAAGCGTGATTTCATCGACCTGCCGCAATTTACACCAGAAATGTTTATGAAAGTTTCTGCTAAAAATGTAATGAAACAGAAGCATTTCTACAAAGGTATCGAACAGCTCGTGCAGGAAGGTGCAATTCAGTATTACAAATCGATGCATACGAACCAGCCAATTTTAGGCGCGGTCGGCCAGCTTCAGTTTGAAGTGTTCGAACACCGTATGAAAAATGAATACAATACGGATATCTTTATGGAACCCGTCGGCAGAAAAATCGCGCGCTGGGTAGAAAATGAAGAAGATATTAAAGATTCGATGAACTCGCCCCGGGCGAATTTAGTATATGACCGTTTTGATCAGCAGGTTTTCCTGTTTGAGAATGAATTTGCGATGCGCTGGTTCTCGGAAAAATATCCGGAAATCAAATTATACAGTCTGCTGTAAAGTAAATTTCACTTTACTTTTTACATTGACTATCATATATTTAATAAGAATTAAAAAA
This sequence comes from Jeotgalicoccus halotolerans, assembly GCF_003387165.1. Taxonomy (GTDB): domain Bacteria; phylum Bacillota; class Bacilli; order Staphylococcales; family Salinicoccaceae; genus Jeotgalicoccus; species Jeotgalicoccus halotolerans. Next base: position 8,736 of record NZ_QUMW01000017.1, read on the forward strand.
CACATATAACGAACCTGTATTTTAAGGGGAGTAACGTATAGGAAACTATCGGTGCATCGTCATTACGGAGAAATCCCGGTGCACCGAGCAATATATATTATTGTATCGTGAGACCTTAACAGACAGTGCTGTGCAAAAATATGCGCGGACTGGCTGTTTTGGTCTCTTTTTGTGTTTAATATGAAAAGGAGGGAATAAAGATGGATACAGCTGTATTATTGGAATATGCATGGGTCCTCATTGTGTTAATTGGGCTGGAAGGTTTACTTGCAGCGGACAACGCTGTTGTACTGGCAGTCATGGTGCGTCATTTAGATCCTGTACGAAGAAAGAAAGCATTATTTTACGGACTGCTCGGTGCATTTGTCTTCCGGGTTATTGCGATATTATTACTCGTCTGGCTCGTTCAGTGGTGGTGGGTTCAGGCATTAGGCGCCTTGTATTTATTCTACGTATCAATATCACACTTAATCGCTATCAAAAAGCATAAGGATAAAACTGCTGATGATTTAATCGAGGAACAGAAGGACAAAAAACAATCCGGATTCTGGATGACTGTTTTTAAAGTGGAGCTCGCGGACATAGCCTTTGCGGTAGACTCTATTTTAGCTGCTGCAGCAATTGCACTTGCCTTGCCTGCAGTCGGCGGAGACTTTTTTGGAGTTAACGCAGGACAGTATACTGTAATGCTTGTCGGCGGACTTGTCGGGGTAATCATTATGAGATTCTTTGCAAATTACTTTGTTGAGCTGCTGGCAAAACGCCCGTCACTGGAAGTAGCGGCGTTTGTTATCGTCGGCTGGGTCGGGGTTAAACTGACAGTGCTGACATTGGCTCATGAAGCGATTGGTATTATTCCGGCAGAATTCCCGCACTCAACGATTTGGAAAATTATCTTCTGGGCCGTGATGATTATCATCGTACTTCTCGGCTGGTTTGGCGGCAGTAAAAAAGACAAAGGCAAAACAGCAGCGAAATCCTGACGGTTATAATTGGCAAGAAAATTCAAAAGGCCTTATAATTACTTGTAAAGTAATAACAGGGAGTGATTATTATGAGTGATGAAAGAAAACGTCCGATTGACAGAGAAAAATACAGACGGACAGCACGAAACTTCACGGATAAGAATCGATCAGCAGAAGACGCTGAAAATCAATTTGAATTTACTAGATCACGTGAAGAAGAAAGAGAATTCGGTACGGATCCTAATACAGGCAGCGAGATAAATTCTCCACCTGAAGAACAGGAAAGCATTTCAAACTTCCGGAGTACAGAAGAGCCGCCTCGAAATTCTGGCGGAGGCGGTTTTAAATCATTTTTACTGCCGCTTCTTGCAGGAATTATCGGCGCGCTTCTCGTCCTCGGGGCCTACCTTTTATTTACCGGTACAGATGATAACGGAGAAACAGAAGAATCAGCCGGTGAAGAAACCGCTTCTGAAGTAGATTCGAATCAGGACTTATCGGAAGTGAAGCAGCAGCTTGAAGAAGAAAACACTGATAAGGTAATTACAGATACGACAGCTGCAGTACAAAAAGCGAAGCCGGCAGTTGTGTCGGTTATTAACATGCAGCGTATCCAGTCAATTATACCGGGTATTAATTCTACTTCTGAAGAAGCTGAAGAAGCGGGCAGCGGTTCAGGTGTAATTTATAAAACTGAAGGCGACACTGCGTACGTTATAACGAACCATCATGTGGTCGACGGTGCTGAAGAAATTAAAATAAATCTGGAAAGCGGCGATTCGGTAGATGCAGAACTCATCGGTTCGGATATATGGACAGATCTCGCAGTGCTCAGTATTCCATCTGACGTTGTGGAGACTACGATTGAATTTGGCGACAGCAGCGATTTACTGGTTGGTGAACCGGCCATCGCAATCGGCTCGCCGCTCGGTGAAATATTCTCAGGTTCAGTGTCGCAGGGTATTATTTCAGGCCTCGACCGTTCCGTTCCCGTTGACTTGGACGGAGACGGCTCAAACGACTGGGAAGCGAGCGTTATTCAGACAGATGCAGCAATCAACCCGGGCAACTCAGGTGGAGCGCTAATCGATGCTAATGGGCGTTTAATCGGTATTAACTCGATGAAGGTCGGCATTGCTTCAGTCGAAGGGATTGGCTTTGCAATTCCGGTAAATGAAGTGGAACAAGTTGCTTCACAGCTGGAAGAAAACGGAGAAGTTACAAGACCATTCCTTGGCATTACACTGCAGGATCTTTTAAATGTGGCGTCATCTTCTGTTTATGACCAGCTGCAGCTTCCTGAAGATGTTAAAGGCGGCGTAATTATAAGCGGCGTGCAGGAAAATTCTCCTGCTGCAGAGGCAGGGCTTCAGGAACTTGATGTGATTACTCATCTGGATGGAGAGCCGATTAACAATATGGTTGAATTGCGACAGCATCTCTATTATGTAAAATCATCAGGTGAAGAAATGACAATTGACTTTTACCGCGACGGCGAACAGCAGTCGGCAACGGTAGTACTGGAATAGTAAAATAAATTTTAACGGAATCCTGATACAGGGATTCCGTTTTTTTTAATCAGAAATGGTTATTTTATTGTATAATGTGTCTATATTATTTTATTATGTGATTTACAGATTGGGGATAGTCTTTTTGAAAAAATTACGCCGGCTCTTTACGAACTTAAGTCCGCAAAGAGCCATACTGCTGTATTATTTTTTGGCCTTGGCAGCAGCAACTTTACTGCTCAGTCTTCCGTTTTTTTACCAGACTGACGGAATCTCATTTATCGATACTTTATTTGTTGCAGCATCTTCGATATCCGTTACCGGTTTAAGTACCGTGACAATAGTGGAAACATTTAATGTATCGGGGTATATACTGCTGATGTTTTTAATGAATCTCGGAGGCATCGGGATTATGGCTGTCGGAACTTTGCTGTGGATTTTGCTCGGGCGCCGTATCGGTGTTAAAGAACGCAGGCAGATTATTACAGACAATGCACAATATAAAATGTCCGGTGCAGTAAAACTCGTGCTTGATATTATAACGCTGCTTATCGCAGTTGAAGTCGCAGGTGCACTTATTTATATATCGTATTTCTATATGCAGTCGGGCGATTTGGCCCACGCCATATTACACGGCACTTTTTTGTCCGTTTCAGCAACAACAAATGGCGGACTTGATTTGTACAGTAATTCTTTAACGCATCTGGAAGGAAATTTATTCATTGAAATACCAGTAATGTGCCAGATTATACTCGGGGCAATCGGCTATCCGGTTTTAATAGAGCTGAAGCATTTCTTCAGTAAACATTCGCCGGGCTTCCGTTTTTCCTTATTTACGAAAGTGACAACGTCCACATACGGACTACTGCTTCTTGCCGGGACAATTTTAATTTATCTGCTTGAAGCTGCAAAATATTTTGAAGGTAAAAATATTCTGTCGTCTGTAATGACAAGCATGTTTTTATCAGCAAGTACAAGAAGCGGCGGAATAACAACTGTTGCTGTGGAACAGCTTACTGAGACTACGCAGCTTATTATGAGCGTGCTCATGTTTATAGGAGCATCGCCATCCAGTGCGGGCGGAGGAATACGGACGACAACCTTTGCTATATTGATACTCTTCCTCATATCGTTTTCAAGAGGACGGCAGCATATCAATATATTCCAGAGAAGGTTAGCGAAGAAAGATATAGAACGGGCTTTTGCAGTCTTTACACTTGCAGTTGCTCTTGTTTTCGCAGGAATTCTTACCGTCTTAATTGCGGATGGCCATCAATTTACGCTGACCCAGATTATCTTTGAAGTAACTTCTGCCTTCGGTACAACTGGAACATCTACAGGTATAACCGAGCAGTTATCAGGATTAAGTAAAGCAGTAATAATGATTTTTATGTTTATCGGCAGAATTGGATTTGTATCGTTTCTCTTGTCAATCGCCGGCAGACAGCGGGAACTGACTTATAAATACTCTGAAGAACGCCTGATGGTAGGCTAGAATCAGCAGGGAGTGAAAGAAATGGTATCTGAATTTTTTAATGTCAAGCTGTATATTACACAGCATATGAACGGGTGTCTGGGTAAAAAAGAAGGCGTGACCTTCGGTAAAATTTCCAGTGCGGTCAACAGTATGAGCATGAAAGAATATGAACGGCCGATATTTTGCGACCTCGGGGGTGCCATTGGCAATGCTGTAAATACTAAGGGACCGCAAAACCCGTATATTATGAGCATGAATCATCTGCATTACAAATTTGCGACACTCAATATGAGTGATATAAAAAATATAGGGGCTACAGGAAAGGCAATGAGAACATCGTATTTCCCATGGATCTGCACAAATATCGTTCAAAAATTTACGGCTGAGCCATTTTACGGCCAGCCGTACAGAATATTTAATATGAACAGAATGAAGCTCGCAGTCATCGGCGGATACGGCGGTCCGTCAGAAGATAAAACTGAACAGATTTCATCGGTGAATTTAGAAGCATCCTTTAAAAAATGGCTGCGTTATCTGCACAGTCAAGAGGAGCCGGATTATGTTATCGTTTTTGTATCGGATTTCACCGACGATTCGGTCTGTATAGAAAATTTGAAAAACAGTCTGGAAGGCGTCGGCATCGTAATTACCGGTTCATTCTATGAAGGAAATTATGATAAACAGACACCCGTTTTCAATACAACACGCGTGCACGGCGAAAAGGTGCCGCTGTATCACCATGTCCATAATGGACGAATAATGGAGCTTGACATCAGATTTAAAACAAGAGTTAACACTTTTGAATATCTGGGACACAGTATGGCAATAAGAGACAAAGAATTTTCCAAAGTTGCAGAGGATATTGAATATTTGGACCTTGTTTACAGGTATTTATAATTTTCTGGATAAAAGAGGAGCATATCAGACAGTTGTCTGTGGCTCCTTTTTTGTTTGGGGGGTTGGCATGAGCGGGTGTCATGTATACGCACCGAAATTTGCATAGGCATAAGCGGGTGTCATGTATATGCACCGAAACTTGCATAGGCATGAGCAGGTCTCATATCTATCCCAAGCTCCAAGTGTGCTTCCCCATCCCCACCATCCATCCCTTCAAATTCAGCCAGCAATATAAAAAGCCATCTGCAGCTGCAGATGGCTTTAAAATTATTCTACTCCGAATCCGTCACCGTATTGGTTTTGTGCGCCGTCTTCAGTGTAAGCAGGCGGATTGTCGAGTGTATAGTTCTCAAGTAAATCCGTGCTGACTTCTGTTACCGGCTGGATTTGTTCTCCAAGTCTGATGCTGATTAAATCATTGGCTGTTGAAGGGTCGAGTCCAAGAATATCGCGAATCGTGTTGGACAGTGCGAAAAGGTGTTCCTCGTCCGGCCATGCATAGTAAACACCATTGGATTCGCTTGTAAATCCTGTACCCTGCAGCTGTGAATTTTCAAATGCTACATCGTTAAATAAGTAATATGATGCGAGAGAGCGGATATTACTTGTCTCAAAGTTATGACTTGTATTGCTTGTGAAGATTTTAATCAAGTCATCAACTTGGGATAATGTACTGAATGACTGAGCCTGTTCAAATACAGCTTCGATCAGGTCCATCTGACGTACACCGCGTCCTAAATCAGAATCGATGCTTCTGTTGCGGATTACTGCAAGTGCTTCTTCACCGCTCAGGTGCTGAAGACCCGGCTGGAGCCCGTTCATTTCATAAGGTACATCGAATTCAACACCGCCGATTGCATCGACTATTTCTACAACTGCGTTCATATCAACGCGGACGAAATGGTCGACCGGTACGTTCAGTAATGATTCAACTGCATCCATTGCCCCGGAAGGTCCGTTAAATGCGTGGGCGTGGTTAATCTTATCGAAATAATTCATCGAATCGATATAGGCAAGCGTATCACGCGGAATGCTGACCATTTTGACGTCGTCATTTTCACGGTCGAATGTTGCTAAAATCATAGTATCCGAACGGAAGTGGTCTGCGTTAATCTGACCATCCTGAGTTCTTTCAGTATCAGCATCGATACCGAGAATAAGAACTGTGAAGTTATCATTTGATGCATCGACATCATCGACCCGAAGTTCTGAACGATCCCGGTCGATTTCTTCATAGGAATCTGATATCCCGCTGTTAAAAGCATTAAAAAGATAAAGAATATAGATGACTGCAGCGAGGAGCACGACACCTAAAATAATAAAGATGGTCCATAGAATTTTTTTCATAGTTAATAACCCACTTTGGAAGATTTTTCAATGTTAATGTAAATATATATTTATTGCACTGCTGTTGTCAATAAAAGGTATAAAAAAGCAAATGGCCAAAACCATTTGCCTGTTTTAAATATTAATCTGTGGAGTCATCAATAATTTTGTACCTTTTATGATTAACTACAGTTTTTTCAAACATTTCATGTTCGTCAAAGTGATCATTAATAGTAATATCAACGATAACGGAGTTTTCATTAATTTTTTCCACTTTACCAATCAGATCGTCGAATTCAACAATGTTGCCTACTTTAACATCTAATTCTTCTTTTTCCTTCTTCTTTGCATCCATGTAAATTCCCCCACTACAATAGCGATAATGACTGACATTATACTATAAATACAGGAAATTACAAGCGTTAGAACTCATAGCAGAAAACTTTTTGCAGTTTATCCCGCGCACTTTTCCTGATGTTTTTGGCAGTGGAGACACTGACCTTAAGAAGTTCAGCAGTTTCCTTTAAAGAATAGCCTGATAAAGTAAGCGTAAACCATTGGCATTCCCGTTCATTTAATACTTTTTGAGCTGTATTTTCGAGCTTATAAGAATCATCTGCTGCCTGTATTTCGATAATATTTTCTTCTGCCGGTGACTGCCGTTCCTGATAGCGCGAAACTTTCCTTATTTCATCAATCAGGCGCTGCCTGATGAGTGTATAAACAAATTGTGATTCGCTGCATGATGTTTTGCTGCTGTCAAATTTATTAACAGCTTCAAAAACAGCGATGCGGCCAACCTGCATATATTCGTCTTTATCATATAAAATATTCAGCTGCTGTATGATACTGTGAATCATAGGTTCATAAGAAATAATTTTTTTGTCTGCTGCCATTTAAGTTGTCCTTAAATGAATCGATTCATAAGATTTTCCGGATATACTTAATATAAGAAAAATTAAACGGGGGATAAAACATAGTAATAACAAAAAAAGTGTACTTAACACAACTTATGATATGTTTTTTGTTAACAATAGTTATATTTATATTAAATAAGTTAACTTAAGGTTATAATAAATATGTTTAATCAAATTGATGATGGGGTGAGAATATGCTGACTGTTCCTGAGCTGACTCCGCAGGTGCTTTATATAGAGCCGGTAGTGCATCCTGAGTACTTATGCCGTGCTGTTCATACTGATGGTATAATATACTGTGGGAAGACTGCTGAAAAATGGATTGATGATACGCTGGTTTACTTTTATTCAAGCAGTATTAAGGTGAAGCGGCAAAATGTTAAACTGATACATAATATACACAGGCTTCAGCCGATTATTATCGATGAGAAATATCAGTTTGTACTTTTTCCGCTGCACAGCTGCAAATACAAGAATCCATTTTTTGTGAATTTGCGCCAATTGATAGATTTTAAAAAGGTGAACAATAAACTGGTCATTACATTTATAGACGGCCGAGAAGTGGAAACCGATTATGATTACAGTTTTTCAAAGAAGCAGTATGAGAAAACTTTATTTATACTGGACAGAACGGTTAAACATCAGAATGCAGTGAGGAAGTATTTTAAAGACAGGGAGGGATAAAATGGCAATTCTTATAGCCGGCGGTATTTATGAAAATAAAGAATCTCATCTTACCGGAGGCCATTTAATATCCGCTCTCGCAGCACGGCATACATACGAGGATGTGTATCTTCACACGAATTTCAGTTCGGAGGAAACAGAGCTGACAGCAACCTTAAAAGATTCACTCAGAAATGCCGGGGTCAGCCACAGAAGTGCGCAGTCTGTATCGGCACCGTACGGTATAATTGGTGATGAAGTATTTACAGTGAATTCAAATGTTTACGATACGTTTAATCAGAAAGCAAAATATTTAAAGGCCATCGATACGGTGATTCTGACGACCGATATCGGAGAACGTGATTTTAGATATATACTGAACTATGCACGAAGGAACGGTCTTCAGACACTGGTATTTACATGCGGAGAATATCTTCCCTGGTCTGTAGATGATAAAAATCTCGTTATGCTGGAAGAGACCGGCATCCCGAACTACCATGACCATATTAATGAAATAAAAGAAACACTCGTTAGCCGGGGAATCATCAGCAGTACCCCTGCAAAAAACCGGGATATACCTGAAACAGCAGCACAGCAGTCGGGCAGAACAGTAATCCAGCTGCTGCTGATAGCGGCTGTATTGGTGCTGCTTTTTACAGGAGGGTTCAAGCTGCTGGAGTTTATCAGCAGTGACAGAGTGTCGTTTGAAGCGGAAGTCGACTGGTCACTTGAAGTAGAGCATGATGACTGTGATACTGTCGAAACATGTACAGCGCTCGGTGACCGTTATCTTTCAGAACTGAAAGAGTATGTCGATCTGCAGGATGAACCGCATATATTTTTTGAAAACCGGACACGGACAACCTATATTGATTACCAAATAAAAGATTTTAAAATCGCCGATAAAGAAGTTGAAAATTCGCTCCCTTTAGGTGATGAAGAAACATTTATGTCAATATGGAATACTTTTCAAGCTGTATTTCCCCATCGTTATTTAGAGGACATTAATGAATACCGTTTATTCTCAGATGGTGAGGGTAATACAGCCGCCTATGTATCAATAACGAGAGACGGAACTGTGTTTGCCATAGATGTGCGGGACAATCTCCATAAAGCGACTCAGTACCGCAACCTGATTCATGAATTCGGGCATATCTATTCCCTGCCGATAGATGACTTTGACGAGGCCTGTGACAGTACGGATATTTCCTGTGCCAAAGAAGATACTATTATTGATAAGCATGCAGACAGATTCTGGTCCCAGTATGATGAATCCTGGCTCGAAAACTCTCATAAAAGCCAGTTTCAGCTCGAAGGATTTTACAATAATAATGTGACAGATTTTTACGTTCCATATCAGGCGACGAATGTCAAAGAAGATTATGCAATTACTTTTATGAAATTTATCACGGAAAAAATTCCGGCAAACAGTTCTCAACTGCGTGATGTTAAAGTACAATCAATGTATGAAGACGCTGAACTGGTCGCCTTGCGAGTGGATATACTAAAATCATTGGTTCAGTTGGATAAGGAGAGAGCAACTTGAAATTAAAAGTTAAAGTGAGAGATTATGATAGCGGTATTTCAATTACTAAAATAGATGTGCCAGCTGAATCAACGGTCGATCTGCTGCTTGGAAAGCTGGTGCAGGAAGATCTGATATTCAATTCATATTTACCTGCTATAAAAACCAATGGGTATACATACGGGGAATTTCACCGGTTAAAAACATCCACCTTGTTTCACGGCAAAGAGAAAGCGGTGCTGTCATCAGATAAAGTGGAGATTACAGTCACACAGAAAAAGTCTGAAGATGGACATAAGGCAGGACAGGTGCTGCTCGATTACTCGCAGCTTGTAAATGTCGTCGATAAATTCAAGGAACTTGAGCAGGGCTCTAATATAGAATACGGCACTGTGTTTTTTGTGCAGCAGGAAAAACATCAGTATTTAATCAGGTATGAAGAACACGGCTTTGAACTGTATCACTTTAAACTGCAGTATGACAATGCTTTTAAAGATGAGGACAGATTTCCTTTCCTGATACTGGAATTAAAAACCAAAAAAGAACTGACAACTAGTGAACTGAAATGGATCCGGACAATAATGTTTCCGTCTAAAGAACGTAAAAATCCGATCATTCATCTGGAAGTATCAAAACTTAACCAGGATATCGTAGATGAACTGTCAACACTTGTCCACAGAGTAATGGTCATTATCGGTAAATTCCAGATAAGCAAAAAACCTCTGGAAGCTGAAGGGAAACTGCCGTCATATGTACAGCTGAATGAGAAAAACTCCATCGGGTTTGTAGAGATAGAGCAGCTTGCGCGGATAGTACAGTCTTAGGGACAAGCAATATTAAATATGCTAAAATTATGTACTGATTTAATTTTTATGATATTGGAAAGAGGTAAATTAGCATATGGAAATAAAAAGGCAATACCGTCCAGAGATAGAGGGACTGAGAGCAATAGCAGCGCTTCTCGTAGCTGTCTATCATATTTGGATGATGCGGGTTTCCGGCGGAGTAGATGTATTTTTTGTAGTCTCAGGATTTTTAATCACTACATCGTTACTGTCAGGATATGCACGCAATGGTTACATAAAGTTTGGTAAATTCATACTGGGTTTACTTAGAAGATTACTTCCGAGCGCTTTAACAGTAATGATATTCATTACGATAGGCAGTTTTTTTATTTTGCCGGATATAAGGTTTACGGCGACAATTAAAGAGATAGCTGCATCACTTTTGTATTTTGAAAACTGGCAGCTGGCAATAACCGGAACAGATTATCTCGATCAGAATAACCCTCAGAGCCCGGTGCAGCATTTTTGGGCTATGTCCATCCAGGGACAATTTTATGTTATCTGGTTTGTGATTGTATCATTGGCAATTTTAATTAGTAAAAAATTAAACATCAGTTTGAAGAAAGTATTCACAGCTGTGTTATTAATTTTATTTACAATATCATTAATTTATTCCATTTATATAACATCTATGAATCAGCCGTGGGCATATTTTGACACGGGAGCAAGGGTATTTGAATTTGCTGTCGGTGGATTACTAATGATTTATATTTTTAATTTGAACATTCACAGGTATGTAAGTTTTATACTGGGGTGGATTGGTCTCGCAGTTCTACTGCTTACAGGAATATTACTGGATGTTCAGGAGACATTCCCTGGACTTATAGCGCTGATTCCTATAAGTGCTGCTGTGCTGATACTGCTTGCCGGTCAAAATCCCAGCAAGTTCGGAGTTGAAAAACTTCTGAGCACTCGTCCGCTGAAGTTTTTAGGCGGTTTAAGTTATGGAATCTATTTATGGCACTGGCCGATACTTATATTTTACTATGAAATATTCGATACATCTTCAGTGTCACTGCTGCATGGTATTATCATTATAGTAATTTCGATATTACTAAGTTATATCACTACTAATACAGTTGAGAAACCAATTATTAATTATATAAATAAAAATAATTTCAGTATTAGAGGATTCAGACCAATAATCGGTTTAGCTTCAATCCTCATTATCTGTCTCGGCAGCTGGTATTACTATACGAACAGCCAAGCTTCTCCACTCAGTATAAATAATGAAGATTATCCTGGTGTAATGGTAAATGCCGAGTCATACGACTTTGAAAATTTTGAGATAAAAGAACCTATTCCATCGCTGGCGACTATATTGGAAGATAAAACAGAAGCTTACGAGTGTCAGGTTAGCCCCCAGTCATCGGCTATTGAGGTTTGCGATTACGGGAAAACAAAAAGTTATGATTACACGATGGCTGTAGTAGGCGGTTCTAAGTCTACACATTGGATTTCTCCTATGCAGGATATTGCAGAAGAAGAGAACATGCGTCTGATTAATATAACCAAGGCAGGCTGCCGGTTTACAACTGATACGGAAAACTACACTGAGCAATGTATTGAGTGGAACCGGAATGTTATCGATGAAATTGTAAATGAAGATGTCGATTTAGTTATTACTCTGGCAGACATTGCTTATTCAAGTCTGTATGATGTACCGGCAGGATTTATTGAACAATTTAACAAGCTGGATGAAGTAAATATAGATGTTCTGGCACTGAGAGATACACCTTATTTTAAAGGTTCAGTACCTGAGTGTATAGCTCAGCATGGTGATGACAGCACAGAGTGTAAAATTGTAAAAGCTGATGTTTATAACACTCCCTCAGCATGGGAACGCTTGGAAAATAAACCGGATAACGTTTTCTATGCTGATTACAGTGACTACTTCTGCGGTGAGGAGTACTGTGATCCGGTTGTAGGAAATGTTATTGGTTACTTTGATCATGATCACATGACAGAAACATTCAGTAAAACTTTTAAACCGCTGCTGCAAAGAGATGTTGCAGAGGCATTAAACTTATAAAGTATCAGATGGTGATATCGTGGAGAAAAAAAGAATTGAGTGGCTGGACATTGCCAAAGCAATCAGTATTATACTGGTAGTTCTTGGTCACGCCGGTCACGCATTTTTAGATATATATTTAGGCTGGTTCAGAATGCCGCTGTTTTTCTTTTTATCAGGTATTTTATTTAAACCTGTACTATTTAAAAACTTCGCAGGATGGGCTTGGAATAAAACTTTTAGGATGATACTGCCTTATTTTATATATGGTATTGCTATTTTTGCAGTATTTAATATACAGCATTTAGAAATGCTGCCGGATCACCTGTACAATCTTTTGTACGGAGGAAGCAGACTACAGGGACCATATGGTGTCTTCTGGTTTATAACTGTGCTTCTGCTCACACAGCTTTTGCTTGGTATAATCAGCAATTTTTATAAATGGATTCAGATTCTAGTGGTTGCAGCATTATTTGTTGCCGGGCACAGTGAGATAATTATTTCATTTGACTGGCCCTGGAATGCCAATGTAGTAATGATTGCAGTATTTTATTATTCACTGGGCCATTACAGCAGGGAGATAATTAGAAAGTATCACGATTCATTCATTGTGGCTGCAGTTTCAGCAGTGTTTGCTTCGCTGGCTATACTGGTAAATATAAATGGTTATATGGATTTTTATCTGAATTTAAAAATGAGTTCTTACAACCATTTTATTTTGGATATGATTATTCCTTTACTGTTTTTTATGCCAGTAATATATATCAGCAATTTTATTGCTAAGTTTCCAATTAAAGAAATGTTAAAGGTTATAGGAAAGTATTCAATAGTAATAATGTATCTCCATTTGCCGGTAAATATATTTTTCAGAACGGTACTTGAGTACAGCGTAACTCCGTTTGAATTTACAGTTTTTGGTGTAATCATACCAGTCATTATCGGTTACTTATTCAGTTTGACAAAACCTACTAGAATATTATTTTTAGGCTTAAAGTAATATGTTAATCAAAGAGCAGACACGAGTCTGCTCTTTTCTTTTATTATTGGTTTTTAAATGACACCAGTATGAATTACTATTATAATAAATGAGATACAAATTTATATTTAAAAAGTGAACATATAAGAGGGAATATCATGAATCACGTTATAACTCTATTTAAAGAGCAATTTCAAAACTTTCATTTAATATGGAAGCTGTCAATCTACAATGTTAAAAGTGAATACTCCAATCATTATCTGGGCCTATTCTGGAACATTCTGCAGCCTCTAATGCAGGCGGCAATTTATTATTTAATTTTTGGTTTGGGTTTGAGAGGTGCAACAGCACCAGATTCTGAGATTCCATTTATTGTTTATCTTATTTCAGGACTATTCCCATGGCTGTTTATTTCGCAGGCTATTAATATCGGATCGAACGCTATTTATGCACAGTTGGGTCTGGTGACAAAAATGAGGTTTCCATCCAGTGTACTGCTGTCAATTTCATTTACCAATAGTTTAATAAACCTGTCATTTATGACAATGATTATAATGCTTATTTCATTATTTAACGGATTTGTAAATCCGTTGTATTTTTTAATGCTTATTTATTTTATTATTGCTGCGTTTGCATTAATTTTTGCGATAAATTTAATAATGAGTACACTTATCATACTCGTACGGGATTTTAGAAATGTCCTGCAGAATGTTATACGCATGGGCTTTTTCCTGACTCCAATATTTTGGCAGCCTGGAGAACGCGGCGGATTACTTCAGATGATATCCGATTTGAATCCTTTCGCTTATCTGGTACAGAACTTCCGTAATGCACTGATATACGGTGATGGTTTGTTTTATGGAACAATGGAGCAGCACATATATTTCTGGGCAATTACTATTGTCTTTCTGCTTATCGGCAGTTATCTGCATATTAAATTCCGCTACAAATTAATTGATTATCTATAAGGGTGGTAAAACAATGCATAAGTATTTAATGATATGTAATGCATATCCAACACTGGAAAACCTTTATGCGAACAGTTTTTTGCACAGAAGAGTAAAAGCTTATCAGCAAAAAGGTCTTGACGTTGATATTGTTGTTATTACAACAAAAGTATTGAAAGATAAATATTACGATGGTGTACACATTAAATACATGGATGAGTATCAGATTGCATCATTTCTTAAGGAAAATGATTACTCTACAGTGCTGTTTCACTTTATCAACCAAAAAATGTTTTACGGTATCAATCAGCTGGAGGAACAGGAGCGGCCCAACATAGTTGTTTGGCTCCACGGCTTTGAAGCTGAGGCGTGGCACAGAAGGTACTATAATTTTTTGGAAAGTATCAGTCAGCTCGATAATGCCCTGGAAAGAAAGGACACAGTTTTTCAGCCGCAAAAAGAATTTCTGCAAGATATTATGACACGCAAGGACGTAAATATTAAATTTATTTACGTTTCGCGCAGATTCAAAGAATTGTACGTAGATCCTTATGTCGGTGTGGTTCCGGATAATTATCACATCATTCATAATATTATCGATGATGAACTGTTTCAATATCATAAAAAATCTGCCGATGACAGATTAAAAATTTGTACTATACGACCATTCACGGCTAAAAACTATGCAAATGATATAACTGTTGATGTCATCAAACAATTAAGCAGGAAAAAATATTTCCACAAGCTTGAATTTAATATATACGGTGACGGGAAATTATTTAATGTTCTTACCAATCCTCTGACACAATTTGACAATGTGAATTTACACAAAGGATTTGTTAAACAAAATGACATTCCTGAAATTCATAAAAACCATGGCATTTATCTCGGTCCTTCCCGTCATGATTCTCAGGGTGTTTCGCTTGGTGAAGCTATGAGCAGTGGCCTAGTGCCGGTTACAAACAATATTGGCGGGATTCCGGAATTTATAACCCATAAAGAAACAGGAATGCTTGCATCAAGAGATAATGTAAATGAAATGGTAGAACATATAGAATTTATATATAAGCATGCACGCAAATTTAAAAAAATGAGCGAGAACGCAGCTGAAAGTATAAAACAGCAAGCCGGTCTCGATACTGTTATAAGTAAGGAAATTGAGGTGATTACTAATGGCTGGAGTTGATTGGGAAAAAGCGTATCATGATCTGGAAAATCATATCGAAGCTATAATGCGGGAAACCAGTGAATTGGTAAACAACGCGTCCCCAAAATTGAAATTAAATGAAGTTTATATAACGAAAACAAATACGCTCGATGTAATTATTGATGCTACTGGAGAAAAAATGGAATATGCAATTGATCTTATCGATCGCAAGGGAAAAATGGATACTGTTAAGACCGGGTATCAAAAATCGAATACATTTTCATTTGATATTCCTGACGGAAGATATTCAATTACAGCATATGCAAAAGAAAGTCAGAAAGATAACTCGAGAGTATTCGAAAAAACAACTGTAAATTTTAAACGGGTGTTTAAAGATGAATAAATTTTTTATGGAACTGGATGAAAACAATAATGGTCGGTCAGTAACGCTTGTTATTCAAAAGAACGAAGGAATCCAGAACGCATTTGCCCGTCTAGGCAGTTATGATATGGCTAAACAAATCGATTTAACAAAAATCGATGTTGCGAGTGTATGGGAAATAATCAATGACTTTCCCGAGAACGGCGAAGAAGCTACTTTTATTCTCAATGATATGCAGATTAATGAAACCCTTCTTAAAACTGCTGACAATATTCAGAATATAGATTTTAAAAATGATCTTTATCATCTGACGACAGGTGACCGGAATATTGATTTAATAGAAAAGTACAGACTGCTGAATATCAATGTTAAGCAAAAAAGTAAGACCTATGAGCTGGAAATCGTTGAAAGTCTACTGAGAGAGCACGACAAAAATAATGAAGTAATCAGCAATCTCCAAAGAGAAAACCAGCAACTGCAGTTTACAGGCGGAAGAGCTGACGATGATGATCTTGAAACAAGGTATTTAGATTTAATGGAAAAGTATAAACAGTCTCTAAACAGGCTGGAACAGCTGCGCAGCTCAAAACTTGGTAAACTGCAAGTTGCATACTGGAATAAGAAAAGAGGATATTAATGAAGGTAGTTAATAGAATCAATACAGCAGATGCAAACTCTCAGTATATAAACAGTGTAATATCTTCATTATCAGAGTTACATCCGGCGGGCCTGACTGTTATAAAGTATATTTCAAAACATGCTGCAAAAGCAGAACACAGTCCGGCTGAAAAGAGCTTGAATAATATGAATTTTGTACTTGTAACGGATAACTTATATGCATACGATGAGCTGAAGAAGACTTCTGATGATAATACTACTGTGGTGTACGGTACTGTTGAAGACGCAAAAGTTTATATAAAATATTCACATGTCATCATCATTGATGAGAACTTAACGGTTAAATTCCATCATGACGAACTGGATTTTAGCGAAGACAAAATTTATCTTACCGACATAGATGGAAACGATTCTTTAGATGCAAAAATTTATAAAAACTTTTTATCAGATAATCATATAGACAAGTATAATTTTGATTCTCCGATAATTGAAAAATTAATCAGAGAAACGAACTGTATTATTCCTTCGCATTTAATTTTTCATCACAGTTTTACAGATAATTTTTCATTTCGTTTCAATATCTGGATGTCAAATTTAATGGCAATTATTAATTTAAATGGAGAAATTGAGAAAACAGACACAATATGTGTGTATGGTGAACTGGAGCGAGGTATACCGAAAAGTTGTAATGAAGCAATAAAATGTGTTAAGTATATCGATAATAAAATTTCGAAACGTTATGACGAAAAAGTATCAGAAGTGCTGCAGTATTTTAATAAAATATTTACAGCGAATCTTAAAAATTATATCGATAAAGGGAATATCAGCAAAGAAAAACTTATTGAAGAAATGAAATCTATTGGTATTAAAAATATCTATTATTCTGCTTTGAACAAAGGCGATGCACGTAAACTGGTTTTAGCATATTGTTTCCCGCCATTCAATGACACAAGCGGCAACGTGATGGCAAAGCGAATATTTGAAACAGGGGATATTGTTGATGTGATTTCGAATGACATGAGTCGTATTAGAAAAAAAGATAATAAACTGCTTAATATTATGTCACATCTGCTTGATTCTCAAATCGTACTGACCGGCCCGCAAGCTTTCAGCAGCTGGGCGAGTATTGAAGAGTATATGCATGGTGTTTTTCATAAGTATAAACTTTATGAAGATAAATACGATGAAATTTATTCACGTGTAATGTTTCCGCATTCTCATTTTGCAGCATTCGAAATTAAAAAAGAAAACCCGGATATTAAATGGGTAGCGGAGTTTTCAGATCCTCTGTATACAGATGTTTCTTCGAATATAAGGTATGCACCAATAGAAGATGATGATTATATTGAGATGCTTAAAGAGTATACAGGAGAAGAG
Organism: Jeotgalicoccus halotolerans; assembly: GCF_003387165.1. Taxonomy (GTDB): domain Bacteria; phylum Bacillota; class Bacilli; order Staphylococcales; family Salinicoccaceae; genus Jeotgalicoccus; species Jeotgalicoccus halotolerans. The sequence goes on from NZ_QUMW01000017.1 coordinate 26,316, forward strand.
TACAGTCATTTGATTAACGACAATTCATTTAACGTATGTGAAGTAATCCCATTTTTGTATGCAGATGAACTCATATTTACAAATCACTATCAGATGAACTACATGCTGGAAAGATTCGATGATAAAATTAAGACTTTAGTAACTGGTAAAGCAGTTATCAGCCAGCATCCGACCTTACCGGAAGATATGTACAATATCGTAAAAACATTCTACAAAATTAACCAAGAAAAAATAAATATTGCTTACTTTGGGAACTTTTATGATACACGGGGATTCAGACAGATTGAATTAGTAGCCAAACAGCTGTATGAGGCAAATATAAATAACTTTAAAATACATGTGTTCACTAACCTTAATAAAAAAACGCTGAGATTTTATAAACAGAGCGATTTTAAAGAGTATATTGAAATGAATCAGTACGCTCCTTATTTTGAGTTTTTGAACTTAACTAATTTAATGGATATATTACTTATATTTGACGCTGAGACTGTTGGCATTAAACCATATAATCCATACGTACCTTCTAAATTGAGCGACTACAGGGGAAGTACAAGTAAAATCTGGGCGTTTACAGAAAAAGACAGTGTATTGGATTTAACTGAAGAAGATAATATATATACTGTCCAGCAGCGTGATTATTATAAATATGGTGAAACCATGAAGGAAATTTCAGAGCATATTGATAAACCGGTATACAATGCGGCTAATATTAAATGTTTAAATTAACACTGACTTGGAAGTGGGAAAATGACTTATAAAGTTAAAGTTGATAATGTTTCAAAAGTTTTTAATACAACCAGTAATAAAAAAAAGTTATGGAAAATATTATTTCCTTTTATGAATAAAGAACAGGAATACTACCATGCTCTAAAAAATGTTTCTTTTGAAGTGGAACCAGGGGATTCTGTTGGTATTGTAGGATTAAACGGTTCGGGCAAGTCCACTCTGTCGAATCTGCTCGGCGGAGTAACTGTACCATCTTCAGGAGAAATATATGTAGATGGCAAGCCATCACTGATTGCTATTTCAGCAGGTTTGAATATGGAGTTGACCGGTGAAGAAAACATTCATATGAAATGTCTGATGCACGGATTAAGCGAAAAAGAAATTGAGGAACGTTATGATGATATTGTGGCTTTCAGTGAACTTGAAGAATTTCTTAATCAGCCGATTAAATCTTATTCAAGCGGTATGATGTCGAGGCTTGGTTTTGCTATCGCTGTTCACACAGATCCTGATGTACTGATAGTGGACGAAGCCTTATCTGTCGGGGACGATACATTTGCGAGTAAATGTATCGCGAAGATGAAGGAATTCAGAGAACAAGGTAAAACTATATTCTTTGTCAGTCATTCTATTCCCCAAATACAGCAGATGTGCAATAAAGCGGCTTGGATCCACTTTGGCGAGCTGCGGGAATATGGAGACTGTATCCCTGTAGTAGGGCTGTATGCCCGTTTTGTAAGAGGTTATAATATAAAAGAGAAACACATTCAAAAACGTTATAAAAAAGCTATGATTGAAGGACAGAGAACTACAATATATCTGCCGGATAAAAATGAAACGAAATTTGGAATATGGAATAGTATGCTTTTAATGATTTTTTCAGTTATTGTAGTTATGATGGGATATTTGCAGGCAATACAATATCTATAAGGTGCTTATAAAATGAATAAATTAACTTATGAAGAATTAAAAGAAATAGCTTTGGAATCTTTGGAGAAAGAAGAAAGAGCCTTAAATGAACTTAAAAATATAGACAGGCAAATATCAGTTTTGAAAAATGAGAACGACAGATTAAACAGGCAGATAAAAAAATATCAAAGTTTTCTTCCTATTAAAGTAGGTTTGAAGATGAAAAAGTTTGTCAGAAAGTAGTGTATGAGTATGTCTAATTTAAAAATTAGAGAGCGATTAAAAGAAATAAATACAATTAAAAACTCAATACTTTCGGATGAAAAAGTTCAAGAGGAGACCAACTTTTTTCCTGTCAGTAATTTAGAGTATGGAATAAGTGTAATTATACCTGTTCATCGGGGAGAAAAATTTATCGAAAGCCTTATTGATTCTTTAAAAAAGCAGACTCTCGACAATAAATATTTTGAAGTGATATTTGTTTTTAATGGTGAATATAACAAGAGCAAGTCTTTGCTTGAGAAGATGCAAATAACTTTTAATCATAGGACTTTATATTCGAATCAGGGTGTTGGGATTGCCCGCAATATGGGGATTAACAATGCACAATATTCTTATATAACTTTTCTGGATGTAGATGATACATTATCTGCTGATTATTTATCAAATTCACTGTCAGAAGCAGAGCCCTATACTATATTATTAAACCAGCTGCATGAAATTGTAGAAACCAGGGATGATCATGGAAATAATGTGATTAATAAAGAACTGCTCAGACTTACTCAATATCCGAACAGCTATTTTGATGTAGGAAAGAATCTATCCTTAAACGGTGCCAAAGTAGTACCTACTAGTTTTTTACTGAACACACAGTTTAATGAAGAACTTAATAATGGAGAAGACGTGGTACTCTATGCAGCGCTTATAACAGAATATAAACCGATTATCAAAATAAATCAGCAAGCAGCTATTTACTACAGATATAAAGGCCAGGGAACCCTGTCTCGTGCTAAAATATCATTTCAATTTAATGTGATGGACAGAATTAACGTTATTGACGCCTTGCAGGATTTACTGAAATATGAAGATGATCTTGATGTAAGGAATTTAATTATAGACAGAATGCGTTCACAGGCATTGTTTATAAACAAATATTTGGATTTAAATATGGATGATTACGGCAGAGTGACAGACTTAATTAAATTCAAACAGGATGAGTTTTATCCCTATCAGCAGGTCAATAAAGATTTGGCAAAAACGTTATATATCAGCTATTGTTTCCCTCCTTTTGTCGATACAAGTGGCGTAGTGATGGCAAAACGTATTAATCAAGGGAAGCAGCCAGTGGATGTTGTTTTTAACGATATGACGGATGTCAGAGGGATAGATCCATCTCTTGAAGTCATTGCTAACCCATATATTGATACTAAATACATGATTAATACTGCTTCATCTTTTTCAAATGCTAACTATATTCAGTCATTTGTGGATAAGGTAAAAAAACGTGTGGAACTTTATAAGTACGATAAAATTTACAGTCGTGCGCTTTGGCCGGGATCACATATGGCAGCATTTGAATTTAAACAGGATAATAGCAATCTAATGTGGATTGCAGAGTTTTCGGATCCTATCTTGTATGATATTAAAAATCAGGAACGTAGAGCAGGTTATTTTACGGTTAAAGAAGTAAAAAAACTGAAGAAAAAAGTGCCTAAAAATTTCGAAGAATACATTAATGCTAATTTATTTAACATGTGTGAAGTACTTCCGTTTATTTTTGCAGATAAGATTATCTTCACTAATATTAATCAGCAGGAAGTCATGCTGGCACGTTTTAATAATGAATTTAAAAATATGGTTTATAAAAAATCAATTATTTCTCAGCATCCTTCACTGGATAAATATTATTATGATATCGATAAACAATACGTATCACTGGATCAGAAAGAATATAACATTGGTTATTTTGGGAATTTTTATGAGACAAGAAGCGCGTCAGATATTATAAATATTGCCAAAAAAATAAAAGAGAATAAAATTAATGCCAAACTTTATATATTTACAAACGATACTTCGAAAGTAAGAAGTCAGGTTATTACTCAGGGTGTTTCTGAAATCGTCCAAGTTAGCACATACCTAAAATATTTTGAATTTCTTAATGCTTCAAAAGAATTTGACTGTTTAATTTTAAGTGATGCGAATACAAAAGAGTATATGAAAAAGAATCCTTATTTAGCATCAAAGTACAGTGATTATATATCTTCTGGTACAGATATATGGTCACTGTATGAAGAAGGCAGTGTGCTAAGTGAAATTGTTAAAGATAATAATAATAACGTATTCGGCAGTGAATTGGGACATATTGAAGAAATAGAAAAAACTCTCTTTGAATTAATTAATAACAGTAAAAAAATTGAGTCCTGATATCAGGACTCAATTTTTTTATAATTCTTTCTCCATATATTTATGAGGAATACCTGCATCATCAAATTCATCAGATGAAACATGGTAACCGAGCTTTTCATAAAAGTTAAGCGCATGTACCTGCGCACCTAGCTTGGCTCGTGTATAGCCGTTTTCTTCTGCATGAATGTGAACGAAGTTCATGAGTGTATGACCGAGGTGCAGACCTCTTGCTATTTTTCTTACAGCCATGCGTTCTACTTTGATTAGACCGTCACCCATATCACGGTATCTGACTGTACCGAGTGGGCGGTCATCAAGAGTCAGGAGAATATTCACAGATTCTTTTTCATAATCATCGACTTCTAATTCCAGCGGCACGTTTTGTTCTTCAACAAAAACTTCTTTTCTAATTTCCAGACATTGGTTGTAATACTTTGGATCATCAGTTATTTTAAGTTCCATTTCATCACCTACATCGCATTTTTTCTTCGTATAATCGTATACTGCCAAAATACTTTAAGCTGTTCAATATTCCAGTAATCCATACCGAGTGATAGGGCGGGACGGGTGTTAAATTTAATATTGCTCGCTTCTGCCGCTGCCAGTGCAATGTACTGGATATGCGGCTTTAGCTTTTTAAATTCATCTGATAACCTGCCGTCATTTTGAATCCAGTCCAGCGGAAAAATATAATCAAAAATATTTACAACTTCATATATTTCAGGAATCGCAGTGATATAACAGGCAGCATCAACAGAAGGGTTGTTCTGTGATTCCGAAAAATAACTTCTCAGGGATAAATATAATTCTTTATGTTCGTGATTCATATAAAAGTAATCATTTTCAATTTTTGGCTGATTATTATTCTTAATCAGTTCTTCCAGATTATCCATCATTTCATGGATATTTGTCACTTTGTCATATGATTTTCTCAAAACAGCCACCTCCACTTAATTAATAATAATAACCATTATTCAGTGAATTGCTATTGCTGCCCTCGTAGTATTCATCTTCTGTTTCTGTACCATCATCATAGTAGCCATCATTCTGATTGTTGGTACCAGAACCGTCATTGTTATAATTCTCCCCCTGTGCCGGCTCTTCAGTGCTTTCACCCTGAGGTGCCTGGTTGCCCTGATTGAAGTCACCTTCTGTCGTATCTTCTAAATCGTTTTCACCTTCGACATCAGATTCTTCGTAATCAAACTCTTCAGTTTCAAAGCCGTCACCGTACGAGCTTTCATAACCTTCTTCAGCGAAGTAGGGCATTACTTCAGGCTGGTGTTCAGTGAGCATATAATCATCCATATATTCATAAGGTACAAGGTAATCTCCTAATCTCAGCTGCAGTAAATCGAACGGTTCAGAAGGTTCTATTTCCAGTATAGAGCGTATCGTATTTGAGAGAACAAATAAATGCTCATCATCTGCTCTGTAGAAATAAGCTCCGTTTCCTTGGTGCCAGTAATCTGTACCGCGCAGCTGGGTGGAATCAAAAGAGATATCGTTAAAAGCGTAATATGAAGCAAGCTGACGGATATCTTTAGATGTAAAGTTATGTCTGGTGTTATCCGCGACAACTTTAATTAAATCATCAATTTTACTTAAACCGCCGGATGATTTAACTTTGTTGAGTACAGCTTCCACGAGTTCCATCTGTCTGTTCCCGCGTCCTAAATCTGAATCGACCCGTCTGCTTCTGACGACAGCAAGCGCTTCTGCACCGCTCAGCTCCTGAACACCTTCAGAGAGTTTGATTCGGCCGTTGTCATCCTGATTCGGCTCATTCATATCAAAAGGCACATCGAATTCGACTCCGCCTACAGAATCTACAATATCCACTAAGCCTGCCATATTAATACGAACATAATAATCTACAGGAACATTTAGTAGTCTCTCGACAGCATCCATGGAAGCTGAAGGACCACCGTACATATGAGCGTGATTAATCTTATCAAAGTATTCTTCAGTTTTAAGGTAGGCTAGTGTATCTCTTGGGATATTAACTAATTTAACATCATCATTGTTCTTATCAAAGGTTGCAAGTATCATGCTGTCGGTGCGGAAATCATCGCCGCCTAAATGTTCTTTTTCGGCACGTGACTCGTTCTCATCAGTACCGAGAATTAAAACTGTAAAGCTGTCTTCCACTGTAGCGTCTTCTTTTCTTAAGTCCGATCTTTCTTTGTCAGTAGGTTCGTAGGAGCTGCTGACCCCTTCATCAAAAGTATTATAAAGACTGTAAATATAAATACCGGCACCAATTAAAATCAGCACCAGGACAATCACAATTGTCCATATTATTTTCTTCATCAATGTCATAGACCCATTTCTAGTTTAGATTTTAAAATGCATTAACTTCTATTATAATGTTAATAAGACATAATTTAAAACAATATATTAAAATACAGAGGGTTGCAAATGAAAAAGGTAACGATGTTCGTGTGGAATAATTTTGTGAATGATGCAAGGGTGCTGAGAGAAGCATCTGCGTTAGCTGATTTAAATTATACAGTAACAATAATTGCTAAGAAAGAACTGTCTGAAATGCATCTTCCTTCCAGTGAGAAAATCAGAAAGGGTGTAGTTGTCAACAGACCTCTGAAATTAGAATTTCCTGAAAAGATAACAGACAAGATTAAATCGTCTGTTATTACCAAGCATATACCAAATATGCTGCTAATGTTTAAAATGATAATGCTAGGTAGGAAATATAATACAGATGTGTATCATGCACATGACTTGAATACTTTAATTCAGGGAATCGTGAGCGCAAAACTCCGCATTAAGAGAAAGAAATTAATTTATGACTCTCATGAAGTACAGACAAGCCGGACGCATTACAACTTTGAAAAAATATACAGAATAGAAAAGCTACTGCTTAAATTTGTTGATAAAGTGATTGTAGAGAATGACACACGAGCAGATTACCATAATGATTTATACAGCAAACGTCCGACGCCTATCCATAACTACTCTGAACTGTATAATATTGAGGAAGTTACCGCTTTTCCTTTGAGAGAAACATATAATATTTCTAGGAATACAAAAATTGTACTGTATCAGGGCGGTATGCAGGAAGGCAGAGGGCTGTTTAAATTGCTGGAGGCTTTTTCAAATGTAGAAAATGCAGTTCTGTTTATGATTGGTGATGGTAAAGAAAGACAAAACTTACTTGCTTACCATGAGGAACTTGGACTCGAAAATAAAGTTATTTTTATAGAGCGTGTTCCTTATAGGGATTTAAGGAAGTATACTAAAGCCGCAGACATAGGCATTCAATTTTTAGAAAACACCAATTTCAATCATTATTCTGCGTCTTCTAATAAGCTGTTCGAATATATTATGGCACATGTACCGGTAATAGGCTCGAAACTGCCGGAAATAAAACAGGTTATTGAGAATGAAAACGTCGGCTTAACGGTCGAAGAAGGTAATACTGAAGAATTGACAAGTGTGTTAAACAAGCTGCTTAATGATGACCAGCTGAGACTAAGTTTAAGAAAGAATACTGAGTCAGCAAAATATAAGTATAATTGGGAAAATGAAAAAAAAGTATTGAAAGAATTATATACAGAATTTTAATTTTCATTGCCATGTCAACTTTGATATAATTAATAAGTATTTTAAATTGTACTATATAAGAAGGTAAGTTAAGGTGACTTATGAAAATATTACTGATCACACAAAATTTTTATCCGGAAATAGGTTCCGGGGCAAATAGATTAAAGAATTTGTATATTCAATTATCTAAAAGTCACGATGTCGAGGTACTAACCACACCTCCGTCGTATCCTAATGCAAAAATGTATGATGAGGACAAATACTGGAGCAATAAACAAATAGATCATTCAAAAGATATAATGAGATTCAAAATGAGAGCGGATAAGCAGAGTAAATCGATGGTATTTCGTTTATTATATTATTTTGAACTTGCTTACAAGGTTCGCGTGTATGTAAAAAAATATCAGCATCTGTATGATGTTGTGTATGTTACGTCACCAAATATATTTCTCCCATGGGCTGCTTTTTTTCAGAAGAGAAAGAAAGATGTCCAGCGTATTTTAGAAGTGCGAGATTTATGGCCAGACAGTGTCCGTGATGTTGAGAAGATGAATATCGAGTTATTTTTCCCTATCTTAAAATTCATGGAAAAGATGATGTATAAACAATCCGATAAAATAGTTATTAACAATGAAGGGTTTAGAGAATACATAAAACGAATGGTCAAGAATAAACCTGTTTTATTTTTACCGAATGCATTTACTGAAAAAGAAACTAGGTTTGAAGATGTTCCTGATGAATTCCAAGTTATCTATACCGGGAATATCGGTTTTGCACAAAGTTATGAAAAACTGCAAGAAATGGCTCATAAACTTGAAGAGAATAAAATTAATTTTAAAATTATTGGTTATGGTATGAATGCTCACTTATTCCATTCGTATATTGAATACAAAGACTTTAAGTATGTAACTTTTGAAGAAGAAAAAACCAGGGAAGAATGTCTGGTTGAAATACGGAATTCAAATATCCAGCTCTCTATTTTAAAAGACAGTGAGGTATTTCTTAATGTATTACCCGGTAAAGTGATTGATGGCATCGCATCAGGTGTGCCGGTTGTAACAAACTTAGGCGGCTATACAAGTGAATTGATTAATGAATACCATGTTGGCTATGCTAAAGAAAAAGCAACAGCTGATGATCTTGCAGATGCAATTAAAAGAATTAAAGAGGATAAAATGTTAGAGAGTAATATGCGTAATAATTCGAGGAACTTACTTGACTCCCATTTTTTATGGGAAAATAATATAGAGAAATTGGAAAATTTTCTAATTAAAGAAGAGTTTAAGTAATGTTAGAATTGCTTAAGCTCTTTTTAATTTTATAACAATCGATTTTGATTTAAAATTAGTATATTATAAAGGAAACATATTTATAATTCTTAGGGGTATTAAAAATGAATGAAATAAGGAATAAACTAATTAAAATGATCCCTCGTAGTATGAGAATTTTAACTCGTAAAGTATATTTACGTGATGTGACAGAATATGAAACTTACTTCTCTATAAATTTAATTTTGAAAAGGTTTTATCATATCAACTTAAAAGAAAAAATAAACGTAATCTTAATAAGCAGTGAACATACTGAAGTCCTTGATTTTGCTTTGGAAAAAAATATTCTATCTATCAAGTTAACACCTGACATATTATCACAACTAGAAAGTAATTCTTCAATTAATATCACAGTTGAAGAAAAGCATATGATTATCGAGCAACAAGAAAATATACAGGAAAAAACTTCTTTCGTAAAAGATGGAAATTATTATAATATTTCAGCAAACGGAGTACTGCAACTGGAACGTTTATTTTCAGAATATACATTCAATGAATCATATATGTATGCTGATGAAATCCAAACTTCATATGAATGTTTAGAAATTTCTTTCTATGATAATTTTAATTTAAACGGATACGGCTTGGCATTGTTATATCCTAATAAAATCATTGCGCTTGATAGTACAAGGGCTGGTACAATACTAAAGACTAATGATTTCAAGAATGTTACGATGGGCAGAGCGGCAGTTTATGTTGTTAAAGGTTTTGAAATGACACCGGTGAAACTGAGCATCAATGAAATGAATTTAATCACTCAGGAGCATAATCTGAAGTTTTTAAGCGAAAGTCATGAATTATATGCATATATAGAAAATCATGAAATTGAGATGACCGCTGTCAAGGCAGAAGTCATCGAAGACAATGTAACGATGAGAATGGCCTACAGTGAAAATTTCGAAATTAAACATTTTGTTGTATCAGATACTGTTTCAGAGGAGGAAACGTTGTTCAAGGTGAACAGCTCCCGGCCGGGTGAGTTTGAAACGGAAATTCCTTTGAGTACACTGGTCGACAGTTTTTCGCGCAAGAAATTTAAACTGATTACTGTTGGTGACGAACCGCTTACACTTCAGCCAAATGTGGGTTACCTGGAAGAATTAGGTTTCGGCGAACGTCTCGTTATTAACTACCAGCACGAAAATATTAAGATGTGGTTCTATAGAAGAAAGGATACAGCGCTTGGTTTTAAGGTGACGCGGCCCCGCATTCGGAGACAGGTGACCCGAATTGAAGGTTTTAATCTCGAAGGCTTTATAAAAGGGCGCGAAAATTTTTCTGGCTGCAGTACTTATATGATTTTTGAAGACCGCTACAGTAAAGAAGCTGTCCAGTTGCTGATTGACGAAGATTTTGTCATTGATTTAACCAAGCTGGATTTAAAATCAATTAAGAGCAAAGATAAAACTATAATAGACGTGTTTATTGCAATGATTAGCGAAGAAGGGGAAACGGTACGGAAAGAAAAAATAAAATATAAATTTTCCGATTATAAAAAAGACAATTATTACGGCAGCCATTCGGAAAAAAGCGGTGAGAGAAATGTCCATTATCATTTAATCACGACGACTCCGTTTGATAACCTGAAAATAGAAACATTTACTATCCCGACTGAAATAACAATTCCTGATAACGCTGTGGAGAAAGATTATAATACATGGCTGGTCGGAGAACGTTACGATACTGCCCAGGACAACGGCTACGCTTTCTATAAGTATTTAAAAGAAAATACCGATGTCAATGCTTATTATGCAATTGAAAGCAGTGCTCTCGATTATGAAAAGATAAAATCGGATCCGCATGTACTGCCTTTCGGTTCAGATAAACATTTTGAAGTTGCACTTAAAGCAGGTGTTCTGCTTGGCACGCACGACCTTGAAAATCTGCTGCCTTACAAACCTGCGAGAGGCTTTTTCAACTATGAGGATACAGTAAGAGTATTTCTGCAGCATGGTGTACTCGGCCGTAAAAGAGTAGAGTATCATAAAAAGTATTATGATCTGCCTTTCGACTTATTTATCGTCAGCAGTGATCCTGAAAAATATGATGTTGTCATGAGAAAGCTCTGCTATGACGAGGAAGACGTTGCGGTCACCGGACTCGCACGCTTCGACTCGCTTCCCCGGGGTAATAAAACTAAAGACATCCTGCTTATGCCGACATGGCGGGACTGGATAAATACAGATGAAGCGTTTCTGACGAGCCAGTACTTCCATAATTATAACGGACTGATTCATAACGAACGTCTGATTAAAATACTGGAAGATAATGATGTGCAGCTGAACTTTTACCCGCATTACAGAGCACAGATGTATTTTAACGATGAAATATTGAATCCGAGCAGCAATATTAAATTTATCCAGCTCGGTACGAGAACAGTACAGGAGCTCCTGATTGACCACTCACTGTTAATTACGGATTATTCCAGTGTCAGCTTTGACTTTACGCTGATGAATAAGCCGGTCATCTACTATCATTTTGATGTCAGAAAGTTTTTCAGACAGGGAAAACTCCGGCCATTATTCCAAACATTCATCGGAGATATTGCACGGACTGAAGATGATTTAATCGATTTGATTGAAAGTCAGATTAAGCTCAACTTTAAATCGGAACAGCCTGATATTTCAGGTATATTTAAATATCAGGATCATCATAATTCAGAACGGATATATAACAGCGTAAAAGAAAAAATAAAAGGAAGAATAGATTATTAAAAGCAGCCGTCCGGAAGTCCGGACGGCTGCTTTTAAATACTGTATATATATTCTATCAATTTTTCGCTCGCCCGGCCGCTGGAGTATTTGTTCCACTGCTTGTTAAAACTTGCGATTTTCTCTAAGTCAAAATCGTTTTCCTCGAGGGCTGTAATAATATCTGCAGTTTGATAAGCCACCGGTCCCGGCATATAGGTTTCATAGTTGAACCAGATACCGCGGGATTCTTCATATTTCTTTAAGTCGTATGGAAAAAATATCATCGGCTTGTTTAAAATTGAAAATTCAAAAGGTATCGAGGAATAATCTGTAATGAGCACATCCGCAGCTGCGAGCAGTGAGTTTATCTCGTATTTTCCGGAAACATCCGTTACGAATTCGCTATTATTAAAACCTGAAAGCTTTACTGCCGGATGAAGTTTTAACAAAAGATGATATTCTCCGCCGAGCTTTTTTCTCATCAGATCGATATTCAGATGAATTTTGTCTGTATCAAACTGATTGTCACGAAATGTAGGAGCATAGAGCAGCGCTTTTTTGTCTTTAAGTACAGGCATGGTACTGCGTACTACTTCGGCTTCGGCCTCAATTTTATCCATATTGTAAAAGAAATCGGTTCTCGGCACACCGGTTTTGAGTATCCGGCTGTCATCAGCACCGAACGCTTCTTTGAAAATATACGCCATTTCATCAGAACTTACCGTTATATGGTGAAAGCGGCTGTATACTTTTTTAAAACGTTTGTGCGCGCTGTCCGGCCGGTTTTTAATTGTTTTGTCTCTGAATCCGAAATACTTTACAGCTCCGTTAGCATGCCAGACTTGAGTGCATCTTACTGACGGACGGAAATTACAGGCAGCGAGCACGATGTGATAGTTATCGACAAAAACATACCGGGCTGTTGCCAGATGATATATTCCCCTTATAAAAGAAAAGGTACTGCGGGGAGTAAAATCTGTAATGTTTTTTTGGCTGACGGCCTCAAATTGTTTTTTGCAGCGGGGTTCCTTTAAGATAAAAATTTCCGATGAGGTCTGATTTTTAACTTCCCCGATGACATATTCGATATTGTCGCCGAAGGATGCAAGCATTACCGTTTTATCTTGGAGGGGCAGGAGATTAAATAACTTAAAAACAGTCCCCGACAGAAGCAGAAAAAACTGGATGACTGCTTCTTTAGCCATTATTGTTTTTCAGCTCATCTTTAATTTTTGTAGTTGATATGCCGCTTGTTCTCGGCAGATAGACAACTTCGCAATATTCTTTCAGAAAATCAAATTCACCTTCCCAGTCGCTGCCCATAACAAAAGTATCGATGTTATATTTTTGTACGTCGCCGGTCTTCTGGCCCCATGTATCTTCGCCGATAACTTCATCGACATATCTGATAGCTTCCAGTATTTGTTTTCTTTCTTCGAATGAATGATAAGCCTCTTTATGTTTGAGCATATTGAACTCATCGGTTGATACTGCAACGATTAAATAATCTCCGAGCGCCTTGGCGCGTCTCAATATATTTATATGCCCTGTGTGCAGCAGATCGAATGTACCGTAAGTGATTACTTTTTTCATGTTAATTTGCCTCCGTTAAAGCATTATTATACTGTTTTGTAGTATTATGAATTATAGCATAAAATAATTATAAAAACTTCGCAGGTGTGGTGGATATGAAAATCATTAAAATATTAGCTTTAAAATTATATAAAATATTATTCTGGTTATGCGGAAAATCTTTTAACAAAGATCATTCGCTGATTATTTTCGAAAGTTTTCTCGGAAAACAGTTCAGTGATAATCCGCGCGCCCTATATGAATACATGACGATTCATTATCCGGAATACAGATTTTTATGGAGTGTGGACAAGCGGTATACTGAAGTGTTTGAACGCCATGATGTGCCTTATATTAAAAGATTCTCGTTCAGCTGGATGATCTATATGAATAAGGCAGCATTGTGGATTTCAAACAGCAGAATGCCTCTCTGGATTCCAAAGCCGAAAGGCACGACGTATTTACAGACCTGGCACGGTACACCTTTGAAAAAGCTCGCTGTAGATATGGATGAAGTACATATGCCCGGTACTGATACTGAGAATTATAAAAAAAACTTTACCCGGGAATCGGCAAAATGGGATTTTCTAATCTCGCCGAATGAGTATTCGAGTGAAATATTTAAAAGAGCATTTCAATTTGACGGGGAAATGCTGGAAACAGGTTACCCGAGAAATGATTTTCTTTTTACGAACAGCGATGAGGAAGCCATTAATAATCTGAAAAAAGATTTGAATCTGCCGGAAGATAAAAAAATAATTTTGTATGCTCCGACTTGGCGCGATGATTCATACCACGCGAAAGGCAGATATAAATTCAATCTCGAATTCGATATGAAACAAATGTATGAAAATTTGTCTGATGAATACATTATTATATTAAGACTGCATTATCTAGTAAGCGAGAACCTCGATATAAGTGGATATGAAGGCTTTATTTATGATTATTCAAACTACGAGGAAATCAGAGATTTGTATGTTGTTTCGGACATGCTGATTACAGACTACTCATCGGTATTTTTCGATTATGCGAACTTGGGACGTCCGATGATTTTTTATGTTTATGATATTGATAATTACCGCGACAAGCTCCGGGGATTTTATTTTGACTTTGAAAGAAAAGCGCCCGGTCCGCTTGTCACTGCGACAGATGAACTTCTGCAAGCAATTAAAAAGACGGAAACTGAAAACTTTAACGAAATATACAATACTGAAGAATTCCGCAGCAGATTCGGTGCACTTGAAGATGGCAAAGCGTCACAGCGTGTAGCCGATGAAGTTATTTGTTATTTAGGAAGTAAACTTGTATAATTCATCATTGATGAAAATTTGAGGTTGTGAGTAACTTATGAGATCCATGTGGAAGGTATTACAAGAACAGATTGCTCATTTTTATTTGGTAAGGCGTCTGTCGATATACGATATAAAAAGTAAGAACCAGAATAACTATCTCGGGATAGTCTGGGAAGTTCTGACGCCGGTCATCAGTATTCTTATCTACTGGTTTGTATTCGGTACATTGCGCTCACGCGCACCGATTGAAATGGATGGCATGGAAGTGCCTTTCTTCTTCTGGCTGTTTATAGGTTTTGTCGTTTGGACTTTCTTTTATCAGGCCAGTATAGAAGCATCCAAATCGATATATACACGTCTTAAGATGCTGTCAAAAATGAATTTCCCTTTAAGTGTAATACCTAATATTCCGATATTTTCCAAGTTTTATACGCATTTAATCATGCTTACCATTGCTTTTATTGTGTTTCAGTTTGCGGGTTATTACGTCAGCGTGTACTTTATACAAATTCCTTATTTTATTTTTGCAACCTACGTGCTGGTATATTCATTTGCGCTGATTACATCGACGCTGTCAACACTGATCCGCGATGTGCATCTGGTACTTAATTCATTGCTCCGCATGCTGCTGTATTTATCGGGTGTGCTGTGGCCGCTGTCGATGCTCTCGGACTTCCCGAAGCTCGTAGTAATTATGCAATTAAATCCGCTGGTATATTTAATTGAAGGATACCGCGCTGCATTTTTCGGTACAGAATGGTTCCTCGTTACCGAATGGAAATATTCTTTATATTTCTGGGGCCTCATGCTCGTGATGCTGTTTATCGGCTCGGTGCTGCACATTAAATTCAGACGTAATTTTATCGATTACTTATAATGGGGTTTGAAAATGACAAAAGCTATTATTACTAAAAATGTCGTGAAAAAATATAAACTGTACGAAAATCAAAAAGAGCGCATGCTTGATCTGATCAGTCCGAAAGGGCACGGAGATGATTTTTTTGCGCTGAACGGTGTAAACTTTGAAGCGGATAAAGGCGATGTAGTCGGATTTATCGGTATTAACGGCTCAGGTAAATCAACGCTGTCTAATATTATTGCAGGCATCGTTCCTGAAACGAGCGGCGAAGTCCAGGTTAACGGACAGCCTGCGCTTATCGCAGTTGCAGCAGGCCTGAATGATGATTTAACAGGCCGCGATAATATTGAACTGAAATGTTTAATGCTCGGTTTTTCTAAAGATGAAATCAAAGAACTAGAGCCCGAAATCATTGAATTTGCAGAACTTGAAAACTTTATCGATCAGCCGGTGAAGTCCTACTCGAGCGGGATGAAGTCAAGGCTCGGCTTTGCTATCAGCGTTAAAGTCGACCCAGATATTTTAATTATTGATGAAGCATTGTCGGTCGGCGACAGAGCTTTTGCAGACAAAAGCCTGAAGAAAATGCTCGAATTTAAAGACCAGGGGAAGACGATGATTTTCGTCAGCCACTCCATCGGGCAGATGAAAACCTTCTGTGATAAAATTCTGTGGCTTGAATTCGGCCGTGTTAAAGCGTTTGGCGAAGTGAAAGATGTACTGCCGCTGTACGAAGCATTTCTTTTGAAATGGCAGAATATGCAGAAGGATGAAAGAGACTCATACAGGGCGAAGATAATGTCGAAAGACCCGGCTGAAAACAAATATAAAAAGCTTGGGGATTTGATGGTCCTGGATGATGATGAAGAACTCGAAACATCTCACACTTATTCAGTCCGTCCGGTCAGCAGGCTGGCGCATTTAAAAGCATATACGACATATATATACAGCTCTCCGAATGAAGAAGAAGGTAAAACAGATGCACAGCATTTGAAGAACAAAGTATATTACGTTAAAAGAGAAGCGACATACCAGTTTGAGAACTATTACCTGCTGAGTACAAAACCAAGTGGTGAAGAAGGTGTTGTAGGCTGGATCAGAGGAATTGAAACATCTTCGCATGTGCATACATTGGTGGACAATGACAAAAAAACATTTTATTTAAAAGGGCGCGGTTATGCATCAAGTAAACCGTGGGGCGGAAAACGTCAGTATATTCATGAATCACTGGAAAATCATGGCGACCTGTCCTTTAATGCAGACGAAACCGTTCTGGTTGGCAACAATATCTGGTATAGAGGCGTTATTGAAGGAGAAAATAAACCGGTATGGATACACAGCAACAATGTTGTGAGGGATACTGAAGAACTTAATGATAATGAAGATGTTTAAGAGGTGCTCTGCACCTCTTAATTTATTTCATATAACGTTTCCAGCGATGTAAAAAATCCATCGGCGCCGATTTCTATCAGTCTGTCAGCTTCTTTTTGGCTTTTTACAGTATACGGGTACACTTTTAAATTGTACTTGTGGCATTCTTCAATAAAAGCGGCATCGGTAATTTTTTTATTAGGATGCACACTGACAGCATTAAGACCGGTCATGTTTACATACTTTCCGGTATTAATCATCGGGTAATGCATCAGAAAACCAAGCCTAATATCCGGATTGCATTCGGCAATCCGCAGAAGAGCTGTATGGTCAAATGATGAAACGATAATATTTTCGAGATTATAATATTGATTCGCAAGGTCTGCGACCTGTTTTTCTATCCCGGCATGGGGGACAGGAGAATTTTTAATTTCAATATTAAGGAGAAGATCTTCAGGCATAGACTGAAGGATTTTTTGTAAAGACGGAATTTTGGCACCGGCGAATTCAGCATTAAAATATTTACCGACATCTATAGTCTGAAGCTCGTCAAAAGTATACTGGTTAACAGCGAGTTTCGCATCCTTATTATAGCGCTTCAGCTTATAGTCATGCACGACGACCGGCACTTCGTCTTTCGTCAGCTGAACATCCAGTTCAATTGCACGTGCACCGTGTTCAACCGCTGTTCTAAATGCGGCTTCCGTGTTTTCCGGGGCGATGGACTCAGCACCGCGGTGGGCAAACACAATAACCATAAAATTCACTCCAATTTTAATTAAACTTTAATACTTGTAGTGTAACATTCCAAAGTAAAGAAATTATTAAGATGACATAAGAAAGGAAGGGTCACTGTGACAGTAAAATTTAATACTGTTAAATTGATGGATATCGATTTTATCAATATATCCAGATACTCATTTTTAAAACATATCGTCTATCCGTCTATTGAACAACAGAAAAAATGTTTTATCGTCACTGCAAACCCGGAAGTTGTTATTGCAACCCGGGATGATCCGGACTTTAAAACGATAGTTAAAAGTGCTGACTACGTGCTTGCTGACGGAATCGGTGTAGTCAATGCATCGAAATTAATCGGCAATCCGCTAAAAGAACGGGTAACTGGTGTTGACCTGATGTACGATCTGCTGAAATATGCAGATATTAATAAAAAACGCGTATTCTTTTTAGGTGCCAGTGAAGAAGTGAATATTAAAGTGGCTGAAATTGTTAAAAAAGATTATCCCGGCCTGATTATAGCGGGCAGGAAGAATGGCTATTTTAATAGATATAATGACGATATTGCTGATTACATTGCTGGAACGAAACCTGATATTATATTTGTTGCGCTTGGCGCGAAGCGGCAGGAAGGCTGGATACACCATTATTTGGAGAAATTCGATAAAGGTATATTTATCGGTGTCGGCGGCAGTTTCGATGTGCTGAGCGGACAGCTCAAACGGGCTCCGGCTATATGGATTAAGCTGCAGCTGGAATGGCTTTACCGCTTAATTAAAGAACCTCACAGAATGAGACGGGATCTAAAAGTACTGGAGTTCATGCTGCTGCACGTCCCGGTCATTAAAACAATTATGAAGTGGCTCGGATTCTCAAAGTCCAAGCCGAGATCAAACAGGGACGGCATACGCTAAAGTATTTATGTCCGGCCTCTCTTTTATGGTAAGATATTTTTAAGTTTCAACACATCATGAAGCGGGGGAGATCAAATGACCGGAGAAATGATATTTGTCGGACTTGTCATTGTATTAATGTTAATAGGCTTATCATTTGAAGTAATCCGTGCGGATTTCTTAATATTTTTAGTTCTGGTTATTTTTCTGATTACCGGCGTGATTAGCAGCGAGCAGGCTTTAAGCGGCTTTTCAAACGAAGGGATGCTGACTGTACTGCTCTTGTTTATCGTGGCCGGTGCAATTCAAAAACACGGCATAATAGAACTTGTCGTTTACCGGCTGCTTGGCAAAGCTGCCAATGTGAAGAAGAGTATGATTAAAGTAATGCTGCCGGTCGGTCTCTCTTCGGGTTTTCTTAATAATACTCCGATAGTCGTTGCCTTAACACCGATAATTAGAGATTGGGCGTTCGATAACGGCTACAGTCCATCTAAATTCCTGATTCCTTTATCTTATATGACGATTTTAGGCGGAACGATTACCATGATAGGGACGTCGACGACTCTGGTTGTACACGGACTGCTGGTTGGTGCGGGGCTCGAGGGTTTCTCATTCTTTACTTTAGCTGCAGTAGGTGTGCCGATTACCGCAGCGGGCTTAATTTACTTGCTGACATTAGGCTATAAACTGCTGCCGGAACATCTTGGAGCTAAGGAGCAGATTAGCCAGGAAACAAAAGAATTTCTTGCAGAAGCCATAATAGAAGATAAATTTGAACACGAAGGAGAGACTGTTACCAAGCTCGGCCGGGATGTTCTGGATGGAATCTATGTGATTGAAATTATAAGAAATAACAGCAGAGTCTATCCTGTCACAGGCGAGACTAAAGTGCTTGCCGGCGACCATATCATTTTTTCCGGTTCTCTGAATACTATAGGGAAAATCCAAAAATTTAAAGGTGTCACTATTAAAACAGGTACAGAACTTACGCTTGATGATGTCGTTAATAAAGACAGTCATCTGATTGAAACAGTTGTCTCGCATAACTCATCGCTGTTAAATAAAACGCTTAAAGAGGCGAATTTTAAAACGCGCTACGACGCCGGTGTTATTGCGATTCACCGAAATAATCAGCGTATTAAAAGCAGGGTGGGAGATATCGTTTTAAAAACAGGGGATACACTGCTCCTCCTTGCGGATAATAATTTTATTAATATGCACAAATATTCCGGAGATTTCTACGTGGTCAATGATGTTGCTCCGCCTGAAAATCTCAATCAGGATATGAGAAAAGGCTGGGTCAGCTTAATCGCTCTGGTTTCTATGATTCTTGTAGTGACCTTGGGCTGGTTCACAATGCTTGAAGCTATGATGATTCTTGTTGTGCTCCTGATTGGTTTTAGATTTATTTCACCGAATGAAGTGAAGAAATTTGTACAATTTGATGTTATCCTGCTGATTGCGAGCGCCTTTGCCGTCGGTGCTGCAATGACGGAATCGGGATTAGCACAATATATAGCAGGCGGACTGACAGCACTTGCAACGCCGTTCGGAATCCTCGGTGTGCTTTTCATTGTGTATCTCGTCACGAATTGTTTTACTGAAGTCATTACAAACAGCGCAGCAGCAGTACTGATGTTTCCGATAGCACTTGAAGTTGCAGATGCGATGAATATTGAGTATATGGGTTTGATAATTACTGTAGCAATTGCCGCATCAGCAAGTTTTATGACGCCGATCGGCTATCAGACGAACTTAATTGTTTACGGACCCGGCGGTTACAAATTTAGTGATTATATAAAGGTCGGTGCACCGCTTGCTCTGATAACGATGTTTATCGCGTGTTTTATTATTTACTTTGTCTGGTATTAGCTGACTTCAGGAAATGAAATATTATATTTCAACGAGATTACAACTGTGTTACAATACTTAATGAACGAAATGAAAAGTCATTGTATGTGAGGTCCTAACTTGAGACAAATATTATTATCAATATTTGTATTATTTCTATTCGGATGTAATCAAAACGATAAATTTTCTAAAGCGGAAGATTTATCGACAGTTGCTAAAACACATTTCACTGCAAGTAACTTGGTTATAACGGCATCAGGAGATACTGCAAATAATTCATCGAACAGTACAGCTGATAACAGCAGATACGATACTGAAAATTTACTGAAAAACAATATAAATGATTCTAAACAGTCAGACAGCGCAGAGTTTGAATTACTTCTCCGGCAAATTAACGAAACTCATGACGACATATTTAATATATGGGATGATAACTTCCTTCCGCTTTATAATGCGTATCAGTTTGATGAGCTGGAAGTGGAATATGCAGCTGATGAAATTACGAATTTAAATGAAAGCTATATAGCTCTTCAGGAAGAAGTCCGGATTATTCCAATCCCTGATAATTTACCGGAAAATGTACGCCACCGTGTTCAGGAGATAAAAGACGATCTGCTCCTTGCAATATCCAACCGGTCACTCGCTGTCATCGAATTTAAATCAATGCTCGGCAGTGACGAAAAGTCTCATCAGGCCTTGATGGATATTCACATCGCAAACAGCAACCGCTACTTAAACGAAGCTAAAGAAGTTAATGCGGAACTCGTCCTTAAAAATGAAAAGCTGATTACAGTTAAATAATTAAAAACACTGATTATCAGTGTTTTTTTATGTTTAAAATGCAGTGAAGCGGGAAAATTAATCATTAGAATCATATTTACTTTACAGGAGGAATTAATTTATGACCAAAAAAGTAGCTGTTATCATGACGGATTTTGTCGAAGATATTGAATACACTAGCCCTAAAGAAGCTATTGAGGAAGCAGGGCATGAAACGGTGCTCATTTCTCCGGACGGTTCAACTGTGGAAGGTAAAAAAGGCGGGAAATTTGAAGCGGATAAATCTATCGGAGAGGTAACGCCATCTGATTATGATGCACTGTTAATCCCAGGAGGATTTTCACCTGATGGTTTACGCGGTGACAAGGAAGACCGATTTGGCAAGTTCGCCAAACATTTCCTGGAAGAAGACAAACCGGTATTTGCAATTTGCCATGGGCCTCAGCTTCTGGTAGATACTGATTTATTAAAAGACAGAAAAATTACAAGTGTTAAAAATGTTAAAAATGATTTGATTAATGCGGGAGCGAACTGGGAAGACAGCCCGCTTGCGGTTTGCGGCAATCTTGCTACGAGCCGGACACCTGATGATTTAGATCAGTTTAACGCTGAAATTAAAAGACAATTAGGTTAAAAGTAAAGGCTGCAGCGGAATTCCGCTGCAGCCTGTTATTTAATTATTGTTCTACTGTGATTGTACGTGCAGATGCAGAAGGGTCGCCGAAACTGTCGAATACAGCATAAGCTATAGTATACTCACCGGGAGTTTCATTATCAACTTCTCCTGAAATATACAGCTGGTTGCTGATATCTGTGCCATCGACGTCGAGAACCCGAACACCGTCTTTTGGATTAAATGATTCGCCGGTGTTTATAGTTAAGTCTTCAGTACCGCTGAAAGATACAGAATTTCCGGTCCCTGAAGAAGTATTTGAGCTCTTGTCTGAAGAGGATTTACCAAGCTGTTCTTCAGTCGGAGGAACCTGTGGTACAGAGTCACTCTCGGAAGCGGAAACGGTAACCTGGCGGACATGCTCATAATAGCCGCCGCGTGAATTTTCTACGCGGTAAGTTACACTGTATGTACCGGGACTTTCAGTATTTACGGAATTGTTTGTCACGTTTATACTGCTGGTAAGATTTCCATCCTCGCTGTCAACTGCGTATACACCGGCCAGAGGGTCAAAAGTATCGCCGGTTTGAACATTAATATTACCGACACCTTTTATTGCAGGTATACTGCCGGAGTGGGCGATGATTTCATCTTCCATTGTGGGGCCATCATAGTTTTCGTAAGCCTGATCTGTATTGTTTTCAGTTTCTTCGACATTTGTATCTATAAAATCACTGATAACCGGAGCAATCGGGAGTGCACCAATCATAAATTTTACTAGCGTATTTGCATTCATTTATTACACCTCTGAATTTACAGTACTTTTTTTAATTTTAGCATATTGCAGACAGAACGACCAAGAATAGTTCGGATAGGGAGAGAAGATATTTGACCTACATATTATTAATAGCAGGTTTCGTATTACTTATTAAAGGAGCAGGATATTTTGTTGACGGCGCATCGGCAATAGCGGGGAAATTACATGTGTCTCCGCTCATTGTGGGTCTCACAATTGTTTCTCTCGGCACGAGTGCTCCGGAAGCAGTCGTCAGTATTATTGCGGCTCTGGAAGACAACGGTGATATGGTCATCGGGAATGTTCTGGGAAGCAACATCATCAATATCTCTCTGATGCTCGGTGTGACAGCGCTGATTTCTCCAATGATTATCGAACGGGAAACACAAACTCGTGAAATTCCATTTTCACTGGCAGCAGCAGTGCTGCTGATTATTTTTATGTCAGACCGTTTTTTACTGTCTGCTGAATCCAGTGAAATCGGACGATTAGACGGTGTGCTGCTCTTAGCGGGTATTGTTTTATTTTTATATTATATATTTGTAAAAGCCCGCCGGACTAAAGAAGCAACTTTAGATGATGAAGCAAAAAAATCGGGAAATGATTCAAGCTGGTTTAAAAATATCGCCCTTTTTGTAATTGGGCTCGCAGGCATTATATTCGGCGGTAATCTGGTCGTTGACAGTGCCTCAACGATTGCACTTTCTCTCGGTATGAGCCAGGCACTTGTCGGACTGACCATAGTGGCAATAGGTACATCGCTGCCGGAGCTGACAACATCTATTTCTGCTGCCAGAAAAGGCGAGGCTGGGATGGCCCTTGGCAATCTCATAGGCAGTAATATTTTTAATATATTATTTGTACTCGGGATATCCGCGGTAATCAGTCCATTAAGTGTCAGTGATTCGCTATTTGCAGACGTATGGATACTCATTGCCATATCCGTTATTCTGCTGATTCTGGCTTTATGGAAAGGCAGGCTGTCACGTCTTGGAGGCGGAGTGCTTGCTGCTTTATATTTAGTTTACCTCGTTTACATTATTTTAAGAGGATAAATTCGTGAAAGCTGCAGGGAAGAAAGCTTGGCAAATTAGAAAATCCGTATATTCTACTCCTAGGAGTAGAATATACGGATTTTATTATAGATATTATTTTTCGTTATGCCATTTAGCAGCCAGCAGCGTGTTGTTCAATACCATTGTGATTGTTAACGGACCGACCCCGCCAGGTACTGGTGTAATGTAGCTTGCTACTTCTTTGGCACTGTCAAAATCAACATCTCCGACTAACTTCTCATCGACTACAGTATTACCCACGTCAATTACGATTGCGCCTTCTTTTAAGTCAGAGCCTTTAATCAGACCCGGTTTACCTACAGCACTTACGACAATATCGTAATTCTTAAGACTCGAAACCATATCTTTAGTGCGCGAGTGCATCAGTGTTACTGTTGCATTTTCATTAGTTAATAATTTAGCGACCGGCTGTCCTACAATATGAGAACGTCCGACAACAGCTACAGTTTTACCTTCAAGCGAACCTGTGTGCTTTAACAGCTCCATAATACCGAGCGGTGTACAAGGTACGAAAGTGCGCTGGCCGGTATAAAGGCGGCCGATGTTAATCGGACTGAAACCATCTACATCTTTATGCGGAGCAATTGTTTCCAGCACTTTATTTTCGTCTACCTGCGAAGGCAGCGGAACTTGTACAAGAATACCATTTACTTTATCATCGTTATTCAGTCTTTCAACTTCCGCCAGTACATCTTCTTCTGAAGTATCTTCATCGAGATGGACGATAGAAGACTCCATCCCTATTTTTTCAGCCGCTTTGTTTTTAGAACGTACGTAACTTAAAGAAGCGCCATCATTGCCTACAATTACTACTGTAAGATTTGGTACAATCCCCTGTGATTTTAACTTTTCAACTTCGCTTTGTAATCCTGCACGGTAATCTTTAGCGATTTCCCGCCCGTTTAACAATTCTGCAGTCATTAAAAATTCCTCCCTAAAATTTTGTCTATTTCATTATCTCGAAAATCATAAGAAAAAGCTATAGATATAATATGATATCCGTCCCAAGAAATTAGTAGTGTTTACCTATTTAAGTTATACTAATGTTAAGTTCATATTACATAAGTGTGACATTATGAAAGGGGAATAATTATGAACGTTGCAGTGATTGGCAAAGGCGGCAGAGAGCATGCCATTGTCAAGATGTTGGCAAATTCAAAAAGCGTTAATAATATTTACGCAATACCGGGAAATGCAGGTATGCGGGAAATATGTGAAGTAATGTACCGCGTCAATGAAGATGACTTTGATGCGATTGCGGGAATTTGTATTGAAAAACAAGTGGATTGGGTCGTCATAGGGGATGCCGGGCCACTATCACTTGGGCTGGCAGATTTTTTAATTGATGAATACGGACTGACTGTTTTCGGGCCGCGTAAAAAAGAAGCCCGTATGGAAACAAGTAAATCTTTTACAAAAAATTTGCTTAAAAAATATAATATTCCTACAGCCGATTTCAAAGTGTTTGAAAGTTACGACGAAGCAAAAAAATATATAGAATCGGCAGTACCGCCGTATGTTATAAAAAAAGACGGTTTGTCGGAAGGCAAAGGAGTCGTCATTGTAGAAAACACAGAAGAGGGTTTAAAAGCGCTGGAGCAACTCGCAGTGCTGTCTGATGAAGATGATGTGATGGAACCGCTGCTGATTGAAGAATATTTACAAGGTGAAGAATTTTCATTAATGGTCATGGTTAATGAAGATTATACGCACACATTTGAAGTGATTGCCCAGGATCATAAGAGCGCCTTTGGCAGAGGCGAAGGACCTAATACCGGCGGCATGGGGGCTTATGCACCTGTCACCCATATCAGTGAAGCAGTCAGGCTGGAAGCCATTGAAAAAATTATAAGACCGACAGCAGAGGCGATGGTTAAAGAGGGGCTCAGCTATTTTGGAGTACTGTACCTCGGCGCTATGATTACTGATGACGGTGTTAAAGTACTTGAATACAATGCGAGATTCGGTGATCCGGAAGCGCAGGTGCTGCTTTCTATGATAGAAAGCGATTTTGCATGCATCCTCGAAAAAGTGCAGAGGAAAGAACCGCTCAGCATTGAATGGAAAGACGGTTACACTGTCGGTGTGATGCTCGCGACAGAAGGTTATCCTTATGAGTATAAGCGGGGTATTGGAATTGCATTTACAGATGAAATAATGGATCGGAGTTTTATCAGCGGGCTGGCGCAGACCGAAGAAGGTGACTACATTTCTTCAGGCGGCCGGATTATGCTCGTAACAGGAACCGGCAAGACGATTGAAGAAGCTCTGAAAGCAGCCTACAGCAGCGTTGAAGAAATACAATTCGATAAGAAAGAAATCTTTTACAGGACTGATATCGGTCATCGTGCGTTAATATCAAAATAAAAAAGAGGTCGGCTGAAAGCCGACCTCTTTTACATGAGTATAGAACAATTAAATGATATAATTATTCCTTATCATACGTGATTATGTGCGTGAAAATCTAAGTATATTGTTCGAAAGTTTTTAGCTGATATCAATATTATAATTATTATCTGTTATAAGATATATAACCGGAAAAATTAAATTTAAACATCAATATGCTGGAGAATGATTTTTATACCTGGATTTTATATAATAAATACGATTGAGGTGACAAGATGATAAGTAAGTTCAGAAATCGCAGTGAAGTAATTATAAGTTTTATACTCGGTGTATTTTTTATAGTATTAGGTCTTTTTATTTTGTTTAACACCGGTCAGATTAAAAATGAAGAAGTACCTGTCGAAGAAGATAAAATCGAAACTGTTTTTGATTTAATTAATGCTTTCTTCGTCGAGGTATCGAATATACTGTCCATGATGATTGGAGGATTTCCGATTATTGCAGGTATACTGATTATTCTGTTTGGCCTGTTTATGTTTAAGGTTGGCTCGTGGATTAACACAACGACTAAATACGACGTGCCGCTGACCTTTTTCTTTATCGGTTTATCGCTGGTACTGTTTGTCGTGACGACTATATTAATGACGCAGGTTTACGGTCTGTTTGCCTTGCTGTTTCTAGTCGCTTTTATTATTCATTTACTGTTCAGTGTATTTAATGAATATTTAAATCCCGACCACCGCAAAGAACATTATATGATTATTCTGCTGTTCTATGGTATTGCATATTTCTTTACACAGAATGCAGTCTATTCAAATATAGAGTCAACAATATCTCCAACAGATGTGCTGTCGATTAACTTGTTTTTTGCACTTGTCTGGATATCATCGTTCATGGCTCTATGGGTTGGAGTTTTCCTGCTGAAGGCGAACAACCTCCTGAAAAAGCCGGCGGATGGGCAGCCCGAAAAACTGTCGCGTTTAAATAAAAAGAAAAGCAGCAAAAAAAACTTTGCTCCCGACAAATATTTAGGCTTTTCACAGAAACTGTATGATTTCCGCAACAAGATTCTGGATAAGCTGAAAGAATTCTTTGAAACGGATCTGCCTTCCTGGTTTAAAGTCAACTATTTAGAAATACTATTTGGGATTATCGTACTGATTTTCGTCTTTTTAGAATTTAATAACCGCAACGGTGTATTCGTCGAAGGTTACTTCAAATTGAATCAGATGCAGACGATTTACGAATGGGTTAATTTGTTTATTACTCTGATGCTCGCAGTTTTATATTTAGTGTTCACCATTATGAATCTGGTAAAAAAACGATACTATCACAGACAGATGATCGTCATTTTCATACTTTGGCTGAATGTGACAGTCAGTCTGTATATCACACTCTTTAAAGATGTCGAGCTTTCACTGTTTATTTTACCGTTCAATGTATTACTAGTATTTCTGCTGACACCACTTTTATTCATCAGCATATTTAAGGAATTTAAAGGGGAAGATAAAAATGAACCGGATAGAAAAGTATAACTATAACGGCCGTACCGATGACGAAGCTGTTCACGAGAGAATTCATCAGGTTATTAAAGACTATAATGGAGAATCCGGCGTGCCGGTCATTACAGGCTTCAGTTCAGATGAAGGTGTAAAACGCAATAAAGGCACGGTCGGTGCAGCAGAAGGACCGTTTAAAGTCCGTGAAAAAATGAGTTCCTATGCATTCATGAATGATTTATACGATTTCGGGACAATTATAGGTACAGAAAATTTGGAGCAGTCACAGCAGAGTCTCGGAGATGCTGTGTATGAGATTTACAAAAATGACAGTTTTCCGATTATTATCGGGGGAGGTCATGAAACGTTTTATGGACATTATTTAGGTGGGAGACAGGCATTCAGCGGCAAGATCGCCATTTTAAACTTTGATGCTCACTTAGATCTACGTGACGAAATACCATCATCTGGAACCATGTTCCATCAGATTTTATCTGCGGATCAGGAAGCGGATTACTATTGTCTCGGCCTGCAGCCGCAGGGAAATACAAAAAAATTGTATGATACAGCTGATAAATTCGGCGTCCGGTATTATACGATTGATGAAGTCAGAGAAACCGATGCCATTGATAAGGTAGCAGAACAGCTGGAGAATTACGACGCTGTGCTGATGACTTTATGTATGGATTCAATCCAGCAGTCGGCATCCCCGGGTGTGAGTGCGCCGAGCCCGAACGGTTATACTCCTTTAGAAATTCATAAATTGATAAGCAGGTTCGCAACTCTTCCAAACCTTAAAAGTTTTGATGTGTCGGAAGTATCGCCGCCGCTCGATATTAACGATCAGACAAGTGCTATGGCTGCAAGCATTATCCATAAGTTTTTATCAGTCAGAGCATCATTTTAAGTTCTAAAAATTTAAAAACGGGTATAGCATATAATATAACTTTTTAATAAAGGAGTATTTAACTATGACCGGACCATTAACAAATACACAAATTGATGAACTGGAAAAAGAAGCCCGTGAGCTGGTGAAATCAAAAGCAGGAAGATCTGCCTTAGCGGCAGCTTTGCCTATACCGCTTCTCGACATTGGTACAGATATGAAATTAATGAATGAGATTACCGGTGACATTGAAGATATATTCGATATCACACATGATGAAGTATCGAAATACACCGATGATATGAAAACGAGAGCTGCTGTAATGATGTCCAGTGCCGGCGGGGAATTTGTCGCACGGAAAACTATCGGTTACGCAGTGAATAAGCTAGGCAAGAAAAACAAAAAAGCAGAGGGACGTTTCGGAGTAGTACCTCTGGTGACTCAGGGTTCAACAGCATTAATCAGTTATTTTCTGATGAAAAAGCTTGGCTATGACCACATTGATAAATGCGTAGAGTATTTAAAATCTAAAAATATAGACAGTTCTGTGCATGAATCCTAAAAGTGGTGTAAAATAAGTGTAATCATTGAGAAATCCACACTTAAAGGAGAAAACATAATGGAAACAAAGTCATTTCTAATTATAGACGAAACGGGTATTCATGCACGCCCGGCAACAATCCTGGTGCAGACAGCAACAAAATTCGAATCGGATATCGAACTCGAATATAACAGTAAAAAAGTTAACTTAAAATCAATTATGGGTGTAATGTCATTAGGAGTAGGCAAAGGTGCAGAAGTAACCATTTACGCGGACGGCAAAGACGAGGAAGAAGCAATTGAAGCAATTTCCGAAACTTTATCTAGCGAAGGACTGACTGAATAATGCCAGAAATTATTACAGGTTTAAAATTGAGTGAAGGAATCGGCTTTGGAAGCATATTTATTTCAAAAAGAACAGATATCGAAGCCTCGGACAGAGAAATCGATGCTGATCAAATTGAAGAAGAAATATCAGCATACAAGGAAAGTATTCAGGAAGCTCATATCCAGCTGCGGAAACTTCGGGAAAATGTCGGCGAACACCTCGATGAGGACAGCGCAGCAATTTTCGATGCGCATATTATGATGCTGGATGACCCGGGTTTTAATGAGCATATTATTAACAGCATCAATAACTTTAACAATGCTGAAAAAGCGATTCGGCTGGCCGGTGAAGTGTATATTACGAAATTCGAATCACTCGATTCGGAGTATATGAAAGCACGGGCACTGGATGTTAAAGACATTTGTATGCGTTTAGTAGCAAATGTTCAAGGTGTGCAGCTGACGGATTTAACGCACGTGGACGAACCTGTAGTAGTCGTTGCAGATGAATTGACACCATCTGCTTCAGCACAATTAGACAGTAAGTATATTAAAGGTATCATTACAGCAGCAGGGGGAATGACCAGCCATTCGGCTATTATTGCCCGCAGCTTAAATATCCCGGCCATATCGGGTGTGCCGGATATTCTCTCTAAAGTGACGCACGGAGAGGATATAATTATCGACGGTTTCGAAGGAGATATTGTGCTTTCGCCGACAGAGGTTGAAATGGCGGCTTATAGTGAAAAGCAGAAAGCACAGGAAGAACGGGAAGAAAAATTAAAAGATTTAATCGGTAAAGAAACAAAAACGCTCGATGGCATTAATATCGGCCTCTATGCCAATATTAAAGGACCGGAAGATCTTAACGATGTCAGCAGCAACGATGCAGAGGGCATTGGACTTTACCGTACGGAATTTCTTTATATGAACAGGATGAATTTGCCGTCCGAAGAAGAACAGTTCGAAGCATATAAGGCTGTACTTTCGGATATGGATGATAAGCCGGTAATTATCCGGACACTTGATATTGGCGGAGACAAGGAGTTATCTTATTTAAACTTGCCTAAAGAAAGTAATCCATTCTTAGGCGAGCGGTCCATCCGTTTTCTGTTAAAAAATGAAGAAATTTTTAAAACACAGCTGCGTGCGCTTATACGTGCGAGCGAACACGGAAACTTAAAAGTAATGTTTCCGATGGTCACTACAATCGACGAGTTTAATAGAGCAAAAGCACTGCTGATAGAAGAAAAAGAAAAATATGAAGCTGAAATCGGCAAAGAACTGAGTGAAATTGCAGCGGGTATTATGGTCGAAACTCCTTCTGCTGCAATGATCAGCGATCAGCTAGCTAAGCACGTTGATTTCTTCAGCATCGGATCAAATGATTTAATTCAGTATACGATGGCTGCGGACCGTTTGAATGAACAGGTGAGTGATTTATATCAGACTTATCATCCAAGTGTACTCGGTCTGATTAAAAAGGTTATCGACAGCGGCCGGAATAATAATAAATGGGTGGGCATCTGCGGTGAAATGGCATGCGATCATAAGTCTATCGCGCTCCTGACAGGATTCGGCATTGATGAACTGTCAGTCAGCCCGAAAAAAATTCTTGGAATACGTGAATATATCTCCGAAATTAAAAAAACTGATATGGAACAGCTGAGTGAAAGTGTATTGTCATGTGACAGTGCAGAAGACGTTCTGTATTTAATTGAAGAACATTTAAACTTAACTTAATCTTAAATATTGTATAGTACTCTGGACATGTAGAAGGTTTCTACATGTCTTTTTTACAAAAAGTGAAGGGAAGTTAATTTATGCATCAACAAAGCCGCAGACCGGCCGTTCTATTTTTATCGCTGTCTATCTTTGCATGGGCCTTATTTGATTTTGCAAATACGATTTTTTCCGCCAATATAGTTACCTTGTTTTTTCCTCAGTACATAACCGAAATAATTGGAACAGATGCGCGGCTTGAGCAAATATCTTCAACAGTAATTGCCTATGCCAATGCTGCCAGTGCTTTGTTTCTGATCTTATTTTCGCCCTTATTCGGAGTACTGATGGACAGGTCAGGTAAACGAAAAAAATATATCATTATATTTACACTGCTGACAGTCGGGGCCTCTGTACTCATGGGGCTTTTCGGCGGCATGAATACCGGAATGATATTCGGCATTCCGAACGGTTTATTTTTAACGATACTGCTGTTTGTATTTGCTAAATTTACATACAGTTCAGGGAACGTATTTTACGATGGCATGCTGTCATCGCTCGGCAGCAAAAAAGAAGTGCCTCTAATTTCCGGATTCGGTGTAGCACTGGGATATTTAGGTACTTTATTCGGCATATTTTCCGTTTTAATTATAATTGGAGACAGCAGCATTCATAATGCCTTCTGGCTGAGCGGTATTTTATTTCTGCTGTTTGCTCTGCCTTTATTTTTCATTAATAAAGATCCTGAACAGAAGGTAAAAGTGAAGCGGCCATTTTTAAAAGGATATAAAGATATTTATTATACTTTTAAAGAAGCCAAAAAATATCCTTCGATTTTCTTTTTTATGATTGCTTATTTTTTTATTAATGACGCTCTTGCAACAGCAATCGCAATGATGCAGCCGTATGCAACAACCGTTGTCGGCTTTGAAGCAAGTGCTTTTTTAATCATTTTTATGGTCGCAACCTTATTCAGTATTGCGGGAGCTCTGGTCTTTGGGTTTATCAACCAAAAATACGGCTCCAAACCGACATTCAGCATCATTGGACTGCTTCTTGCTGCTGCTATTATTATTGCGGCACTGCCGCTTCCGATGTGGACATTTTGGATTGCCGCCAGCTTATTCGGTATAGCGATGGGATCTGTCTGGGTAGTTTCAAGAACTATTATTATCGAGCTGTCACCGGAAGGCAAAGAAGGACAGTTCTTCGGTTTATTTGCCTTCAGTGCGAAAATGAGCGCCATCGCCGGACCGTTTATTTACGGTACAATCACTCTGGTATTGAGTGATTTCGGCACCGCTGCATCGCGGACTGCGATAACGAGTTTGCTTGTGATGGTAATAATCGGGTTGTACTTCCACAGCAGAGTAAAAATACCCCGAAATCAGGCGGTTTAGAAACTTAGAGCTAAAGCATGTTAATTTATTCACAAATATGTCACTAAATTTTAAACCTAAGCATTTAATAGATGACGGTAAAACAGTTATAATGGTAGGTACGAATATGGGGTGAGTATAAATGGATGAGGTATTAATTGGACGCCTTTTAACCGGAATGACTTTAAGCTTTCATATAATTTTTGCTACTATCGGAGTCGGTGTTCCAATAGTATTTATGGTCCTTGAATTTTTAGGACTGAGAAAGAAAGATGCACAGTATTTAACGATGGCACGTCGTATCGCAAAAGGTTATACGGTCACCGTTGCAGTCGGTGTTGTAACCGGGACGATAATCGGCCTGCAGCTGTCCTTGATATGGCCGGACTTTATGAGACTCGGCGGTCAAATTATAGCATTGCCGCTGTTTATGGAGACCTTTGCGTTCTTCTTTGAAGCAATATTCCTCGGAATATTTCTATACACTTGGGACCGGTTTAAGAATCCCTGGTATCACTGGCTGTTAAATATACCGATTGTTATCGGTTCGACTTTGTCGGCGGTTTTTATTACGACGGTGAACTCATTTATGAATACACCGGCAGGATTTGACTTTGAAGGCGGAGAACTTTTAAATATTGATCCGATTGCCGCAATGTTCAATCCTTCTTCATGGGTGAGAGTATTCCACGTTGTTGTTACAGCATATATGACGATTGCTTTCCTGATGGCGACAATCAGTGCCGTTAAACTGCTCAGATCGTCACATAAAGAAGATAAAACATATCACAAAAAAGGCTTAAAAGTGATGATGTCAATCGGAGTAATTATGGCAGGATTGACACTGCTGGCAGGAGATTTAACAGCGAAGTTCCTGCACGAACACCAGCCTGAAAAACTTGCGGCTTTTGAATGGCACTTTGAAACAGAAGAAAATGCAGATTTAGTACTGTTTGGTATTTTAGATGAGGAAACGCAGGAGATTAAATATGAACTGCGTATTCCACGGGCACTCAGCTTCCTCGCAGGAAATTCATTCGATACTGAAGTGACAGGACTGAATGATATACCGGAAGATGAACATCCGCCGCTGATTATCCATTACTTCTTTGACTTAATGGTATTCTTCGGAATGTACGGGCTCGGTATCGCTGCTGTATACTTTATCGTTAAATTTACTAAGCGGTGGACGAAAATACACGAGCACCATCCGGCACTTCTCTATATGTACGCCCTCGCCGGTCCGCTCAGTTTCCTGGCGATAGAAGCAGGCTGGTTCTTAGCAGAAATGGGACGCCAGCCATGGATTGTAAGAGGCTATATGAGAGTGTCTGAAGCGGTGACGCAAGCAGACGGTTTAGGTATTACGCTGATAGCTTTTTCACTCCTGTACATGGTGCTCGGAGCGACATGTATATATGTGCTGCTTAGAATGTTTAAAGGCAAATCAGCTGAAGAAGATAAATTAAACTGGTATGGAGAAACCGGCATTATATCGAAAGGTGAAGGAGGTCAATTGCCATGAGCCCAGATTATGAGATTATCGGTGTAACTGTACTCTGGACCTTTTTATATCTCTATGTCATCATCGCATCGATTGACTTCGGTGCCGGATTCTTTAACTTTTATTCAAAATTGACAGGTGATGATAACATCATCAGTCCGATTATTTCACGGTATTTAAGTCCGGTATGGGAGACAACAAACGTCTTCTTCGTCTTTTTCTTCGTTGGAATTGTCGGGTTTTATCCGGACACAGCATATTATTTAGGTACGACCTTATTAATTCCGGGGTCGATTGCTCTGATACTGCTGTCGATACGCGGCTCATATTATGCGTTTAACTCATATAACCGGGAAAGCAAGCTGTCGTGGTCAGCCTTGTACGGTGTAACAGGACTTCTTATACCGGCGGCGCTGTCGATTGCACTTGTCATTTCAGAAGGCGGTTATATAGAAGAAACTGCCACGGGCATCGATTTAAACTTTGAAAATTTAATTTTCAGCACTTACGGCTGGTCGGTTGTCTTTCTCGCAATTATTTCAGTGCTTTATATTTCGAGCGGTTTTCTAACGTTCTATGCTGCAAAAGCTGAGGATAAGAAAGCAAGTGAATTAACGAGAACCTGGTTTTTAATCTGGACCTTGCCAACGCTCGTGATTACCCAGTTTACGTTCTTAGGACTGAGACAGCATAACTATGAACACTTTATGAGTGCTCAGAATTACTGGTATTTATTTGGACTGAGTCTTCTTGCAATGCTGATTGGGGTCTTCTTAATCTGGCAGCGCCGCAACTACGGTACAGCTTTCATTATGATAATGCTTCAGTACGGATTTGCCTTTTACGGCTACGGAATCAGCAAGCTGCCGTACATTCTTTATCCGTATATAAACATTAATGATGCTGTTGTTAACGAAAATATGGCATTTGCATTGACAGTCGTCTTCGTATTAGGTTTACTATTATTAATTCCATCATTATTCTTGCTGGTAAGACTGTTCTTATTTGATAAGGATTATGTGAAAGGGAAGAAAAAATACTAGTAACATACAGGATAGGTTGATACTATGAAAAAAGAAATAGCAGTCATCGGACTGGGCAGATTTGGCGGAAGCATCGTCATGGAACTGAGTGAAATGGATGTGGATGTCCTCGTTATTGATACGGACGAAGCACGAGTCAATGAATATCAGGATTATTACTCTGAAGGTATTATTGGAGATTCAACAGACGAAGCAATGCTGAAAAGTATCGGTATTGATAATTATGATAATGTCATCGTTGCTATCGGAGATAATATCCAGGCGAGTATTTTATCGACATTGATTTTAAAAGATCTAGGAGTTAAAAAAGTAACAACTAAAGCTCAGAATTCCTATCATGGCAGGGTACTTGAAAAAATCGGCGCAGATATAGTCGTCCATCCTGAACGGGATATGGGGCGAAGGATTGCTCACAGACTCGTATCCTCATCTGTTGTCGAGTACCTTGAAGTATCGACCAGTCACTCGATTATTGAATACAGTGCGAACGCAAAACTGGAGAACAAGCGTATAAGCGATTTAAATATCCGAGAAAAATTCGGTATCAGTATTATTGCAATCAACAGAGATAATGACATTATCGTGAGTCCGGATCCTCAGATCAGCATCCTTGGAGGAGATATACTGATTCTTATAGGCAGTGATCAGCAGCTAAACCATTTCGAAAAAGTTATGGAGCGGCTTAAATAAATACAGTAAACGTCAAACAGCACCTCTTGGAGAAAGGAGGCGCTGTTTTTATTATAAGAAGTAATAATTAGTGCTGAGTGACAGTATGGAACCGACAGTGTCACTCAAATCGTCCTAGTTAAATTCAATGCCGTAATGATCGAGAATATATTGAGGCATGAAGTATCGTGCTGTTTTTTTAGGGTCAACGACCTGATTAATTTGAGCATGGCCGGCAAGACTCATCAGCATGGTGAATTCTTCCATGCTCAAATCAGTTTTCGGCTGAAGCAGCTCAGCCATTTTATGAACTGAAGTATCGACAGCCGCATCGAGACTTTCATCGGAAACATTCAGGTAAATACCTTCATCATTAATAATTACCGGATGTTCAGTCGGTAAATTCTTTGCTTTTTCAAATGTTACATTAACATTCGCGCTGACTTCAAGCCCTGATACACTGACTTCGCCGTCAGCCATCGCAGCATGTACATCACCGAGACCAAACAGCGCACCGTCATGGTAGACAGGCAGGTACAGAGTGATGCCTTCTGTTATTTTCAGGCAATCCATATTGCCGCCATGGGTACCAGGAGTTCCGTTATTCACTGCTTCATCAGGCGGAGCTACACCGATCATCTTATTAACTGGAAGCGGCAAGCCGTTAAAATCGGCTGTATTATTCTCAGTATTAACATCGTAAACACGGACGAGGGTTTCTTCCAGAGTATCTCCCATCACGCCCATACCGGGGCCGGTCACCATAACTCCGGTATCGGAAATATCAATACTGTTAATTGTTACCTTTAAAACATCTCCAGCTTTAATGCCATCTACATAAACCGGTCCTGTTGCAGGATTAATTCTTTCCTAGTCAAGGCCGCCGAAAGAACCTTCTTCGGAAGTGATTTGCCCTGTAAAGCAGTCGTGTGTTTCAATGTCGACAGTATCTCCTAGCTCAACTGTTAACTTCGGCTCGTTCTCTTTGCTCATTGCATAAAAAAGATTATCTTTTGCAAGTTTATGGTTTGCCATTAAAATTCCTCCTTAATAATACATTCTTCTCTCATTATAGATTAAATCAGATTAAAGACCAAAAAGAGGTGTTGAGATAAAAAAACACCGAAATCCCAACGAATCGGGACTTCGATGCTTAAGTCATATTATTTTATTTATCGTCGTTAACTCTCATAATAATCGGAAGAATCATTGGACGCCGCTTCGTTTTATTATAAAGGAAACCGCTTAATTCTTCAATAATCAGCTGTTTAACATTATACCACTCAACATTTTCTTTTGAATCGAGCAGCGTTTTGACTTCATCGCGGATTTTCTTCTCTGCACTGCGGATCAGACCATATGATTCTCTCATATAAACGAAACCACGGGAGATAATATCCGGTCCGCTTAAGAGTTCGCCTGTTTCAAAGTCAATTGTCAGTACGACAATTGCCAATCCCTCTTCTGATAACGATTTACGGTCGCGGAGAACAATGTTGCCGATATCTCCAATGCCGTTGCCGTCAACGAATACTGTTCCGGCAGTAACGCGGTGTGAGAAACGCGCACTGTCTTTCGTCAGGGCAAGAACGTCGCCGATTTCAAAAACAAAAATATTCTCTTCTTTAACACCAGTTGAAATTGCCAGTTTCTTATGCAGGTCGAGCATACGGTATTCACCGTGAATCGGCATAAAATACTTAGGCTGCATCAGGCGGAGCATTAATTTCTGTTCTTCCTGCGAACCATGTCCTGATGTGTGAATATTGGACAGTTTACCGTGAATAACATCAGCGCCTGCTTTATAAAGCGCGTTGATTGTTTTGTTAACGCTTAAAGTGTTGCCCGGAATCGGCGATGAACTGAAAACTACAGTGTCATCAGGGATGATGCTGATTTGTCTGTGTGTACCGTTGGCAATACGCGAAAGTGCTGCCATCGGCTCTCCCTGTGAACCTGTACATAAAATCATCACTTTATGTTTTTCTATTTTGTTAATCATTTTAGGTTCTATAAATGTCTCAGGAGGAGCTGTAATATAGCCGAGCTCCTGGCCGATTTTAATGTTGTTTTCCATGCTGCGGCCGAAAATACAAATTTTGCGGTCGAATTTCACCGCAGCTTCAATTGCCTGCTGCACGCGGTAAATATTCGATGCAAAAGTAGCGAATATAATACGGCCTGTACATTTACGGAATATATCTTCAACATTCTGGCCGACTGATTTTTCACTGATAGTGAAGTTTGGAACCGTAGCGTTTGTTGAGTCTGACAGAAGGGCGAGCACGCCTTCTTCACCGAGTTTCGCCATTTTGGCAAGGTTTGCCGGTTCGCCGACAGGAGTGAAGTCAAATTTGAAATCACCTGTATGAACAATATTGCCTTCCGGTGTCCGTACGATTACGCCGTAAGCTTCCGGGATAGAGTGAGTAGTTAAGTAAAACTCAACATCCATATGCTTAAATTTCAAAACGCTGTCCTCATCGATAGGAATTAATTCAGTCTGGCTGAGAAGATGGTGTTCCTCAAGTTTGTTGCGAATTAACCCTAAGGCAAGCGGACCTGAGTAGATAGGTACTGAAATTTGTCTTAATAAGAAAGGAATACCGCCGATGTGATCTTCGTGGCCGTGTGTCACAATAAGTGCACTGATTTTATCTTCGTTTTCTTTTAAGTAAGTGTAATCAGGTATTACATAATCAACGCCAAGTTCATCATCTGTTGGAAACTTGACCCCCGCATCGATAATAATAATTTCATCTTTATATTCAATACAGTATGTGTTTTTCCCGATTTCTCCCAGTCCCCCAAGAGCAAATACACCTACTTCATTTGATTCAAGCGTCATTACGCGATAGTCTCTACTTTAAAATCTTCATTATTGTTTTGTTCATATTCCAGATGCGCGGGACTAAGTGCCTGGATGAATTCGATGTTGTTCTGGTTCGTTTTCAAATAGTTGCGAACCTCTTCTTCTGTTTCTGCCTCGACATAGCGAATCTGTGTGTCTTCTCTAATGATACGCGTGTCTATATCTTCTTGGAAAAATACTTTAAATACTGCCATAATTTATGACTCCTTTGTTAGTTATTTATCATTATTAAAATAAATGTTAAAAATAAAAATATGTGCCTAAATTTTTTAAGCACATTATTTAGGGCGCTATTTACCCTTCATATATTCATTGCGCAATAAACCTTTTCTGCCCAGGATGCTTTTCAACTTTTTCTTAAGTTTCTCACGTAACCTTCTCAGCATACTATCACACCCTTATATACTTATTCTCATTTTACAATATAGACCCGGTACTTGCAAAGACTTTATAATAGTAACAAGGGAGGGAAAACTGTGAAGATAGAAAGGATTATGTCGACAGTTAAAAATGAACAGATGTGAAGGGATAAAATATTTACCGGCATCGAGTTTAATGTCCGGGGGAATCAGATCGTTATGAACTTTGTATATGCTGACTACAGCAGCCAGACGGAGACGGATACTGATGTGTACATGCCTCACGGAGAAGATCCGGTTTTTATTAACGAAGAAGAAATGAATATGCTGATTCAGAAACTGCGCGAAAAAAAGATTCAATATAATATCAGAAAAGATGAATTTATTTAAACTTAAAAAGACGGGGGCTGTATTTAACACAGCCCCCGTCTTTTATATTGGTCCTATTCGAGCGGTTCGGCATTGCCGGTCGGCTCAAAAGGCGCCTTCTTATCAATATGGTCGTAAAACATTACGCCGTCCAGATGATCGAGCTCGTGCTGCAGGACAACTGCTAAAAAACCTTTTGCCTTAATATCGATTTTCTCTCCATCGATTGTTACAGCACTGACGCGGATGCGTTTTTTACGTTGCACGATGCCTTCTATTTCTTCATCGACACTCAGGCAGCCTTCGCCGGCCGGTAGATAAGTTTCATTAACCGAGTGACTGATTACTTTAGGATTGATCAGCATGTAGTCGTATTCCGGATTGCCTTCTTCATCTGCAACATATATAGCAAGCATGCGCTTATCGAGACCAATTTGAGGTGCGGCAAGTCCGACACCCGCCCGGAGGGAATATTTTTCACTCACTTCAGGATTCTGTGAGTTAATCAGATACTCTCTCATACTTTTTAATTCTGCTATTGTCTGTGCATCGATTTCTGCCACTTCGCTTACTTTTTTACGCAGCATCGGATGACCGTCGCGCACAATATTTTCCATAGTCAGCATGATAAAACCTCCTTCGTTTCAAACACTCGGTTTATTATACAATATATTTGCGTTAAAATGGTATTGTAAATACTGATAAAAAATTAATTTAACATGGGGGTACATATCGAAGTGAAGAAATTTATTGTATTACTGGGCGGAGCAGTCTTGTTTTTATCTGCCTGCAGCAATGCGGAATCCGAACTGAATGATTTTTACGATGCGTTTACCGGCAGTCTGACTGAAGAAAAAGGACTGAGCGAACTGAACGAACAGTATAATGAACTGGAAGGTTCAAAAGCATCGATGCAGGAAGAATTGAACAATGCTGATATTAAAGAGATTAACAGCATCAGCGAAGAGCTTCAGACTAATACTGCAGAGCGACTTGAATTGCTGGAGGAAGAACGCGGACTGATTGCGGATTCAGATGGGGCATTTGAAGAGGCTCGTGAAGCAGCGGAAGATATTTCGAATGAAGAATATAAAAAAGAAGCAGATTCTCTTGTAACAGCGATGAATGCGCGGTTTGACGCACATAAAACGATGACTGATACATATACAGAAGCCCTGCAGGCAGAAGATGAGCTGTTCGAATATTTAGGAAATGAAGATATTGCACAGGATGAGGTGGATGAACACTTAAACAAAATCGCCGAATACAGCGAACCGATTAACGAAGCATCTGAACGTTTTGCCTCTGAAACAGAAAAAATAAATCAGTTAAAAGGCGAAATAGAACAAATTCTTGAAAATAACTAAAAATTCAAGGTGTTACTAGAACAGATTTAACTGTATCATTAATGAAAACGCTGACATATCAACTCTGTACTAATCTGTTACACCTCTATTTTATTTACTGTTAGAACAGTAGTGTGATAAAATGAAATTAATTACAAACAAATCTAGAAGGGATTGTGAACATACATGGCAGCAAATAAGAAATTGAATCCAGTTGATGTTCTTTCAGAAATAGAAGCAAAATTTGAAATGCTTCAGATTTTGAATGAAAAAGGCGAAATCGTCAATAAAGACATGGATCCGAAATTATCCGATGATGAACTCGTTGAGTTAATGACGAGAATGGTTTGGACTAGAGTTTTAGATGAGCGTTCTACGGCATTAAACCGTCAGGGGCGTCTAGGTTTCTATGCTCCGACAGCCGGTCAGGAAGCATCGCAGATTGCAAGTCACTACGCATTATCTGAAGGGGATTATGTACTCCCGGGCTACCGTGACGTACCTCAGTTAATCTGGCATGGTCTGCCGCTGACTAAAGCATTCTTATTCTCACGCGGTCATTATAAAGGGAATCAGTTCCCGGAAGGTGTTAATGCACTCAGCCCGCAGATTATCATCGGCGCGCAGTATGTGCAGAACGCAGGTGTAGCACTCGGTCTTAAAAAACGCGGCAAAGAAAATGTAGCAATTACCTATACAGGTGACGGCGGAACTTCCCAAGGGGATTTCTATGAAGGAATCAACTTCGCAGGAGCTTACAATGCACCGGCAATCTTCGTTATTCAAAACAATAATTACGCAATTTCAACACCGAGAGAGTTGCAGAGTAAAGCTGCAACACTGGCTCAAAAAGCTGTAGCAGCAGGTATCCCGGGTGTTCTTGTTGACGGCATGGACCCGCTCGCAGTTTATCAGGCGACAAAAGAAGCACGCGACCGTGCAGTTGCAGGAGAAGGACCTACGCTGATTGAAGCACTGTGCTACCGTTTTGGACCGCACACGATGGCGGGGGACGATCCGACACGCTACAGAACTTCAGACGAAGACAGCGACTGGGAGAAGAAAGACCCGATTGTACGTTTCCGTACTTATTTAGAAGGTAAGAAATTATGGTCTAAAGAAAAAGAAGATGAAGTAATTGAACAGGCTAAAGAAGATGTGAAAGCGGCAATAAAAGAGGCAGATGCAACAGAAAAACAATCTGTAACTGAGCTGATGGATCTCATGTACGATGTGAAGCCGTCTAACTTAGAAGAACAGTATGAGTACTATAAAGGGAAGGAGTCTAAATAATTATGGCACAAATGACGATGATTCAAGCTATTACTAATGCTATGGCTACAGAACTAAAAAATGATGAGAATGTTCTCGTTTTCGGTGAGGACATCGGTGTCAACGGCGGGGTTTTCCGTGCAACAGAAGGTTTGCAGGAAGAATTCGGCGTAGACCGTGTATTCGATACGCCGCTTGCAGAGAGCGGTCTGGTGTCATTAGGTTTAGGCTTAACTTTAGAAGACTACCGTCCGGTAATTGAAATTCAGTTTTTTGGCTTTCTCTTCGAAGCAATGGATGGAATTGCGGGACAGATAGCTCGCCACAGAGTGCGTTCCGGAGCGAGCAAGCAAACACCAATCGTTATCCGCGCGCCATTCGGCGGCGGTGTTAACACACCGGAACTTCACGCAGACTCTCTGGAGGGCTTAATGGCTCAGACTCCAGGTTTACGCGTAGTAATTCCGTCAAACCCGATAGATGCTAAAGGACTGTTAATTTCAGCGATTCGTTCAAATGATCCTGTTATTTTCCTTGAGCACATGAAATTATACCGTTCTTTCCGTGAAGATGTACCTGAAGAGGACTACGAAGTGGAAATCGGCAAAGCAAGCATTAAACAGGAAGGTACAGATATTACTCTAATCGCCTACGGCGCTATGGTACAGGAAGCGATGAAAGCTGCCGAAGAACTGGCCAAAGAAGACGTAAGTGCAGAAGTTATCGACCTTCGTACTGTTTCACCTGTAGATTACGACACTTTAATCGATTCTGTTAAGAAAACTAACAGAGCAGTAGTTATCCAGGAAGCGCAGCGTCAGGCCGGTGTTGCAGCAAACGTAGTTTCTGAATTATCGGAGCGTGCGATCCTTCATCTTGAAGCACCGATTAAACGCGTGACTGCACCGGATACAGTTTATCCGTTCACGCAGGCTGAAAGTGTCTGGCTGCCGAACAAAGATGATATCATTGAACGTGCAAAAGAAGTGCTGGATTTCTAGAGTCTAATAATAGGAGGAATAATTATGGCATTTGAATTTAAACTCCCGGACATCGGTGAAGGAATTCACGAAGGGGAAATTGCTAAATGGCTGATTGCCGAAGGCGATAAGATTAATGAAGATGATGTATTGGTTGAAATTCAAAACGATAAAGCAGTCGTAGAAATTCCATCACCTGTAGATGGGACTGTGTCTAAAATTCATGTCGAAGAAGGCGAAGTTACTACAGTCGGGACGACAATTGTAACAATCGACGACGGCAGTGAAGATTCAGCTTCATCAGACAAAGATGAAGAGAAATCTGAAGAAAAACCTGAAGAAAAAGCTGAAAAAACTTCAGAAAAACCTGCGGATGATGCAGCTAAACCGGCTGATGAAGAACAGGTTTCTGAAGAATCTCCGAACAAAGAAGAAAAACAGCCGGATAAAGATAAATCAGACAGCGATAAAATAGTTATTGCGATGCCTTCTGTCCGTAAATTTGCACGTGAAAATGATGTCGATATTAAAGAAGTGACAGGAACTGGTAAAAATGGCCGTATTCTAAAAGAGGACATCGAAAACTTCGGAACTGAAACAGAACAGGCTGAAGAATCCAAAGAAGAAACTTCTGCTGCAAGTGAAGGAACGCAAAAATCTCCTCTTAAACAGCAGACAGGCGAACTGGAAACTCGCGAGAAGATGAGCGGCATGAGAAAAGCGATTGCGAAAGCAATGGTTAACTCTAAGCACACATCACCTCACGTTACACACATCGATGAAGTTGAAGTCGATGCCTTGTGGGCTCACCGCAAGAAGTTCAAAGAAATCGCAGCTGAGCAGGGTGTTAAATTAACCTTCCTTCCTTATGTTGTTAAAGCGCTTGTATCAGCACTTAAGAAATACCCTGAATTAAACACTTCAATTGATAATGAAACATTTGAAGTCATTCAGAAACATTATTATAATGTAGGTATTGCAGCAGATACTGAAAAAGGTTTAGTAGTGCCTGTTGTAAAAGATGCTGACAAACTTTCAATGTTCGAAATTTCTGATGAAATTAACGAACTGGCTACAAAAGCACGTGACGGCAAACTTTCATCTGATGAGATGAAAGGCGGTTCTGTAACAATTTCCAATCTGGGATCTGCAGGCGGCAAGTGGTTTACACCGGTTATCAATCAGCCTGAAGTTGCTATTTTAGGAATTGGCCGTATTGAAGAACAGCCTGTCGTAAGAGACGGAGAGATTGTCGCGGCACGTGTTCTCGCACTATCACTAAGTTACGACCATAGACAAATCGATGGCGCAACAGCTCAAAATGCTTTAAATCACATTAAGCGTCTGCTTAATAATCCGGATTTATTATTAATGGAGGGATAGTAAAATGGTAGTTGGAGATTTTCCTATTGAAACAGATACAATTGTAATTGGTGCAGGTCCCGGCGGTTATGTCGCTGCAATCCGTGCAGCGCAGCTTGGACAGAAGGTAACTCTGATAGAAAAAGGAAATGTCGGCGGTGTATGTTTAAATGTAGGATGTATTCCGTCAAAAGCAATGATTTCATCAGCGCACCGTTACCAGGAAGCTCAAAATTCCGAAGATATGGGTGTTATTACAGAAGGTGTTAAATTAGACTTCTCTAAAGTTCAGGAGTTTAAAGAAAGCGTAGTAAACAAACTTGTCGGCGGTGTTGACATGCTCTTAAAAGGCAACAAAGTCGATGTCGTTAAAGGCGAAGCTTACTTTGCAGAGGGCAACAAATTAAAAGTGATGGATGATAAGCAGTCTCAGACTTATGAGTTCAAAAACGCAATCATCGCAACAGGATCACGCCCAATCGAAATTCCAGGATTTAAATTCGGCGGCCGTATTTTAGATTCTACAGGTGCCTTGGCACTTGAAGAAGCGCCAAAAAAACTTATCGTAATCGGCGGCGGCTATATCGGAACTGAACTTGGTTCAGCTTATGCCAACTTCGGTACTGAAGTGACGATTCTTGAAGGAACACCTGATATATTAGGCGGTTTTGAAAAACAGATGACTCAGCTGGTTAAGAAAAATCTTAAATCTAAAAATGCGACGATTGTTACTAAAGCGATGGCTAAATCTGCCGAAGAGACAGAAAATGGCGTTAAAGTAACTTACGAAGCAAAAGACGAAACTCATGAAATTGAAGCGGACTACGTACTGGTTACTGTTGGCCGCAGACCAAATACTGATGAGCTTGGACTTGAAGAATTAGGAATTAAAATGACTGACCGCGGTTTAATCGAAGTTGATAAACAGTCGCGCTCAAGCATTTCTAATATCTATGCTATCGGTGATATCGTTGA
The DNA here is from genome assembly GCF_003387165.1 of Jeotgalicoccus halotolerans. Lineage (GTDB taxonomy): Bacteria > Bacillota > Bacilli > Staphylococcales > Salinicoccaceae > Jeotgalicoccus > Jeotgalicoccus halotolerans. The sequence continues at coordinate 71,236 of NZ_QUMW01000017.1, forward strand.
CGGTCTTCCATTAGCTCACAAAGCAAGCTACGAAGGTAAAGTGGCAGCAGAAGCAATCGCCGGCGAAAAATCAGAAGTTGATTATATCGCTATGCCTGCAGTTTGCTTCACTGAGCCTGAACTTGCTACAGTAGGCTACAATGAGTCACAAGCCAAGGATAAAAATATCGAAGTTGTTACCGGCAAATTCCCGTTCCAGGCGAATGGCCGCGCACTCGGACTTAACAAGACAGACGGTTTTGTTAAAGTCGTCGCACGTAAAGAAGATGGGCTGGTTATCGGTGCTCAGGTTGCAGGTAACGGTGCTTCAGATATTATTTCTGAACTTGGACTTGCAGTTGAAACAGGTATGACACTTGAGGATATTGCTCTAACAATTCATGCGCATCCGACATTAGGTGAAATTCCGATGGAAGCGGCAGAAGTTGCTTTAGGACGTCCGATTCACTCAATGTAATTTTATAAACTTTAAAGGTCAGGGTAAAACACTCTGACCTTTATTTGATTTGGAGGCTGAAATTAATGAATAATGAATACTCATATCCGCTTGATTATGACTGGAGCACCGAGGAAGTGCTCTATGTCATGTCTTTTTATCAGGCAGTTGAAGTCGGTTATGAAGAAGGCGTGCTGGCTGGTAAATTTGAAGAAGCTTATAAGGACTTTAAGGAAATAGTACCGTCAAAATCCGAGGAGAAAAAATTTTTCAAAGAATATGAAAAAGTCAGCGGCAAAGTACCTTATCTTCTTATTAAACAGCTTAAAGATGCAGAACCGTCCGATATCATTAAGCCGTAAAATGACTTGAAGTTCTCTGCAGTTAATAAATTTAATGCTCTGGAGGTTTTATTAACAATTTAAAGTATCGCTTGATTAAGTTATGCTGACGGTGGGTATTAACTACTAAAGACAAATTAGGAGGCTTATTATGGCAAAGGAATACACTCAAACTGTAAAACCTGTCAGCCGCATTGCTGAAAGAATATTCGGCTGGCTGGGCTGGCTTATACTGCTGGCATTTACTGCAGGAATCTTGTTTTTCTCATTAGTTACTATGAATGACCCGAATCAAATTGACCAGATTACCAGCCAGATGGAATCTCAGGTGCAGGGTATGAATACTCAGGGAGTTGATCCGCAGGCTGTTATCGATATGACGATTTCTGCGCTGAGCAGTTCTTGGATGGTAGCACTTTATCTTGCATTGCCATTAATCATTGCGATACTTGGTCTGTTAAATATGCGCCGTAGAATTTTAGCAGGTATTTTACTGCTGCTTGCTGCGATTCTTGCAGCTCCATTAGTATTTACTTTAATCTCATCGCTGTTCTTCGTCATCGCAGCAATTCTGCTGTTTGCACGTAAAGATTTAGTTGTGAAAAACGAGGATCCTAGAGATGCATACCCGCGTGAAGAACGTAACGGTTACAATAACCGCAAGGAAGATCTTCCTGGAGAAGAAAATAGAGCAAATCAGCACCGCGTTCAGACTCCGCCTGATGAAGATGTTAAAATTCACCAGAACAGAGACACGGAGTACGGTTATAATCAGGAAAGCAAGGTGCGCGGGGAAGATATTGAGAGTACGCGAAAATTCAGCCGTATTGAAGAAGATGATTCTCCTTTAGTCGATAATAATATCGATTCAAAAAATATCGACCAGCCGGTTACAGACCGCGAATATAATCGGCAAAGCGGGATAGATACTGAAGAGTTAAACGAAATTGACCGCGAAGATCCCGCGCGTACAAGAAGAGATAATGTCGATCGCAGAAACCGCAAATAAGACCCGCTTTAAATCCGGAAGAGGCTTTTACTCTTCCGGATTTTTAATTTGGAGAAATTTACACAAAATTATTATACGTTTTTGTAAACGATAACAAGACAGTAAAGTCAATGATACGAAGGTTTTGAAGACAGCTTTAATAATCTGAATTTAATAAATAATCAAATATTAATATTCTAAAAGATGAATATTTCTGTTATGATACCCTTTATACTATAAAAAAGTAAATACAGGGGGTCATATATGTGAATGCATTGATCAGATTCAGTACATTTATAGGAAACACATTTGCTGTCTGGGTTATTATATTTGCCGTTCTGGCATTTGCTGTACCAGATGGATTTACATGGATTGCACCATACATAAATCTGCTCCTCGGAATAATTATGTTCGGCATGGGGCTGACTTTAAAACTCGGCGACTTCAAACAGGTCTTAATTGCACCGAAAGAAGTCATTACACTGGCAGTTGCTCAGTATACCATTATGCCGCTGATTGCAGTAGGACTTGTTTACTTGTTTCAGCTGCCTCCGGAAATTGCGATCGGCGTTATTCTTGTCGGCTGTTCACCCGGCGGAACTTCAAGTAACGTTATGACTTTCCTCGCAAAAGGAAATATGGCTTTATCAGTTACTGCAACTTCGGTAACGACTCTCCTTGCACCGATTGTGACTCCAGCATTAACACTGCTGCTTGCAAGTGCCTGGCTGCCGGTATCATTCTCGGCAATGTTCCTTTCGATCATCCAGATTGTACTGGTGCCGATTGCACTCGGAATTATCGTTCAATACCTGCTTGGCACAAAAGTCGATAAGGCTGTCGGGATATTGCCGCTGATTTCCGTTATCGGGATTATCGGTGTACTTACGGCAGTTGTCGCAAATAACGTTGAAAATATTATTGCGTCGGGTCTGTTAATTTTCGGGGTAGTAATACTCCATAACCTTCTGGGTTACCTCGTCGGTTTCCTGCTGGGTAAAGTATTGCGGTTTGATCTCAGAGATACAAAAACAATGTCGATTGAGGTCGGCATGCAAAATTCAGGTCTTGCTGCAACACTTGCTGCGACACATTTTTCACCGATTGCAGCGGTGCCGGGAGCACTGTTTAGTGTCTGGCATAATATTTCAGGTTCGCTAGTTGCAAACTGGCTGAGCAAACTGGATAACAGAAAAAATAAACTGCAAGAAGATAAGGCAGCTAATGAGCAGCCTGCAGAAGTAAAACATTCAGAAGTTTAAAAGATAAAAAGGCGGGAGTAATTATGACAGAGAAAAAAGATATAAGAATTCGTTCACATGTATATGATGATATCGGATTAAAAGCACCAAACAGAGCAATGCTGAGAGCGGTCGGTTTTACCGATGAAAGTTTCAAAAAACCTCAAATTGGCGTCGTGAGCAACTGGGCAGAGACGACACCGTGTAATGTTCACTTAAACGATCTTGCCCAGTTTGCTAAAGAAGGGGTGTCAGAAGCGGGCGGTGTGCCTGTTCAGTTTAATACGATTACTGTCGCAGACGGTATCGCAATGGGAACACCGGGCATGCGTTTTTCCTTGCCGTCACGGGACATTATTGCAGATTCCATAGAAACGATGGTTCAAGGTCAGAACTTCGATTCATTCGTAGCTATCGGCGGGTGCGATAAAAATATGCCCGGCTGTGCCATTGCTATAGCGAATACTAATATTCCTGCAGTTTTTGTATACGGCGGAACGATTGCACCCGGCCGTCATAATGGCCAGGATATCGACCTTGTTTCTGTATTCGAAGGTGTCGGTAAGTGGAACAATGGAGATATCGACGACGCAGAACTTAAGAGAGTAGAATGTGCAGGCTGTCCGGGGCCGGGTGCCTGCGGCGGTATGTATACGGCAAACACGATGGCCGCTGCCATAGAAGCTATGGGGCTCAGCCTGCCAGGCTCTGCATCAAATCCTGCAGTGACAAAAGAAAAGGAACAGGATGTTTATGAAGCCGGTAAAGCTGTACTCAACCTGCTCGAAAAAGAAATTTATCCGAGAGACATTTTAACGAGAGAAGCTTTTGAAAATGCAATTACTGTCGTACTTGCACTCGGCGGTTCGACTAATGCGATTTTACACCTGCTTGCAATCGCTCATGCAGCTGAAGTTGAGCTGACGATTGAAGACTTTAATGATTTCCAGGAAAAAGTACCGCATTTGGCTGATTTGAAGCCTTCCGGTAAATATGTATTCCAGGATCTGTTTAAGGTCGGCGGAGTGCAGGGTGTAATGAAATATCTTTATGAAAAAGGATATATTCACGGAGACTGCCTGACTGTAACAGGAAAAACGATTGCTGAAAACCTGGCAGAAGTTGAACACTTAACACCGGGACAGGATGTCATTTTACCTCTTGAAAATCCGAAGCGTGCTGACGGACCTTTAATCGTTCTTAAAGGAAACCTGGCACCGGAAGGCGCTGTAGCAAAAGTGTCAGGTGTTAAAGTCCGCCGCCACGTCGGCGAAGCTAAAGTGTTCGATACAGAGCAGGAAGCTATTGAAGCTGTTATGACGAATGATATTGTTAAAGGTGATGTTGTCATCGTACGCTACGTTGGTCCTAAAGGCGGGCCGGGTATGCCGGAAATGCTGTCGCTATCAAGTTTAATCGTCGGGAAAGGACTCGGCGAAGATGTCGCACTCTTAACGGACGGCCGTTTCAGCGGAGGCACCCATGGTCTTGTCGTCGGACATATTGCTCCGGAAGCACAGGACGGAGGAAATGTTGCTTTAATTCAGACAGGAGATATTGTAACGATTGATCAGGATACAAAAGAACTGTCGTTTAACGTTTCAGATGAAGTCCTTGAAGAACGCCGCAAAGATTTAGTACTGCCGCCGCTCCACAGTAAAGGTGTGCTCGGAAAATACGCGCATATCGTATCTTCTTCATCAAAAGGTGCGATTACAGACTTCTTTAACCGGGACGACCTGCCGGGGAGAAACTGATAATTAAATAAAATAAAGTGAAATCCGTACGTCAAACTTCTTCGGAAAGCTGACGTGCGGATTTTTGTATTTTTAGCGTTATCTGTATCTAAGACATAATCATGTAATAAGTAAATAAAAATATTGATTTTCAGGAAAGTGGACACGTCGGCATTGTAAACGATTACATTATCAGAAATATTAGATAATTTAAAATAATTAGCTTTTTGCTGTTGCTTTTGCTTTATATACGGGGTATTATACATTCATTAAGAAAATTAAATAATCAAACAATTCAAATATTTAAACTTAAAGCGTTGAAGGGAACTTCGTTACTGTATAACATTTTCAGAGACTGAGTGATTGGTGAGAACTCAGAATGCAGCAGTAAAGAATCTCATCCCTGAGTGCCCGGCTGAAAAGAAGTAGGCAGGGACGGGTTAAAACTCGTTATTCATTTTAACTGGTTATGCCAGTTGCAGAGGTGTGCACCTGAAGGTGTACGCGAATTTGGGTGGTACCGTGGAAAGCTCTTTTCTCCCCATTGATCATTAGAAAAATAATCAATGGGGAGAAAAGAGCTTTTTTATTTTAAGTTTATGCTATAAGGAGGAAAAATTATGAAGGTTGAAGTTGAACACTCACAGGAAGTTATTGCGAATATAAAAACAGGTGCTGACTTATTAGTAGAAGCATTAGCGGAACATGAAGTTGATACTGTCTTCGGTTATCCGGGCGGTGCAGTACTTCCCATTTACGATGCGCTCTACCGTCATGAGAGTTCATTCAAACACATTCTTTGTAGACATGAACAAGGTCTGATCCATGCAGCGGAAGGATATGCCAGAGTAAGCAGCAAGCCGGGAGTCGTAATTGCAACAAGCGGACCGGGTGCAACGAATTTAATTACAGGTATCACTGACGCAATGATGGATTCACTGCCGATAGTTGCATTTACGGGTCAGGTATCGACGAAAGTTATCGGAACAGACGCTTTCCAGGAAGCGGATATCATCGGTTTAACGACTCCGATTACAAAGCATAACTATCAGGTAACAGATGTTAAAGATTTAAAGCGTATTGTTAAAGAAGCTTTCCATATTGCTTCTACAGGACGACCGGGACCAGTTGTAGTGGATATTCCAAAGAATATCTCAGAAGCAGCTGTGGAAGAAGCGGCAGACGATGCGCTCCGTCTGCCGGGCTATCAGCCGACAACAAAACCGAATCCGCTGCAGATCAGCCGTCTGCTTGAAGCTTTGCAAAAGTCGGAACGTCCGGTTGTTTTAACAGGAGCCGGTGTTCAGTTTGCGAAAGCGTCAGAAGAACTGCGGGCCTTTATTAAAAAGTATAATCTGCCTGTAGTATCAACCCTGCTTGGTCTTGGAACATTTAATGCAGACGATGAAAATTTCCTCGGCATGGCTGGAATGCATGGAACGTATGCGGCGAACATGGCAATTCACGATGCTGACTTACTGATTAACATTGGTGCCCGTTTTGATGACAGACTGACTGGCAAAATTGCTGACTTTTCACCGCGTGCAAGAGTAGCTCATATCGACATCGACCCGGCTGAGATTGGTAAAAACGTCGAAACTCAAATACCGGTAGTTGCCGATGCGAAAGAAGCGCTTGAACTGTTAAATGCAGGCCAGTGCGAGATGAAACCAATCGACAGCTGGAGACATAAAACCCAGACAGACAAAGAACAGAATCCGCTCTGGTATGAACACAGTGATGAATTGATTTCACCGCAGTGGTTTATCGAACAGGTATATAAAGCGACCGGCGGCAAAGCGATAGTGACGACAGACGTCGGCCAGCATCAGATGTGGAGCGCTCAGTTCTACAAATTTAACCAGCCGAATCACTTCGTCACATCCGGCGGACTCGGTACTATGGGCTTTGGACTTCCTGCAGCAATCGGTGCTCAGCTGGCTTTCCCTGATAAAACAGTTGTTGCTGTTGTCGGTGACGGCGGCTTCCAAATGACAATGCAGGAGCTGGCCACGCTGAAACAATACAACCTGCCGGTAAAAGTAGTAATCGTCAATAATGAAGCACTCGGCATGGTAAGACAGTGGCAGGAGAAATTCTACGACGAACGCTATTCAGAATCGCTGATGCATACTAATCCCGACTTTGTAAAACTCGGTGAAAGTTTCGGCGTGAAGTCATACAGATATACACAGGAAGAGGAAGTATCAGGAGAACTTAAAGAGGCCCTTCAGTCGAATGAACCGGTATTGATCGATGCAAGAGTGGTCAAACTTGATCTGGTTTATCCTATGGTGCCGGCAGGTAAAGGAAATCACGAAATGATAGGGGTGAGACCATGCAGCGAGTAATTACATTGACAGTGCAAAACTCAAGCGGGGTGCTGAACAGAGTAACTGGAATGCTTGCCAAACGCGGTTTTAATATCGAAAGCATTACAGTTGGTGCATCGGAAACGCTGGGCATATCGAAAATGACAATCGTTGTCGATATTGCGAACGATAAAAGTTCGGAACAGCTGACTAAACAGCTGCATAAACAAATCGATATATTGAAAGTCGATGATATAACCGATTCTAAAATCGTCTCGAGAGAGCTTGCTCTAATAAAAGTCGGAGCAAACAATACATCGAGAGGCGAAATCCAGAGTATTATCGAACCGTTCAGAGCGCGTGTGCTGGACGTTTCAAGAAACTCACTCATTATAGAAGTAACAGGCAAGCCGGATAAGGTGGATGCGCTAATTGAACTGTTAACACCATACGGACTGAAGGATTTATCCCGCACGGGTGTTACAGCCTTCCGGCGCGGACAGCAAAAAGGTATCCAGGAACTGAAATCATTCAGTGTTTAAAAAAATATAATATATAAAGGGAGAAATTAAATTATGGCTAAAGTTTATTACGATAAAGATATCAACACAGGAAGTTTACAAGGAAAAACAGTAGCTATCGTGGGCTACGGATCACAGGGGCATGCACATGCACAAAACTTAAGAGACTCAGGCTATAGCGTAATCGTCGGTCTCCGCGAAGGTAAATCGTTCGATAAAGCGAAAGAAGACGGCTTTGATGTGAGAACTGTCGGAGAAGCAGTTAAAGATGCTGACGTAACGATGGTCCTCTTGCCCGATGAAGGCCAGCCAAAAGTCTACGAGGCAGAAATTAAAGATAACTTAAAAGAAAACAGTGCTTTAGCTTTCGCGCACGGCTTCAATGTTCACTTTAATCAGATTGTACCGCCGGAAAACGTTGACGTATTTTTAGTAGCTCCTAAAGGGCCTGGACACTTAGTACGCCGTACTTATCAGGAAGAAGCGGGTGTACCTGCTTTATTTGGAGTATTCCAGGACGTATCAGGCAACGCGTCGGATGTTGCAAAAGCTTATGCACAGGGAATTGGAGCTGCACGTGCGGGAGTACTTGAGACTTCGTTCCAGGAAGAAACAGAAACAGACTTATTCGGGGAACAGGCGGTACTGTGCGGCGGATTGACTTCATTAGTTAAAGCAGGTTTTGAAACTTTAACAGACGCGGGTTACCAGCCGGAAGTTGCATACTTTGAATGTCTTCACGAATTAAAACTTATCGTGGACTTAATGTACGAAGGCGGTATGGAAAACATGCGCTACTCAATTTCCGATACAGCTCAGTGGGGAGACTTTGTCAGCGGACCGCGTGTTATTAATGAAGAAACGAAAGCACGTATGGGAGAAGTGCTGACAGAGATCCAAAACGGCCAGTTCGCCAAAGGATGGATCTTAGAAAACCAGGCGGGACGCCCGCAGTACAATGCGATCAATAACAGCGAATATAAACATCCAATTACGGCAGTCGGTCAGGAACTGAGAGACTTAATGCCGTTTGTTCAAAACCCGATTAGATAAATAATACTGAAGAGAGGAAGGTCAATATGACTGATATAACCGATATTAAAATTTTTGATACTACGCTGAGAGACGGTGAGCAGTCACCGGGTGTTAATTTAAATAAGCAGGAAAAACTGGAGATTGCAAAGCAGCTCGAACGACTCGGTGTTGACGTTATAGAAGCGGGCTTTCCCGCCTCTTCAGAAGGCGACTTCCAGGCAGTGAAGCTGATTGCAGATACGATTAAAAACTCAACTGTAACTGCACTGGCTAGAACGAAAAAACACGATATTGACCGTGCGTACGAAGCTTTAAAAAATACACCGAACCCAAGAATTCATATATTTCTTGCCACGAGCCCGATTCACAGAGAATTCAAACTGAAGATGGATAAACAGAAAGTCATCGATACATCTGTAGAGATGGTCACCTACTCGAAGAGTATGTTCAATGAAGTAGAATGGTCAGCAGAAGATGCATCACGTACAGAACTGCCTTTCCTTGCTGAAATTATTGAAGCGGTGATCGATGCTGGAGCAGCAATTATCAATCTGCCTGATACGGTTGGCTATACGACACCGAAAGAATACGGTGAAATGTTTAAATATGTATCTGAAAATGTTCCGAATATAGATAAAGCTATTCTCTCGACGCATTGTCACAATGATCTTGGCATGGCAGTGGCAAACTCGGTAGCAGGTATTGAAAATGGAGCGACACAAATAGAATGTTCCATTAACGGTATCGGTGAACGCGCCGGCAACGCAGCGCTCGAAGAAATCGCAGTGGCACTGCACATCCGTGGAGACTTTTATCCATATACAACAAACTTAAATTTACAGGAGATTAAACGCTCAAGTGATATTGTTGCAAAACTGACCGGTATGACGGTTCAGCCGAACAAAGCAATTATCGGACGGAATGCTTATGCACATGAAGCAGGAATTCATCAGGACGGTATGCTGAAAAACTCGGAAACTTATGAAATTATTTCACCGGCCCTGGTCGGGGTTTCCGCCGATACAGCAAATACGCTGTTCCTCGGCAAACATTCAGGACGCCATGCATTTAAAGATAAAGTGAAATCATTTAAGGTCGAGCTGACAGAAGAGGAATTGTCTGCAGCATTTAGCAGCTTTAAGGAACTGACGGATCATAAAAAAGAAGTGACTGATGATGATATCTATTCGATTATTATGGAAATCAAGACAGATGCATCTAATATTGAGAGATATGTTCTCAATAATTTCGAAGTGAATTATGAGCAGGACGGGCTGACGAAAGCACATATCGATGTTGTCACACCGGCCGGAGAGCATGTATCACACGAAGTTACTGGTTCCGGCAGTGTTGAAGCACTGTATAAGGCAATCCAGGAAATTATCAGAGAAAAAACTAACTTACTCGACTACCAGCTCAGCTCAGTAGGCGGCGGGAAAGACGCACTGGCAGAATCCCGGGTGCAGATTAAAATTAATGATCAGCAGTTTTCAGGGCGCGGCACAGCTCAGGACGTACTCGCAGCATCGGCAAATGCATATATTAATGCAGTCAACCGCTATTTGATGAGTGAACAGGCGGCAGCACCTGCAGAAAGTGTAAATGCATAAAGGAGATAATCGGCAATGAAAAAACATATAATCACCTTGGCCGGCGATGGTATCGGTCCGGAAATAATGAATTCGGCGCAAGCACTGCTGAAAGCTGCAGGAGAAAAATATAAGCACGAGTTTACGACAGAAGCTAAAGATATCGGGGGCATTGCGATTGATACCCATAATAATCCGCTGCCTGATGAAACGATAGAAGCATGTGAAGCGGCTGATGCAATTCTGCTCGGTGCTGTCGGCGGTCCAAAATGGGCTGACAGCGTCATACGTCCGGAGCAGGGACTGTTAAAAATCCGCAAACATTTCAACTTATTTGCGAACCTGCGTCCGGTAACAATATTTGATTCACTTGAAGCATCATCACCGCTGAAACAGGAAATTGTTCACGGCAGCGATTTGATGATTGTCAGAGAACTGACGGGCGGACTGTATTTCGGGGAACCAAGTGAACGCCGGGACGGCGGACAAAGTGTAATAGATTCATTGACTTATACGCATGATGAAATTGAACGTATCGTTCGCACTGCATTTGATACAGCGATGACAAGAAGAAAGCATTTAACATCGGTTGATAAAGCAAACGTGCTTGAATCCAGCCGGATGTGGCGTGAAATTGTCAATACAGTCGGAAAAGAATATCCGGAAGTTACAGTTGAGCACGAACTTGTCGATGCTGCAGCGATGAAGCTGATTACAAATCCATCTTACTTTGATGTCATCGTAACTGAGAACTTATTTGGAGATATTTTAAGTGATGAAGCCTCTGTAATAACAGGATCTCTTGGTGTTCTGCCTTCAGCGAGTTTAAGTGAAAACGGACTCGGCCTGTTCGAACCGATTCACGGTTCAGCACCCGATATTGCGGGAGAAAATAAAGCTAATCCAATCGGTATGATGTTATCTGTCGGTATGATGTTTAAGTATTCATTTGGTCTGCACGAAGAATCAGCAGCGATAGAAAGAGCTGTGAATACAGTACTGAAACAAGGCTTCAAAACTCCAGATTTGAAAATTGATGGAGCTGAAACGATATCTACGACGGAAATGACGGAAAAAATTATTAGTAATCTATAAAAAAGTTAAAGGAGAAGATTAACATGGCTCAGAAAAAAACTATAATCGAAAAAATCTGGGAACGGCATATCGTTCATGAAGAAGAAGGCAAACCGGATTTACTCTATATCGATCAGCACTTAATCCATGAAGTGACTTCGCCTCAAGCTTTTGAAGGATTACGCTTAAATAATCGAAAAGTCCGCCGTCCGGATTTAACGTTTGCCACGATGGATCACAACGTTCCGACGAAAAACAGGGAAGATGCTCAGGATGCGATTGCTCAGAAACAAATGGATGCGTTAAAGAAAAACTGTGAAGAATTTGGTATTAAACTTGCCGATATGTATCACCCTGATCAGGGTATTGTCCACATCATCGGGCCGCAGCTGGGCTTGACCCAGCCGGGCAAGACAATTGTCTGCGGTGATTCTCATACATCGACTCACGGCGCATTTGGAGCACTTGCTTTTGGTATCGGTACGAGTGAAGTGGAACACGTATTTGCAACTCAGACTTTAACGCAGTCAAAACCGAAAACGATGAACGTCAAAGTTAACGGAAACTTAAGTGTCGGAGTGACTGCTAAGGATTTAATTTTAGCTATTATAGCGAAATTCGGTGTTGATTTCGGGACAGGACATGTCGTTGAGTACACTGGACAGGCGATTCGTGACTTAACGATGGAAGGCCGCATGACCGTATGCAATATGTCAATTGAAGGCGGAGCGCGCGCCGGTCTGATTTCACCGGATGAAACGACAGTTGAATTCCTTCGCGGGCGCCGTTACGTGCCGAGAGATGAAGAAGAATATAAGAAACTTGCCGAAGAGTGGCTGAGCCTGAGTACTGATGAAGGTGCTGAATACGATGCAACGCTTGAAATTAATGCTTCGGAGATAGAACCTCAAGTATCCTGGGGAACAAATCCAAGCATGGTTGTGCCAATCAGTGCAGCGACACCGGTAGTTTCCGAATCGAAAGATGAAGACTCGACGAAACGCGCACTTGAATACATGGGTCTTGAAGAGGGCATGCCGATTACAGATATTGAAATTGATCATGTATTTATTGGTTCATGCACTAACTCCCGTGTTCTGGACTTGCAGCGTGCTGCAGATATTATAGAAGGCAACCGTGTTAAGGATGGCGTTAAAGCTATCGTTGTACCGGGTTCATTCCTTGTCAAACAGGAAGCGGAAGCGCTTGGCATCGATAAAGTTTTCATCGATGCAGGTTTCGAATGGCGCAACGCAGGATGCAGTGCCTGTCTTGGCATGAATGAAGATACAGTACCGCCTGGCGGACGTTGTGCATCAACATCAAACCGCAACTTTGAAGGCCGTCAGGGTAATGGGGCAAGAACGCATCTTGTCAGCCCTGAAATGGCAGCGGCAGCGGCAATTAACGGCCGCTTTGTCGATGTCAGAAAATATCAGAGCAGAGTAACTGCATAGGAGGGTAATTATGGAGGCAATTTCAAAGCATGAAGGTAAAGTATATCCGCTGAACCGCTCGAATGTTGACACGGACCAGATTATCCCCAAACAGTTTCTGAAACGGATTGAACGTACAGGTTTTGGGCAATTTGTCTTTTATAACTGGCGTTTTAATGACGACGGTACGAAGCGTGAAGATTTTGATATGGACGATGCAAAATTCGATGGTGCTTCAGTGCTGGTCGCCGGTGACAACTTCGGCTGCGGCTCATCACGGGAACATGCGCCGTGGGCTCTTTTAGACTATGGTTATAAAGTTATTATTGCTCCGGGCTTTGCGGATATATTCTACTCAAATGCATTTAAAAACGGCATTATTTTAATTAAAATGCCGGAAACGCAAGTAGCTGAATGGCAGGAACAGGCAAGAAATGGAGATTTTAATATCTCGGTTAATTTAGAAAAACAGGAAATTACAGACAGCAGCGGCAAGACATTGAAGTTTGAAATTCCTGCCTATCATAAAGAGAAATTAATTAACGGCTGGGATGACATTGCATTAACTTTATTAAATGAAGAAAAAATAACAGCTTTTGAGGAGCGTGGTTCTTTGGGAATTCGTTAAATAGTGATTTAGTCAGAGATGCTATGGAATATTTGAGGGGAAATGTGCACAAAACACCAGTGATAACATCACAGACAACAAATGAAAAAACCGGCAAAAATGTTTATATGAAATTGGAAAATCATCAGAAAACCGGAGCGTTTAAATATCGGGGTGCATCATATAAACTGTCGAAATTAACTCCGGCACAGCTTGAAGCAGGAGTAGTGACTGCATCTGCAGGCAACCATGCCCAGGGCGTAGCCCTTGCTGCGAAAAAATTAAATGCTGCTGCGACTATCTTTATGCCGGTAGGTACTCCTTCAGCGAAAGTCGAAGCAACAAAAGGATATGGTGCATCAGTTAAACTTGTCGGAGCGAGTTTCCAGGAAGCATTTACAGCTTCTCTGGAACATAAAAAGCTGACAGGTGCAACGTATGTCCATCCTTTTGATGATTACGATATTATGGCAGGCCAGGGTTCAATTGGAATAGAAATGCTGGAAGAGATACCTGAGCTCGATACGCTAATTGTACCAATAGGCGGAGGCGGTTTGATAAGCGGCATTGCAGTAGCGGCAAAGATGATTAAACCATCCATTAAAATAATCGGTGTGCAGGCGGCAAACGCACCATCGATGTTTAAATCATATTACACAAAAGACGATCATGTAGTGCTTAACAGCTGCAGCACAATTGCAGAAGGCATTGCAGTCAAACAGCCCGGTGAATTAACACAGCAGGCCGTCCGGCAGTATGTTGATGAAATATACTGCGTATCGGAAAGTCAGATTGCTTATGCAATGGTCTACCTGCTTGAACGTACAAAATCACTAGTAGAAGGTGCCGGCGCTACAGCACTCGCAGCACTCTTAGCATTTAATGACAAAATTGACTCCGAGCACACAGGGGTTATCGTTAGCGGAGGCAACCTGGATCTCAGCAAAATGGGAGAAATACAGGCACTTGCCCTGCAGGCAAATCATAAAACAATAACGAGAGAACAATTAACTGTGCTGTAAACTAACAACCCGTCGGTCATTTTCCTTTGTGGATTTTGATATGCTCCCCCTAAAGTAGACACTTAAAAAAGTAAACTACTTTAGGGGGAGTTTTCTCTTGAAATCAAACATAAGGTATTCAACGAATGAAC
>NZ_QUMW01000001.1 GCF_003387165.1 Jeotgalicoccus halotolerans
GTGCATGACATCACAGACGAATCAGCGATTGTTTACACAGTCGAAGAAGTCGCAGTCGAAGGCTTCGATAGTGAAATCACCGGGAATGCGAAAGACGGTTATACAGTCACGAACACTGAGCAAATCACACCAACACCTCTAGAACCGGCAACGACATCAGTACCTGTAGAAAAAGTTTGGGAGCTTCAAGATAAAGAAGCCGAAACAGTCACGATTCATTTATTAGCAGATGGGGAGAGAGTGGATACAGTAGATCTGTCAGCTGAAAATGACTGGAAACATACATTCACGGACTTACCGACGGTGCATGACATCACAGACGAATCAGCGATTGTTTACACAGTCGAAGAAGTCGCAGTCGAAGGCTTCGATAGTGAAATCACCGGGAATGCGAAAGATGGTTATACAGTCACGAACACTGAGCAAATTGATTTGAATGGCTCAGGTAAAGGAACGCCGAGCAAAGAAAAAGATAAGCCTAGCACAGGTCAGCCAGGAGAAGTAATACCAAGTAAAGGAAATAATGAGCCGAGTAAGGGATATTCCGAAGATGAAGCATCTAGTGAAAATGACCATAAAGATTCTCTGCCGGATACAGGAATAGCTAATAATACTCCTGTTTATCTCATAATAACTTTAATGGCGATAGGTATGATTTTCCTATTGATCTCTTATATCACTAGAAGGAATTCATCTAAGTAATTCATCTAGTATATTACAATATTAAAAAAACTGATTAGTCACGACTAGATATGAACCCCATTCAAACTTGAGTGGGGTTCATTACTTTAAGGATTAAATAAAGAGGTTTAATCAGTTTTTATAGAATTTTTCTTTATACTCCTTTGGCATGAGATAATCCAATGCACCATGGGGTCTAATATTCTGTTGACACACTATTTTTACTTATTTAAAAAACGACCATTAATTGGACTATTTTGTGAAAGAATAAATGGTCTTTTAAACCTATGATTAAAGACCAAAAACCCATATAGTAATCAACGTATAAATAATATAAAAGTACATGAGTTTTTGAACTCAAGCATTAGCTGTGGGCTTTGATTTGTGAATATTGATAGGGTAAGTGTTTGTTTAATACAATGAAAGCGACTAAAAAAGAGTGAAGGAATAGCGAAAATTGGATATGCACGTGTCAGTATTCGAAATCAGAACTTAGATTGTCAAATAGATATATTAAAGGCAGTCGGATGTGACCGTATACTCTCTGAAAAAGTGAGTGGACGAAAGTTTAAATGTGCATAATTAGATAACTGTCTCGACTACTTGCGTAGCGGTGACACACTTGTAATTACTAAGCTCGATCGATTGGGACGCACGACAAAGCCACTGATCGAATTATCGCAACATCTTGAAGACAATGGGATAGACTTGGAAATCATCGATATGAACATTAATATGAAAGATGCGATAGGGAAAATGTTCTTTACGATGTTGAGAGGATTTGTTGAACTCGAAGCCAGCCTACTTAGTGAAATAACAAAAAAAGGGTTAGAATCCGCACGATCGAGAGGCAAGGTCGGTGGACGGGCAGGAATCCACTCAAGAGAAAGTGAATATGATTGTATCACCCTATCATAGTAAAACAGATACCATCAACGAGATAGTGAAAATGGCGGGGGTATCAAAAGGGATGATATATAATGTAATCAATCAAGAGAAATTGAATACATAGCAGGATATGATGCTTATTTGATACGCTAGAATTGGTTCAAACTGTCACATTGAGATGCGTTGAAAATATAATAAATATACATAGAAAACCGGTGTTACAAGAAGTACAATCGATACAAGCAGTCCAGCATTGAAATTAGACTAGGAAATGTATAGGAAACGTCTCAGGTAACCTATACGGTGCTAGATACAAAAGGAATGCTGAAAATAACTGATTTTCAGTAAGTACATTATTTATAAAAGATACCTGTAGAGTGTAAAGAAGTCTTTACACTCTACAGGTATTTTGTTATTGTCTATGTAAAGACAACTTTACATCAAAGGGGCGTATTTAATGAAAGTGGTTAACTATATAAAAGAAATACGTCTGTCCAGGGGGATAACCCAGGTTAAAATGGCTGAGGATTTACAGGTCACGAGACAGACTATCAATGCAATTGAAAAGAATAAATATAATCCGAGTCTGGAGTTAGCACTAAAGTTGATAGATTATTTCGATGTGGCGATTGAAGAATTATTTATTTTAGAGGAGGATGAAGAATGAGTGTAAGAGAAAAAAAGAAAGAGTTAATTCCAAAGAAATGGAGTTCTCTGTTCATGATTGCTTGTCTTTTTATAGGAACTGTTCTGGGAACACTTCTAGTTTATTTTATACAAGGTGAGTTTCCATATGAGGTGTTTGCAGGTGGATCAACAGCAGTTATTATTCTAATAATTATTGAATTAATAAAACAAAAACGTAAAACAGATAATATGCCAGAAACAGATGAGAGGGTAACTCAAAATGTATTTAACTTCATGGCATATGGATCACATATTTTTATAGCTGTATTATTTATTGGTTTAGCAGCATATACAGTTTTAGGAAATGATGCAATTCCAACATTATATTTGTGGATACTCTTCTTTTCTTATATTGTTATTGTCGGTTTTGGTGGAATCATTATAAAAAGAAGATAGTAGTGTAGGTGAAATAGAAAAAAATAAACAAGGAGAGAGGATTCCAGTCCCTTCCTTGTTTAAATATTTATTACTGTTTTTTACTCGGGTATTTTTCTGCATTCTTTTTAAGTTTATTTAAAATAGCTTCGCTCATATCGATATCTAAATCGTCGGCCATCATTAAACCGTAAATGAATACGTCAGCAAGTTCATCTTTGATGTTCTCCAGGTTTTTCTCCGCACCTTCTTCTGCAGAAACCCATTGAAAGTTTTCCAGCAGTTCGGATGCTTCTAATGACAAGGACAGTGCTAGATCTTTTGAGTTATGGAACTGTCTCCAATTGCGTTCATCTCTGAATTCATTCACTTTTTCTGTTAAGTTTCTCATTACAATTCACCCCTTTGTGCTTTGTTTAAGGCATTACGTAGTTTTTTATCGCTTGCATAGATATATAAGCCTTTAACTCCACGTTTCATTAATACGTTGATGGAGTTTAAAATAATCTGTTCTTTAGTATCTTCAACAGTATATTCAACTGATTTATTTTTGAAATCCTGAAATGCACCTTTGTCTTTATAGTTTTTTGAAATGATTTCAATTTGGTTTGTCTTCTCATTATATGAAACAGAAGGTCCAAGTATGACACCGACATAATTTAAGTCAAAGCCTTGAACTGTATATATTGAGCCCACTTCTTTAATTGTGTTAGGACGTTCTGCCCAGGTTCTACTGTCGTTAGTAGTATTCCACAAACCTTTGAAGCCGATTTCTTCTACATAGTAATCTCCGCCATCTTTTTTATGTTTATAATCAAAAGTAGCTACAATTCTCGAGAGTTCATGTTTATCGTTTTTGGAATCAATCGCTTCAAACATTTTACCGGCATCATCAAATATTTTGAGCTCATAGTCGCCGGTAGATTTGGGAATAGATGTTACCTTACGTGCGACAAAATTATCTATCCAATCAACAACGGAAGTGTCAGCTTGAATTCTAAATTGATCGGTCAGTTCAAATGTTTCGACATTAGCATCCTGAGTAATATCTTTAAATAACTCTTCAGTCCAGTAACTTTTAAGTTTTAAGAACTGTTTCTCATCAAAAACAATGATAGTGACTTTACTGTTATGAATGATATCTTTTAAATGGTTTGTACCTTTATATCCGTTAAACGCATCTTCGCTGGAAAGCAGAAGATGTGCTTCGTCTATTAATGTAATATCTGGATTAATCTTACCGTTATTTGAAGCTGTAATAAAAGAGGTTGGTTTCATAAAGTTTTTCTTTTTCAGGTTTGGAAGACTATCTGAAATAGCTTTGTATGTTTTTATCATCTCTTCGTGATTTACTAAAAGATAATTTTCTGTGCCTTGTAAATCATTCTCGTCTTTTGTATAAGACAAATCTTGTATGGCATTGAACGTTGAGCTTAAAACAACACTTTTCCCGGTACCTGCTTCACCTTTAATAAAATAAACAGATGGTTTGTCAGAGTTAATATTTCTTTTGCAGAAATTCAGAATATTTTCTTTTAATTCGATTTGAGATTCCGATAATTCTTTATAAGGAGAAAGCTTAAATATATCTTTGTTCTGCAAATATTCTAAAGTACCATCAACAAGTTTATCTTCTCTGAGTTTTTCCCAAAGTTCTTTAAAAATATCGTGATTATACTTGGGTTTGTTATAGTAGTTATGAGTTACAGCAGATGTAATCTGACTTTTATTCAAAATTTGATACTTTTGATCGGCGATAAAATAATTAATTAAATTAGTTTCGATATTATAAGTGGCAGACTGATTGAAGTAATCATGAGAAACAACTACAGCCGTATTCAATTTATTTTTCTCTGAGTCTTTAAGATGACTGTTTAAACGATTTCTGATTTGAACAGTCTCACCTATATAGGCACTAGATTTCTTTTTGTCATTATGAAGTATGTAAACAACAGGATAGTTATTAAACTTTGCGCTGCTTAAATCTGAAATTGAAGTTTTATTAAATTGATATGTTGAAATCTCTACGTTTTTCTCTTCCATAAATAAGCTCCTTGAGTGATTTGAGTCTAGTATAACTCATTTCTCTCTACTTAAAATTCTTTGAAATAAAACGATATCAATAAATTATTAGAATGTTCTTAACTAGCATGGGAAAGTCTGTATAATAAAAAGAGGGGTGATAACAATTAATTATATTGAAAGAGCATTTGAAATACAAAGTACAGAAGATAAAGCAAGAATCTTAAATGAGAATAAAATTTTACCAAATGGATTTAGAAAGTGGACTGAGAAGCAAGTAGAGCAAATGAACTTAATGGCTTTAAAACTTTTTATGCATCCTAAAAATCAAAAAAAATTATCTGCTCAATATAGAAAATTAAATGAAGAAGGTATTTCATTATTAACGAATAAAACTACTGAAGATATTCAAAGTATGATACATCAAAATGATTTCTCAAGTTTAATGTTATTTTTACATAGTGATAGCAAAGAAGAAAATGAATTTGTAAAAGATTATTTAGAAAAGTTTAAACAAAAAGTACCTGAAACTGAGCACTTTTCAGAGGTTAAAAAGAATGAATTAGATGATATAGATAAATTAAGAAAAATTATTACAAATTTAGAACGGAAGTTAAATGAATCTACAAAAAATAATGAAAATTTACATAAAAAAATCAACGATAAGGATCAATTTATAGTTAATTTAAATAAAGAGTTATCTTTGAAAGATAAACAAATAAAAAATAAAAATCAATACATACTTGAAGTAGAAAATGCATTAGATGATAAAATAGATAAAGCAAATTCATTAGAGCAGGAGTATAAAAATTTAATTGAAAATAAAAAAATAATAGAGAATGAACTGCAAAACTTAGAGAATCAAAGAAAAATTGAGATGAGTAAAATTTATCTATTAATAGGTAGCCCAATTGATTTGAATGTAGAAGATAAATTAAGTATTGAAGTATGGGAGAAAGACAAAATTCAAGAAATAGATATAGAAAAATTTAGAGTATCAGACTTAATAAAAGTTGCATACATACCTAGACTAACTATGAGAGAAAGAAATTTATTGAATAACATAAAAGGAATACGATATTTATATAGCTATACAGAATTAAAAGAGTTCATGACTGGAGTAGAGTGAGAATGAAGATTTGGAAAGAAGATATGTTAGGCGTTTTAGCGACTGCAGAGGAAGTAAGAAAAGAGAATGGTAGAGATAATGTATTTATTAATAATGAAAATTCATTACAATTTTTAATTAAAATCATATCAACAAACCCGGAAGGATTTCCAAATATAAAATTTGTAAGTTGTTTTACTAATAGATGGGATGAAGAGTTTGGTTTTCATGATGAGGCTTTTGAAGATCGAGAAACCAGAATTGAGAATTTAAAAAGTTTTTTAGACGACTATTTATTGATTTTTAATGTGGAAGAAAAGCAGACTCCAAAACATGATAGAGTGTATAATGCGAAAAATGTGAGATTAGTACGAAAGAATGATAGTTACAATAATGAAATGAGATTTCACCCAATTCCCATGTTTAATAAAGAAATTAGTGGAGTAGAAAACTTTGAAGATTTTTTAAAGAAAATTAAGAATAGAGAATTTGTAGGAAAACTTCCAAATATTATGCATGAGCAAGATGAAACACCAGAATTTATTTTATGGGAAAAAGATATGGGTACCCCGGATAAAGTACTTGGATATTTTCTCGATCATGAGTATGCACATGGTGGATTTAAATTTACAGAAATAGAAAACCTTTCAACTACACAATTTGAAAAAGAATGGCTAGATGATGTTATAACAAATAACGATAACATAGCATTTTTATCATTAGATATTTTCCATAAAATAGAGGAAAATTTAGAAAGTAATAAAACAGATTTTAAAATTGAAAAAGAATTCGCAGTGGAAGAAGATAATGGTCACGTTGATTATAGAGAAAAAGAGTTAGAGTTTTTAGAAGAATGGAATAAAAAAATAAAAGAAAGTGGTTTGTCTTATTCATTCAAAGATTTAATTAATTTTCATACGTCCATGAAATCATCAACTCTTGTTATTCTTTCAGGTACGAGTGGTGTAGGTAAGACTAAATTAGTAGATACTTATCAAAGAGCGTTAGGATTAGATAATGAGCAATTCAAATTTATATCGGTGAGTCCTAGTTGGACTGAAGATAGTGACTTGATAGGTTATGCTGATACATTAAATATGATTTATCGTCCTAGTGATTCAGGCTTAATTGAAACCTTAATTGCAGCAGAAAATAGTGACGAAGTTTATATCATTTGTTTTGATGAAATGAATTTAGCGAAAGTAGAACATTATTTTTCACAATTTTTGTCGAAGTTAGAATTAGAATCTACAAAAAGATATATTCAGCTCTATGTTAGTGAACTAGAGAATAGATTGTATAATACAGCTAAATATCCACCACGGATACAGATAAAAGATAATGTTCATTTTGTTGGAACGGTAAACGTGGATGAATCAACACATCATTTTTCAAATAAAGTATTAGATAGAGCTAATGTATTAGAATTGGATGTTTTAGATTTCAAATTTCTTGATAAAAATAGCATCAAAAAAAGTTCTAATTTACGCACCTATAAGTACTATGAAGATTATAAGGAATTTGTTAATAAAGAAGAAGGTGTAGAATTAAGTGCGGAAATAAAAGAGTTACTATGGAAAATTCAAAATGTCCTTGTAGTGGCAAATAAAAATATTGGCTTTGGCCCTAGGGTAGTAAAACAAATTGATGCTTATATGAAAAACTTACCTCAAACAAAATATCTTTCTGAAGCAGAAGCGCTAGATTTACAAATTCAACAAAGAATTCTAACTAAGTTAAGAGGATCAGAGGATGAAATAGAAGAAATAACTGGTAAATATAATATATCGACTAAGGATATATCTAATGGGGAGTTGGCAAAAGTATTTGATGATTACTTTAAGTTATCTGATTTCCAACATTGTAGAGAAACAATTAAATCCAAAGCGAAAGAGCTAAGTATCCATGGATATGCTTTCTAAAGTTGTCTTAAATAGTGAAGATAAATCTCAGAAGATGCATTTTACTGATAATAAGTCTGGAGATAATCTCTCCGAGGAAGTTAGTAGCCATGTAATCATTAGAGAATATTACAATCTAGATTTGACGTTCTCCTCTACTTTCAAAGATGCAAGATTGTACTTAGACGGATTAGAAATTATCGATAACGAAAATATTCAAATTGATAGCGCTGGAAAAGAATTTCTAGAACCCTCAGACATCGCATATCAATTATTTAATCGTGATAATTCAACTATTGAGAAAATGCTAGTTCCTGGTTTTTATCAGATGACATTAATCGAAAATAATCAAGAATACTATGCATTTTTTGAAGTTGTTCCAAAGTCTTTATCTAAACCACAATGGATAGCTATGAAAAATGAGATCGAAGAAACTCTTACTGGATTATCTCAGAGTTTCAACAGAAAAAATTTATCATCTTCACAAAAAAATGATTTAAATCAAATATATTATAAATTTGATTATATTAAAAAGATGTATAAAAGATATCTGAAAATCACACGAGATTTAATTAATAGTCCGGAGTATAGACTGGAAAAAAGGTATAAATGGAAGGAGTTAAATCAGAACCCTACAGTTGATGGAAAAAGCATTAGAAAAAAATTGGAAAAACCAGATAAACAGGAAGTGATTTACTCACCTAGCCGTATTTTAAACTATCAAACTAAAGAAAATAAATGGCTTAAAGCGTCTATTAAAAAAATCAATAAATTTAATGTAGATTATTTATCTTTCTTATCAAAAAAGCTCGAAGAAATAGAACACGATAAAGATAAGAATAAAAGATATAAAGCTAAAGTCTACACCCTTGAAGAAGAAGAAAATGAAATTCGACAAATTATGAATATACTAAAACAAATACTCACAGTTAACCACTTTTTGTTAAATCAAGAGTGGATGGATGAAATTAAAGGTGAGAACACAATTTATCCCACCTCTAGCATGATGATGAATCAAAAATATAATTTTTACTATAAATGGTTGCAGCAAATGAAAAAAGAAGAAATGCATGTAATTTTACCGAATAGTATAAAATACGCTTGGAAAAGAACTGATGAGCTCTTTGAAATATGGACATATATTAAGATGATATCTATTATAGAAAATCTTGGATATGAACCCAAAAGTGGATGGATTTATTCCAATGAATCTTTGAAGATACCTGATTTGTCAGAAGGGACTTTCATCACTTTTATAAATGATGAAGTAAAAATAAATCTACATTATAATTCAAGACTAAAAAGAAAAAATAGCCAAACTACAGTTAATCATCCATTATATACAAAGGCAGAGAATGATAAACCGGATATAAGATTAGATGTATTTCATAATGATTCATATCTAGGGTCGTTAATAATTGATGCAAAATATCGTAGTTTTGAAATAATGACTAAACGTGATACTAGATATAAAGATAATGTAATGAAACAATTGCATAATTACAAAAATTCACCTGAATCAAAAAATTATTATTATCCGTCACTTCAGCGATTTATAAGAGAGCAATTAAGTCCAATTAGACAGGTCTGGGTATTGTATCCCCATTCTGACGATACAAATAAACCAAAAAAATATGAAATAGAAGAAGAAGAGAATATTCATTTTTATGAAATATCACCGTACTACCCTACAGATGAAATATCTAGAAGTTTATTAAGTTATATTGATGGACTAATGAAATCAAAAGATTATTTTAATTTACACAGTTATTAAGAAAGAGGATGTAATGAAAAAAATAATAATAGACACTGACACTGCTGGAGACGACACGATAGCAATTCTAACTGCTCTACATAATTTCGACGTTCGGGGTATTACCATTACTGGTGGTAACGTTGATTTTAATCAGCAGATTGATAATGCGTTATATACGACTCAGGTTGCTGGTAAGACTGACATACCTGTTTATCCTGGATACGATGGTCCAATTTTCGGCAATGCTGAACAAAATCATAAAACTGTTGAGGATGTACACGGCAGTGATGGCATGGGTGATTCTTTCTTCCCCAAACCTGAGCGTTCTGCGGAATCGACGCATGCGATAGATTTTATCATCGATACGATTAATGAATATCCCGATGAGGTTTCGCTTCTTGCGATTGCACCTTTAACTAACATTGCTATGGCGATTAAAAAAGATCCAAGTATCACGGATAAAATCAAACATCTGTATATTATGGGCGGAACGAATAATGCGCTCGGTAATATTGTACCTGCTGCTGAGTATAATTTTTACGTTGATCCCGAGGCGGCTAAGCTGGTGCTGCAGTCAGGGATTGAAATGACGATGGTCGGTTGGGATATGTGCACGGATTATTCTCTTATGTTCGATGAAGAACATGATGAGATTGAAAGTTTTGGTACGACAGGTTCACAGTTCTTTAAAGATGTGAACAAAGTAGTGAAGAAGTTTAACAAAGAAGTACATAAGCTGGATGGAACAACGCATCCTGATACGCTGCTGGTCGCAATCGCAGCTGATGAAAGGATTATGGAGAAGTCCAATAAGTATTATGTTGATGTGGAAACAAAAGGAGAATTGACACGCGGCTACAGCCTGGTTGATATTAATGGCCGTTTAGGCAAAACACCGAATGTCAGAGTGTGTGAAAGAGTAGATAGAGAGTTATTTAAGGAACATTTGTATGATGTGCTTCAGACAATTAAATAATCACATATTTATGCTTATTCTTTTAAATTACAAAAGAATGAGCTTTATTTTTATCTTTTATTATCTCAAAATTCAGATTTAAAATTGTACCCCCTATTATCATTGTGATAATCTTTATATAAACAATCGCTACATAACAAAGGGGACATTTTAATGAAACAATTCGACACGCTCTACAATCCTTACCATTCACAGCGTAATCCTGTGGTCGCTAAAAAGGGGATGGTTGCCACGTCGCAGCCGCTCGCTGCTCAGGCCGGGCTTACGATTATGCAGAAGGGCGGCAACGCTATTGATGCTGCAATTGCGACTGCTGCAGCGCTTACGGTTGTTGAACCGACGACTAACGGCATCGGCGGCGATGCGTTTGCACTCGTCTGGGTCAAAGATACACTCTACGGTTTAAATGGCAGCGGAAAATCACCCGAGTCCATTTCAATCGATAAAGTCCGCGCTGCTGGCTACAATGAGATTCCAAAATACGGCTTCACGCCTGTGACTGTACCCGGCCAGCCTGGTGCCTGGGCCGAGCTTTCCAGACGATTCGGCAAACTGCCTTTTAAAGATTTAATGCAGCCTGCAATCCAGTATGCAGAAGAGGGATATCCGATTTCACCGGTCTTAGCGAAGTTCTGGGAGAGAGCGGCTGTGAGATTTAAAGAAGCGTTTGAAGGTAAAGAATTCGACCACTGGTTTGAAACATTCACAACAAACGGCCGGGCACCAAGAGTCGGTGAAATCTGGAAGTCACAGGACATGGCGGATACATTAAGAGAACTTGCTGAAACTGAATGCAGGTCTTTTTATACCGGAAATATTGCCCGGAAAATCGATGAATTTTCTAGAGCGTATGATGGTTACATAACAAAAGAAGATTTAGCAGCATACAAACCTGAATGGGTGGACCCAATATCAGTGAACTACAGGGGATATGACGTCTGGGAAATCCCGCCAAACACGCAGGGGATTATCGCTTTATCAGCCTTAAATATCTTGAAGCATATGGATATTGAAGATAAGGAATCGGCAGATACATATCATAAGCAGATTGAAGCCATGAAGCTGGCATTCGCAGACGGAGAGAAATACATTGCCGATCAGGCGTATATGAAAGATGTTACAGCTGAAGATATGCTGGATGAAGCGTATGCGAAAGAGCGTCTGAAATTAATTACGGACAAAGCAGGACAGCCTGAAGCGGGTGAACCGAAAGCGAGCGGCACGGTATATCTGTCTACGTCAGATGAAGAAGGGAACATGGTATCGTTTATACAAAGCAACTATATGGGATTCGGTTCAGGCTTGGTTGTACCTGGTACCGGAATTGGTCTGCAGAACAGAGGCTGCGACTTTAATCTGGACCCGGAATCGCCAAATGCCCTCGGCCCCGGTAAACGCTCGTACCATACGATTATTCCAGGCTTTATCACCAAAGGTAAAGAGGCCCTCGGACCGTTCGGCGTCATGGGCGGATTCATGCAGCCGCAGGGACATGTGCAGGTGGCGATGAACACAATCGACTTTAACCATAACCCGCAGACCGCACTGGATGCACCGCGCTGGCAGTGGGTTAAGGATAAGACAGTATGGGTGGAGAGGAATTTCCCGCATCAGATTGCAGAAGACCTGATTAAGCGGGGACATAATATAGAAATGAAACTGGACTCGGGCGCGTTTGGCCGGGGACAGATTATCTGGAGAGATCCGGAAACAGGCATACTGTTCGGCGGCACGGAAAATAGGGCGGACGGGCATATCGCGGCGTACTAAGGGGAGAAAAGATCATAAATGTGAAATATTACTGGCCGTTGAATATATTGTTTATGTTATTAGCTATTGGGATTTTAACGTTATGTACTATGAAAATATATAAATGCCAGGCAATACCTGTGAATGATATTAGGAATAATAGTATATGAATATATAGTGGGGACGATGAACGATAGAAATAGAAAGAGAAACATAAAGACGGTAGAAACTAATTGATAAATTGGAGGCGTAGTTAAAAGATGTTATACCTAAATGTACATTTTTCAGAGAAAGATGAAGCGAAGAGCAAGTATGCTCGATGGGACCCTGAAAAGAAAAAATGGTATGCAACGAATGAAAAATATTATTATCGTTTTTCTAAGTGGATTGAAGGCGAGTCGGTGGCGACGAATAACGTTTATATAGCAGTTATGGATAGAGAATGCTGGAAATGTAAGAATGAAACTCCAGTGTACGGTTTTGCTGTAAGAAGCAAAGGCATTATTGATATTACAGGGGAAACCGATGATATTGAGGAATATACTGGTTTTGATACAGTAATTATACCTATAAGTAGTAATGATGTTCCGGAGGAAGTTAGAAAATACTTAAGTGAAAGTACTAAATGTGAAATAAGATTTTCGAAAACAATTAAAAAATCATATTTTTCAAATATATGTACTCATTGTAATACGCTGCAAGGAAATCATTTTGTCTATGATGAAGTAGATTCATTTACAGGAATTGAAACAACAATGCTTGAAGAAAATCCAATCTCGTATATAAAATTCAAATTAGTAAACGATATACCTTTGATTTATGAAGCGGGAGATCATATAGTAGCGCCGCCGGTCAAAATATTCGATGAAAATAATATAATAGAGAGTGGAATCAGCATAGAATGATAACATGTCCATTGACTTAAAAACTTCATTCATCTTTGTCATAACTCTTCGGTTCGGAAATTATTATAAAATGAATCCATGATAAAAAGAGCGCAAAGATGAAAGACATAATTAAGGTGAGAAATATTGAAATATCAGCACTTTCAAACATAGCTAGTAAAATAATCAGATAAATAAAGAAAGCAATTTTACCAATGGTTTTTGGATTAAAACTTTTTGTACGCATATTAACACCTCAATATACTTGTCTTTATATATAGACGATTATGTTCGATTAAAAACAATTAATTAATTTTAAAAAGATACAGGTGAATTTGATGAAGGAAAATATAGTGAATCAAATAGAGGGCAAATTTAAATCTATGTCATTTCTAAAACTGACGCTGTTGTCGTTTGTTTTAGGCGGAGTCGGTTCTTTGGTATTTGTAATCACGAGAGACATAATAAATGTGTTTAATTAATAAAATTAAAATCACAATAAATTAAGGAGAATAGTTTTGATTTTCATTAACATTTTATATCTGCTGCTTGTGATTGGCGGAATTATTTTATTTGCATATAGTTTTAAAAACAAACGCAGTGTATATGCAATGCTGGCTCTTATATTAATACTGGTGCCGGTAATTATATTGACGATTGGCTCGTCTTTATTTGGATTGGCGCCGGCTCTACCTTTATTGATTCTAATGGTTATCCCGCCGGTTGACTCAATATATATATCGGGTAAGAAATCGACTGACTTAGACAAAACGATATAAAATAGGAACGAGACATTTATCATGTCGAATAATATTATGAATGAAGATATCAAACAGAACTTAATCGAGAAAGTAAGTAAAAATAAAAGTTTGCTAGTAGATTTATGCTCGCGTCTGGTACAGATTCCAAGTGAATCTCCGAAATCAGATACAAGTGAAATAGCTGCGGAGATTGCAGGATTTCTTGAGAAAATCGATAATGTTGAGGTTTCATTTCACACAATGGAAGAGCCGATTACGAACCTCGTTGCCAGAGTTAACAGGAATTCTCTTGGAAAACGTCTGATTTTTAACGGACATATCGATACATATCCTGTGGGAGATGAATCTCTTTGGACAGAGAGTCCATTTTCAGGTCATGAGAAAAACGGACGTATTTATGGGAGAGGTGTCTCCGACATGAAAGGTGGTATAGCGAGCTATTTGGTTACTCTGATGATAATGGCTGAAATGAGGGACAGCTGGTCTGGAGAACTTGTACTTACACTGGCCGGTGATGAAGAAACCATGGGTGTTAAAGGGACAAAATATCTCTTAGACACCGTTCCGCATGCTACAGGAGATGCTATGATCAGCGGAGATGTAGGTACTGCGAAAGTTTTACGCTTTGGAGAGAAAGGTTTGATGTGGATTGAACTTGAGGCAACTGGAAAAGCCTCTCATGGTGCTCATGTTCATAAAGGAGAAAATGCAATTGATCGATTAGTAGAAGGCATTGATCGGTTAAACAAAGAACTGGGATCATTAAAAGCGCATGCTCCAGAGGAAGTCACAAAGGCTATAGAAGCATCAAGTGAAGAATCTGAGAGATATTCCGGAGAAGGGGAAACAGAGGTCTTACAGTAGGTTACAGTAAACTTCGGTCTAATCGAAGGCGGTGTATCTCCAAATTTGATACCGGCAAAAGCCTCTGCACAAGGTGATATTCGACTTCCAATTGGAGTAGAGGTCGAGGAAGTAAATCGAAAAATTAAAGAGATAGTGGATTCTATAGAAGGACTGTCTTATCATATTTTCCGACAGTACGAACCCAACTGGTCAGATATTAACCATGAGATATTTGCTTGTACTGCTGAGAATGTTAAGTATATAACCGGTGATGAACGAGTGAATACAGTACGCGTTGGTGCTTCAGATGCCAGACATTACAGGATATCTAAAGAGGTCTCTGCTGTTAACTGCGGTCTGAACGCATATAACCTTGGAGGACCTGATGAGTATATTGAAGTAGAAGAATTAATAGACTTGGCCAAAATCCACACTTTATCGGCATTTGATTATTTGTCAAAATAAAATGTGCATATCTTTTGTTTGGAGCAGAAGGAATGAAAAGAGGTTCTAGTCATGAATTACAAAATACGTGAAATGTTAAAAGAAGATATAAAACAAGTGCAGGATGTTGCGAAGATAAGCTGGAATGCGACTTATGAAGGAATTATTCCGGTTGAGATACAGGAGAATTTTTTAAATGGTGCATACAGTGATGAGATGATGGAAAGACGTTTGAAGCATTCATTAATACTGGTAGCTGAAGCGGATAACACGATTACAGGATTTGCTAACTTTACACAAGTTAATGAACAGGGACAGGTAGAGTTGAGTGCGATATATCTTTATCCTGAATATCAGGGAGAAGGGATTGGATCTGCTCTGTTAAACGCAGGCATTGAAAAGCTAGATAATGTCAAAGAAATTCACCTTGATGTTGAAAAAGAGAACAGAATTGGAAAAACATTCTATGAAGCAAAAGGGTTTAAAGCAGTTAAGGAATACGATGATGATTTTGACGGTCATATTCTTAAAACAGTTAGAATGTTATTAGTGTTAGGACGAAATACTAAGTAGTAATATTTGATTTAAATAACTTGAAGTATTATTCAATAATATAAAAAAACTGACCACCTGTCGTACGTGTACTCATACGGGGGGTCAATTTTTTATTAGTTCGATTTTTTGCGGTAGTTCTGTGAAGTTGATCGGTATTATATCTGATTCAACCAATAAATTATTTACTTCCGTATTAACAGTTTTTTTTCTGTCATCTAAAATAATGAAGAATTCATTCGGTTTCTCTCTTTTTACTGCTTTTGCCTGGTTCACATCAGTAACAAATGCTTTTGCATTTAAAGGATTATTAGGAGTAGAGACAGTTTTCACAAATTTTTCTTTTGAGTTCTTTTTACCCGGTACTAAAAATTCAAATTTATGACTCATTCCCGAATGACCATTTATTATTATATCCTGAGTGTAAATGATGCCATGTTCATCAAATATTTCACTGACATCTTCAGTAAATATATTTTTTACATTTGATTTAGATAAAATATACATATCGTTGACAAATAATAAACACTGTAACAATCTATGTTTACTTTCGCTGAATTTTTCAACTGGAGATTTGATATATAACTCTTCAGTTTTTTCGTCGAAATTCACACCATAAGATTCTAAATTCTTCTTAAAAATGAACTGTCTCTTTTTGGACCGTTTAATGTCTACCCCGGCAAGTTCTAAGTGGTACATAGTATATCCGTCGTCTGTCAAAGTGATGTTGGAATCATTTGGATTTTTTTCGGCGTATAAAACGATATCCCCTAATGTATTGTCTTTAAAAGGACTGTCGATTCTGATTAAATTATCATTTAAAGATTCAAATTTAAGGTTTTGTTTGTACCAATTAATATATTCACTTTTCAATTCCTTAGCTGATAACATCAAAACCCCTCCTCTTTAGATATGCTTTATATTAGTATAATCTAAAAAAGAATCAGCTGCATAATAAAGGTTACTAATATTAGGAAAATATTTTAAATCTATTGGATGTGCATAGCTGTCTTTTGGATTATAAATATTATTATATATATGTAGATGACTATTAGGTGCTACAGTACCATCTGGGTTTCTATGCGCACCACCTTTAACGTCTAAACGTACTAAACAATCATGGGTATCGCTAAATCTCAAATCTAAGGAAAAACGTTCAGGTTCTCTGTTTCCGCGATGTATGCTGAGTTTAAAGTTAATATTGTTTATATCACTTACAAGCATATTTCTCGACTTTATTTTCCCGAACGGGGTATTCAACGTGTTTATATCAAAGTGAGACAGCATATTTTTAAGTTCTTCGATAATTATATCGACCTGCTGATTAGTTAAATCACGAATCTCCACTTAAATCCTCCTCGTTCAATAATTTTAAAGACTGGTAATTATTTTTCATCTGACTTTATTATCTCATTACTTCCATGTGCAAGCATCTTTAATCCTGTTAAATGTTTCAGAATGTTATTTAATTTATAAATGACGGTAATGTGGACTAGATTATACAAATTTATTTTGCTCAAATTTTTTCCTCTAAGAAAATTTCTTAACCGTGTCATATTTCTAATTAAGGGTATATATGACTAATGGTTAAAGGAGGATTTTTAATGAACAAGCTGGAACGTATTACTGATATTGCTTTACCGGTTATAGGCGGCAGTGTTGTAGGTTTGCTTTCGACCCAAAATGCAAAAAAGGATTATCAGGACTTTAAACAGCCTGCGTTTTCACCGCCGAAAGAAGCGTTTGGTATTGTATGGCCGATTCTTTATACAACGATGGGTATTGCCCGTACGATTACTAAATCATCACGAAAAGATTCTTCGAAAAATGCCTATTTGTATAACTCGCAGCTCGGGTTGAATTACTTATGGAGCATCCTGTACTTCCGTTTTAAACTGAGAGGAACAGCGTTAATTGAAAGCTATGCCTTATTTGCGAGCGTCTTACTGACAACTGTTGCATTTTATAAGACGAATAAATTCGCAGGCTTGTTATTGGTACCGTATGTAGCTTGGACAGCTTATGCAACTTACCTTAATGCGGGATTTGTTGCATTGAATCAAGATAAAGAAGAGTACGCAGAGGATATTTAATAATAAAAAAGGACAGCGCTTCATTGTATTTAAGAAGTGCTGTATTTTATAAATAAATTACTTACATATCAATTATTGAAGAGTCTTTAAAGGAGAGGGAATTGATGAGTAAAGTTTTATTCTATCTGTCGATATTAAATTTATTGTACTTTGTCATGACATTTTTTATTCATGATTCAACTAATCCTTTTACTGTACCTCTGTTTGGACCTCCGATAGTTGCATTCTTTCTGCTCATTTTGGTAGTTATATACTTACTGTATAAACTCGCATTTGAAGTTGAACGTGATGATGAGTTAGTAATTTCTGGTGAGGTAAAATATGCGATAGGTATAAACGGTGTATTATTTCTCTTAGGAAATTTATTCTTTTTCTTCTTATAAATACAAAAAGAGACTTAATCAGACTACCTTTATTTTAAAAACTTTTCATTCATATATAGTCCGGAAATACCGGACTGGAACATTATAGTGAAAATTATAAATGGAAATAGACTATCATATAAATCAAATGAAACTACTATCACAACAGTGGCAACAAGCCACACTAGAAAAGTAACTGCCAATATCTTTCTTATTTTCTCCATATTCAACAAAGTGACCAACCGTACTTATTTTTATATTTATCTTTTTAAGACTCAGTTGAATCTGGATTTTTACGGGTTTTGAAAAAGATAATCGGAGCAAGCGCAAACATTACTATATACATAGTTTTATTGGATAAAAATTTTAATTTATTTATTACTTTATTTTCCGTGAGCGCTATAAAAGGAAACAGAATCATGCAAAAAGAAAAATAAATTGTCAGTATCAGATACGGAAACTCAAGTACATCTCCATTTGTAAAATGGTTTATGACATAGATGTAAAATCCAAAAACAGCCAAGCCGATTATAAATGATAAAATTTTGAAAAAAATGTTACTGAAACTCATGAAAAATACTCCTTACTAATTAATGATACGATTTAAGTATTTCCTTACTTTTATCAACCAGCATTTCTGATGTTATAAAAGATTTTAAAATAGATATGATGTTATTTTTTCTGAACACTGGATTGATTTCTAAAGCATCTTCTTCCAGTTTATAATTGCTGCCGTCATAATTCTGAACAAGCTCGGTAAAGCCTCTTAAGTCAACTTTAGATAGATCAAACATAACTACAGTCTCATGAATAGTCGGCTGCTGCATCTGCTCATCATGTAATGAACCAATAAGTGTCAGCAAATTTGTATTATGAAATTTTAATTTTTCTATTTCAGCAACTAATTTTTCGTATTCATTGTTAATCAATTTAATTATCCTCTCTTACTTCCCATATTAGACTTTTGTTGTTTCTTACGCTCCTTTTCCATTAGTATACCGATACTCATCAAAATGAAAACTCCAAAAATAGAGAGAATAGCCGTATCTCCACGGTTGAAAATACTTAAAGAAACTACCAGTATTATTCCGAGTATAAGTAGGATTCTTAAAAGTTTTAGTTTAATAGTAATCATCTGCTCTCATAAAAAATAAAATGATTGATTCAAGAGTTAATAAAGCACAGCTAATATTTTTAAATCATACTAAAGCATAACAGACTGAATAGTAATATTTAATACGGCTAAATATTTTTCTTATTTTAAAATGTATTAGTGGGGTAGTAGAACAATGATTATTGTTTACAAACTCATCCTTGAATAAAGAATCCTCCAATCTGTTATTTAAGATTGGAGGACTTTCTATATGATTATCATTTTTCATCATACATACCTTTGAGAATAAAGTATGCAGATATCATCGTTAAGATTCCTACTAGGGTAGCATCACAATAATTCTTCCTGTCAAAATAAAAACCTAAACAAGTCGTTCTGTTTAGGTTCATTTAGATTCTTCAAATTCTTTAAGGATATTGGTAATAAAATCAGTTTTCATATCTGCATACTTATGTTTATCATTTGTATTGGTTGCAGCAAGTTTTAATTTTAAACTTTCATATTCGTTTTTTCTAGTCGAATCTGTACGTAATATATCTCTGAATTTAAGCTGTTGTTCTAAATAGAGACTGCCTTTTTCGAACAAATGTATTTGATGTGTTCGAGGATTCCCTTTTATGAAATAATATCTGTCAGGCAGAATATCATTTCCTATACTTATATAATCTAATTGTTTTAGTTTATCGATATATTTATTAATGTCACTAAAACTGTCTATCTCTATAGCAATATCTAAAATAGGTTTAGCTTTTAGATTTTTAACACTCGTACTGCCGATATGATGAACCTCAATATTATCGTTTTTGAACAACTCAAATATTTTTTGTTTCTCTCTGTCGAATAATATTTCCCATTCTTTATCCCAATCTACAAGAAATACCTGACCTTTTGGTAGACCAAGCATGGTATCACTCCTCAATAAGCAATCATTGATTATTTATACTTCATCTATGTAATTAAACTGGGGGATGAATGAATTATAAATGGATAAAATAATTCATATGAATATGTGTCAGTATTATCTATCTCAAATCTTATAATAGTTTCGCCATATAATACTCATCATATGCTATATCATTAATAATAAGTGACTTTTTCTTCGTGCCCTCTATCTCAAAACCGTGTTTTTTATATAATTTTACACCGGCTAGATTATCTTTTACTACGGTTAATTCTAATCTGGAAAGATTATGTTTTTCTGCCCAGTTTGTAATATTGTTAAATAATTTTGAACCGATTCCTTTGCCTCTGTATTCACTCAGTATACCTATGACAAGTTCGGCAGTGTGTTGTGTTCTTTTGACAGTACCGCCAATTGCAATTATATAGCCAATTAATTTGTCCTTATCTTCTGCTACAAAGACAGTGGAGTTATCTTGTTTTTCAAATCGTTCCAATGGCTTCTTTTGTTGCTCAGGAGTAGTTCGTCTTTCGCCACCCTCCATAAGCATGAAGTCAGCATGACTCTCAACTTTCTTTATTAAATCTGTAAAATTTTTTGCGTCATCAGTTCTGATTTCTCTGATTATCAAATCTGTTCCTCCACTTCTTCTTGATTTAAACTATTGATAATAAACTTATCAACGATTGAGTTATAAATCTCAGGCTGATCCAAATGAACAGTGTGGCCAGCGAATGGGATAATTGAAACATGAACATTTTTGTTATTTTCCGGATACTTTAGAGTCCCCGCCGTTTCTCGGGGGTTGTTTTCTCCGACAATATATAAAATAGGAAAGTTTAAGGCTGATAAATCAACAGTTTGACTGAATGGATACCAATCTGGTTCCTCTGTTAATTTTAGAAGTTTTCTCCAATCATCTTTGTGTATGGTGTCAAAATAATTTATTGCTTCAGAATTGTTTAATAAAGTTGAAGCAGATTCTTTATCTGTTTTATTTAAACTTTCCCAATCAGACGGCTTTTCTGACATAATGCCAGACAAAGTCAAAGTGATTATTTTTTCGGGATAAGTTTTAGCAAAAGTTAACCCGACAAGGGCACCTAACGAACATCCGGCAATATGTGCAGATTTAATCTCTAATTCTGCGAGTGTTTCAAATAAATCTGTTGCAGCATTGTGGAAGTAATTAGAGTAATCATTTGTAGCGGATTGACCGTGTCCTCTTAGATCCGGTAATATCACTTTATATTTTTTCTCAAAGTATTCTTTTTGTATACTAAGTTCAGTTTTTCCTGTCTGCAGACCTGTATGAAGAAAAACAAGAGCTTCTCCCGTTCCCGATACTTCTGTATGTAAAATCATAAAAGCATCCCCTTTGTAATATGTATTACATTTAAAATGCATGCTTATTCTAATAAATCATAAAGTTCCTGTTCTGTTTTCAATTCATTCACAGCTAAAAAGATAAGTCCTCGAAGTTTCCATTTCTTTCGCATAGTAGTTAAACGATTATATGCTTTGTCATCCTTGACTCCATAACCATACAGAAGATTCATAGTGTCGGTATTATTTAGATCTAACGACTCTGTTAGTGCTGCAAGATCGAAAAAAGGATTGCCATATCTGACTTCTCCGAAATCAATAATATTGATTTTATATTCGTCCATCAATAAATTCCATACACCTAAATCTCCGTGAATAATTGAAGAATTATCGGATGTATAATTTTTATAGTCTTTATACTTTTGTTCAATGAGCTTTTTGATGCCAGCAGACTTTATAATATGGATTAACTGCTCTTCATTAAATCTGTCCGGTACGTCAGTTAATTTTAAGTTTGACAAGGCAGAATGCATAGTTTTTACAGCTTTACCAAGTTTAAAATAGTCCAGGTCAGTTTTCTTAATATCTTGAGTGTCTATATAAGTCAATAAAATATAAAAAAGACCCCCATGTCTAAAGTAAATGCTGTTATTCACTGTATAAAGAGGTCTCGCTGATAAATTCACTTTAGACAGAGTTTCCAGACAATAAAATTCATTTGTAGCACTTTGTTCATTCAAATGAGATTTCAATATGTATGAACCGGAATCACTAATTATTTTATATATATCAGAAGTTTGGCCATTTCCATGAGGTTGGAGACCTTCTATTTTAATTCCATATACTTCCTCGATGAATTCTTTCATAGCTTCCTCCTGCTATAAATTATTTTTCTTCCGGTTCAATGTGACTCATATAAATATTTGCTTTCTGCTCCCTGTCAAATCCCTATCTCTTTCTCGCAATTAAGTTGATATGCAAGGCAGACGGATAATCTATTTTATCAACTGTTAAGCCTGCATCTTCAGCGTATTGGCGGAGTTCATACTCGAAAGGGTATTGTTCTGAATCATCCCATTCTTCTCTGTATTTTTCTTTAGCGTCATCCATATCGCTTTTATTATTAAAGCCAATATCTAACAAATTCAAGGTGCCGCCTTGTTTTAATAATCTGCTGACTTCTTTGAGTGCATCTTCTCTTTTCGATAAAGACACTTCATGGAAGCTGAAGCTCGATGTGATTAAGTCAAAATAATCACTTTCAAATGGAATATTATTAAAATCTCCTGTTTCCACTTTAATAGATGGAAACTTCTTTTTAGCCTCTTCAAGCATTTTCGGTGAGATATCAACCCCGTATACATTTTTGGCATCTTTAATATATTCAGCAATGAAATTTCCTGTACCGATGCCAATGTCTAAAACATTTCCAGCTGCTTCAGGGTAATTCTTATATGCTTTTTTTATGCTGTGACGATAACCGGTTAAAGGACCGCCGATGTCATCAATTTCTTCATCATAAGTCCCTGCCCAGTCGTCAAAGAGTTCTGTAATGCTTCTCAAAAAATCCACCCCTTTTTCCTGAGTACGTTTAAAACGTAACACCAATTTTCCTTACATCCATTATAGCAAAGTATTTTTTGAATTTTAAGACTATGAAGCATGGCCTTAGATTTATATACTGGTTAATAAGAGAGATTGTTCTGGCAAAATTTAAGGATGATTCTTATCAGGTAAAAACTCGTTTATCCACCTGGTTGAGTATCAGAAGCCATTGTGGAAGAATCTTATATTTTTTAGGGATTATTTAAATAATAATGAATATTCACGTCATCGGTATTTAAATATTAAAGAGGAGTTTCTAAGAAGCAATTCTGAGGGGATAAGGGAATACACAGATTATAAAGAAGCATTTGTTAAAGAAATAATCGATAAAAGAACTTAAACACATCGGGAATATAGAAAATTTTATTTGGGGGACTGCTCATGAAAAGAGTACTGGCTATTAGTGATATTCATGGAGAGTTAGAACTTTTTGACAGCTTGCTGGAAAAGGTGAACTACGATGCAGACGAGGATCAGTTAATTCTCTTAGGAGATTATGTTGACAGGGGCCCAAACTCTAAAGGGGTATTAAATAGAGTGAGTGAATTAAAGAGAAATGGTGCCATTGTCTTGAGAGGTAATCATGACGAGATGATGCTGAATGCTGTGAACGGAGTACCTGAAGCTCTGGAACGCTGGGAAAGAAACGGTGCGCTTATGACACTCAAAAGTTATGATTCGTCTATAGAGAGTGTAACTTTGTCAGCTGGAGCTGAATTTGAGAAACATATCTCTCTTATAAGGGAGATGGATTATTACTACGAAACAAAAGATTATATTTTTGTCCATGCAGGCGTCAGTCCGGATACACCTGTTCAGAAAACTGATCCGCATACCTTCCTATGGATTAGAGAATTATTTTATGAAAAATACTCAGGGGACAAAACTGTGATTTTTGGTCATACACCAACATCAGTCATCCGGCAGGAAAAGAATCATGATATTTATTTTGGAGAAAATAATATTATCGGTATTGATGGAGCAGCGACCTATGGCGGGCAGCTCAATTGTCTGGAATTGCCTGGTAAGAAAACGTACTCTGTGGCGAAAGGGGTGTAATTGTGACCTGTATTCGAATTAAAGAAATAGATGCTAATAATATAAATGAAGTAAGAAAAATCAGCGTAAAAAAGTATCAAAGGTTTTTCATCGAAACGGTGGATGAATGTCTGGAAGAAGCGGCAATCTATAAACAATGGTGTCCTGTTGCCATTTATGATTATGATGAAATAGTCGGTTTTGCCATGTATGGTGCTTTCGGTAAAAACCCTGATACGTGGATAGACAGAATTATTATAGATGAGAAATATCAGGGCAAAGGTTTCGGAAAGCTTGCTATGAAAGAGTTAATCAAGATTGTTACAGAAAAATATAATGTAATTACAGTTTATCTGAGTTTTGTGGAAGGTAATGATGTTGCTCGTAAGTTGTATGAAAATCTGGGATTTAACTTTACAGGTGATTATGACCCTGAAGGTGAACTAATTTATAAGTTTAACTTAACAGAGGATTTCAAATAAAAGAGTGGAGCTATATTGTTTACAGCAATTGATTTAGATTATATACAAATTTTATTACCGATAATATTTTTCACGATAGTTCTTTTATTTGTAAGTAATTCATCATTATTCAATCCCCACAATAACAATGTTAAAAAATCACCTGCGAACTCCTCTTTTAATGCGATTGATGCTCAGCTTAATGACGATTTTAGAAGAAGTCAGAAGTGGGAGTATGAACAAGTTAAAGACATTACTGCAAAGTATTTAGAAATGGAAGGAGAAGTATATATCGGTACTGATGCACCTGCCGGCACATGGGTATACCCTGGCTTAAGCATGATAGAAGAACTGAATGAATTTAAATCTTTTAACTTAGATGCTTTTGACATACTGAAAAAATCAACAGTAGAAGCGAAATCAATTACCGGAGAAGATGATAGTTATCTGCTTCTTAATGGAAATCCTATTGAACAGTTCGAAAATATACTGGATATCAACACAGTTTTCGTAGATGGAAAAAGTTTTAAACACTCGGAAATTGCAAATCATATTATAGAAGCAGAAGAAATGATGATGATGTTTGAAGAAGTTGAGAAAAAGTATGAGATATTGTAGAAGCTAATATAAATTTCGGAGGAATTATTATGGGGATTAGAAACTTAAAGTAAGTTCGTTTTTTCTCATATTAAATAAAGTCTTTTTTTTATCAGTGTCTAATTTATAGGCTCCATTTTATAATAGTCTCCTCTTTAATTTTATATAAAATAGTCCTCATTAAAACAAATGAAGATATTCTTATGAAGAGAATGAGTATGTATTCTCATACTGAGATGATTGATTCTATAAAAGATTTATGTTTATAAGACGTGGAGAGAGGTATATTTTAGCATGTATCTAAATATTATTTAGAATGGAGTGTTATTACATGAAAGCAGTCACTTATCAAGGACATCAGAAGATGAAAATGGAAAAAGTTGAAGATGCTAAGATTATTGAATCAACTGATGCAGTTATAAAGATAACAGCATCTGGGATTTGTGGTTCAGATTTACATTTATATCATCAAGGTGATTTATTCATGGAACCTGGTTTTGTCATTGGACATGAACCGATGGGTATTGTTGAAGAGGTAGGAAAAGATGTAAAAAAACTAAAGAAAGGAGATCGTGTGGTAATACCTTTTAATATTGGGTGCGGGGACTGTTTCTACTGCAATAACGACATGGAATCTCAGTGTGACAATTCTAATGAAACACCAGCGAACTGGAAGTTAGATAATGGTGGACTATTCGGTTTTGGTAACCTTCATGGTAATCACTGGGGAGGACAGGCAGAATACTTAAGAGTACCTCATGCTGACTTTTCTTCATTTAAGGTTCCTGATAACAATCTAAAAGACGAGCAAGTTTTATTCTTATCAGACGTTGTACCTACTGCTTACTGGAGTGTAGAACACTCAGGCGTTAAACCGGGAGATACAGTCATTGTATTAGGTTGTGGTCCTATCGGTTTAATGGCTCAGAAGTTTGCGAAACTAAAAGGTGCAGAGAGAGTGATTGCGATTGACAATGTACAGCATCGTCTCAATCATGCCAAAAAGTACAATGGTGCTGAAGTGTATAACTTTGATGAAGAACAAGAAATAGGTAAACTTCTTAAAGAAAAAACTCGAGGCGGCGCAGATGTTGTTATTGATTGTGTAGGAATGGATGGACAGCAATCGAGTCCAGAACAGGAGCTATCTGAGAATTCTCAACAACGTGGAACAATAAGTCCTATACTTACTGCTACTGAATCAGTTAGAAAGTTTGGGACAATACAGCTTACTGGTATCTATGGATCACCTGCTGATAATTTCCCTATAGATTTAATATTTAACCGTGATATTACAGTAACAAGTGGACAGGCTCCTGTTATTCATCTAATGCCTAAACTTTACGAAATGATTAAAGATGAAGTATTTGATCCTACAGAAATTATTACACATACTTTCCCGCTTGAAGAGGCAGAAGAAGCTTATAAAGTATTTGATCAGAAGAAGGATAACAACATCAAGGTTGTATTTAAACCAGAATAGAGTATAAAAACTTTTGTTCCTGATATTAGATTATTGGATAATATTAGAGGAGATAGTTTATCTCATTAAAAAATAAAAGGAACATCATGAGCACTAAAGTGAAACCCGTGTCAAGGACACTTTAAAAAAGAGCGCTTGTATTTTTTAATGACACCGCTCTGCCAGTTCTTAGGAGAGAAGGAGATATGACAATCACCCACGCTCGATATCGAGCGTGGGTGATTGTCATTTAAGCTGTGGGCTGTCCTGAAGATCTCTGCTGGGAAGCCCCCTGCCTGCAGCTAATACTAAAGTAATAACTGTCAGCGGGTGCACACTGAGTCCATTACCTATAACATTAGGCGTAATTAAGTTACCTTCAATTTGCTGCGCGATAAGTATAATAATTGCTGCATACACCGCCATTATTGGATTCTGGAACAGGGCATTAATGATTTGATTCTGAATTGCGGTTGGCATATGTTCACGCTGAGTCAGGAAATACTCTACGTAACCTTCCACAGTATTAATAATTTCTGATGGATTACTGATAAGCAAGTTTACCTGCTAAGTGACGATAGGCGCGAGAAGAATGTAAAACAGGTAAATAAGTAAACCCATTAAAGCGAAAATAATAATGATAGCTGACCACTTGGAGGATTTGTGTTTATCAGGAAAGTGAAAATAGATCTGGTTAAATAAAAAAGCAAACCGCCGATGAGAAGCGTCACGAATATAGTCTGTATAACGGTAAAGATTGGTGAGAAAAGACCTTTGCCGGTTTGATTCTTTTTTGAATAAAAAGTTCTAGTTATCTTACTTCTATTACTCTTTAGAACCATAAACCCTGCACTCATTATAAGCAGAACTCCTACTGTACTGAATAAAAATGTGTTCCCTGGTCTGGCTTCAGCATTATAAATTAGAAGTCCTGCACCAACGAACATCAATAGCTTAAATATAATATTCATAGAATTTCTCCCTTTATATAATATGTACATTCCACGAATCATCATAATAAAACTCCGACAAGGTATCTGAATCCATCACCCGGAACATCTCATCAAAATCATTCGCCAGATGATAGGTGCCGAGCTGATATTTATCAATCCATAAAACTTCGCCTTCCTCAGAAGAACGCAGATTTCCAGAAAACTGATTTGTTTTATACATTAAGACAATGTATCTTTCATCGTCCTCAGTCTGAAATTGCTTCGTACCGCAAATTTGAGGATTTTTAATAACCAGGCCGGTTTCTTCAAACACCTCACGAA
The DNA here is from genome assembly GCF_003387165.1 of Jeotgalicoccus halotolerans. GTDB lineage: Bacteria > Bacillota > Bacilli > Staphylococcales > Salinicoccaceae > Jeotgalicoccus > Jeotgalicoccus halotolerans. The sequence goes on from NZ_QUMW01000001.1 coordinate 27,864, forward strand.
TCACCGAATCTACAAAAGACTCATTCTTCTCAACTTTTCCACCGGGAAAAGTAACACCTGGCCAATTACTGCTGACACGATCCTGGATTAATATTTGCCCCTTATCATTTTCAATCATACACATATTGGTGATTATCGCTTTTTCAGCTCTAGACATGGTGACCTCCGTTATATAGCTATAGTTTTAGAATTTAATAGGATAAATGAATAATTTACAAGGTTTGTTACAATATAATCATAGCAAACTATGAAACGGATTTCAGAATGAAATCGTATTGAAAAAACTTTAAGGAGCGTTCATTTGAAGAAACTTTCGATGTTATTATTATCGTTAACTCTACTTTCGGCATGCAGCAGTAATAAAGTGTCTGAGATATCCGAAAGCTCTGTTGATATATTATCGGAGTCACTTACAGAAAAACCAGAGCATGGTGATATATTTCTGATACAGAACGAAGCAGGAGAAAGAATTATATACGCATATATTGAAAAAGACAGTGAAGTTGACGTGGAGGAAGCGGATGATAGCGTTATGAATATAAGATTTGACGAGCCGGAAGAAAGCGATGATTTTATTTTATACACTATAGCACTTGAAAATGATATAGAGAATCAAACTTTAAATTTTTATCTCAATGGAGAAGAAACATCTGTGGAAGTTATTTATGAATCGTAAATATCATCTGTCAGGATAAATTTGTAGTAACAAATGAAAAAGCAAAGGAGGGCAAACATGATACTGCTGAATATATTCTTTCTTATACTTGTCATAGCCGGTCTGTTTTTATTTGCCCATGGATTAAGCACCAATGGTAAACTATCAGTACTTTTCGGTTCACTTTTTGTACTTGTACCCTTAGTCTGGCTGACTATCGGAAATGAGTTTATAGCACTCGCACCAATTCTTGCACTTGTAATAATATATGTACTTCAGCGTAAAAGTGTAATAAAACCGAAAGAAGTATAGAACTCTATTGAAACTATCGGGAGGGAATAGAGATGAATAACTTTATTGTGTTTGCAATCAGTATCATAGCAATTTCAATTCTCGGATATTTAGCTGTAAGAAGTACAACAATACAAGATGAGGAAACATATAAAAACTATATCTATTTAGCGGGAGTGCTGTTTTTAGATGTAGTTATAGTAGGAATCGGATTTTATTTTTATATGAATTAACAAACTAAATTATTATGAAAGACTTGCGGTTGGTTAAAAGGATATAAAGGATGAGGAGATATGACTGTTAAGGTAAAAAGGAAACTGTGGATTTTTAATTCATTTATACCTGCTAGAATAAGATTTAATAATGAATCAGTCGGTACACTTTACGGTTCGCAGGAAATAGAAATCCCGATGCAGGAAAGTGAAGGAGAACTAAAATATTATCAGCCTGTAGGGCGTAATGATCAGCTGCAGGTTAAAAAAGAAGATGTAGTACAAGTAGAAGAGTCACTATTAGGTAAAGTGCTGGGAATTCTACTCGTAACATTCCTGCTCTATTTACTAATGAGAGGCATTGGAATCATTGATTTTACGAACCATTCTAATTATGAACAGTTGTTCAATATTGAAAAGATTCTGCTTAGCATTTTATTTGTTATTGCCGTAATCTCACTATTTTTCAAAACAAATAAATTAGTATTGTTGAACAGGTAAAACAAAACAACTATCCCCCCAACTCGAAAAATCGGATTGAGGGATTAATTTTAAAAGAATACACTATATGAAATCATTGTATTTCAACATGAGTTATGCATTTTAAGGAGCTAGTTCCATTCGACCAGTAACCAGTAAGAAAAACACAATGAACCAAAAAATAAAGAGTGATGATGAAAGTATTAAAGATATGAAGGGAATAATGTTTTTTTCGGTTCTTTTCATAAGTCCAATGATGGATAATATTATGCCAGCAGCAGTAAAGAAGAAAGTTACATAATCTCCAGTTAAGCTTCCAATGTTAGCTATTCTTGTAGGTGTTACAAAAACAATGAAGAAACAAATAATTCCTATTATTAAAGAACTATAGCTAATTACACCATGTTTTTTTGAAATATTTAATTCGCTTTTCAAATAAACACCTCTTTCTATCAAAAAATTCAGTTTTGTATAAATATGTCTATTTTTAATCCTCTCTATTTTTTAGCAATTTTGATCCCACCCAGATAGGTGACATTAAGTATGCTGCAATTAAAGAATAATTTTTAATTAAAAAATGTTTATTATGTGTTTTCTCACTAGCTTCTATACTCACCAAAGGGAAAGTGAAAATTGAAATGAAAAAGTAAATACTCAAAAGAATATAGGGAAATTCTAAAAAGCTTCCTTCGTGTGAGGTGATTACCGTATCAATAATAACTATGTAAAACATAAAGAAGAAAATTCCTATGATAAAACTTAATAATTTCATCACTTTATCTTCCATTTTAAAACTCCTAGCTTAGCTTAATTTTCATTTACCCATTCAATTATCTTCTGACTCGACTCTTCAACGGTTAAGTGAGTCACATCCAGCTTGAGATATTTATCTTCCTGAATTTCATTATCATATGAATTCAGTCTATGCTTTTCAGCAGAATTCGTCAATTCAGCATGGGAAAACTCAACATTTCTTTTAGAAGGTTTCTTTTCCAACCTGTACTCAGTCGTATTTCTTCTGATCCGCTCTTCAAGATCAGCTGCGAGTTCCACAAAATAAATATCGTGAGATTCCTTATTAAATATTTTTTTAAGTGTGTTTATATAATCCCAATCCTCCTGCATATCAAAAGCCCAGACAAAGGTAAAGATTATTCCAGGATGCGAGTCATCTTCGACAATATGTTCAAAAATTCCCATCCGGATTTGATCTGATAATCTGAACGTATCCTTATTCCAGCCGATATACGGCCAAATCGCATCGAGCGTCACATGATTGTGCAAGAGCGGAAGATTAAACGCTGTACCGACCTTTTCGCCTATAGTCATCTTGCCGACAGCCTGCGGACCAAATATCAATATTATCTTCATAAGTACATCCCCCTGACACGTGTGTTATTAGGAGTTTACCATATATAAAATGTGATAAGATAAGTATAAATACATAAATAGAGAAGAGTGTAATAACGAAGGGGATAAGGGATATGAATAATGGGACGGTTATTATTTTATATGTACTGCTCACGCTCAACACGTTACGTTACGGCACTTACATTCTGGAAGACAATTCAAGCACATACTACATTGCGATGTTCAGCTTGAACATTCTGGCATTGCTATTCACGATTGTTTACAGAAACATTAAATCAAAGAAAAAAACAGAAGCGAAAATTGCGAAATAATGCTTTAGAGGGGAAAAAGCATGGAAATTATTGTTAAAAGAAGAACATGGTTTCTCGGCTGGCTGATGCCTATCAGTATAAAGTTTAATGGGAAAACAATCGGATCTGTTGGCGGATACCAAACAAAAACTATGGAGATACCAGAAGATTCAGGTACATTAACATACGAGCAGCCCTTGGACCGCACTGATCGAATTGAAGTCAAAGACGGTGATGTGGTATTAGTTAAAGAAACAATAATAAATAAAATTTTTAACATAGTTTTTGTTGTATCAATGCTATTTTTTATAGTGAGCAACAGTCTGAATATATATACTGAAAGCTATCCTTATCCCTCAGATTTTTTACGGATTAGCGGTATAGCAGTCACCATAATATTTGTTGTATTTATAATCATCTCCTTTTTCTTCAATTCATATAAATTCGTAATAGAAAATAATTCATCTAAGGAGTAGTTCATAGTGGGGACATTTATCGCAATATTATTTGCAGCTTTCGTATTTTATTTTGTTATCAAGTATGCAGTCAGACAAGCATTGATTGAAGCTAAAGTGAACGAGTCTGAGTTAAGCGCACAAGTCAGAGCAAATAATTTATTCAACCAGATACAGAATATACAATATGAAATTACTGCAGGTACGAACTCTAATGAAGTGAAGTTGAAAGCGAAAGAAATTTACGATACCAGTTTTGATGTTTTAGTCTCTGACATGGCAGATGAAGAGAAAGTCAGACAACTTAAAATTAAAGAAAACGAAATGAATATGTTCAGGAGCGAGGATAGGATATGAATCAATCAAAAGATCCTGAATACATTGATCCCGCCAAGTTACGATCTAAGAATAAAAGACAGCTTGCAGAGCCTATGAGTAAGGCTGATACAGCATTCGGACTATTCGAGATAATATTCTATATACCGCGTTTAATTATGCAAGTGTTCAGATGGATATTTAATTAAAGAATGAATAAGGCTAAAAAATGATACAGATTTCTTAAACAGAAGATTTTTGTGTCGTTTTTTTATTTGTTTTACATTTGATATACAAATTAGCAATTTTCGGCCTGTCGAATCATGACCGCAATTTAAAATAAAAGAAATGAGAAGGATTTATGTAGGAGTGAGAAGAACGTATATGAAAAAATTCATGAAACACTATATAAGACACCTGAGATAATAAAATTATTTATTGTCTTCTGTTTATTCATCTACTTTCTTATGGGCATCGTCCCGGCACGTGAAATATTAGCTATTCCATTATTAACGGACTTGGGATTGGTATTCTTTCGGGGATTTATATGAAACCAAAAAGTAAGAAGGAAGATAAGTAAAAACATTTAACAGCATGGAGATGGTACAGGTGTCTTGATCTGTACCTTCTCCTGTATTTTAAAGGTGAGTCAGGTTCAGCACATCTAATGTCGCTGTCATAAGAGATGTTCTTGCATCTATGTCATTGCCATGCTTTTGCACTTTAAGAATTTTACCATTATGCATATATTTGCCGTTGTACTTTTCAGGGAATTTCACAGCCATTACTGTCGAAAAACTGCCTTCTTCCGCAGTAAGAAAGTAAGGTGTCAGTACTTTATAGACCAGGTTGCCGAATCGTTCATTTTTCGGTGTTTTTCCTAAGTTAGTCGACACTGCCCCAGGGTGTACAGCCGTCGTTTTTAACCCCTCTTCATGATACGAATCGTACAGGGTCTGCATCAGATACAAAGTCCCGAGTTTCGACTGGCCGTAGTTCGTCACGGGGTTAAATTTTCTTCGTTTAAAGTAAGGTGCTTTTAACGGCGCGAATTTATACCCATTGGAAGAAACAACAACGACCTGTTTTGTTTCGCTGTCAAGAACAAGCGGCAGCAGCAGGTGTGTCAGATAAAAATGACCGATATAATTTGTCCCCATCATCATTTCAAAACCGTCTTTCGTTTCCTGTTTCGTTAAAGATACAATGCCCGCATTTAATATTAAACAATCTATTGAATCATATTTTTCTTTCATTTTATTTGCTGCAGATTCTATTGATGACAACTCGCTCAAATCGCAGTGAATCACATCTATCTTAACAGGTAATTTTGTTTCTATTTCCTGTTTTAATACTTCTCCTTTGTTTAAATTACGGACAAGAAGAACGATTCTGTCAAACTGGTTAGCAAGTGCTAAGGCTGTTTCTCTTCCGATGCCTGATGTTGGTCCTGTAATTGCCATTATATTTTCGCGCATTTAATCACCCTCTGCTGTAAGTTTAAGTAATAACTTAATACCCTTACAGTCAATATAAACACACTTATGTAAAAATAAATAATCATATAATGCTGCGCAAACGATATTAAATTAGAACAGGAAATCAGCTTTGGCAAATCAGAATTTGACGAATGGCTGGCTTCATCGAATTATCAATTAGTTGAAGCACCACGTGTTTTATTTACGACTATGAATGATGAAAGATAAGATTAGGCCTGCAGTGAAATTTGGATTCCGGTAAGAGAAGTAAAAATACAGTAACTAAAAAACCTTCTGACTTAATTGTCAGAAGGTTTTACTATATAGTCATCGTAGTTTTTCTCTTTTTTATTGCCGATGATTGTAATCAGAATAAAGGCAGACGCATAAATTGCCAGCAGTATAGACATCGTATAATTATGATTCTGTGTTCCATCGTATATAAAGCCGATTACAAACGGGAACAATCCGCCGAGAATACAGCCGCCGGTCTGCATCATAGCTGTCCATGAGTTCGCTCCGTCTGCCGTTACAGTTTCATCGAGCGGCAGCATCAATGCTGCTGAGTACAACCCGCCAAGCGGAATACCCATCATAAAGGCGCCGATCCACATCAAGGTGTGGTCTCCGGTCCAGAATAAGAGAGTTGCAATCGTCCCTGATACGAGAATGAAATAAATCCAGTTTCTGCGCGCCGGATATTTCTCCATCATTATCGGCAGCAGCAGGTTGAAGACAACCTGTACAGACATGACTGCGCTTAAGAGCATGCCGCCCTGAATCATCGTCATACCGTTTTCCACTGACATCGGCACAAGCCATGTAATTGTTGAGAAATAGAGAGCCGCCTGCAGTGCGTAAAACAACATGAACAGATATGGTGTTGTCTGCTTCCACGGAGAAGGGAAGTTGTATTTCACTTCAGAAACATTCTGTTTAGGCAGCTTGCTGCTGGCGCCTGTTTTTAAGACAAAAGCAACAACCAGAACTCCGAATAAACCAAACACTGACCAAATCGCGAGGGCGAACATGTAGGAGTCTGAAACTTCAAAGAAAATGCCTGTAAGGGCTGCACTGGCCGCAGATCCCATACTCATAAAGAAGGTTGAAATACCAATTGCAATCGCTGCGTGCCCCGGGAAATATTTCTTAATCACAGCAGACATTGTCGGTCCGAGTACTGCAATAGCCAGACCGATTAAAAAGGCAGTGATTAAAAGTGTTGAGAAGCCCGGCAGAAATCCGCGGACCGCAGTAGCAAGGCCGAGCACTGCCAGCATAAGTATCAAAGTAAATTTAGAACCGTATTTTTTATTAAGTACAGTGGCTAGTGATGCAAAAATTCCCATACATAAAACGGGAACAGTCGTAAGAAGACTGGCTTGTGCATTAGACAATGATAAGGAAGTGCGAATCGAATCCATTAGAGGACCGACTGATGTAATGCCGAGGCGGAGGTTTAGTGAAATGGCAGCAATGACAAAAAGCAGCAGAAAAGTATTTTTATTATAAATTTTACCCAATTCTTATCCTCCCGAATTTCATATTATTCATATAGTAATACTTATGATACTATTAGACGTGATATACATAAAATATTAATAAAATTACTTAAAATAACTTTTTTCATATACTTGAGGTGAATTTATGGATATTCGGCAATTACGGTATTTTATCGTTATCGCAGAAGAGAAACAGATATCAGCAGCAGCGAAGAAGCTTTATATGTCGCAGCCGCCGCTCAGCCAGCAGCTGAAAAATATGGAAGCATCGCTCGGTGAACAATTGTTTGAACGGAGCGGTAAATTTTTAGAGCTGACCGAAGCGGGTAAAACTTTGTATAAATACGCGCTTCAAATTACACAGATGATGGAAGAGGCTAGAAATGAAGTTGCCGATGTCGGGGGAGGAATAGACGGCAGGCTTGCAGTTGGTATTAATACTTTTTCCTTAGGCAATTTAAATGAAGTATTTCATCAGTACAGAAGCATGTATCCAAAAATAAAATATAAAATTCAGCAGAATGAATCGTCCCTGCTCTGCTATCTTTTGAAGCAGCGGGAAATAGAAATGGCAATCGTCCGTCTGCCGCTTGAAATAGATGAATTTACACTGCAGCATCTCTACAGCGAACCGTTTTACGTTATCACTTCCAAAGAGAAAAAACTGTTTACAGGAGATGCGACACTCGAGGAAGTGAGCCGGTATCCGCTCGTCCTGCCGAGTATCGAAGGACTGGGTGTGTATTATTCAATCCATGAAGCATTCTCCAAAGCTAAAATACATCCGGAAATTATTGCGGAGTTTTCCGATCTGAAGCTGATGATGGAGCTTGTGTCCACTGATTTTGGTGTTTCCATAGTGCCGGAATCTCTCCTGCATCTTTACAAGGAATATCCGGTGCATATTCACAAAATTGCAGATTCTGAACAGCTGTCGGGTGATATCGGTTTAATCTGGCTGAAAAATCATCGTCTGTCTAAAGCAGCTCAGAATTTTATCGATGTGCTGGCTGCAAACATCAATAAGGGAGATATCGGACTGATATAATATAAGCGGGGTGGTTTTATGAAGCGGAAAAATATAAATGTTTTAGGCGGAATAATTTCCAGAATGGCCGGGAGAAAAGAAAAAGAGTATATAGATAGTCTCAATCAGGAAAAGCTCGAGAGAAATATACAAGCAGCTAAAGACAGGCTGGAAGAAGGTAATCTGTCTGTATGTCAAAAACAGGAGTATGAAAAAACGCTCAGGCATCTGGAGAAATACCAAAAATAAAGAAGAAACGAAGGGGATACAGTGTTTAAATCAGCCAACAGGAAAACATACGCTATGGCAGCAGGTCACTTATTTTGTGATATGAACTCAGGCATTCTGCCGGCCCTGCTGCCTTTTTTAATTTTTGCTTATGATTTTACATATACAGCGGCAGCAGCCCTCATATTTGCAGCAAATATCGTCTCGTCAGTCTCTCAGCCTTTTATCGGTATATATTCAGATATTATATCTAAAAAATGGATGGTGCCTTTAGGCTTAATCCTCGGCAGCTCAGGGCTTGCGGTTATTGGCTTTTTAGATAACTACTGGGCAATTTTTGCTGCCATTATGGTCAGCGGGCTTGGAACAGCACTGTTTCACCCGGAAGCAGCAAAGACCGTGACTTTGAATGCAGGGAAAAACAAAGCATCGGATATGAGCATATTTTCTTTGGGCGGGACTTTGGGCTTTGCACTCGGACCCGTTGTCGCTACTGTCACGCTCATGCTGTGGGATTTGCAGGGTTTGATAATTTTAATTATCCCGTCGCTGATTATGAGTTTAATTATTTGGAAAGTCACCAGTGAACCGGCAGGGCAAAAAGCACCTGTTTCTTCTGCAGCCACAGCTCAGGTACTTCCGAAAGACCAGTGGAAACCATTCTCGCTCTTAAGCGTTGTGCTGATTATGCGGTCCATTGTCTTTATAAGTTTGAACACCTTTATTCCGCTGTTCTGGATTACGATTATTCTCCAGTCCAATGAATCGGGGAATATACTTTTAAGTATCTTCCTGATCTCGACATCAGCGGGTACACTCTTTGGAGGAAGAATCGCAGACAATTTAGGTTACTTAAACGTCATCCGCTACAGCTTTATAGCAGTTGTACCGGTACTGTTTATCCTCTCTGTTACAGAATCGTTTGCACTCTCGGCACTGATGATAATCGCAGCAGGATTTCTAATTTTTATGCCGTACAGTTCACTCGTTGTGCTGGGACAGCAGTATCTGCCGAACAGAGTCGGCCTGGCATCAGGTGTCACTCTCGGTTTATCGGTCAGCGCAGGCGGAGTCTTTGCACCGGTTTTAGGTAAAATCGCAGATATGTACGGGGTATCGGCAGTCATGACGGTTATCTTTGGTGTTGCAGTCATCGCTTTAATATTTACACTGATGCTGTCACGGATGCATACGCAGTTAAAATTAAATGCTTCATATTAAAAATGTAAGAGTATGGACTTTGAATCTATAAGAAGAAATGCCAATCTGCATAAATAAAGTAATTCAAGAAGTTCCTGCTGGTTTTCACCACACAGGAACTTCTTACGTTTTGTTGACTATCTACAATTACAGATTTAGTATAGGACTATGTTTTTAAAATTTTCAAATTATTCATACGAAAAGGAATGGTTTTGTGATTACTTTAATTAAAAATGCAGAGATTTATGCTCCGGACTTTATCGGCAAGCAGTCAGTCTTAGTGATTAACGGTAAAATTTCAAAAATTGGCGATATCGATGAAAACGCAGTATCCAGCCTCGGGATTGACTATAAAATCATTGATGCCGAAGGTGCTCTTGTCACACCGGGTTTTATCGATCCCCATGTACATTTTCTCGGAGGCGGAGGTGAGGGCGGATTTGCGACCCGCACTCCGGAAATTCAAATCAGTGATTTAATTCAGTCGGGTATTACTTCAGCGGCCGGTCTGATCGGAACAGACGGGACTACGCGGCATTTGACTTCTCTCCTTGCTAAAGCCCGGGGTTTGGAAATCGAAGGAATTTCTACATATATTTATACCGGTAATTATGATGTGCCGACACCGACTTTTACTGACAATGTAAAGGATGATGCAATTTTAATCGATAAAGTAATCGGTACTGCCGAAATTGCAATATCTGATTCGAGATCCGGCCAGCCAAGTGTACATGAACTTGCAAAAATTGTCGGTCAAACCAGAGTAGGCGGCATGTTAAGCGGCAAGGCGGGAATTACCCACTTCCATACAGGTCCCGGAAAAGGTTATTTATCAATACTTCACCAGCTGCTGGATGAATACGAACTGCCTGCATCGAATCTCCATGTGACTCATATAACTAGAAGCAGGGAATTATTTGATGATGCCATCAGACTGGCAGCAAGGGGTGCATTTGTCGATATTACCGCTGATGACACGACTTACGAATGGATCTCCTATTATAAAAAGAATCAGGGGGATTTAAGTAAGCTGACTATATCTTCGGATGGCAACGGCAGTCTGCCTAAATTTAATGAAGAAGGAAAACTGATCGGCTTTGGAGTCGCCAGTACGCGCACCCTATTTAATCAGGTTATTGAAACGATTAGAGCGGGAGAATTATCTTTGGAAGAAACTTTGAGGCTGGTGACAGCCAACACTGCAGAGGCCCTGAAACTCGAAGGCAAAGGTGTGATTCAAGAAGGAAGTGATGCTGACTTATTAGTGCTGTCGAAAGATACCTTTGAAATTGAACATGTATTTGCGAAAGGAAAGCATATGATTGAGAACGGCAATTTACTCGTAAAAGGGACTTTTGAATAAGGGAGAGCGTACATATATGAAAAGAAAACCAAATTTATTTGAAGCATTTTCACCTATTGCCGTAATGCTGCTGCTGCTGGCAATCGGTTTTGGAGTATTCGGATTAAACCCTGAACCGCTGCTTATACTTTCTTCCGTATATGCAGGATTTATTGCTCTTCGTCTTGGATTTTCATGGGAAGATATGATGAAAGGAATACAGGAAAAAGTGAGCCTGGCTATGCCTGCCATTCTGATCCTCATATCTATCGGGATTTTAATTGGTACCTGGATGATATCCGGCACTATTCCAATGTTAATATACTACGGGCTGGAACTGATTAATCCGACATTCATCGTTTTAATTGCCTTTGTCGTTTCTGCCATTATATCTATCGTTACCGGAACATCATGGGGGTCAGTCGGAACAGTTGGTGTCGCTTTGATGGGAATTGCGACAGGCCTCGAAGCCAATCTTCCGGCTACTGCCGGTGCGATAGTTGCAGGTGCATATTTTGGAGATAAACTATCTCCATTATCCGACACAACAAATCTTGCGCCGATTGCTGCTGGAAGTGAATTGTATGAACATATTAAACATATGATGTGGACGACGGTTCCGGCAGCTATCGTATCGATGGTTATTTATTTAATCGCAGGATTAAGTATTGCTGACAAAGAAGTTACAGCGCCGGAAACGATGACTACTATGCTGACAACTTTAAATGCTATGTTCAGCTGGAATATACTGTTATTATTGCCGCCTGCTCTTATATTATTCGGAGCTGTAAAAAAATATCCTACATTGCCGGTCATTATATTCTCTTCAGTGCTGGCAGGAGTTTTGGGAATGTTTATACAAGGATTCAGCTTAAAAGATGTATTTGCATCTGCAGTTAGCGGCTTTGATGTCAGCATGGTTAACAAAAATGGATTCGAAGCCTCTTCTGTCATACCGGAAGTGCTGGATTTAGTACATCAGGGCGGCATGCAGTCTATGACAAGTGTGATTTTAATCGCCTTTTCGGCGTTTGCCTTCGCAGGAATTATGACAAAATCAGGTGCCTTGGAAGTCATTATAGAATATCTTCTTAAATTCGTTAAACGTACGGGAGATTTAATATTAACAACCGTCTTATCCTGTCTGACTATGGCATTAGTAACAGGCAACTCTTACCTGTCTATAATCGTTCCGGGGGAAATGTTCAAAGATACTTATAAAATGAAAAATCTTGCTGCAAAAAATCTGTCAAGAACACTTGAGGACTCAGGAACAGTTATCGTTCCTTTAATCCCCTGATCATCTGCAGGAGTATTTATGGCAGGAACACTCGGCATCCCAACCTTAAGTTATGCCCCTTGGGCCGTGCTTTGCTACGTTGGATTTATCTTTGCTATTATTCTAGGATATACAGGAATTGGTATTGCAAAAGATTTGAAAGAATAGAAAGCTAATTAAACTTACTAACGGGCATCTTCAATAATTTTTGGAGATGCCTCAAACTTTATTTAGGAGTAGGCTTGATGAAATATTCTTTATAGAGACGCTGCTTGCTTATTGTTATACTGTAAATGATTTTAAGTTTACATAAAAAGGGGAATGATTATGCCACATATTAAACTGCTGACAACAGGGGGAACGATTGCCAGCAAACGGGATCCTGTTACAGGACTCCAGCAAACCGGCTTGATAACAGGAGAGGAACTGGCGGGGAAATTGGATTTACACGATGATATCCACATCAGCGTAGAGGAGATTATTAAAGTCTCAAGCAGTGCTATTACTTTTGACAACCTGATAACGATAAAAGACGCTGTTCTGGAAGCGGTCAATGACGACGATGTGGATGGCATCGTACTTACACACGGTACTGACACGCTTGAAGAAACGTCTTATTTCCTAAGTCAGGTTATACCGGCAGGGAAAGCAGTCGTCGTCACAGGATCGCAGCGCGGGCCGGAGCTGATTGGGACCGATGCTTATGCCAATCTGCAGGATGCCATTACACTGGCAGCAGATGAAGGAGCGGCAAAAATCGGCGTCAGCGCCTTATTTAATTCGAAAGTATTTATGCCGAGATTTGTAAAAAAAGTGAACGCGATGAACGTCGACGGTTTTGGCGGCGGAGGCACAGGATACCTCGGAACGGTGGATGGCCATGATGTAAAAATTTATCAGTATCCGGCACATAACAGTACATATAAAGTTCAAGGAGAATTGCCCGAAGTCGATATTATTAAATGTGCTTTGGGTACTGATGCGAAATTTATCGATTGTGCAATTGACCATAAAGTCGAGGGACTTGTTATTGAAACAATGGGGCGGGGGCATGCAAATGACCTCGTTGCTGCAGGAGTGAGAAGAGCGGTCGATGCGGGAATTAAGGTTGTTATTACTTCCGCTTCCGATGACGGCGATGTAAAGGTAGCCTATGACTTTTCCGGTGGTATTTCGCAATTTGAAAAAGACGGTGCAGTGAACGGCGGCTCTTACGACAGTAAAAAAGCGAGACTGAAACTCGCTGTAATGCTGGCTGCTGGGGAAGAGGTTACCGAAGAGGATTTTAAATACTAAACAATAAAGAAACCGGAGCAAATAGTGATATGCTCCGGTGTTTTTGAATCTTTAATTATTCACCTGCTGCAGTTACCTTATAAATCATACCGCCATCAGTAGCTGCTACAAGCGCGCCATCTTCAGTTACAAGAATATCGCGGAAACGTTGGCCTTCGTCAGTTAACAGACGTTCTTCCCCAACAATCATGCCGTCTTCAATGACGACCCGTACAATATAGTTTGGCGCCAGACCGCCGATAAACAGGTTGTTCTCCCATTCAGGAATGGCGTCGTTATCATAGAATGACATACCGCTTGGTGCACTCGTTGGATCCCAATAATATACGGGTTCAACAAAGCCCTGCGCTTCGTGTTCTGAAATACCATCATTGATTAATTCACCGCTGTACTCGATACCGTAAGACACAGTCGGCCATCCATAGTTAGAACCCGGTTCAATAATGTTCAGCTCATCTCCGGCCTGTGGACCGAACTCAACAATCCATAAGTCTCCTGTTTCTGGGTTGAAGTCCACACCTTGAATATTACGGTGACCGTAGCTGTATATACCATCAAGTGCGTCTTTATCTTCAATAAATGGATTCGAATCTACTGGTTCCCCGTCCTGTGTAATGTGAATGACTTTACCTAAATAAGCATCTAAGTCCTGTGCACGTTCTCGAATTGGATCATCTGAGCGCTCACCAGTTGTTAAGAACAGGTTGCCATCTTCATCAAAAATAATACGTCCGCCATAGTGTAAGGTGCCATCATAGGCTGGTTCTGCCTCGAAGATAACTTCAAAATCTTCAAGTGAGGTCTCATCTTCTGATAACACACCCTTACCGACAGCAGTTAAAGTACCATCGTCCTTATCTTCGGAAAACGTCATAAACACCAGCCTTGATTCGTCGAAATCAAGTGCGACGGTTACATCAAGTAAACCACCCTGATCTTCGTTATTTACTTCCGGTGTACCTTCGATTGGATCTGAAACAGAACCATCTTCAAGGTTTAAAATAAGAAGTTCTGCGGAGTCCCTTTGCGTAACAAGCAAGCGGTTCGTATCAAACTCTTCCATACCCCAGGACACATCAAGACCTTCAGCAACAACTTCCACATTCAATTCTGTTTCAGTTTCTACTTTAGGCGCTCTGGTTTGTTCTGGAAATGCTGGTTCAAACTCAGTTACTTTTGGTTCAGTTTCAGCACTTTCTTCCGTTGCGGTTTCCGAGTCGTCAGTTGATTCTTCTGTTACGGTTTCCGAGTCGTCAGCTGACTCTTCTGTTACAGTCTCTGATTCATCCGTCGTTGCTTCTTCTGAAGTATTATCATTGCCGCATGCTGCCAACGCCAATACAAAGATCAGCATTGTAAAGAACAATAATCTCGACGACGAAACTTTCGGCATTGTGTCCCTCTCCTTTTCTATAGTATAAAGTTTCTTTTAAATTAATTTTATCACAATTTTCAGAAAACTAAAGAATTATGTGCTGGATTCGCACATGAAAATCCGCGACAAAGAGGGATTAGACCGATGTCTTTGTGAGTTTATTCGTTTGAATTAAATAGTAAACAGCTGCCGCCTGAACCGTATTTATTTGGTTCCTTATCACCGGGCAGGACGAACAGAATTAAACAGTAAATGAAAATAATTGTTCCAAAAACGAGACATAAAATACTGATGACTAATACGATGCCAACGGTTGTATCACCGTCAGTCCCGTGCCAGGCAAAAATTCCGATAAAACCGGCAATGAGTCCGTAAGGTGCAGCAATCGCACTGATTGGAAACAAAATCGCGAACAGCATTGTCCGGTTTGTATCATGCAGCCGCCGTGCTGCGGTTGTAAAAGAAGGTACCATTGTCAGCAGCACCACATACCTCGCAAGTGGAATTTGTATAACTGCACTAAAGTAAAAAACAAAAAGAAAGATAAAGATATGAATCAGAAAAGGTACCCAGAAGTCAGAACGGGTCGACCTTCCGCTGAAATCAAAAGTATGCTTCCAGAAATCTATGTAGCTTTTAAATATCATATGAAAACCTCCCTGAAGTCAGTTTGGTGTAAATATTAACAAATCCGTTTTGCTATTTATCAAATTTAAGAATGCACTTTGCGACTTCTTCGCCGCTTTCTTCGAGCAGATAGTGGCCGCAGTTCTTCAGTTCATATCCTGTCACATTATTAAGCGACTGCTTCCATATTTCTTCAACAGGCAGCCCCGACAGATTTCCTTTTTCCGCCCAAAGCAGCAGAGTGTCGATGTTTAATTTATCTTCTGTTTCAACCATTTCCTGATACTCGGGCAGATCAAATTTATATGAAGCTCTGTAATCACTTAACGCTGCTTTCACTGCGCCTGGCTTTTTCCAGTGTGAGAGATACTCATGCCACGAGCCATCTGAATTTAAGCGGTCGAATAAACCATCACCGCGGCTGAGCAGGAATTTTAAATATTCTTCTTCCTTGCCTGAAATTAGTGTCTCCGGTAAATCGGGCACAACTTGAAATACCCAATGCCAATATTTCTTCGCAGCTTCTTCAGCGGATAAAGAATATACATATTCCATCGGCATAATTTCAATCAGAGCAAGACGGTTAATTAATTCTGGATAATCATAGGCCATTCTTCGTGCGACTCTTGCACCGCGGTCATGACCGACAACGTAAGCACTGGCAAGCTTCAGTTCAGCTAATATTCCTGCAATATCACTCGCCATAAGTTTATTTGTGTAATTTTCTATGCCCTCTGGTTTGTCTGAATCTCCATAGCCTCTGAGATCCACGGCAACAATTTTATAATGATTCTCCAAAGAAGGAATTACCTTTCGCCACGTAATCCAGCTTTCAGGGAAACCGTGCAGAAGCAAGCAGACTGGACCATTTTCAATGCCGCCTGTGACGTAATGCAGCTTAACACCATTAATATTTGTGTAATGACTATCCATTTTATCTTTCTCCTTTTTTTAAACTATTAAAAATTTCTCTTTAATAGATGTATACCCATTATCGTCCCGATGAAGTCTTCACATGCGGTCGCAAACGAATACCCCAAGCTATTTATAGTTTCATAAAACATTCTAAATGATACAATAGCCGTAACATTATTTTAGGAGGCACACAGATGGAATCGATTACGTTAATGGAAGCTTATGCGATTGAAACTTTGAGAGGAAATGGCATCAGCAACGATAAAATTATTAAAAATATTAAAGCCAACGATCTTGAGGAATTCAAAGCTGTTAAAGAAAATATGGATTTTGACGCGCTTGTTGAGCTCGACAAAAATGCCGATTTCGAATCGATTGTAAACGACGGCTACAAAGTGAAGTTCCTTACTTTCAATGGTCTTAAGAATTTAATTAAAATGAAGTTCGGCAAATTTGCTGATGAAGATTACCAGGTCGATGAATTTGTCATCTCAGGACTTGAACTCGATGAAAACCAGCAGAAAGATTTAGAGAATATTCTGTCTGCAAACTGGACCTTAGAAAGTGAAGCTGGCGGCGTAACTGTTAAACCGGCAAAGTAAATCTTACGAGGAGGTTATTTTTAATGAAAGCTTTATATCATGAAGGCGTACAGAGTCTTGAAGGTATTAAATTCGGTGAAGTGGAACAGGATAAATTGGGAGACGATGAGGTCATCGTTAAATTAAAAACAGCAGGATTAAATCACAGAGACTTATTTATCCCGAACAGGCACGGTGAAAACGATCCGCCGATTGTGCTTGGTTCCGACGGTGCAGGGGTTGTTGACCAGATTGGTGCTAACGTTAAGAACGTGGAAATTGGCGACGAAGTCATTATCAATCCGTCACTCGGCTGGGAGAAAAACAGCGCGGTGCCACCGGAAGATTTTGAAGTTACCGGCTTTCCGTTCAACGGCACCTTCGCAGAGTACATTACCATCCCTCGAGAAAATGCTGTCGCGAAGCCTGAACATTTAAATTGGGAAGAAGCGGGGGTGCTCGCCTTATCTGCGATGACTGCCTACCGCGCGATGTTTACGAGAGGACAGCTTAAAGCCGGACAGACAGTGCTGATTCCAGGTGCAACAGGCGGTGCAGGGACTTATCTTTTGCAGTTTGCTAAGGCTGCCGGGGCAACAGTCTATGTTACTTCGCGTTCAGAAGAAAAACGTCAAGAAGCGCTGAAACTCGGTGCTGATAAAGCGCTTGATTCTGAAGCGGACTGGGGTGAGCAGCTCGGCGGTGAAAAGGTCGATCTCGTTATTGAAAGTGTTGGTGCGGCAACGTTTAATCAGTCTCTGGACCAGCTGAAACGCGGCGGTACTTTGGTCGCTTTCGGTGCATCAGCAGGGGATACTGTGGACTTTGATCTGCGCAAGTTTTTCTATGGGCAGTTTAACTTACTCGGTTCAACAATGGCGAGTACTGAAGAGCTTCACGAAATGCTTGATTTTATCGAAAAACACAACATTAAACCGGTAATGGATAAGACATTTAAACTCGAAGAATACAAAGAGGCATTTGATCGTCTCGAAAATGCCGGCATGATGGGCAAGATTGCTTTTACTTTATAATTTTTAAATTATTCGAAAATTCTGCTTGCAAATTGTAAAAAGATAATTTATGCTTGTTTTGTGACAAAAATATGAACAGGAGGTAAGGCGTTATGAAATTATTACAGCAAACTCAAAAAAATGCAATTTCACAAACAAATATCCGTACCTCTCTACTTTCACAACTATAAATTATTCTAAAATAAGATATATTTGAAAATGGAGAGGCATGTCCTCTCTATTTTTATGCAATTTTTCAGCGTGCACATTAATAGTGCGCGCTTTTTTTGTGCTTTTTCTGAGAGGATAAACACCATCACAGCGAAATAATTCAAAGGGAAATTTGGGGGTAAAATGAATTATGTTTAATTACATCAGGAAAATCAGCTGGTATATTCTCTCGAACAAAAAACGTTATGCATTGATCGTCTTATTTTTGCTAATTGCGAACATCCTCGATATCATTCCGCCGCAGCTGATCGGCCGGACTATCGATTTAATCAATAACGGTGAACTTACCAAGGAAATGACGCGCAATATTCTTCTGATTTTTGCAGGGGTAATTGTTGGAGCTTACATTGTCAGTTACTGGTGGGGCTACCTGCTCTTTGAAGGAGCAATTAAAATCGAATCTATCTTACGCAGCCGTCTAATGCGTAAATTTCTGCTGCTGTCGCCGAGTTTTTATGAAAAAAGCAAAACCGGCGATTTAATGGCAAAAGCAACGAACGATCTTCGGACAGTGAACATGGCAACAGGATTCGGCATTATTACACTGCTCGACTCAACGACCTTTTTACTGACAATTGTTCTGGTCATGGGCTTTACGATCAGCTGGCAGCTGACATTTTTTGCGCTGCTGCCGCTGCCTCTGCTTGCAATTATTGAGTCCCGCCTCGGCAAGATGATCAATAAGCGTCATAAATCTTCCCAGGAAGCTTTTGGGGTGATGAACGATGCGGTCCTGGAAGTGGTTGAAGGGGTCAGGCTGACCCGCAGTTACGTGCAGGAAGATGCTGAAAACAAAAGATTCCATAATTTGACTGAGAACTACTTAAAGAAATTTATGAAGGTGGAAAAACTCGACGCCTTCTTTCAGCCGCTGACGATTATCGTCGTATCAGCAAGTATTGCGATATCGTTCAGCTACGGTGCAGTGCTCGTCAATAATGGTGTGATTACTGTCGGTGAGCTCATTACATTTAACGTTTACTTAAACATGCTGATTTGGCCGATGTTTGCTCTCGGTATGCTGTTTAACATTATGGAACGCGGTAATGCATCCTACGACCGTATTCAAAATGTACTCGACGAAACTGACGATTTGAAAGACTGCGGCAAGTATACAGTGCATGATACAAGCTTCAACTTTAACGAAGTGACTTTTAAATATCCGACAGGAAACCGCAACAGCCTTGAGAACATTACACTCGAGCTGAACAAAGGCGAGACGCTCGGGATAGTCGGCAAAACGGGCAGCGGCAAGTCGACCTTTATCAAGCAGCTGTTAAAAATATATCCGGAAGGCACCGGAGATTTAATTATCGACGGTGTGAATATTTCACAGCTCGATCGCAAAAAATTGCGCGACAAGCTCGGCTATGTTTCCCAGGAAAACATTCTGTTTTCGCGCACTGTCAGAGAGAACATTATGTTTGGCAAACCGGATGCAACCGAAGAGGAAATGATGGAAGCTATCCGTTTGAGTGCTTTTGATGAAGATCTGAAGCGCATGCCGGAAGGACTCGATACGCTCGTCGGGGAAAAAGGAGTATCGTTAAGCGGCGGCCAGAAGCAGCGCATCTCAATTGCGAGGAGCCTGATCAGAAAACCGGATATTCTCATACTGGATGATGCCTTAAGTGCTGTCGATGCACGAACTGAACAGAGAATAATCGACCATATTAAAAACGCCCGCGAAGGCAAAACGACGATTATTATCACACACCGTTTATCAGCAGTGCATCATGCCGATAAAATTATCGTGTTGGAAGACGGCAGGATTGTTGAATCAGGCACTCATAGAGAGCTGTCTGACGGCATCGGCTGGTATTCAAAACAGAACGATTATTTTCTTAAAGGAGGTGAGCCGGAATGAAGGAAATGCTAAAACTGCTCCCTTATATTAAGCAGTACAAAGGAATGTTCACAGGCGGCATACTTTTAATGATTTGCATGGTCGGCTTTGAACTCGCCGGTCCGCTAATTGCAGCGGCGATTATCGATAACCATATTAAACTCGGTGAAGGGAACATTTTAATACGCCCGATTTTATATTTAGTTGCCTTATTTTTAACGATAAAAATGATGCATGCGGTTGCGAGCTACTATGCTCAGATTATTTTAATTTCAGCCGGAACAAGAGCTGTCCAAAAAATGCGGCTCGATGTATTTAAACACGTGCAGCAGCTGCCGATACGGTATTTTGATAATCTGCCGGCAGGTAAAGTCGTTGCAAGAATTACAAATGATACAGAATCGATCCTGCAGCTGTTTGCTTCGGTCATTCCGATGTTTATAGTGAGTATTTTAACTATCTTCAGTATTACGGCGATTGTTTTTTATGTCCACTTCTGGACGGGTGTTGTCATGCTCCTGTTCATTCCGGTCATTATTATCTGGAGTGTATTGTATAAGAAATATTCCAATGAAAATAATCATATTAAACGGGAAAGAAACAGCGATATGAACGCGATGATTAACGAATCGATTAACGGCATGCCGATTATTCAAGTTTTTAACCGTGAAGAACAGATCAGAAGCGAGTTCGAAAAAATTAACGATGAGTATTACGACAGTGCGAGCGGACTTGTCAAACTGGAAAGCCTGTCTGGAGAAAACCTGGCAAACTCTATCCGTTCGCTGGTCTTTGCTATACTCGTATATATTTTTGCAAGCACCTTTCTCGGAGACACCGGGGCGCTCACGGTCGGTCTGATGTACCTGCTTGTCGACTATATTACCCGCTTCTTTAATCCGCTGTTTAATATTATCGGCCAGCTGAGTATTTTTGAGCAGGCGCGTGTAGCGGCAAATAAAGTCTTTGAAATGCTGGAGAGTGAGCCTGAGAAGAAAGAAGGTCATCTGCTGCAGGAGTTCACCGGCAAGATTTCATTTCGTAATGTGAATTTTTCATATGATGGCAAAAGAGATGTCTTAAAAAATATTAATATCGACGCGGCCGAAGGTGAAACTGTGGCTCTGGTCGGTCATACCGGCTCGGGTAAAAGTTCGATTATTAATCTTTTAATGCGGTTCTACGACCCGAACGAAGGTGCGATTTACTTCGATGAGTCCGATACGAAGCAAATCGATAAACAAAGTTTAAGGCAGTTTATGTCGATCGTGCTGCAGGATCCATTTATATACAGCGGAACACTGCTCTATAACGTCAGGCTGAACAATGAAAATATATCGGAAGAGGAAATAATTAAAGCCCTTGAAGATGTCGGGGCGGGGGCGCTTATGACGCGTCTTCCTGACGGTGTTCATTCCGAACTCACAGAGCGGGGCGCGACGCTTTCTTTAGGTGAAAGACAGCTGATTTCATTTGCCCGGGCACTCGCCTTTAATCCAAAAGTGCTCGTGCTGGATGAGGCGACGAGCAATATCGATTCTGAAACAGAACAGCTGATTCAGTATGCCATGGATGTTGTGTCAAAAGACCGCACGACCTTTATCATTGCGCACAGGCTGTCGACAATACAGCATGCGGATCAGATTATACTCTTAGAAAACGGTGAAATTAAAGAGCAGGGCAATCATCAGGAATTAATAGCGTTAGGACAAAACTACAGCAGAATGTATGCAATGCAGATGGGATGATAATAATGACAGAAGAACAATACTGGAAACAGTTTATAGGAAAACATCCGGAATACAAAGATAAAAGCTATACGGCCTGGCAGTTCGGAGCCGATCCGGACATGCTTGCAGAACTCGTCATTTCAGGAAAGAAGACTTTAACATGCAGCAGCTTAAAAGAGTACGAGTTAGAGAATGAGAGTCTCCCTGAAGCTGGAGAATTAAGTATCATACTTGGTAGAGATGATACTCCGAAATGTATTATCGAATGTATGAAAGTGTATACAATTGTTTTTAAAGATGCTGATGAAGAACTCGCTTATAAAGAAGGCGAGGGCGACCGGTCTTTATCGTATTGGAGACAGGCACATCTTGATTTCTTTGGCTGGCTCTATCCTGAAATGGGTCTCGAATTTAACGAGGACGAAAAAATTGTCGTTGAAGAGTTTAAATGTCTATACGTGTAAGGATATAGCTAAAAGTTATAACTGACCATGAATTTAAACGGTAATGCTATTGCGGCGAACCCGTGCTACTATACAATTATATTAACGAAATGAAGGAGTGGTCAGCTATGTCACCAGTAGCAGTAAAAACAGCACCTTTTAAATTTGATAATGTCGGAAGTTTTTTACGTCCCGCTAAATTAAAAGCAGCACGCGAGGAGTTTAAAAATGGCAGCATTTCACAGGATGAACTGACTTCAGTTGAAAACGAAGCGATTAAAGAATTAGTTCAAAAGCAGAAAGATATCGGCTTACAGGCAATTACCGATGGAGAGTTCCGCCGTTCGTGGTGGCATCTCGATTTCTTCTGGGGACTTAACGGCGTTGAAAAATCTGATGTTGAGAATGGCTACAACTTTGTTGATGTCGAAACGAGAGCTGAAACTGCCCGCCTGACAGGAAAAATCAGCGGAGAGAATCATCCTTTTATCGAACATTTTAAATTTGTTAATCAGTTGGCAGATGGAGACGTTATTGCACGCCAGACGATTCCGGCACCTGCACAGTTTTTAGCAGAGCTCGTCCGTCCTGAAAATAAAGCGGCGACGGATGCAATTTATCCGGATGAAGGAGAGCTGCTTCAGGATATCGCATCTGCTTACCAGACATTCATTAAAGAATTACATGAAGCGGGCTGTACGAATCTGCAGCTGGATGATTGTACGTGGGGCATGATTGTAGATGAGGAATTCTGGAAGAGTATGAATGACGAATTTACTGTTGAATCATTAAGTGAGAAATACGTTGAGCTGAATAATAGTGCAATCTCAGGGAAACCCGAAGGACTGACAATTACTACACACGTCTGCCGGGGCAACTACCGTTCAACCTGGGCATCATCAGGTGCATATGACAAAGTGTCGGATGAGCTCTTCGGCAAAGAAAATGTTGCAGGCTATTATCTCGAGTTTGATACAGAACGTGCCGGCGGCTTTGAATCGCTTAGCAAAGTGAGCGGCGACAAACAGGTTGTGCTTGGGCTGATTTCATCGAAAGTGCCTGAACTTGAAGATAAAGAAGATATTAAGGCGCGCATCGAAGAAGCGGCGAAGTACATCGATAAAGACAGATTGTGTCTCAGTCCGCAATGCGGATTTGCTTCAACTGAAGAAGGGAATAATCTGACTGAAGAAGAGCAGTGGGCAAAACTTCAGCTGGTAAAAGAAATCTCCGACGAAGTTTGGGGAGCTTAAAGTGAAAACGCTGTACGGAGCATATCACAACTCCGTACAGCGTTTTTTTATTTGTTCAGAAAATCGACTTCGATTTCATTTTTGCGGGCTTCACGTTTGAATAAGTAGTCGCCGTTTCTAACCGAAGTGAGGACTTCTGCACGTTCGCGTACTGCTTCGTAAGCATCAGCCGCATCCAGCACGATAAAGTTCGCTGAATTGCCTGCCTTGATGCCGTAATCTTCTATGTTCATCACCTTCGCACCATTCGCCGTAATCAGATCGAGTGCTTTATTAATTTCATCGATATGCGTGTAATGTGCCAGATGAATACCGTTATCCAAAATGTTCATCATATTGCCGTTGCCGAGCGGGTACCAGTAATCCGCAATAGAGTCCTGGGCAAAAGCAACGTTATTGCCGTTCTCAAGCAGTTCTTTAACGCGCGTTAAACCGCGCCGTTTCGGATAAACATCTCCGCGACCCTCCAGGTGCGCGTTCTCTGTCGGGCAGGAAATAAAGCTGATTTTAGACTCTTTAAATAAGCCCATCATCTTGTTTGCGTAACTTGCTTCAACGGCACCGAAACTCGTCGTATGGCTCGCTGTTGTTTTCTTGCCGTAATCTTTTTCCATCACGAGCGCGTTCAGCACTTCTAAGAAGCGGCTGTTCGGATCATCATTTTCGTCACAGTGAATATCAATCATGACATCGAACTCGAGCGCGAGATCTACAATCTGTTTTAAAGACTCCACACCGTGCTCGTAGGAAATTTCAAAATGCGGAATGCCGCCGACAACATCGGCGCCCATTTCAAGTGCTTTTCTGACCAGGTTCCCTGCGCCTTTATATCTGAAAAATCCTTCCTGCGGGAAAGCAACTAATTGCAGCGTCACAATATCTTTTAATTCTTCACGCAATTTAAGCAGGGTTTTCATGCCAGTTAAATTTGGATCCGTCACATCGACATGTGTACGAATGTACTGCACACCGTGGCTCACTTCTTTTTGAATTCCTTTTAAGGCACTCTCGCGTACTTTATCTTCAGTTAAATCCTTTTTGTTATCGCTCCAGCGCTGGATTCCTTCAAATAGAGTGCCGGATACGTTGGCGTTGCCCTCCCCGAGACCTGAGAAAATATAATCCAGGTGAAGATGCGGATCAACATAAGGCGGGAGCACAAGTTTACCCTCGAGATCGATAACTTCATCAGCATCTCCGAGATTGCTGCCGACTGCTTTAAAATGTTTATCTCCAACTAAAATTTCAGTTGAATCCGGATCACCATAAATCGTTGCGTTGATAAACTTCTTCATGTGTAAAACTCCTTACTGATAATGAATGATAAGATACATTTCAATTATAGCAAAAATGGGGAGAAACAGACGGTTTGAGGATGCAGGAAGGAGGGGATGAGCAGGGTCATGCTTTTAGTGGCGACCTTGCTCATTTTATCGTAGTTTTCATATTGCTGACGTGTATGTACAGGTTTCAAATGCGTTTCCCTATAAATATCGAATTAGTGACGCATATATTGCCTAAACTAATGTATTTTATCGTAGAATTCGCATTAGTGCAGCATGAATTTTGACAACTAATGCGTTTTTGTATTCATTTCACATTAGTTCCTCATTTTTCTCCGAGACTAATGCATTTCCCTCTAAATTACTGCATCATTGACATATATAATCCCTCATTCCTTAGGCTAGTGTGCTTTATTCCGGCTTTAAACAACAAAAAAGCGGAATCCCTGCTTAGGATTCCGCTTCAATTCAAATTATTTACTTATGCTCTTTTGTTGCCTTTAAACATTCCAAAAATGAATGATACAACAAGAATTAAAATAATCGCTCCGGCGAGTGTACCGATTATACTCATGCCGCCAATGGTAGGTCCAATATCTAAACCGAGTGCGTTACCGATTGAAGCACCGATGATACCCGCTAAAATGTTACCAATAATACCAAATGGAATATCTTTACTAATTATTGCTCCTGCTAGCCAGCCTAAAATACCGCCGACGATAATTGTCCATAACCAACCCATTTTTATTACCTCCTAAAATTTATAAATACGATGTTCTACTAGAATACATTGCCTGTTTCAGGAGGACGTAAACATTCCGGACACAATTTTTATATAATTTTCCGGGTGCTTCTTAAGATAAAGAACAGTAACAGGGACAGTGCGCCGCTTCCCGCACTGATCCAGTATATCGAACTGTAGTCTGCATATTGCGCAACGAGCCCGAATGTAATGGCACCGAGACCGACACCTAAATCAAAAGCGGAAAAGTAGGTGGCATTCGCCATACCGCGTTTTCGAATCGGTGTGGAATTTATGGCAGAGGCCTGCAGAGCCGGCTGAACTGTCCCGAAACCGAGCCCGTAAAGAATCGCGCCGGCAAACAGATATACAGGACTGTTCAGGATGGCGAGCAGTGTGAGTCCTGAAATGATTAAAATAATTCCCGGTATAAAGACGATTGGCAAACCGCGCCGGTCGTAGATGCGCCCGGCAAAGAAGCGCGTCGTAACGAGAGCCAGGGCATAGAGTACGAAATAGATTTGAATATAATGGGACTGGAAGCCCTGCTGGAAAGTATAGGCAGGGAGAAAGGTCGCGATGCCCCCGAATGTAAATGTAATGAAAAATAAAAGTGCAGATGCAGGAAGTGCTCTTTTCTCAATGAAATTAAAACGCTCAGCAGTATCGGCGTCTTCCTGGATTTCAGAATCCGTCAGCGGTTCCGGCTTTACGTAGCGCACATTTAAGGCGAGGACTAAAGCAATCAGCGTGAGCGAGCCGCAAATAATGAACAATGTTGAAAACGCGATGTGGTCCACTAAGAACAGCCCGAGCGCGGGACCGATGGCGAGCGCGAGATTACCGCTCAGTCCGAAAAATCCGAGACCTTCACCCCGGCGGTCTTTTGGCACCAGGTCAGATGCGATGGTGCCGGATGCGGTATTCGACAGTCCCCAGCCGACACCCTGAACAATCCGCACGATAACAAGAATTAATATAGTTGTACTGATTGCAAGTGAGTACAGCGACAGGACGAGAATAGCAAGACCGATTAAAAATACAGGCGCCCGGCCTGTCGTATCCAAAAGTTTGCCGCCGAACGGACGGATTAAGAGTGCTGAGAAAGTGAAGATTCCGACGATGATGCCGACCCAGGTTTCATTTGAACCGATTTCCTGAACGTACAGCGGCAGTGTCGGGAGTGTCATTTGAAATGATGTAAAAATAAAAAAGTTCGCGATAACAATAATAATAAAATCTTTTGTCCAGATTCTGGACTTCTCCTTAGACATAGATCACCCTTCTGACTAAATCACGATATTTATTTCTTTACTCTCAAGTCTACATGATAGGCGTCCGGTTTTCATCCTCCTCTGTACCTATTGTGTTATTGAAATTGAATTGTATATGATATTATTAAATAAATTACATGCAGGGAGAAGACCAGTGAATTTATTAATGATAGACAATTACGATTCATTTACATATAATCTCGTTCATTATATTGAAGGCAATCCATATAAAGCCGGTATTAAAGTAGTGACGCCGGACCAGCTGAACGATAAATTAATAGATGACTTCAATATTATCGGGCTGATTATTTCTCCGGGACCGTCACATCCAGAAGACCGCCCGGAAGTCCTTCAATTTATCGAAAAATATTACAAAGAGCTGCCTGTCTTAGGCATCTGTCTCGGCCATCAGATGCTGTGGCATATGTTCGGCGGTGAAGTGTCGCGCGGTGAACGGCCGGTCCACGGTCATGTTTCGGATGTATATCACAACAAAGAAGGATTGTACAAAGACCTCCCGTCACCTCTTGCCGGATGCCGCTATCATTCGTTAGCATGCTCCGGTGAACTCAGTGATTTTAACATTACCGGCCGCACAGAAGACGGTATTAATATGGCCATCCAGCACAAACGCTATCCTATTTTCGGCGTCCAGTACCATCCTGAAGCGGTCTTGTCAGAACATGGCAGAGCGCAGCTCAATAACTTTATACGAATTGCAGTGGAGGAAAGTCATGAGAGCACATACGAAGTTTAAGAAAAACGGCACGGTTGAAAACCTGTATTTTATAAATCCAGTGACAGTCATGACGAACAGCCTGCCGTTTGAAACTGCTTTAAATAAAGCGGAGCAGTACCAGAAAGATGGCTACTACGCGGTTATTGCTGTCACTTATGAAAAAGACGAGTACTTTATCGGTATTTACGATAAAACAGTGTCGTACGCTGAATTTTTAAACGGCAGGAAACCAGAAAGTTATCAGATGAGCGCACCCCGTCTCAGTGAAACACGGGAGGAAATTGAAAATAATATAGAAGAAGTCAGGAATTACACCCTCGACGGTCATACGTATCAGGTGAACTATACAACACGTCTGTACGGAGATTTTACCGGCGACAGCCACCAGCTGTTTTTAAAATTAAGCAGTCAAAACAACGGCGACTATGCGATGTATCTCGATTATAAGGATAAAAAAATCGTCAGCCTGTCCCCGGAACTGTTTTTTGAAATGGATGCCGGCCGCAAAATTTCAACGAAGCCTATGAAAGGTACCGCACCGAGGTTTGAAGATCCGGCAGAAGATAAAAAAAGCTATGAATTTTTAAGACATTCTAAAAAAGATCAGGCGGAGAACGTTATGATTGTGGATCTCTTAAGAAACGATATTTCTAAAATCGCGAAGCCTGATTCGGTCAGGGCGGCAAAATTATTTACGATTGAAAGATATCAGACTGTCTACCAGATGATTTCAACGGTGGAAGCTGATGTCAGGGATGACATCACGTTAAATGATGCATTTGATGCGCTGTTTCCGTGCGGATCGATCACCGGTGCGCCGAAACAGATGACGATGCGCCTGATTGAGAGCTTAGAGAAGACACCGCGCGGTTTTTACTGCGGCACGCTCGGCCTTCTGTATCCGGATTACTCATGTGTCTTCAACGTGCCGATCCGCACGCTGACGATTACCGGCGAGCGTTATATATACGGTGCAGGCGGCGGCATTACCTACGATTCGAAGGCTTCTTCTGAATTCGAGGAAATACTGCATAAAACGTCATTTCTGAAGCAGGGACAGTACGAGCTCATCGAAACGATGCGGCTTGAAAATGGAACTGTTAAGCGGCTGGATTACCACGCTGCCCGTCTTAAGAGCAGTGCCGGGCATTTTAATTTTGAACAGCCTGATTTTAAGGCAGCAATCGCAGCTTATATAGAAGAAAATAAACTGAATCAAGGAACATTTAAACTCCGGGCAGTACTTTCTGCGGCAGGGCAGTTAAAAATCAGCCATGACCCTCTCGCCCCTGACAGCGAGCCGCTGACGGCAGTGTTTTCTGCAGCGCCGATTCAGGGCGCGCCGGATTTTATCGCGCATAAAACGACGGTCAGACATCAGTACAGCGGGAAAACAAATGATTCTGAAGTCATTTTATATTATAATGATAACTTAGATATTACTGAGTTTAATATCGGCAGTATAGTGGTTAAAGAAGCGAGGGAGTATTACACGCCTCCGGTCTCCGCCGGCATCCTTCCGGGTGTGATGAGACAGTCTTTAATTGATGAAGGTGTAATTACGGAACAGAACATACCGATGAATACTCTCTGTCATAAGTACGATTCAGGGCAAATTGACTTATTCATGATAAACAGTGCGCGGGAATGGGTGGCAATCAAACTCGCGGAATGAGGTGGCTTATGTTTACATTAATTTTAATATTACTTATTGTTGCAATCGTTGTACTGACGCACTTTATCGTCACGTACCTCTTTAGAAATGACGTTAAGATCGTTGGAATCACAATCGGTTTCGCCGGCGTCATTCTTGCAATAATTGTTTTTGGCATTGCTATGGGCAGCTTTACGGAATACGTTGCCGGTGAACTGGAATTCTTTTACCGATAAGAGGAGTGGACTCATGATTTTTGCAAATGGAGATAAAATAATTACCTATCAGGAAGATGCATCAGTAATTAAAAATATTAAAGCGCAGTACGACAAGAATGGACTGCACATCGAGAACCCATACATTGGGGAAGTGGCATTTACAAAAAATACAGTCAGTTTTTACTATGATCCGGTTGTAGTAATGGAAAATGAGAATACGATTGAACCGGCATCCTATATCATTTCCATAGTAGAACCTGTGCTTGACAGTGTAAGCGGAGGTAAATAAGATGAGCTTAATTATACAGGAAGGCGGCCTGTTAACGATTCTGCAGACCGTTGACAAACATACTGATAACAATCAGAAAAATAATGAATACAACGGAGCGGTTGACAGTCTGTCGCCGATGCTGGCAAATAAGCTGGTCGGTAATGACGTCCATGAACCAACGCTTGAAATGTCGGGGCAGCCTGCGGTCATTCAGTTTACCGAACCGACAATTATCGCTTATTCAGGCGGGGATTTTAACGGCAGGGTCAGCGAAGATGACATTCAGCCGAACCGTATTTATCACGTGGACCGGGGAGACGTTTTATCGTTCCAGGAATCGACCCGCGGCAATAGACTGTATCTTGCTGTTGCCGGCGGTATTGCTGTTGAGAAATCAAATGTGCTGAAATCTGGAGACGAAATCATTATGCGACGCAACTATACGGCACTGCATGATGAGATTTTCCATATGATGAGCAACAAGCGGAAAGTCAGCTGGGGTATTGGCGTGTATTCTCTCGTCGAAGTTTATTTATCCGACACTTATCATATCGTCAAGCGTCCGGATGTGCCGGATGAAGTATATGAGAAACTCGAAGAACGCGAATACACGGTAACTAAAGAAGAAAACCGTATTCAGCTGTCGGTCGAAGGCCAGAAAATTGATTTTGCCGGCACTGACTGTGTCAATCTGGGGGTGCTCGGCGGAGTGTATCTTGCAAACAATCTGCCGGCGATTGCGCTGAATGATTTTAGCTCGGAGACCGAATTGACACATATCGGAACGATTCCAAGCTATCATATGCACAAACTCGGACAAAAACGCCGAGGTTCTAAAATTAAATTTAAAGCAATTGATGCAAGTGACGCGCACGCGGAAGCTTATGGACATTACTTATGGGTAAACAGTCTCTTTAAAGCTATCGATTATAAAATCTCAAAAGAACTCGTAAAAGAGAAAATGTAAAAAAATATATTTATTAAAAATCTCCTGTTAATGCAGTCACTTTCTGGTGAAATGCAGCAGGAGATTTTTTTAACAGAATTATTAATACAAAATGCAACAAAATTTCAGCAAAATAATGTATAATATAGCAGATAAATTATATAAGAACGACATATAAATGTAGGAATGATATTTTATGGAAGCCATCTTAAAAAGATATTTTGGGTATGAAAAATTCAGACACGGCCAGCAGGAAATTATTGAAAACATTTTAGCAGGACAAAATGCGCTCGGTATTTTACCGACAGGGTCTGGGAAATCGCTGTGCTATCAGATTCCGGGACTGATGTTCGAAGGCACAACGCTTGTTATTTCACCGCTGATCTCTTTAATGCAGGATCAGGTGGATTCGCTGAAACGCCGAGGCATCAGCGCCGAATGCATTAACTCCACGATGTCAAAGCGGGATTTAAATGATGTCATGGGCCGCCTCGTGCGCGGAGAACTGCAGTTTTTATATGTCGCGCCGGAGCGTTTTAATAATGAAGCGTTTAAAACAGCTGTCCGCCATGCAGAAATACCGTTTGTTGCCTTTGATGAGGCTCACTGTATCTCAAAATGGGGACATGACTTCAGACCAAGCTATCAGAGTATTATCGCTGAGCTGAAGTTACTGCTGCCTGACGTGCAGATTATTGCGGTAACAGCAACAGCAACTGAAGAAGTTGAAGAAAACATTCAGGAACTGCTCAATATTAAAAACAATGCGGTCTTTAAGACAAGTGTAAAACGTGAGAACTTAAAACTGTCGGTAAACGGCACTTATCAGCGCGAACAGTTTATTTTATCTTATATACAGGAAAGACTGGGGAAGTCGGGTATTATTTACGTATCAACACGGGCTGAAGTCGAAAAGCTGTCGACTTATTTGACAGATAATAAGATTGAGAATGTAATTTACCACGGCGGACTCGGCAAAAAAGAAAGAAATGACAACCAGCAGAAATTCGTGTCCGATGAAGTGAAAATTGTTATCGCGACGAACGCTTTTGGTATGGGGATTGATAAGCCGGATATCCGCTACATTATTCACTTTAACTTACCGGGCGACCTTGAGAGCTACTACCAGGAAATAGGACGTGCAGGACGCGACGGGCTCCCGAGTGACTGTATACTGCTGTCGACGCAGCGCGATGTGAATTTGCAGCAGTTCTTTATCGACCGGGCGACTGCTTCTGACCAGTATAAAGATCATATGCGTGAAAAACTGGACCTCATGCTGCAGTATAATAAAACGAGTAAATGCCTGAGCAGTTTTATCGTTAAATATTTCAACCGCAACGAGTACGTTGAAGCGTGCGGCCAGTGTTCGAGCTGTCTGTCGGATGAACGGACCGAACCGATGACGACAGAAGCCCGTCTTATACTGGAGCTGATTCGGGATGCCGACGGCCAGTTGTCGAAAGAACTCGTAATTCAGGTTCTCCGCGGCGAAAGTGCAGATAATATCATGGCACGGGGTCTCGATTCGCAAGAAAGCTTCGGTGTGCTGGACTCATACCGCACGAGCGAGGTAAACCATCTTGTCGAGGAGCTTATCATGCGCGGCTATGTACATTATGCCGGCCATAAAATGTACCTCGTTGAAAAGAGCCTTGATATTCTCGACCGTAAAGTGAAACTGTACACAGTGCCGTACCGGAAACACTACAACGAAAGAGTTGACGTTTCGACGGACTCATCGCCAAACGAAATTTTATACGATAAACTGCTCGATACCCGTAAAGGGCTTGCAGATAAGTATAAGCTGGATGAAGATGCGATATTTACTGATCAGATACTGAAAGAATTCGCGAAAAAGATGCCGCAGACTAAACAGGATATGATGCATATTCAGGGTGTCGGCAACTACAAATTGAAACACTACTGTCCGTACTTTTTGGAAGAGATCCAGCAGCACGGCGGCAAGAAAAGCATATAGTGAAGGGGCTTTCTAAGCCGGGACATTAGGTCCCGGCATTTTTATTTGAGGCTGGACTGGTGAATTGCCGGCTTTATTCAATTTAATAGAACTTGAACGTTGTCGTTTTTTGGGCGAAGACGTTTAGACGGCATTGAATGTCTTGGTTCATTTGAACGACGACATCGAGACCGCTTTGAACGTCGTCGTTGACCCAAACGACGATGCCCGCACAAAAAAATCCCCGGATCGTATTGAACCGGGGACTTCACTAATTATTCAAATCAAGATGCTCTGTTTTTCTTGCCGGTGACCTTTAGTTTTTTCGGGCGGTTTTTCATGTACATATAGTAGCTTGCCGCGAAAATAATAATATAGCCGAGAATCGACAGCGTGTCCGGAACTTCGTTAAAGACGATAACACTGAACAGTGCTGTAAACAGTATCGTCGAATAGAAGAAGATGGATATTTCTTTTGCCGGCGCGAAACTGTAGGCAATCGTCAGTCCAAACTGGCCGACAGCTGCGAAAACACCTGACAGAATCAGCATCCAGAACTGATTCATCGTCATCGGTTCAAACTGGTAGATAAAGAACGGCAGGAGAGCGACAGTAGAGAAGAATGAAAAGTAAAATACTACTGTATAGAATTTCTCCCGGCTGCCTAAAACGCGGAGCACTGTATAAGCACCGGCTGCGAATATCGCACCGAGTACTCCGATAAGCGCAAACATTGTATCGCTCGAAAATGATGGCTTAATAATAAAGATGGCACCAATCAGCGCGATGACGATTGAAATCAGCTGGAATCTCCTTATGTATTCTTTTAAAAATATGGCACAAAGTATTATAGTGAAGAACGGGCTGAGTTTATTTAAGATATCTGCATCGCTCAGGACCATCCGGTCAATAGTGAAGAAATTTAACAGCACACCGGCCAGGCCGAGCGCAGAACGCAGCAGCAGCCAGCCCTGGTTTTCACGTTTGCCGAACAAGCTTTCTCTGTAGTAGAGAACGAGCGTAAGTGCAATCAGCATCGAGATGAAATTTCTGAAGAAAGTCTTTTGCACTGTAGGCAGATCTCCGGAATATTTTACAAAAAGGGACATCAGACTAAATCCGAGAGAAGAAATAATCAGTGCGATGATACCTTTTACAACATTATTCATTAACAACACTCCAACTTGTTTTGTACAATAATTTCACGAATTTCAACAAATAAAAAGGATGAAAATTTCGTTATATTTTTTATAAAAAAAATTCAATCATGCCATCACTTATCCACCGTGACTTCCGGCGTTTTCTCTCCATTTATTTAGCGTGAAATTTTTAGAGAAGGCAGTTTTTTACATTGCTAATGGCAGTTTAATATGAGATTATAGAACATGTTCAAACACATATATTGTGTCTGTAAAATTTTTTGACCACAATATGTAGTGGTATCAGCATAGAAAGCAAGTAAAAAGCGAGTAATGGAAACAAACATCGCATAGAACATACGTTCTGTTTGTGTTATGCTCGAAAGGAGATGACAAAGTGATTATTGCTTATTATTCAATGACAGGTAATATCCGTCGTTTCTTAAATAGTATGGACATTCCGGACACCTATGAATTATATCAAATAACAGCCGCCAATGTCAGAAAGAAAATCGATGAGTCTTATATTTTAGTTACACCGACATACGGTTTCGGAGCTGTGCCTGATACTGTTAAGGAATTTTTAAAAGTAAACTCTTATAATCTAGTCGCAGTCGCATCGAGCGGCAACCGGAACTGGGGTCAGAACTTTGCCAGGGCGGGCGAGTATATAAGCAGCGATTACAGCGTACCGCTCCTGATGAAGTTTGAACTTCACGGCACACCGGAGGAGCGCGCACAATTTATAGTTGAATTAGAAAGGGCAGGGGAATTGCATGAAAGTATTAGATGAAAAAACTTACAACCACGTTGAACTGAATAACGAAGTCACGCAGCGCGACGAAACAGGTTTTTATAAACTGGAGAAAGACCTTGAAGCACTCGAGGTATTCATGGAGGAAGTCGAAGCGAAGACTATCCATTTTGACTCGGAATTAGAAAGACTGCATTACCTCGTGGACAACGATTTCTATTACGATTTATTCAAAGAGTACAGCGAAACGGCTCTTCAGGATATTATCGATCATGCAGATGCTATTGAGTTCAAATTCAAAAGTTACATGGCAGCGAGCAAGTTCTTTAAAGATTACACTTTAAAAACGAACGATAAAAAACAATACCTGGAAGATTACAGACAGCACGTTGTAATTGTCAGTCTGTACCTTGCAAAAGGTAATATTGAAACTGCCAAGCGTTTTATCACATCGATGATGGAACAGCGTTATCAGCCGGCAACTCCGACCTTCTTAAACGCAGGCCGTGCACGCCGCGGTGAAATGGTATCATGTTTCCTGCTCGAAGTTGATGATTCACTGAACTCGATCAACTATATCGACTCAACTGCCAAACAATTAAGTAAAATCGGCGGCGGTGTTGCGATCAACTTATCAAAACTGCGCGCACGCGGCGAAGCAATTAAAGGTATCGAAGGTGTAGCTAAAGGAGTTCTGCCTGTAGCGAAATCACTGGAAGGCGGATTCAGCTACGCAGACCAGCTCGGTCAGCGTCCGGGTGCGGGAGCTGTTTACTTAAATATCTTCCACTACGACCTGCCCGAGTTCCTCGACACTAAGAAAGTAAACGCGGATGAAGACATCCGGCTGTCGACAATTTCAACAGGGCTTGTTGTACCGTCGAAGTTCTTTGAACTGGCACGTGACAACAAACCGTTCAGCCTGTTTGCTCCGCACACTGTGGAACGCGAATATGGTATGGCTCTTGACGATATGGACATGGACGAAATGTACGACCAGCTTGTTGCCAATGACAACGTTAAAAAACGCGAGTATGATGCGCGTGACATGTTAAACACGATTGCTCAAACGCAGCTGCAGTCGGGCTACCCGTACTTAATGTTCAAAGACAATGCGAACAAAGTACACCCTCTCGGCGATATCGGACAGATTAAAATCAGTAACTTATGTACTGAAATCTTCCAGCTGCAGGAAACATCTGAAATTAACGACTACGGTACAGAAGACGTTATCAAACGCGATATTTCATGTAACCTTGGTTCCATGAACATTGCGAACGTAATGGATTCCGGCAAGGTGAAAGAAACTGTGCATGAAGGTATTGAGGCACTGACACTGGTAAGTGACGATACATCGATCGCAAACGCACCGGGCGTTAAGAAAGCAAACGATGAACTGCACTCTGTAGGTCTTGGTGCAATGAACCTTCACGGCTATCTCGCTAAAAATAAAATTGCGTACGAATCATCTGAAGCAAGAGATTTTGCGAACATCTTCTTTATGATGCTGAACTTCCACTCGATTGAAAAATCTATGGAAATCGCAAAAGAACGCGGCGTCACATTTAAAGACTTCGAACGTTCAGACTACGCGACAGGAAAATACTTTGAACGCTATACTCAAGAAGATATTACACCTGAATCGGACAAGGTTGCTGAATTATTCAACCACATCCATATTCCGACTAAAGAAGACTGGGCGGAACTGCAGCAGAAAGTTGAAGAAAACGGTCTTTATCATGCTTACCGTCTTGCTATTGCACCGACACAAAGTATCTCTTACGTGCAAAATGCAACGAGTTCGGTAATGCCGATTGTCGATATGATCGAACGCAGAACTTACGGCAACTCTGAAACATTCTACCCGATGCCGTT
The DNA here is from genome assembly GCF_003387165.1 of Jeotgalicoccus halotolerans. GTDB lineage: Bacteria > Bacillota > Bacilli > Staphylococcales > Salinicoccaceae > Jeotgalicoccus > Jeotgalicoccus halotolerans. The sequence continues at coordinate 64,154 of NZ_QUMW01000001.1, forward strand.
CCTGTCTAAAGAGACAATGTGGTACTACAAGAGTGCGTTCAATACAGACCAGATGAAACTAATCGATATGATTGCAACAATTCAGCAGCATATTGACCAGGGAATCAGTACGATTCTTTACGTAAACTCGGATATCTCTACGAGAGAGCTTGCAAAATATTACATTTATGCACACCACAAAGGATTGAAATCACTGTATTACACGAGAAATAAATTACTCAGTGTCGAAGAATGTACGAGCTGTGCAGTATAAAGGAGATTAAACAATGATTGCAGTTAACTGGAATAAAGAAGATGACATGACGAATGTCTTCTGGCGCCAAAATATCTCACAGATGTGGGTCGAGACAGAGTTTAAAGTGTCGAAAGATTTAGCATCATGGGCAGGCTTGTCCGAAGATGAAAAAGATACTTTTAAAAAGGTGCTGGCAGGTTTAACAGGACTGGATACACACCAGGCAGATGACGGCATGCCGCTGATTATGCTGCATACTCCGGATCTGCGCAAAAAAGCAGTATATTCATTTATGGGCATGATGGAGCAGGTTCATGCGAAATCATATTCTCATATCTTTACGACGCTGCTGCCGACTAAAGAGACAGACGACCTGCTCGATAACTGGGTAATGAACAATGAACAGTTAAAATATAAAGCAGACAAAATTGTTACAAACTACTATAAATTACTCGATAAAAACCCGTCAGCTTACGACAGGTACATGGCGCGTGTATCATCGGTCTTCCTTGAATCGTTCCTGTTTTATTCAGGATTCTACTACCCGTTATACTTAGCGGGGAATGGCCGTATGACGACGAGCGGTGAAATTATCCGTAAGATTCTGCTGGATGAATCGATTCATGGTGTCTTCACAGGGCTTGACGCTCAGGAAATGAAAGGCGAGCTTACTGCTGAAGAGCAGGAACGTGCGGATAAAGAAATGTACAAATTACTCGATGAACTTTATGAGAACGAAGTAATTTACACTAAGAGTCTGTATGACAAACTCGGCCTGACTGACGATGTATTGAATTACCTTCAGTACAATGCGAACAAATCACTTGCAAACTTAGGCTTCGATCCTTACTTTGAAGAAAAAGGGTTCAACCCGATTATCGAGAACGCTCTCGATACGACGACGAAAAACCACGACTTCTTCAGTGTTAAAGGCGACGGCTACGTTCTCGCTTTGAATGTAGAACCGCTCCGTGATGAAGACTTTATCTTTAACGACTAATAGATTAAGACGCTCCTCTTATTGAGGAGTGTTTTTTGTTGACCAAAGCCGGCCGCTAGTTGAGAGAGTCTCAGCTAGGGTTGGCGTGACAAACTTTCATGTATACCCCATCGTCAAAAAAGAGAGAAAGAATTTACTCAGCCCACTCCAGCCTGGTCATAAAAATGTCATGATATGGAATTTAAAGTTATCCTCAAGTAATGTATGATAAGATGTGAGAGAATTATAGAAATGGGGATACATATATGAAAATTAAATCAGGTGTTTTATCTGTTATGCTGCTTGCAGGATTAACGCTTGCAGCTTGCTCGGGAGAAGAAGAACACGATCATGGCGACATGGACCATGACAACCCTTCAAGTGACGAGATCAGATCACTTGAAGTTGATTTGCAGACTCCGGAAAGCATTCAGTCAGGAGAAGCCGCTGAATTTACTGCTCACGTTACTTCAAATGAAGAAGATGTGACCGATGCAGACCAGGTGATGTTTGAAATTTTATCGGGTGAAGAATCTCTGGAAATGATTGAAGTGGATCACAGTGAAAACGGTGAGTATGTGCTTGAGTATACGTTTGACGAACCGGGCGAATACAGTGTTATCGCACACGTTGATGCTTACCAGCTCCACACGATGCCTGAAGAATCCGTGACTGTTGAGTAATAGTGTATTATTATAGTAATAATACTACGGGCAATTCTAGGAGGATATTATGGATTTAACAAATAAAACTTATATCGTGTCAGGTGCAGCGACTTCGCTCGGCAGAGAAACTGCGCTGGAATTGGCTCAGCATAATGCGAATATTATACTGGCGGGATTAGAGTATAGTGAATTGGAAGAAGTGTATGCTTCGCTTGAGGGTACACCGGGCCAGCACGAAATTGTACTGCTGGAACAGTCCAAGGAAATTGACTGGCTGGATATCGTAGATGAAATTGAAGAAAACTACGAATCGCTGAACGGTATTATTTTAGTACACTCAATTTTTACCGATGATAAAACGGTGTACAACATCAGTTTTAATGAATTCAGCGACGTGATGTACGAACATGTGTGGGGAACATACCTTGGAATCCGCACCCTTCGTCCCTTATTAAAAGTCGAAAATGACGCTAAAATTATTAACGTGATAGAGCCGGCATTTGAAGAAGTTTTCGAACGCAACTTATACTACACGGTCACAGGGGCGATTGAAGCGCTGACGCATTCTACATCGGTAGAGCTGCGACGCGAGGATGTTGACGTCTATGCACTCAGCTACCGCCCGACATATAAAACAACAGAAGAAGAACGTGCGAATCACAAAGCAATTAAAAAAATTAAAGCAATCTTAGATCACGATAAAGATATACCAACCGGGGAAACTATTATTATCAGTTAAATTTTAAAGAGTTAAGCCGCCTCCCGGGCGGCTTATTTTTATAATAAGCAATTCTTATGCAGAAAGAGTTTGAATTGTAAAATAGGCCGGTGTATAATGCATGTATGGTTATCAATGATAATCATTTTCAATTAAGGTGGGAAGCCATGATACAAAAGTTGTTTAGAATAGATATTTTAATTTTCCTACTGCTCGTTTTATCAATAATCTCTATGTTTGTCGGAGTCAGCCAAATTCATATATCGGACATCTTCAGTTTATCTGATAACCAGATGTCTATACTTATACATAGCCGCATGCCGCGGACCGTGTCAATCATCATTGCAGGTGCATCACTCGCAGTATGCGGGCTCGTGATGCAGCAGCTGACACGCAATAAGTTCGTATCTCCAACGACAGCAGGAACGACAGAATGGGCACAGCTGGGTATTTTACTCGGGTTAATATTTTTCCCGCATATCAGCATGATGGGCAGATTGTTTTTTGCGGTTGCACTGGCACTGCTTGGAACGATGCTCTTCATGAGCATTATTACCCGCATTAAATTTAAAGACGTTATATTTGTTCCGCTTATCGGGATGATGCTCGGCGGCGTTATCGCGAGTGTCTCTACATTTCTAGCACTCCGGGCGGATATGCTTCAGGCTATTTCCGGCTGGATGCACGGCAGCTTCTCTACGCTGATATCAGGAACATATGAAATACTGTACATCAGTATTCCGCTCTTTATCGTCGTCTTTCTCTACGCTGCCCAGTTTACTGTGGCAGGTATGGGAGAAGATTTTTCGACGAACCTCGGAATGAACTATAAGCTTATCGTTAACATTGGGCTGTTTTTAACTGCTGCAATGACGGCGATTGTTGTTGTTTCAGTCGGTATGCTTCCGTTCCTCGGATTAATCGTTCCGAATATCGTATCGATATTCCGGGGAGATCATCTGAAGGGGACGCTCGTTATTACAGCAGTGACCGGTGCAATCTTCGTTATGATCTGCGATATTCTCGGCCGCATTATCATTGCGCCTTATGAAGTCTCAGTCGGTCTGATGATTGCGACAATCGGCAGTGCAATATTCTTAATCCTCATCTTCAGGAGGGTTAAGCATGCATAAGAACACTAAAGTAATCCTGCTGCTGGCCTTGTTATCAGTCGGCCTGCTCGCATTTTATACGTTTTACGGATTGAATCCGGATATTTATTTTTATCAGCTGCCGTCGAGGTTTAAGCGGATACTTGCTATTATAATCGTAGCGGTGGCAATCGCTGTTTCAACAGTGATTTTCCAGACGATTGTTAAAAACAGAATTTTAACACCGTCGATTATGGGTCTGGATTCGGTTTATACCTTCATTCAGACAGCTATTGTATTTTTAGCGGGCGTGAGCTCGCCGCTCTTGTTAAACTCTCAGTACAACTACTTTTTAAGTATGGGCATACTCGTACTGTTTACACTATTCGTTTTTAAATTTCTGTTTAAAGTAACGAAAAATAACATCTTCCTGCTGCTCTTAATCGGTATTATACTCGGTACCTTCTTCGGGAATTTATCGACTTTCATGCAGATTTTAATCAGTCCGGAAGATTTTTCAATCCTGCAGGGAACCCTGTTCGGTTCATTTAACGCAATCGATGAATCACTGCTCGGAATTACTGGAATTATCGTTATCGTTATGCTGATATTCGTCTTTAAAGACTTTCATGCACTGGACGTTCTGTCCCTAGGCCGTGACCACGCTTTAAACCTCGGGATTAATTACGACCGTAAAGTATCGGCTCTTTTAATTATTGTAGCGATACTTGTGTCGGTATCGACAGCGCTTGTCGGACCGATAATGTTTCTCGGGCTGCTCGTTGTCAACCTGGCGCACGAGCTTTTAAAAACATTCAGACATTCCTATCTGATAGTCGGCACAGCACTGGTCAGCATTATTACGCTGGTTATCGGACAGATGGTCGTTCAGTTCGTATTCGGGAATAACATTGAATTAAGTGTTATTATTAACTTAGTAGGTGGAATTTATTTCATTTACTTAATGCTTAGGAGGAATCGTACATGATTAGTGTCAAGGGAATCACTAAGAAATACGGCAGTAAAACCGTCGTAGATGACGTCTCAATTGATATAGAGAAAGGTAAGATTACTTCACTTATTGGACCAAACGGCGCCGGTAAAAGTACAGTCATTTCAATGATTACACGTTTACTCGATAAAAATAGCGGAGAAGTTTTGCTTGAGGGCGATAATATTTTCACTCAGCCGCATGGTGAACTCGCAAAAAAAATCACGATCTTAAAACAGGCGAATCACCTCGAACTGAAAATTACAGTGAGAGAATTAATTTCTTTCGGACGTTTCCCGTATTCAAAAGGCAGACTGACTGATCAGGATGAAGAAATCATCGACGAAGCAATCAGCTATATGGGGCTGAAGGAATTTGAAGAACGCTATATAGATGAACTGTCAGGCGGTCAGCGCCAGCGTGCGTATATCGCAATGACTATTGCACAGGATACGGAATATATCTTCCTGGATGAGCCTCTGAATAATCTGGATATGAAACATTCGGTGCAGATTATGCAGATTTTACGCAGATTGTGCCGCGACAAAAACAAAACAATTATAATCGTTATTCACGATATTAACTTTGCCTCATGCTACTCGGATAATATCGTTGCCTTGAAAGACGGTAAAATCGCAGTCAGCGGTACAGCGAACGAAGTAATTACGAAAGAAGTTCTTGAAGGCATCTATGAAATGGAAATAAATATAGAATCAATTTGCGGACACAGAATTTGTTTCTACTTCGATGGTGTTATCGAAGGAGATTCAACAGAACTCGCAGCAAACTACTTAATCGGCAACGCTTAAACTGCCGGCATTAAAGGAGGTGAGGTTCCGGCATTCGAATGTGTTCAGTAAGTAGCGCAGTATTTTTTTAGTGGGGGCTAAAAAACATATTAAGAGGAGAATAGAGAGATGGAATTTAAGAAATTATACTTAATGCTTACTATGGCAGTAATCCTGGTACTTGCGGCGTGCAGCGGCGGTTCAGAAGAAGAAGCATCAACAGAAGACAATGCATCAGAGGAAACATCAACAGAAGAATCAGCGGGAGAAGAGACTGCTGACGACGAGTCTTCAGAAGATGAATCTGCTGACACAATTGCTTATGAAAACCAATTCGAAATCGGAACCGGCGAACGCGGGGAAGAAGGACAAGGAACGCAAATTGACGAAACTGTAGAGCTTCCAAAGAACTCTGACAAAGTTGTCATTTTTGACCTGGGGGTTGCTTCTACGTTCGCAGCACTTGACCTTGAAGAAAACATTATGGGACTTCCAAAAGGTGAGAACAACGCTTCACTTGGAAACACTATTTCAGATGTATATGAATCAGACGAAGATTACGTAAACCTTGGCGGATTGAAAGAGCCGGACTATGAAGCATTAGCCGCACTTGACCCTGAAATCATTATGATTCACGGGCGCCAGTCAAATTCAAACGTAGTAGGCGAACTTGAAAAAGCGGCGCCAAACGCGGAAATTATTTACGTTGCAGCAGACAATTCAAATTACTTCGAAGATGTTAAAGAAATGACGATGTTTATCGGTAAGATGTACGATGTAGAAGATAAAGCACAGGAACTTGTAGATGACTTGGATGCACAGCTTTCTGAAGTTAATGAGAAAGTAACAGCTGCAGAATTACCGATGCTTTTCGTTCAGACTAACGGCGGTAACTTATCGTTCCACGGTGTCGGCGGACGTTACGACTTCCTTTACAATGACTTCGGATTCACTTCAGCTGGTGAACAGGAAGAATCGGAAGAAGCAACAGACAGCCACGGTAATGAAATCAGCTATGAGTTTATCGCAGAAACAAACCCGGCTCTGATTTTATTAATGGACCGCGGTGCAGCAGTATCTGCAGGCGAAGATGCAACATCAACAGACGTACTAGTGAATGAAGTGACTTCAGACGTTGACGCAATTGAAAACGACAACGTTTACGAATTAAACCCTCAAAACTGGTACTTAAACGCAGGCGGTTACTTAACAGCATTAGCTCAAGTTCAAGAGATTAATGAAGCAGTAGACGCAGCAACAGCAGAATAATAATTTAATATGATATGAAGCCGGAAACCCGCGAGGTTTTCGGCTTTTTTATATTGCCGCGGTTATTTTTTTCTTGTCAGCTGATTGATTGTGGAAGTGACAGTGACTCGGTAATACTTCTGTCGGGTCATTGTAGAATTGACAGTGACCCGGTAACGCCTCTGTCGGGTCATTGTAGAATTGACAGTGACCCGGTAATGCTTCTGTCGAGTCATTGTAGAATTGACAGTGACTCGGTAACGCCTCTGTAGGGTCATTGTAGAATTGACAATGACCCGGTAATGCTTCTGTCGGTTCATTGTGGAAGTCACAATGACTCGGCAGTGTTATAAAATGATAAAATGCCAACAAAAAGGCCGGCGAATTCAATATTCGCCGGCCGGTAAACCAAAATATAATTTATTTTTCCAGATTATCTCCGATAATGCGTACTTCGCGGTGAAGCACAACACCGAATTGATCCTGGATTGTGTTTTGTACATGTTCGATTAATGCTTCGTAGTCTCCCGCTGTACCGCCGTCGACGTTAACCATAAACCCGGCGTGTTTTTTTGATACTTCGACGCCGCCGATGCGGTATCCCTGCAAGCCCGCATCCTGAATCAGCTTGCCTGCAAAATTGCCGGGCGGGCGCTGGAAGACGCTGCCGCATGATGGATATTCAAGCGGCTGTTTTGATTCGCGTTTTTCCGTCAAATCGTCCATAACGGCTTTAATTTCATCGTAGTTTTTTTCTTCAGAGAGTTCGAACTCTGCTGAAACGACAACGAGATGTTCTGTCTGAACGCGGCTAGTCCGGTAGCCGAGTTCAAGTTCCTCGAGTGTCAGCTTCACGAAATCGCCGCTTTCATTAATGGCAGTCACCTGAATCAGGCAGTCTTTCACCTCGCCGCCGTAAGCGCCCGCATTCATATAAACAGCGCCGCCGACCGATCCTGGAATGCCGCAGGCGAATTCAAGCCCCGAGAGTTCATGCTGCAGTGCAAGTCTCGATGCATCGATAATCGCTGCGCCGCTTTCAGCGACGAGCGTGCGGCCTTCCACTCGAATATCGTTCAGTTTTAAAAGACTGACGACGATGCCGCGTATGCCGCCGTCGCGAATAATAATATTCGAACCGTTGCCAAGATAGGTTACGGGGATATTATTCTTATTGGCAAAAGCGATAACAGCGGCTGTATCTTCAACAGTCCCCGCTTCAACATACACATCCGCGGCTCCCCCTGTTTCAGTATAAGTATATTTATATAATGGTTCATCAATTTTAATTACCGATGACGTTAATAGTTTTTTAAGCTCCTGGTCAAGCTGCGTGTTATTCACATTAATTTTCCTCTCAAAGCATACTTAATATATATTATAGTTTAAATAAGGATAAATTTAAACTAACATAATATATGTTATAATGTAGCGTATTAAAAGAAAGAAAATTTTTCATAAAGCGAGGTTCTTATATGAATGGCAAATCGCTGACCTTCTATCCGCTGATCCTGCTGCTTGCAGTAATGCTTTCGGCATGCGGGAATAATCTGGAAGCTGATTTACATACTTATGAAGAAAGTACAGACAAGCTTACAGGACTGAATAATGAATTTAATGAGACCGTTAATAATATGAACTTAGATAAACTTCAAGCAATGTACTATGGCGATGAAGAAGTGGATATAGAATATCTGCAGAATTTAAAAACTGAAGTCGATGAAACACTCGTGCCGCTTGCAGACAGCCTCACCGAAGAGCTTGACAGTGTCGAAGTGCCAAACAGCGAGCTCGAGGAACTGCATGGCATTTTGAGGGAAAGCATCAGCGTGAAGCAGGATTTTACATCTCAGATGTCTTCATTTTTAAATTCGTATGCTTTATCGATTGATTCCAATTCACAGCTGGTCTCTCTCAGCCAGTCTTTTATTACTCATCAGGAAGAACGCGATAATATTATCGAATCAGCAGACAGTGCCGAAGAAACCGAAGAAATGAACAAGCTGATTGAAGTGCTGAATGAGAACAGCGAAGAACTGGATAAGCACTCCACAGCTTTCCATAATGAAAAGAGCGCAGAAGAAAAAGAGCAGTATGCAAACGATATTCTGCTGCCTATGCTGGACGATCACATCGAAGCGCTGAATGCACTGAATATCTCTACCGGCAAAGCGACCCGGGCCCGCACGATTTCACTCGAAATGTATTATAACTACCGGACGTATTTTGAAGAACGCAAAAATGTTATGGCTTCGGTTGAAAATCTGCAGGAAGTGTCATTGCAAAATGTGCTGCCTCTCGTAGAAACAGCAGCGACGCTCGACAGCCAATTCCGGGAAGAACTTGAAAATAAAAAAAATGAGGCCCGCTAGGAGTCTCATTTTTTTACGTTTTCGTCTGTCTCTTTACCAGTCTGCAGATTATGTAAAGGATGCTGCGGGTCTTTTTCGATTTTTGAAATCATTACATTTCGGAGCACTACAGTAACAAGCCAGAACAGAAAGACTGCAAGCAGTATCCAGGACATTAAATTGTTGTTTTCAAAGTCTAAAAAGAACAGTACAACAACGATAAACAGAATCGCGTTCAGCGAATCCAGGAAAGTCCAGCGCTTTAATTTTTTAGTCATAAGTAAACCTCCAGTACAGTTGCATTATATCATATGTCGAGAAACCGATTTGCTATATTTTAAAATAAGTGATAAATTATATAAAGTTAATGAAAGGTGTGATGAAATGTTAACTAAAATAACCAATATAGATGCATTTCAAAATCTAATTAAAAATAAAAATGAATTTTATTTTTTAAAACACAGCAATACTTGCCCGATATCTGCGTCGGCTTTTGAAGAATTTCAAAAATTCCATTATGAAAGAGACATGGACGGCTATTATTTAATCGTTCAGGACCACCGGGATTTATCTGACTATATCTCTGAAACTTACGAAATAAAACACGAATCACCGCAGGCATTTTATTTCTCCGGAGGAAAAGTAAAGTGGCATGATTCGCACAGCAAAATAACATTGAGCACTCTGTCGAGTGTGGAAGATTAAAAAAACGAGCCGGAGCTCGTTTTTTTATTATCCGATTGGGGCAAACATTACTCTGTTTTGTCCCAGTTTTTTCGCTTCGAACAAGGCGCCTTCTGCTTCTTTTAACAGATCGCGCTTGGTCGCTCCCGCAGTATCTTTATAACCGACGCCGATTGAAACTGTCGCGTTAACCGTGTCGATTTCATTTATGTGGAACTTGGAATATTCAACACTGTTGCGGATTGCTTCGCCGAGACGGACTGTTTTATCGAAGGACAGATTGGGAATGACCATAGCGAATTCCTCGCCGCTGTTTCTAAACAGATGACCTCCTGTCGGCACGTAATTTTTTAACAGCGACGCCATCTGGCTGATAATCTTATCGCCGGAATCATAACTGTGCTTGTCGTTATACGATTTAAAACTGTCAATATCAATCAGGAGCAGGCTCAGCGTATCGTCATTTTCAAAGTGTTCGTCGACTAATTTATCGAGCGATTTCACATTTCCGAGCTGTGTCAGATGGTCGATAAATTCATCATCATCGATGCGTTTGTTCAATCTGTATATCATGTTAATATCTTCATACATCATATGAGCAACAAATATAATCAGCGATGTTACAACAAGTAGTATTATACTTGTCATTAATGATATATTGTAGAAGAATTGGTTTAGAATGATGATATATAAAGATGTGAAGATAATGTTTGTTACAACTAAACTTGTGTGCGTTATTTTACGGATAAAAGGCACGACCATCAAAAACAGCATATAGAGTACGATAAATACGATGTAGGGCGAAATACTGTGATTAAAAATAAAATGATAGAAAAAATATACGACAGCGGCCGACATCAGGCCGTAGTAAAATGTATTATATGCTGCGAGAATTAACAGCGGGATAAAAAACAGCGCAAATTCACCCTCTGAAGTGCTGATCGGCACGAGCAGCGACAAAATTGATAATGTTGTCATTAAAAGCAACTGAAACAAACCTGTTTCCACAATCTTTTTTTCTTCGAAAAATTGAATACGGTAAAAGAGGTATATACCGCTTATAATTAAAGCGATATTTAATAAAAAATCGATGAACATAGCATGCCTCCTGACCGGATGAATTAATACCTTCATTATACAATGATTTATTCATTTAGGAAAATTATCATCAGATTCTTTAAAAAGAGAACTTTTTATACTGAATATGGTATATTTAATTGGATTAAAAATACGGGTGAGAATATGTATACTTTATTTATTTTATGTATATCGTTCGCGATATCTTTATTAATAGTGCCGCTTTTTATATACATTGCGAAGCGTTTCGGGTTTGTAGATTACCCGAACTACCGCAAAGTGCATAAAGTGCCGATGCCTTATCTCGGCGGTGTGGCGATTCTGCTGAGCTTTACAATCGTAACGCTGTTTGCTCAGCCTGTCGAAACTGAATATAAACCGATCATTATCGGTGCAGTGGTAATCTGCCTGATCGGGGTAATTGACGATAAGTATGATCTGAAGCCGTTCATTAAGTTCCTCGGCCAGCTCGTCGCCATCGCAGTACCGATTTCATACGGTATTATTATCGATACGATTACACCTTTCGGCTTTGAAATTAACTTTGGTGTCTTTTCAATCCTGGTCACTGTTATTTGGCTTGCCGCGATTATAAACGCGATTAACCTGATCGACGGTCTCGACGGTCTTGCAACAGGGGTTGTTATTATTGCACTGGCAAGTATCGCTGTAATAACGATTTTCCAGCAGAACATTTTCGTCATGATGCTTTGTGTCATCCTGCTTGGTGCATGTCTCGGATTTCTGCCTTACAACTTTCACCCGGCAAAAACTTTTCTCGGTGATAACGGGGCAATGATGCTAGGCTATATTATCGGTGTGCTGTCGATTATCGGTTTTAAGAACATTACATTTATCTCACTGTTTTTCCCGATTATTATACTCGGGGTGCCGTTTATGGATATTTTCTTCGCGGCAGTCAGGCGGTACAGAGAAGGCGTGTCTGTTATGAGGGCAGATAAAAATCACCTGCACCACAGAGTGCAGCAGCTCGGCTTTTCTCACAGGGAGACCGTCGTGCTGATTTACTTTATTGCGCTCTTGTTCGCTATCGGCGGCGTGATTATGTATCTCGCAACCGTGCCGGGCGCGGTAATTATCGGTATCCTGCTCTTGTTTACGATGAACATAGTAGTTGAAGCAACTAATCTAATCGGTTCAAACCGCCGTCCAATACTGAATTTTTTCCAGAAAGTATTTAACAAAATTCCATAATCAGACTGTTTCTTCAGCGATGATAATGTCGCCTTCTTCATAATCGAAACTGGTGCTGGTAATTTCTTTTAAGGTGTTGATGATTGCGTCGACACCTTTTTCTTTGACGTGCAGCACATAGCTCACCTTATCCGTGTAGTTCTGCGAAACGATTGCGGCTTCTGAGTTTTCGAGATAATGTTCGAACTTGCTCGTAAAAGTATAATCGAGGGTCACAGTGAGCGGCACAACCGGAACCTCCACAACTTTCCCTGCTTCCTTGACCGCGCTCGATGCGCCTTTTGAATACGCGCGTATTAAACCGCCGGCACCGAGCTTAATTCCGCCGAAGTAGCGGGTGACGACCACAGCCGCATTGTAAAGCTCTTCTTTTTTCAGCACTTCGAGAATCGGCACCCCAGCTGTACCCTGAGGCTCACCGTCATCATCCGCCTTTTGGATCAGAGCGCTTTTACCGATGATGTAAGCGCTGCAGTTATGTGTAGCTGTTTTATGCTCCTTCTTGACTTCCGCTATAAAAGCTTTCGCTTCTTCTTCAGATTCAGTCCGTTTTATAAACGATAAAAACCGGGACTTTTTAATAACGATTTCAGTTTCCGCACTTTTGTAATTCATGTATTTTTGTTCCATAAAAACACCTCCGTAACAGTTTATCATATGTTCGATATGTAGTAGAATAGTTACGAGATGAATTGGAGGAGACGCATATGAAAGTTGCGGTGGTCGTAGATTCGACAAGTTATTTATCAGAGAAAATTTTAGCTGAACATAATATATTTACAATTCCCTTAAATGTAGTAGTCGGCGATAAGACTTTTAAAGAAAACGAAATAGATAATAAATGGTATTATGCCGAAATGGCCGCACTGGAAGAACTCCCGACAACGAGCCAGCCTTCAATCGGGGATTATATTTTGCTTTTGGAATCGCTGTACCGGGAGGGCTACACCGATGTTATCAGTTTTCATCTGTCTGCTGGAATCAGCGGCACATGCCAGAATGCACGGGCAGCGGCTGCAAGTGTCGACGGTATTAACGTACACGTCGTTGACTCTGAAATTGCAGCTGCACCGCTAGGTTTTTTAGCTCTCTATGCGGCGCAGAATCTTGCATCAAAGCCGCTTCAAGAAGTGCTGGCTGATGTGAATGATATGAAAAAGAAGCACAGCATGAACGCCTTCTTCCTGGTCGATACACTGACAAATCTGCAGAAGGGCGGCCGGTTGTCGAATGCCCAGGCCTTTATCGGCGGACTTTTGAAAATTAAGCCTATTCTGGAATTTCAGGAAGGTAAAATAGTCGCTATCGAAAAAATCAGAACGCAGAAAAAAGCGATGCTGAAAATTGAAGAAATGCTGCAGGCTGAATTTGACAAGCACGAAGGCAAAGAACTGACAGCGTGTGTCATTCACGCCAATGCAGAAGAACTTGGAGCACGCTATAAAATGGAATTGGAAGAAAAATTCCCGCAGGTTAAATTTGTCATGCAGGAATTCGGTCCGGTGGTCGGTACGCATTTAGGGGAGGGTGCGCTCGGCATCGGCTTCACTACGTATAAAGTAGATGTTACAGGCTTGTAATAATATATTTTAAACCGCAGCTTATTCAGGCTGCGGTTTTTTCTTGGGGGAATATTATGATTTTAAAACACGGCGCTCCAGACCTTATGTTCAAAGCGGGAGTAAAAGATAACAGATGTTTCCGCTGCGGCAACCGGGAAAAAGATTTGTTTTATACGTATTACTCTTCATATGATGAGACAGATATTACTTACTGTCTTCACTGTATAGCACTCGGACGGTCGGATTCTCTTAATCCGCTGTACGGATATGAGACTGTCAGGCAGCGAGACAATATTGACTACGCTCTAGATTTTGAACTGAATGATGTGCAGCAGGCGGCGAGTACGAGACTGCTTGATGCAATTAAAAATAATCACAATCTTCTTTTGTACGCAGTGACCGGCGCAGGGAAAACCGAAATAACATTTGAAGGGATAAAATATGCACGGAACAGCGGTTTGAATGTGGCTTTCGTATCGCCGAGAATCGATGTTGTGAAGGAAGTTTATTTAAGACTCGCCGATGCTTTTAAAGGAGTGCGGATTGATTTAATGTACAGCGGCGTCAAATCGGTATTCTCTCATATGTTTACCGTCTGTACCGTGCACCAGCTGTTTAACTGCATCGATCATTACGATGTGATTATTATCGACGAAGTCGACGCCTTTCCGCTGCCGGAAGAACCGCTTTTAATGGAAACAGTTAAACGGGCGGCAGCGGAAGATGCATCGATTATTCTGATGACAGCAACGCCCACAGCGGAAATGAAGTTGCTTGCCGGAAAAGACAATGTTGTTACAATCGCACGCCGCTATCACGGTTACGATTTAGCTTTGCCGAAAGTTATCTGGCAGAACTCCAGTAAGTATATAAAGAAGAAGCGGATCCCGCCGAAACTTACGGAACTGCTCGATAATATTATTAAAGCAGGCAGAAAAGTACTGGTCTTTTTTCCGGATATTACTATGATGAAAACAGCTGCTGAGATTCTGAAAAAGAAATACAGCCGTTTAGAATCGGTCTACAGCGGTGATGCTGGACGGTATGAAAAAGTGCAGCTGATGCGCGACGGGGAACTTGACATACTCTTGACGACTACTATTTTAGAACGCGGAGTAACGTTTTTATATCTGGATGTAATCGTGATCGACGCGCACCGGTTCGACAGTGCAAGTTTAATCCAGATATGCGGGCGCGTCGGACGTAAACCAAAAGATCCGACAGGAAATATTTCTCTTATAACGGATTTTAATACTTCTGGTATCCGAGGCACCCTTGCCGCCATCAGTCAATTTAACAAAGGGAGGACGGCACTTTGAGATGTCTATACTGCCATGACGTTATTAAAGAAGAAATAACACTGATTACGCTGTTTACAAAAAATGAGCCCTTATGTTTAACATGCCGTGCTGCCTTGAGTTTTAAGTATCCGGGAGAAAGGTGCGGCCGATGCCATCAGCTTGTAAGAAAAAAAGCGGATATCTGCGCGGACTGTCACGTTCTCATAGATCTTTATCCCGCTGTGAATAAAATATATACGGCGACAGATTATAATGAAGAGATTAAAATGCTGATGCACCGTTATAAATTTGTGAAAGATTATGCACTCAGTGAAGTGCTGGCTCTGCTTATTTCATTTAATTTTAAATGTTACGATTATGTCGTGCCGATACCTGTGTCGAGTGCCCGGCTGAAAGAGCGGACTTATAACCAGACATCAGCTGTTATGAGAGCAGCCGGTGTGACTTATACGAATATGCTCGGAACAGGCAAGATGAAAAGACAGTCGGAACTTTTAAAACATGAACGGCTGAGCAGCACAAATCCATTTTATTTACTGGAAAATGTTAAAGATATGAGCTTATCGGGTAAGAGTGTACTTATAGCCGATGACATTTATACGACTGGCATTACAGTGCATCAGGCGGCTGATGTCATCAAAGATATAAATTTTCAGAATATTGATGTGTTTACGTTTTCAAAAACTCAGCACATTTGATATAATGAAGATAAGAAACAAGGTACTTATAAGGAGGGCTCATCATGATTAGAGTTGAAATCAGAGGCGAAAACATTGAAGTAACAGACGCAATCCGCGATCACATCGAGGAAAAAGTCGGTAAGCTTGAACGTTACTTCAACGATGTACCAAACACTCATGCACACGTAAACATCAAGGTACGTAATAACAAACGGGGCAAGGTTGAAATTACGATTCCTATGAAAGATTTAACGCTGCGTGCTGAGGAAGGACACGATGATCTTTATGCTGCTGTCGATTTAGTAATTGACAAGCTGGAAAGACAAATCCGCAAGCATAAAACTAAGATCAACCGCAAATTCAGAGAGAAAAACCCTGAGGCCGATTTCTTCAATGCATCAGCGTTCGAAAACGGCGCACAAGAAGACAATGAGAATGGTGACGAGATTGCAATTTTCCGTTCTAAAGAATTCACTTTAAAACCGATGGATTCTGAAGAAGCAGTTCTGCAGATGAATATGCTCGGTCACGATTTCTTTGTCTTTAATGATAGAGAAACTGATGGTACCAGCATTGTTTACCGTCGTAAAGACGGTAAATACGGCTTAATCGAAACAAATTAATGTCAAATTGCTTAAAACCCTGACGGCGGTTGAACTGCTCCCTGTCAAGTAGACAGGTAAAAAAACAAAATAGTATTTTGGTCGCACACGACGATTGTCGTGTGCGTTTTTTTATGCGGGTATCT
>NZ_QUMW01000002.1 GCF_003387165.1 Jeotgalicoccus halotolerans
GCCACACCTGTTCCCATGTCGAACACAGCAGTTAAGCTCTCCAGCGCCGATGGTAGTTGGACTGACGTCCCGCAAGAGTAGGACGCTGCCAGGCTGTACATAACATATTCAATTTATGGATGCGATGAGCCGCATTGAGACCTTTATAGGTCTCTTTTTTTTGTTCTTTTTTCTATAGTATAATAATGCTATAACAACTATCGGAGGTAAATATGTCTCTTATTAATAAGTTAAAAAGCTTTCATATTGAAGGTGCGGTTTCAATGCATGTACCGGGGCATAAAAATAATACAATCGGAAAACTGTCAGATGTCATTAAGCCGGGATATGATTTAACAGAAATACCGGGTCTTGATGACCTTCATGACCCAGCAGAAGTATTAGATCAGCTGAATGCAGAACTTGCGCAAAAAAGTGAAGGCTATCATGCACAAGCGATGGTAAACGGTACGACTAACGGAATCATTTCCAGCATCTATGCTCTGAATGAAAAAGTTACTAATTTTTATATTATCGGAGAAGCCCATAAATCCGTATATCACGGTATATCATTAGTAAATGCTGCTTATACCGTGATTTCCGAAGAAGAGCTGTATGAGTCAGAACTCGCCAGCAGCTGTGTAATATTTACTTCTCCTGCATATACCGGCAGTTTGGATAAAAATATCAAGCAGCATATAGAATACATAAGAAATAATAGCGGCTTCAGTATTATAGATGCAGCGCACGGTGCACATTTATCGATTACTGAGAATTTTAAAGAGTCACTGCTGCTGGCGGAGGCGGATGTTGTCGTTGAGTCCTATCATAAAATGCTTCCTGCTCTGACGATGGCTTCTGTACTGTTTACGAAAGATATCCACCTGCATCGGCGGATAATGCATTATATTAATCACTTTGAAACTTCCAGTCCTTCATATCTTGTCTTGGCTTCTATCGAATACGCACAGCAATTTTATAATGAATATAATGACGAGATTTTTTTTAAGAAAAGAGCAGAACTGATACATTGTCTTAAAGAAGCTGAAATAGATGTCGCTGAACAGGATGATCCTGCAAAACTTATGCTGACATGGAAAAGAGGAGCATACAACCTGGAGCTGAGTTTTCGAAAGACTGGTATATACTCCGAGATGGTTACCGATGCAGGGGTGCTCTGGTGTCTTCCGCTTTGGCATGAAGGGGACAGCTATCCCTTTAAAGAACTGCTTCATAAAATTTCAAAATTAACTCCAGCAGTTTCCAGTGAAGGAACAGTTAAGGATATAGATATACTTGAAGGTAAAATATGCGTAGCAAACATTGTTCCCTATCCTCCGGGAGTACCGCTTGTGTTAAAGGGTGCTGCAATTACAGAGCGGGATTTGAAAAGGGTAAAGCACTATCAAGTTAATCATGTTAAAATAGAGGGTATACAATATAACATTAACTATTATATGAATGAGGCAGAATTATGAGTTATTTCATCACTTTTGAAGGTCCCGAAGGATCCGGTAAAACGACGGTTATAGAACATATCAGAGTATTGTTATCAGATTCGCATGAAGTCGTGAAAACACGTGAACCAGGGGGTATACCAATCAGTGAAAAAATTCGCGAAATACTGCTGACAAAAGAGCATGATATGGATGGCAGGACAGAAGCCTTACTTTTTGCAGCATCCCGCCGGCAGCATCTTGTCGAACGTGTAATACCAGAACTTGAGGCAGGTAAAATCGTACTGTGCGATCGTTTTATCGACAGTTCGCTTGCTTATCAGGGTATCGCCCGCGGCATCGGTTTTGATGATATAATGGCAATAAACAAATTTGCTATCGATACCCATATGCCGGACTTAACAGTTTATTTAAAACTTGATCCGGAAACGGGGCTCGAGCGAATACAGGATAATAATCGTGAAAATAACCGCCTGGATGAAGAAACTATCGACTTTCATAAAAAAGTAGTCTCTGGTTATAATGAGTTATCGGTACTATATCCGAACAGAATTAAAGTTGTGGATGCATCCCAGTCAGTTGACAGCGTTGTAAGCGATACATTAAATATTATAAATACTTATATACAATCTAGAGGTGAAGAATAATGAAAATGGTAATTGCTATTGTACAGGACCATGACAGCCAAAGATTAAATGACAAATTAACAAAAAATGATTTCCGAAATACGAAACTTGCTTCTACAGGCGGTTTTCTGCGTGCAGGGAATACTACATTCCTTTGCGGGGTTGAGGATGCTCGTGTGGACGAACTGCTTAAACTTATTGACGACACATGCGGTAACCGTGAGCAGACTGTAGCACCGGTAACTCCTATGGGCGGAAATGCAGATTCTTATATTCCTTACCCGGTTGAAGTTGAGGTCGGCGGCGCCACTGTTTTTGTTTTACCGATAGAACAATTTGAAAGATTTTAAGATGAATAACAGTATTGTACAGAAACAATTATTAAAAATTATCGAGAACAATAAGCTGAGTCATACTTATATGTTCGAAGGTGATGCAATAGAAACGCTGCGTAAATACAGCAAGTTTTTTGCGCTGCATATATTCGGCGAAAATACGCGGAATGAGATGCTGATTGATTCAGGCAACCATCCGGATTTATATTATTTATCGACAGCTGAAACGACGATTAAAAAAGAAAACATCGAACAGCTTGTCCGCCAGATGAACCAGAAACCAATCGAATCTGACTACAAAGTGTATATTATTGAGCAGTTTGAAAAACTGACTCCGCAAGCTGAAAACAGTATACTGAAATTTTTAGAAGAACCGCCTGAAAAAACTATTGCGATTTTATTAACGATAAATAAAAGCGGCATACTGCCGACGATACATTCGAGAAGCCAGCACATCCATATCCAGGGAGAGGACGGCGACCGCGAGGATTCGCTGCCGAATTTAAGTGAAGCTGAAACAGCGACTGTCAATGCTCTTCTGCTGAATGCTCGCCATGTCAACGAAATGGCTGATAAATTCAGTGAAATGCGGACAGAAGCTATCAGCTTTGGTACTCGCTGGATACATAATCATCCGCTTGTTTTAATCGATGCTAAAAAGATAGTCGATATTTGTGATGAACGAAAAGATTATGAACTGATGCTCCAGCTCCTTGCCGGATTTATCCGTCAGACATTGCATAAGACAATCGGTCTGGATAATTTTAGACCGTATGAATCAGCAATGCCGGAAGGTAATGATGTAAATACGGTAAAATTGACGCGGATGCTCGAAGAAATTCAAAAAGCGAACCAGCTGCTTTCATTTAATGTTAATCCAATGCTTGTTTTTGAAGGTATGGTCATAGGTGCGAAAGGTTGATGAATAAATATGCTTAAAATCATCAAGGTCACGCAACTTGATTATTACGATAACTTATATATCACATGCAGTGATGATTCTATAGAACGCGGTGATTATATCGTCGCCGAAACAAAAAGAGGTCTTGAACTGCTGAATGTAGTGAAAGGCACTTATGAAATCCCAAAAGATAATATTGTAGAACCCGACGGTAAATTTCTTCGTCTGGCAACAGAAGAAGATTTAATAAAATTCAAAACTAATGAAGAAAAAGCTGAAGCTGCATTAGAATTTTGTGCAAATGCAATTAAAGATGAAAAACTTAATATGAATCTCGTGAATGCCAAGTTTACACTTGATATGAAAAAACTTATTTTTAACTTTACTGCAGATGACAGAGTAGATTTTAGATCACTTGTCAGAATACTCGCGACGCGCTTTAAAACACGTATTGAGCTGCGCCAGATTGGTGTCAGAGATGAAGCGAAGTATCTCGGGGGCATTGGTCCCTGCGGACGCGCTCATTGCTGTTCAACGTTTTTAGGAGACTTTGTTCCTGTGAGTATTCAAATGGCGAAGAATCAGGATTTATCGCTTTCTCCAAGTAAAATATCAGGAGCATGCGGACGCCTGATGTGCTGTTTAAATTACGAAGATGAATATTACGAAGATGCGCGTATAAAACTGCCTGATGTCGGTGCCAAAGTGAAAACACCGGCGGGCATCGGTAAAGTTATCGGTATTAACATACTGGACCTGGCCGTCAGGGTAAAGGGTTCCGATGATTATATCGAAGAATATGGCGAAGAAGATATAGATAAGCTAGAGGTTGTGAATTAATGGATCGTGAAAAACTGTTCCTTCATATTCAGCAGCTTGAGCGCAATATAAAAACCATGGATGAAGAAGTGCGTATACTGAAAGAACTTACTGTAAAACTGGTCGAAGAAAATGTCAGTCTGGAACTTGAAAAAGAGAATTATGAACAGCTTTTAAATGATAAAGAAACAGCAGATTCTCCCTTTAAAGAAAACTCACTGAAAAGTTTATACGATGAAGGATTTCATGTATGCAGTATTCATTTCGGCACACACAGGCACGGAGACGACTGCTTGTTCTGCCAGGCATTTTTTAATGAAAGACAAAGTTAAAGCAGCGATGAGCTGCTTTTCTTTTTGGAGTGAAATCAATGTTAAAACCATATGAACGCATAGATGAACTGTTCAGAGAAAATATGCGTATTATTCAAAGCAGTGAAACTTTTTCATTTTCTGTCGATGCACTGCTGCTTGCAAATTTTGTGAAAATAAATAAACGCGACAACAGAATCATGGACTTGTGCAGCGGTAACGGCATTATACCGCTGATTTTGTCCAGCCGTGCTGAAAAGCCCATAGATGCTGTTGAAATACAGAGCCTGCTCGCAGATATGGCAGAACGCAGTATTGAAATGAATGGGAAATCAGACCAGATTACAATGTATAATGCAGATATTAAGTCACTTAAAACTTCGATGAAACATTCCTCATATGATGTTATTATAGTGAACCCGCCTTATTTTACAAGCAACCAGCCTTTAAAGGACAAAGGACCGCAGAGCATTGCGCGGCATGAACTTCACATCGATTTAAAAGGCATCGTCGAAGCCTGCCGTTATTTAATAACGAATAAGGGCAGGCTGTATATGGTGCACCGTGCAGAGCGCAGCGCTGAAGTCTTTACAGAGCTGCATAACCAGGGTTTCAGGGTCAGACGTGCACAGTATGTCTATAATGATACAAACAGCAGGACAGCGATGTTCATAGTCGTAGAAGCGATTTTTAATTCAAATGCATATGCGGATATACTGCCGCCATTTTATATTTATAAGGCGGATCAGGTATATTCAGATGAGATGCTTGAGGTGTATTACGGTGACAACAGAGGATAGACAGTATTACGTTTATATTATTGAATGCAGCGACTGCAGTCTGTATACAGGTTACACAGCTGATATCGATGCGCGTATTACAAAACATAATGCCGGCCTTGGCGCGAAATATACCCGGGGCAGACTGCCTGTGACCTTGCGCTACGTCGAAGTGCTCGATTCAAAAAGCAGCGCCTTGAAACGCGAATACGCGATTAAACAGCTGACAAAGCAGCAGAAATTATCGTTAATAGGAGGATAATAATGTTATACATTACCGGGACACCGATAGGAAATCTGGATGATATATCTTACAGAGCGATTAAAACGCTTGAAGAAGCAGATGCAATTTTATGTGAAGATACGCGTATTACCCGTAAAATAACCACACATTTTAATATTGACACGCCGCTTAAAAGCTACCATGATTTCAATAAAGAAGAAGCGACCGAATCTATTATAGAAGATATAAAGCATGGCAAAACCTATGCTCTTGTGACCGATGCCGGTATGCCTGTAATATCGGATCCCGGGTTTGAACTTGTCAGCCGCATGCAGGATGAAAAACTGCCGTACGCGGTGATTCCTGCAGCTTCTGCTTTTACGATGGCGCTTGTAGCGAGCGGGATTGCCAGTTATGAATTTACATACTTTGGCTTTTTGCCGAAAAGTGCATCGAAACAGAGAGAGAAATTATCTGAAATAATGCACCATAAGTTTACGTCCGTGCTGTATGAATCGCCGCACAGAATGAAGAGTCTGCTGACGGAGATAAATAAAATTGACAGCAGCAGAATTATGAGTATATCGCGGGAAATCACGAAGAAATTTGAACAGCATGTCAGAGGCAGAGCGGACGAATTATTATCAAAACTTGATAAGGATATCCCGTTAAAAGGAGAATTTGTCGTTGTTATAGACAGATATGAAGAAGAACAGTCTGAATTTACCGGTACTCCAAAGGAGCACGTAACGGAACTTGTTGAAGAGGGAATGCGGCCGAAAGACGCCATAAAACTCGTCGCGGAGCTGCGCGGTTTGAAGAAGCAGGAAGTATATGATGTGTTTCATAAATAAAAAGCCACGAATGGTTATTCATGGCTTAATGCATTGGCTTATTTATCAATTTTCTTTTGAATTTCTTTAATCAGCTGATCGGCGCCTTCTTTGCTCAGGACTATTTTTCCGTCAGCAAGTGACATGTTGTCATCAGACACATCGCCGGTTACTGCGCAGGTCATGCGGGGCTGATATTTTTTCAAAATAATTTTATCATCATCTGTAAAAATTTCCAGAGCATCTTTAACTTCGATATCGAGTACGCGACGCAATTCAATTGGAATAACAACGCGTCCAAGTTCATCAACTTTACGCACAATTCCAGTAGATTTCATTAGTAATTCCTCCTACATAGTTAACCAAAATATAATGGATTATATCCAATTTTCGAAATGTCTTGTGCAGAAAATGGAAAAATAAGCTGCGAAACTATTACCCGAAATTGGATATTCATGACTATAGCACAAAAATAATGGGAAAACTATTAAAAACTGTTCCGAATTGAAAAACATACATAAATTAGATATATTAGATAAGTATATTATAGGAGGATGTCCCATGACAAAACCAACATTTTATATCACTACGCCAATTTATTATCCCAGTGGAAAACTCCATATCGGGAATGCATATACTACAATTGCATGTGATGTAATGGCACGTTATAAACGCCTGAGAGGCTATGACGTATACTACTTAACAGGAACCGACGAACACGGTCAGAAAATAGAACAGAAAGCTGATAACATGGGGGTTTCACCTCAGGCCTACGTCGATGATATGGCAAAGAGCATAAAAGATTTATGGAAATCGCTCGATATTACGTACGATCAGTTTATTCGTACGACAAGTGATAAACATAAAGCTGCTGTACAGTACATTTTTGAGCGCCTGCTTGAGCAGGGCGATATTTACCTTGGTGAATACGAAGGCTGGTACTCGGTTCAGGATGAGGAATTCTTTACAGAAACGCAGCTCGATGAAGTATACCGTGATGAAGACGGGAAAATGATCGGCGGCAGAGCGCCGAGCGGACATGATGTTGAACTTGTTAAAGAAGAGAGCTACTTCTTCAGAATGAGTAAATATGCAGACCGTCTTGTCCAGTATTACGAAGATAACCCCGACTTTATCCAGCCGGAAGCGCGTAAAAACGAAATGCTGAACAACTTTATAAAACCGGGACTTGAGGACCTCGCTGTATCGAGAACGACATTTAAATGGGGCGTGCCGGTTAAATCAGATCCGAAACACGTCGTTTACGTGTGGATTGATGCTTTGGCAAACTATATTACTGCACTCGGCTATTCTACAGACGATGACGAACTGTTTAAAAAATACTGGCCTGCAGACGTGCATATGATTGGTAAGGAAATTGTACGTTTCCATGCGATTTACTGGCCGATTATGCTGATGGCTCTCGATCTGCCGCTGCCGAAGAAATTACTCGGCCACGGCTGGCTTTTAATGAAAGACGGAAAGATGTCGAAATCCAAAGGGAATGTTATTTATCCTGATCAGATTGTAGAGCGCTACGGTCTTGACTCGCTCCGTTACTACTTAATGCGCGAAGTGCCTTTCGGTTCTGACGGCGTATTTACACCGGAGTCGTTTATCGAGCGCACTAACTTTGATCTGGCAAACGATCTCGGCAACCTGGTTAACCGTACAATCTCAATGATTAATAAATATTTTGACGGATATGTACCGGAGTATACAGGTGCACATACTGATTTCGATAAAAGCCTTGAAACAGCTGTTAAAGACAGCGTTTCAGAATATGAGACTGCCATGGAAAAAATGCAGTTCAGTCATGCTTTAAGAGCAGTATGGACAATTATCGGACGCTCGAATAAATATATTGATGAAACTGCGCCTTGGGTGCTGGCAAAAGATGAGACAAACAAAG
This sequence comes from Jeotgalicoccus halotolerans, assembly GCF_003387165.1. Classification (GTDB taxonomy): domain Bacteria; phylum Bacillota; class Bacilli; order Staphylococcales; family Salinicoccaceae; genus Jeotgalicoccus; species Jeotgalicoccus halotolerans. Next base: position 8,176 of record NZ_QUMW01000002.1, read on the forward strand.
AAGCACTCGGCAACGTGATGGTGCATCTCGCAGAAAACATCCGTATTGCGGCTATCCTTTTGAGCCCTTACCTGCCTCATGGTCCGAAAGAAATTTTCAAACAGCTGAATATTACTGATGAAAACCAGCAGACGTATGAGTCAGTATTAAGCTATGGCATTGTAAAACCTGCCAGCCAGCTGACTAAACCGACACCGATTTATCCAAGATTGGATGTTGAAGAAGAAGTCACACATATTAAAAATCAAATGCGTCCGCCTGATGCAGAAGAGGATCAGGAAGAAACAGAAACGGCTGAAAAAATCACAATTGATGACTTTAATAAAGTGGAAATTAAAGTTGCGACTGTTACTGCAGCAGAAGCAGTGAAGAAAGCGAAAAAGCTGCTGAAAATCCAAGTGGATTTAGGCACTGAAGAGCGCCAGATTGTTTCGGGGATTCACGAGCATTATGAACCGGGAGATATTATCGGCAAGAAAGTGCTTGTCGTGACGAATCTGCAGCCTGTAACCTTGCGCGGAGAGAAATCAGAAGGTATGATTTTAACTGCAGAAATGGGCAGCCGTTTAACATTAATTGATGTGCCTGACGGCATAGAAAACGGCAGTATTGTAAAATAAATCAGGGAGTGATTATGTGTTAATCGATACACACGTCCATCTGAATGCGCACCAGTACGAGGAAGATCTCGAGGAAGTAATCGCACGCGCGAGAGAGAACGGGCTCGAGAAAATGGTTGTTATCGGCTGTGATCGTCCGTCGATTGAACGCACCATGGAACTCATTGAAGAATATGATGATATTTACGGGGTCATCGGATGGCATCCGGTCGATGCTGTCGATTGTACTGATGAAGATCTGAAGTGGATAGAAGAACTGTCCAAACATAAGAAAATTGTCGGCATCGGTGAAGCAGGTCTCGATTACCACTGGGACAAATCACCAAAAGACGTCCAAAAAGAACTGTTCAGACGTCAGCTGGCCTTAGCGAAACGCGTCGGTCTGCCGATTATTATTCATAACCGTGAATCGACGGAGGATTGTGTGGAAATTTTGAAAGAAGAAAATGCACAGGAAATCGGCGGCATTATGCACGCTTTCAGTGCCGATGAAAAGACAGCCGACGAAATTATCGATATGAATTTCTATGTATCACTTGGCGGTCCGGTGACATTTAAAAATGCGCAGCTGCCTAAAGACATCGCTGTTCATGTTCCGCTCGACCGTCTGCTTGTGGAGACGGATGCACCGTATTTAACACCGCATCCATACCGCGGCAAGCGCAATGAACCGGCACATGTAAAACTGGTAGCAGAAAAAATTGCAGAGCTGCGCGGTATGAGTTATGAAGACCTGGCCGCTGCAACGACTGCGAACGCAAAAAGATTATATAACATCTGAAATGAAAGTGTTTCACTTTGACTTTGGTTGAAGTGAAGCACTTTTTTAGTGTGCTGAAGATAAGAAATCTTAAAATATGGTATGATACTAAACGAAGTATAAGAGGTGGAGATGTATGGAAAAACCTGTAATTAAAGAAATTATTATTGTCGAAGGCAGGGACGACACACGCAGACTTAAAGAAGCGGTTATCTGCGAGACGATTGAAACGAACGGTTCGGCAATCAATGAACGGACACTTGAAGAAATAGAAGTTGCCTTGAATTCACGCGGAGCGATTATTTTCACGGATCCTGACTTTCCGGGTCATAAAATAAGAAATACAATTATTGAACGTTTCCCTGATATTAAAGAGGCGTTTTTACCAAAACATAAAGCACTTGGTCATAATAGTGTAGGCGTGGAACATGCCCGAATCGAAGATATACGAGCAGCGCTCGAAAACTGCCAGACGAGCCGGCAGGTTAAAGAGGAACTGATAACAATTCAGGATATGCAGTATTTCCGTTTATCGGGCAATTCACAAGCGAAAGAACGACGCGAGTATTTAACGGAACAGCTGAATATCGGTTATGCGAACGCAACTCAGCTGCGAAAAAAACTGAACCGCTACAGCATCTCACCTGAAAAAGTTGAAGAAATATTAAAAGGGCTGGAAGTGAATAACTGATGAAACATATTGCTACTATAGGGCGGACTAAAGAAATACTCGACAAGCACCATTTTACTTTTAAGAAAAGTCTTGGACAGAACTTTTTAATCGACTCCAATGTTATTAAAGAAGTCATTCATAAAGCGGATATTAATAAAAATACAGGTGTCATTGAAGTGGGACCGGGAATTGGATCACTGACGGAGCATCTTGCAATCAATGCAGGAAAAGTGCTGGCTTTTGAAATTGACCAGCGCCTGATCCCGGTACTTAATGATACGTTAAGCGATTATGATAACGTGACAGTTATCAATGAAGATATACTGGAAGCCGATGTCCCGGCTCGTATCGAAGAATTCTTAAGCGATTGTGATGATATCGTGGTTGTCGCAAACCTGCCGTATTATATTACGACGCCGATACTGATGAACTTCCTGACTGCACATCTGCCGATTTCACGTTATTATGTCATGATGCAAAAGGAAGTTGGAGAACGTATCAGTGCGTCACCGAATTCAAAAGCATATGGGTCTTTATCGATTGCGATCGATTATTATACAGAGGCTAAAACAGTTCAAAATGTTCCGAAAACCGTATTCATGCCGCCGCCGAACGTCGATTCTATTATTGTAGAGTTAAAAAACCGCACTCAGAAAAAAGTAGATATTGATGATGAAGAAACTTTTTTCAAGTTAACAAGAGGCGCATTTCTGCATCGCCGTAAAACAATACTGAACAACTATCAGTCATTGTTTGCTGACGGAAAGAAAAGAAAAGATGAAATCAGAACGCTGTTTGAAGAAGCGGGAATTGATCCGGCACGCCGCGGTGAAAGTTTATCACTTGAAGATTATAAGGAAATTTACGATGCTTTCAAGAAAAGGGACTTGGATTTCGCTTAAAAATGTTGAGAAATTGGCTGATTTTTGACAGAATTATGTAAACTTGCTATAATGGACTTAGTGAGGTGGGGTATAATGCCAAAAACATTAATCGACATCAAAAAGATTCTTGATTGTCAGTTAGGAAATCCATGTGTGCTTCGCGCAAACGGAGGACGCAAGAAGTTGATTGAAAGAAAAGGTATTTTAAGAGAAACATATCCATCGATTTTCGTAGTTGAACTAGATCAAGACGAACATAATTTTGAGCGTGTATCTTATACATACACAGACGTGTTAACATCAAATGTAGAAGTTACTTTTTATAACGACGATTTTACAGAAGAATTTTTAATTCAATAACATATTAAAAACCATCCGAAAGGATGGTTTTTTTGTTTTATGAGCGTATGTTGAGCATGCAGGTATAAAGATATATATTATTAGAACTATATAATATACGGAGTGTGATTTATGAATACAAATAACCTTCATATCATGCCGGAAATCGATAAAAGCCAGGGGCTTGAATTTGGTCTGTATACCCTCGGAGATCATTTACCGAATCCGCATACAGGACAGAGAATTCCTGCAAGCCAGCGTATTAAAGAAATTATCGAAACGGCTGAGTACGCAGAACAGGCGGGAATTGATACCTTTCAGATCGGTGAATCCCATCAGGATTATTTCGCGTCTCAGGCTCATCTGATTATTTTATCGGCCATTGCACAAGTGACAAAGCAGATAAAAATTGCTTCAGGCTCAACGATTATCAGTACATCGGACCCGGTGCGTGTATTTGAAGATGCATCGACAATCGATCTTATTTCAGGCGGACGCATGGAAATTATTGCCGGCCGGGCTTCACGTGTCGGGCTCTATGATTTACTCGGCTACAGTCTGAATGATTATGAAGCATTGTTTGAAGAAAAGTTTAATCTTCTGTTAAATATAAATGAAAATGAGTATGTGAACTGGCAGGGAGAATTCCGTGCGCCTTTAAAAAATGCTCATGTCATTCCGCGTCCTGAAAATGATAAGAACGGACTGCCGATTTGGCGGGCGGTCGGAGGTTCAATGGCTTCTGCCCATAAAGCAGGTCTCGCGGGAGTGCCGATGTATCAGGCGCACCTCGGCGGGCCGGCTGAAGCCTTTAAGAGCCGTATTGATTTATACAGACAGACGGCGGAAGAAAGAGGCTACGATGTGTCTAAACTACCTGTAGCGACTGCTGGATTTTTCTTTGCACATGAAGATAAACTTGAAGCATACAGAAAATACTACCCTCATATTAATGAAGGCATGAAAAAATCGAACGGTCAGGGCTTCCCGAAGCAGAGCTTTGCCGAGGGTCAGGACTATCGCAGTGTAATTAACGTTGGCGATCCTGATCTGATTATTGAGAAAATTCTTTATCAGCATGAATTATTTAATCATGACCGTTATATCGCCCAGCTGGATTTCGGCGGTGTGACACTGGATGATATTAAACGTAATATAGACATTATTGGCGAAAAGATACTGCCTGCCATTAAAAAATATACAAAACCACAGGGGGAACAATAATGAAAGCAGTAATCATCAGCGGTTCAGTCGTCGGGAGCAAAACACGGAAAGCGACGACGGCACTCAGAGAAAAGGTTGAATCATTAAACGTTCACGAAGTTGAATATATCGACTTAAAAGATTACGATATGCCGTTCAGCGATGGCAGAAATTATTTGGACTACGGCGGTGCGACAACTGAAGCACTGACTAAAATAATGGAAGCGGATGTCGTATTTATCGGCACACCGATATTCCAGGCATCCATACCGGGGCCTTTAAAAAACTTATTTGACTTGCTGCCGCCGGATGCATTACTGAATAAAACCATCGGCATGATTATTACTGCGGGCTCACTCAGACATTATCTGGTGGCGGAACAGCAGCTGAAACCGATTTTGTCATATATGAAAGCAAATATTGTTCCGGGATATGTATATATTCTGGATCAGGACTTCGGCTCAGAAGGAATCGAGAACGATGATATTCTGTTCAGGCTGGGTGCACTCGTGGATAATACATTTAATAATGCAGAAGCACACCAGGCGGTGCTTGAAAAATTTAACGATTCTTTCGGCTTTTAAATAAAAAACCTTTCAGGACAAAGTTCCTGAAAGGTTTTTTATCTGTCTTATCTGATTGATTTAAGTCCGTTAGCCCAGTTAACTGTAGTAGTGATTACAGCTTCAATAGTCGGGTTGTGTATTTCAGCAGGGGCAAATTTAGACATTTCTTCAAAGTCAGTGAACAGGCTGAATGCACCGAAAGGTCCAACAGTTGCCACATTAAAGTTAGAAAGAATTTGACGCAGTGAAAGTGTTGCAGCAACACCTAAAGTTGAGCCGTAGCCAACGATTCCTGCTGATTTATTACCGAATTCAGGTCCGATGTAGTCAAGAAGGTTTTTTAGTGCCGGTGAAACAGCTTTATTGTATTCAGGTGTAACAAAAATATAACCGTCAAGTGAATCAATTTTAGCTGACCAGTTATTGATTACATCAGAACCGTATTGTTTATTAGCCATTAACGGCGGTAAAGATTCTTTAAACAATGGTGCTTCGTAATCTTTAATATCTACGATTTCGAATTCAGCACCTGTATCTAATTTTTCAGCAAAGTCTTTAAGCCACTCTGCAACTTGTAAGTTAACGCGTGAGTCACGTGTACTTCCTGTAACAATACCAATTTTAGTCATTGTATAATTCCTCCGGGGTGTTCATTTATTATTAAGTTACATTTTGTAACTGTTTATTAATATACAGTATTTCGAATTGAAAATAAAGACTTTTGCTTAATCTTTTCAGTGAAATTGTCATGATTACGTTTCCATGGTAAATTTAAAGAGATTTCATACGACAGGAGCAATGACAATGGATATAGAAATTCAAAAAATCACGGCCGGTCCGTCTAATGGAAAAATTAAAATGAGGGCCGGCAAAAGTCTTGCAGTGCAAATACCGTATGAGCTCGCTGAAACTTTTTCCGATACGATGGAGAAGGCAGGTGCCCATGTATTTTCAGGCGGCCTTTTATATTATAAACGGCTGAATTTAAAAGTGCATATTGAATATTTGAGAAAATGGTACAACAGTCCATTGAAAACAGAAGATTTAATCCGGCAGTTTAATATTACAGACTCCGTATCAAGCCTGTCAAAGTTGAACCGGACTGAAATTCAGAAACTGACTTATATCCATGCTCTGCTCAGCAATAATCAGTATATAGTTTTTATCGATCCATTTTTAAATACAGTTAATGATAACATTCATCTGTTTCATAAAATGAAAGAACAGCTTATTCAGCAAGAGAAATCATTGTTGGTGGCATCGTCGAGACTGGAAGATGCCTTTATAGTTCAGCCGGATGTTATGAAATTAAGCGACCAGGGGCTCGAGACAGTTGAGACAACAGATAATACTGAAGATAACAGCTCTTCTAATGTGAGCAAAATTAAAGTGAAAGCACATGATAAAACGATTTTTGTCACTATAGAAGAGATTGAATATCTGGAAAGTCATGATGGTAAAGTATACATTAATCTCGGTTCGGAGAAATTTATAATGGAATCGACCCTGCAGGGGGCAGAAGAACAGCTCGAAGCTCACGGTTTTTACCGATGCCACCGTTCTTATCTCGTCAATCTTCATAAAGTAAAAGAAATTATTACATGGTCTAAAAACACTTATTCTGTCATTATCGATAATTCGGAAAAGTCCAGAATCCCGTTATCCCGAACTAAATTCAACGAAATACAGGATAAATTACTAAAATTATAAAAAGGTGACCTTATGAATCTATTTAAAATACGGGCGACGATATATAGAGATATTAGAGAATATTTTACAAACTATGCAGTTCTGACAGTCTTGCTCATGCCTCCGATTATGGCTTTGATGTACAGTACACCGGCACGCAATGTCAGAGAGGATTTGCCGGATGTAATGATATTTATACTCCTCGGGACAGCACTTGCTTCAATAGCAACCAATGTTCCCTTAATGTTATACGCCGAAGAAAATGAACATGATTTATTGAAGCTTGTTACACATAATGTATCGGATTTAATGAATGGTATAGCAGGCAGGAGTATACTGGTATTATTTATTACTGCAGCAGTTACTGTTATCTCCCTCCTTATTGCAGGACAAGCAGATGTGCTCAGCTGGCCTCTTGTATCAGGATTAAGTATTGCAGCTTTGATATTCCTGAATTTAGGATTAATTGCGGGACTGCTTGCTAAGCTGCAGTCGACTTCGACTGTTTACGGTGTGGCCGTCTTGTTTTTATTAGGAATGACACCTATTATTGAAACGTTTTTTCTGAATGACAGCCACCTTTTAATGAAATTAGCTGAATTCACTCCTGTATATCAATTAATGGCGATACATAATAACGCTGGTGTAATGCCCTACGTTATTATGCTGGTATGGTTAGGTTTGACGACCTTCTCAGTCTATTTAGCAGTGCTGAAACGTGCTAAAACATTGTAGTACAGTTCAGAGCTGTGCTGTACACTTCGGGAATTTAACAGCCCGGCGGATAGATATAGTACACAGTTCAATATTTATTTCCTACAACTCACCGCGATTATATCGCGGTGTTTTTATTTTGAGTCTAAACTTTAGTTAAGAGAGCGGAAGCAAAATAATTGGAGGTAATCATATGAGCATGATCCAGGTAAACGAACTTGAAAAGTCATTCGGCAGTGAACGCGCCCTGCGCGGTATTACATTTAATGTGGAAGCGGGACAGATTTTCGGACTGCTTGGCCCGAGCGGTTCGGGGAAGACCACAACTATTAAAATTATGACAGGTGAATTTAAACCGTCGGGCGGAGAGGTGAATGTTAATAGCTACAACTATAAACAGTTCGCGAAAAATGATTATGTCAGCAGCCTTGGGATTTTATCTGATAAAAGTTCTTTGTATGAAAGACTGACAGTCAAAGATAATCTGGAGCTGTTCAGAAAACTGTACAATGCGCCGAAAGGGTCAGTTGAAAAAGTACTGAAAGATGTAGGACTCGAAAGTGAAATCGATAAAACTGTATCCAAGTTATCCAAAGGAATGAAGCAGAGAATTCTTTTATGTAAAGCGGTCATTCACAGACCGGCGATTTTATTTCTCGATGAGCCGACATCAGCACTCGATCCGACGACCACTGAAAAAATTCACGACATGCTTGAGGAGCTGCGTGATGAGGGTACGACTATTTTACTCACGACACACAATATGGATGAGGCAACACGTCTATGTGATAAGGTCGCCTTTTTGTATCAGGGAATTATTCAGGATTCAGGGGCGCCATCTGACTTAAGACATAAATACAAGCGCGAGGAAGTCCATATTACTTATAACGACGGCACGATGAAAACAGTGGAGAAAAAAGAGGAAAACAGACAGCTGCTTAATAATGTACTGTTCAGCGAAGAAGTTGCCGATGTCAGAACAGATTTCCCGACACTTGGAGAAGTGTTTAAAAAAGTAACTGGTAAGGAGCTGGTTTAAATGAATATGACAAGAGCGATGGCAATATTTGAAAAAGATCTGAAAGAATTTATGAAAAATATGATGCTGTTTACATCGGTGCTGATTCCAATACTGATGGCGGTGTTCTTTTCAAGAGTGGGAATCGGTGCAGGGGCGGAAGGCGAAATACCGCCGGAAATACTTGGAATTCTTGCAGGAGTCGTCTTTTCTGCCGTAATGTTCAGTGCGGTTATGACGATGATTGCTGAAGAAAACGAAAAAGATACGTTAAGAGGACTGCTGCAGTCGCCGGCGACAATTATCGATATTATTCTCGGCAAGAGCATGGTGGTGACGCTGATGACAATAATATCACTCGTTGCTTCAATTATAATTATCGGACCGGAAAACTACTGGACTGTGGAAAATATAATCAGTCTCGTGCTGACAGGACTGTTTTTCCTGAATGTGGGAATAGGGCTTGGCCTCATTGTGAAATCAGTTGCAACGACATCGGTATATATTATTCCGATTATGTTCATCTTCGGTTTTACACCGTATATTGAAATGCTGGTTTCAGATGCGGACAGCACAGCGATTAAAATTGCAGAATACTTCCCGATATATCAGCACATGTTTGTACTTGAAGGCAGCGGCGGAGCAATGGAATTTATCATTCTGGCTGCCTGGGTCGCGGTGAGCTTTCTGCTTGTGCTGTGGGCATTTAATAAACGTAAAAATGATGAATAATATGTAAGAGCACCGGAATCCTGCGGGTCCGGTGCTTTTTTAATGTATGGACTCCCCAGTTTTCGCAGCGGCGACACCCGCCCGGTAAAACCAGAACACCCTCAAGCTCACTCCTCATGTTAATCTTTAAAAATACCATCAATATTCACCTTTGTTATATGATAAAATAACACATATATATTTCGAAAAAATCTGGCAAAGGACTATGAACTATGCATTATGAAATCGCACCAGCAAAAATTAATTTAACTCTGGATACGCTGTATAAACGCGATGATGGTTATCACGAGGTCAGCATGGTGATGACAACTGTCGATTTAAACGATAATTTATCATTTAAAAAGCGTAGAGACAGAAAAATCATCATTGAATCCGATCATCAGTTTGTGCCGACTGATCGGCGCAATCTTGCCTATCAGGCTGCTCAGCTGATGATGCGCCGCTACAAAATTAAAACGGGCGTCACGATTAATATCGATAAGCATATTCCAATTGCTGCAGGTCTTGCCGGCGGTTCTGCTGATGCTGCCGCGACGTTCAGGGGAATGAATGCGCTGTACAAGCTCGGTGTAGGACTGGACGAGCTCGCAGCCTTGTCATCAGAACTCGGGTCCGATATTCCTTTTTGTGTATACGGAGGCACTGCGCTCGCAACCGGACGCGGCGAGATTATCGAACGGCTGCCAAAACCGCCGCATGCATGGGTGGTGCTGGCAAAACCGTCTGTCAGTGTGTCTACAAAGACAATTTACGGCGCACTGAAACCTGGAAAGAATAAGCCGGCATCGGGGTTAATGAAAAAAGCAATTATAGACGAGGATTACGAACAAATACTCGGAACATTGAAAAATGACCTTGAAGAAGTAACGGTGAAAAAATATCCGCAGGTCAGAAAACTGCTTGGCAATATGAAAGAATCGGGCGCTGATGGTGCGCTTATGAGCGGCAGCGGGCCGACTGTGTTTGGCATCGTCAGAAAAGAACGCCAATCTGTCCATCTGTATAACGCAATGATGGGCTGCTGTGCTGAAGTTTATCGAATAAGATTGCTTGGATAAGTATTAAAATCCGAACTTATATGGTAAAATCAATACCTATAATACGGTTTAGGAGTTAGACTATGAAATATAAACGCAGCGAACGGCTGGTCTACATGACCCAGCATTTAATTACCAATCCAAATAAATTGATACCCTTAACGACTTTTGTCGATAAATTCAGCCAGGCCAAGTCTTCTATCAGTGAAGATATCCGCATTATTAAAGATGTTCTGAATGCGGAAGGTCTCGGTATACTTCAAACGACAGCGGGCGCTAACGGCGGCGCAATGTTTATTCCTAAAATAAGTGTAGAACGTGCTGAGAGTATTATCGCGGAATTTAAAACGGAGCTCGAAGCGCGGGAGCGTCTTCTTCCGGGCGGCTATTTATATATGTCAGATATTATGGGCGACCCGAAAATGATGAATGATATCGGTGATTTAATTGCGACGATGTACGGTGACTTGGAAATTGACTCGGTCGTCACCGTTGCAACCAAAGGAATTTCACTCGCAAATGCTGTGGCGCGCAAACTGAATGTGCCGGTGGCCGTTATCCGTAAAGATAACAAAGTGACAGAAGGCTCTACAGTTTCGATAAACTACGTTTCCGGTTCAACGCGTAAAATTGAGACGATGGTGCTGTCAAAACGCACGCTTAAAGAAGGCTCTAACGTTCTTGTAGTAGATGATTTTCTTCGCGCCGGCGGTTCGATTACCGGTGTGACGAATCTGATGGAGGAATTCAACGCGACAGTTGTCGGTGTCAGCGTCCTGGTTGAAGCAAAAGAAGTTGCGAACCGCAGATTTAACGATTACACATCACTGCTTAAGGTATCGAGAATAGATGAATTTAACGAATCATTTGTAGTGGAAGAAGGAAACTGTTTAGATTACATTACAGGCAAGTAAATTTAATTTACGGAGGATGATTAGGATGCAGCCAATTAATTCAGACAAAGCACCAGCAGCAGTAGGACCATACAGCCACGGAGTAAGAACGGGGAATTTATTCTATTCTTCAGGTCAGGTGCCGTTAACACTGGAAGGAAAGATTGTTTCAGATGATGTCGCTGAGCAGGCTAAACAAGTTCTCGACAATATCGGAGCTGTACTGGAAACGGCCGGTCTCGGCTACAGCAACATCGTAAAGACGACTATTTTTATCGCCGATATGAACGACTTTGCAGTGATTAACGAGGTTTACGCTAAATACTTTACGGGTAAATTACCTGCAAGATCATGTGTAGAAGTTAGTCGTCTCCCATTAGATGCAAAAGTGGAGATTGAGATTGTTGCATCTTTCGAGTAACTGTTGATTTGAGTGGGGTTCTAAGCTAGATAGGTTTTACACAGAAGATCTAAAACATAAATCTATGGAGGAACAGACACATGAAAATAACAGACGTAAGACTAAGAAAAGTCAATAATCAGGATACAAGAATGAAAGCTTTAGTTTCTGTAACATTTGATGAGTCATTTGTTATTCACGATTTGCGTGTAATAGATGGTAATAACGGACTGTTCGTTGCGATGCCGAGTAAGCGGACTCCGGACGGGGAGTTCAGAGATATTGCCCATCCGATTAATTCCGACATGCGTCAGCATGTGCAGGAAGAGGTCATGCGTGTTTACGAGGAAACTGCTGATGCGTCTGAAGAAGCGGTAGAAAATGTGAGCGAGCCGACTGTGGAATCAGATCCGGCAGATGATGAAAAAACACCGGAGCAGGTTGATGAAGAGAACGCCGATGACTCAAACACTGCTAAAGAAGAAAACATGAAAAATGAAGATTCACCGGAAGTATCGGTAGATACTGCAGAAAATGATAAATAGACAGAGAAAGTTTAGGCCGGGCCGGTGTGGTCCGGCCTAAGTTTCGTCTTGAAAGATACCATGGACTGAAATATAATTAGAATATCGTATTATGATGGGGGTTAATTATGCAAACGAGAGTGATTATTGTTGCTGCAGGTGTCGGCAAAAGAATGAATTCAAAGAAACCCAAAGTATTGCATGAAGTCTGCGGAATTCCGATGATTACGAGGGTAATTAACACCGTGAAAACGGCGGGAATCAGTGATATCCATGTCGTGTCAGGTTCGGACCAGGATGCGGTTGCCGAAATACTGCCGGAGGACGTTAAAATTACAGTCCAAAAAGAACAGCTTGGCACGGCTCATGCTGTTAAGCAGACGGCGCCGGAACTTGAAGGCGCCGAGGGCAATACGCTGATTATTTTCGGAGATACACCGCTCATTTCCCCGGAAACGGTCAAAAATTTAATTGCTGACCACGAAAAAACAGGACTAAAGGCAACTGTGCTATCCGCCTATGCTGATGATCCGACTAATTACGGCCGTGTGCTGCGTAAAGAAAACGGCACGGTCAAAGAGATACTGGAAGAAACTGAAATTACGCTTGAGCAGGAAGAAATTAAAGAAGTCAGCGCAGGTGCTGCCATCTTTAATAATCGTGAACTGTTTAAAGTGCTCGATAAGATTTCGAATGATAATCCCGAACAAGAGTATTATCTGTCTGACGCCATCGGTCTTTTAAGCAGTAAAGGGGCCCGCGTCGGCGCTTTTGTCACCGCGGATAAGAATGAAATTATTAATGTGGACAACCGCCTGCTTTTAGCGCGTGCCTCAGAACTTTTAAGGCAGCGTATCAACGAAAGGCATTTGAAACAAGGTGTAACAATTATCGATCCTTCGAACACATACATCGATGAAAGTGTTAGAATTGGTATGGATACTATTATTTATCCTAACACTGTTATTAAAGGCGATACGGTAATCGGAGAAAATGCGATTATTTCGGCCAATTGTGAAATCAGCAACAGCGTAATCGGCGATAAGGCGGAAATTAAACATTCGGTAGTAACCGATGCAGAAGTCGGCAGCGGTACAACCGTCGGCCCGTATGCGCAGCTGCGCCCGGGAGCGAAGCTGGGAGAAGCTGTGAAGATTGGAAACTTTGTTGAAGTTAAGAAGTCGGAGTTAAAAAACGGCGCGAAAGTATCGCACCTGAGCTATATCGGCGATGCGGAAATCGGCGAGAGGACGAATATCGGCTGCGGCGCGATTACGGTTAATTACGACGGGGTCAACAAGTTTAAAACGACAATCGGTGCAGATGCGTTCATCGGCTGCAACACGAATCTTGTTGCCCCGGTAACGGTAGGCAGCCGTTCTATTACAGCGGCCGGGTCGACGATTACAGACGATGTGCCTGATGACAGTTTGGCGATTGCACGAAATAAGCAGACGACAAAAGAAGGCTATTATAAAAAATAATACTTGGAGGATCAAAATGTTAGCATCTAGTAATCAAAACAAAAATTCTAAGATGAAATTATTTACGTTGACAGGCAACGAACCATTAGCACGTGAAATTGCGGAACATATCGGTATCCCGCTTGGTAAATGTACTGTAAACCGCTTTTCGGATGAAGAAGTCCAGGTCAACGTTGAAGAAAGTGTGCGCGGCTGCGACGTATTCGTTATTCAGCCGACAAGCCAGCCGGTAAACGAAAACCTGATGGAATTGCTGATTATGCTTGATGCGCTGAAGCGCGCGTCAGCCAACACAATCAATGTTGTTATGCCGTATTACGGCTATGCCCGTCAGGATCGCAAGAGCCGTGCACGCGAACCAATTACAGCGAAGCTCGTTGCAAACATTATTGAAACTGCAGGCGCAGACCGTGTGATTTCACTTGATCTTCATGCCCCTCAAATCCAGGGATTCTTCGATATTCCAATCGATCACCTGATGGGAGTACCGATTTTAAGTGATTACTTCCTTGAACATGAAGGTATTGACCTTGAAGAAGTAGTCATCGTTTCACCTGACCATGGCGGAGTGACCCGTGCCCGCCGTATGGCAGACCGTTTGAAAGCTCCAATTGCAATCATCGATAAACGCCGCCCGCGTCCGAATGTGTCGGAAGTAATGAACATCGTTGGAGAAATTAACGGGAAAACCGCAATTATTATCGACGATATTATCGATACAGGCGGAACGATTAAAACTGCAGCGCAAGCCTTAGTGGACAAAGGTGCCAAAGACGTTTACGCATGCTGTACGCACCCGGTGCTGTCAGGTCCGGCAATCGAACGCATCCAGGACTCTGTAATTAAAGAGCTTGTCGTAACCAACTCCATCCAGCTGCCGGAAGAAAAGAAAATCGAGAAAATTACGGAATTGTCTGTTGGCGAACTGCTTGCTCAGGCAATCGTGAGAGTTCACGAACAAGAATCAGTGAGCATTTTATTCGACCAAACATGATAATTTAGCAGTTTTTTTACAAACTGCTGTATTTTGTGGTATTATAATGCGTGGCTATGTGTTAGGATAGGCGTTATTATAATAGACTTGTATTAGATGAAAGGTGGAAATAATTATGGCTAAATTAGCCTCAAACAAAAGAGCTGAGAAATCAAAACAGTCAGAACTTAAAGAATTACGTCAAAATGGTAAAGTACCTGCTGTCGTATACGGTTTTGAAACAGAAAATACATCATTATCAGTAGATGAGAACGAATTTATTAAAGTAATTCGCGAAGTCGGACGTAACGGGGTTATCGACCTTGAAGTGGCTGAAGGAACTACTCAGGTAATGGTTAACGATTATCAGTTCGATGCACTTAAAAACCAAATTACTCACATCGACTTCATTGCAATCAATATGCAGACTGAAGTAACGGTAGAAGTACAAATCGTTCTAGAGGGCGAAGCACCGGGACAAAAAGAAGGCGGCGTTCTTGAACAGCCATTATTCGAAGTGTCTGTAACGGCTAAACCGGCTGATATTCCAGAAACTATCGAAGTAGATATTTCTGAACTTAACATCGGAGATTCAATTCATGTTGAAGACATCCGCTCTAAAGGTAACTTCGTGATTGAAAACGAAGATACTGATGCAGTAGTAATCGTAAGTGCGCCAACTGAAGAGCCGGAAGAAGATGAAAACGCTGAAGAAGAAAGCGTGGAAGTTGAAGCAACTGCTCAGAAAAATGATCAGGCGGACGAAGAGTAATAACAAGAAAAATAACAACGGCGGTGGACTTTCCATCGCCTTTTTTAACGTTGATGAGGTGATGGAATGAAATGTTTTATCGGTCTCGGAAATCCGGGTCCAAAATACGAAAAGACACGTCACAATATCGGATTTATGACGATAGACAGATTGAGCAGTGATACTAACATCGATCTTGATAAAACAAAGTTTAAATGTCATTACGGCACAGGTTTATTAAACGGAGAAAAAGTAATGCTCGTAAAGCCTCAGACTTTTATGAATTTATCAGGTGAAGGTGTGCGCCCGCTCATTGATTACTACAATATTGAACTTGAAGATATCGTTGTTATTTACGATGATCTGGACTTGCCGCTTGGCCGTATCCGTCTGCGTCAAAAAGGAAGCGGCGGCGGGCATAACGGCATTAAGTCACTGACACAGCATTTCGGAAGTGAAAAATATAATCGTATCCGTCTCGGTATTGAGCGCCCGCCTGCAGGCGTGCCGGTAACGAACTATGTGCTCGGTAAATTCTCTGAAGCAGACTCGAAAATACTGGATAAGGTGCTCGATACATCCAGTGAAGCCTGCCGGAGCTTTGTTACTGCACCGTTTTTAGACGTGATGAACAAGTATAATGGTGATGTCAATGCATAAAAAAATAAGTGCTAGAATACTAAATGATGAACGCGTCAAAGGCATTTTAAATTACAAGAGTGATAAAAACCTGCTCGTCACAGGTGTAAATGATGACTTTAAGCCGGTCCTGCTGAAAGAATTGACACAGAATTCAACGGAACCTCAAGTCGTTTTTGTTGAAAACAACCATCATATGGAGAAGCTCGCCAACAGTATGATGGACGTTATGGACAATGTGTACACATTCCCTGTCGGCGATATTATGATTGAAAGTTTATCAAAGCAAAGCCCTGATTTTATGAAAGCAAGAATGACTGCATTATATGCACTTGCTCATGAGAAACCAGGGCTCTTTATCGTACCTGTGCACGGGCTCTTAAAACCGCTGATGCCAAAAGACAAGCTGCTGTCCTACGAAAAAACGCTGCAGCTCGGCGGCACGGTAAATTACGATGAGCTGATAGAATTCCTCGTCAGCCTGGGATATAAGCGCATGAACCAGGCTCAGAATTTCGGCGAATTTGCGGTCCGCGGAGATATCTTTGATATTTACATGCACGACTCTTTTCTCCGCCTGGAACTTTTCGATGATGAAATCGATTCGCTCCGTCTGATTGATCCTGAAACACAGCGGTCTTTGCAGAATATCGACAGCATTACACTGGAACCATATGCAGAGTATATTGTTGAGGCGAGCGAGCGTGAAGAGCTGCTCAGTAAAATTGATGAATTATACGAGCAGACCGCTGAGGGGCTTGAAGGTGTGACGAAAGAAGCTCTGGAGGAATATTATGATGTTGTGACACATCCGGATCAGCTGGGGAACCACCTTGCGCAGTTTGCGCATCTTCTGGAGGATCACGATAAATCGCTGCTTGACTATTTAACGCCCGCCCACCGGGTGTTCGTCGATGACGTCAATGCCGTGAAAACATCGTATGACGCGGAGTTTGAGGCAGTGCATAACTATTTCGCTTCAGTGATGGAAGCGGGACAGATGTTCACCGGAGCAGCTAATTATCTGGAGGGTCAGTACGAGCGTCTGTTAAATCTTAAAGGCGTGACATATTTCAATTTATTTATGAAGAGCATGCCTGTCGCTATCGGTGAAATGATTAAGATCTCTGTCAAACCAACGGAAATCTATTATGGTCAGTATGATATTCTCGCCTCGAATTTAAACGGCATGCTGGATAACAATTATTTAGTCAATATTATACTGCGCGATGAAGATGAACTGAATAAGACGAAGCAGCTGCTGGAAGACTTAAAAATACCGAGCTTTATTAACGATATCCCTGAAGACTCGGGAATAGTACTGACTACCGGCAGCATGGCGACAGGGTTTATTCTGCCGTATATGAGCGCTGCGATTTTAACATCGAAAGAACTGTACAATAAAGTTCAAAAGCGCAAAAAGCGTAAACAGAAAATATCGAATGCTGAAAAGATTAAATCCTATCAGGAATTAAATGTCGGGGACTACATTGTCCACGTGCATCACGGGGTCGGACGCTATCTCGGCATAGAAACGCTGCAGGTTGGCGGTATTCACAGTGATTATATGAAACTGCAGTACAAAGGGACTGATCAGCTTTACGTGCCGGTGGACCAGATGGATCTCGTGCAAAAGTATGTTGCGAGTGACGACGGTTCGCCTAAAATGCATAAACTTGGCGGCGTGGAATGGAAAAAAACGAAAGCCAAAGTTGAAGCGAACGTCAACGATATTGCTGAAGAATTAATCAGGCTGTATCAGGAACGTGCGCAGTCGAAAGGTTTCCAGTTCAGTCCGGACACCGAAATGCAGGAAGCTTTTGAAGCGCGCTTCCCGTATGAACCGACGCCGGATCAGCTGGCGAGCGTGCATGAGATTAAGAAGGATATGGAAGATCCGAAACCGATGGACCGTCTCTTATGCGGCGATGTCGGTTACGGTAAAACTGAAGTCGCAATCAGAGCTGCTTTTAAAGCGGTGCAGGATGGCAAACAGGTGGCATTTTTAGTGCCGACGACGATACTTGCCGCCCAGCACTTCGAAAGTCTGATTGAACGGATTGAAGATTATCCTGTCAATGTTGCGATGATGTCGCGCTTCAGGACGGCAAAGGAGAACCGTGAAACAGCAGAGGGCTTAAAAGAAGGACGCATTGATATCGTAGTCGGCACGCACAAAATACTTGGGAAATCGATTGAGTATAAAGACCTCGGTCTTTTAATTGTTGATGAAGAGCAGCGTTTTGGCGTCAAACACAAAGAAGCAATTAAACAGATGAAAAATAATGTCGATGTGCTGACTTTGACGGCGACGCCGATTCCGAGAACTCTCCATATGAGTCTGACGGGCGTCCGGGATTTATCGGTAATAGAAACTCCTCCTGAAAACAGGTTCCCGGTGCAGACTTATGTTTTGGAATATAACGGAAATTTTGTTAAGGAAGCAATTGAACGGGAACTTGCGAGAGGCGGGCAGGTGTTTTACCTGCACAACAGAGTCGACACAATTTATAACAAGCAGGCGCACGTTGAAATGCTGGTGCCGGATGCGTCGGTCGGTGTGATGCATGCCAAGATGACGGAGAAGCAGATCGAAGAAACAATGCTCGATTTCGTCAATGGTGAATTTGATGTTTTAGTCACAACGACGATTATTGAAACCGGTGTGGATGTGCCGAATGCCAATACGCTGATTATTGAAGATGCCGACCGCTTCGGCTTGAGCCAGCTGTACCAGTTGCGCGGCCGGGTTGGCCGTAGCAACAGAATCAGCTATGCATATCTCTTCCATCAGCCGAATAAAGTGCTGACGGAAGTGGCGGAAAAACGTCTTGAAGCCATTAAGGAATATACAGAACTCGGCAGCGGGTTTAAGATTGCTATGCGCGATTTGAATATCCGCGGCGCCGGTAACCTGCTCGGTAAGAACCAGTCAGGATTTATCGATTCGGTTGGTTATGAGATGTACAGCGACATGCTTGAAAGTGCAGTTCAGGAAAAACAGGGGATTGAACAGGAAGAAGAACCGGTCAATATTCCGATTAATATTGAAGCGGATGCCTATATCCCGGCGACTTACATTACACATGAACAGTCGAAAATAGATATTTACAAACGTTTAAGAAAAGCGAATTCACTGGCGGATATCCAGGATATTGAAGATGAGCTTATTGACCGTTTCGGTGAATACCCTGAAGAAGTCGTGAATTTAATCGAACTCGTAAAAGTGAAGGTTTACGCGCTTATGTTCGGTATTTACAAAGTGTCGGAAGATGCGCGGCATTATTATCTGAACGTTTCAAAAGCCGCGACGGAAGAAATCAGCGGCGAGAAACTGTTCCAGGATACACAGGATTACAGCAGAATATTGAAAATTTCAGTTAAAGACGGGGAAATCCGTTTAACGATCCGTTCTAAAAATATTAAGGAACTCGTTAATATTATGAGCGCAATACAGGACAGCAGAATGGAGGCAGTCAGATGAATACGATAAGAATTATCGGGCTCGGCACATCGGACACCGATAAGATGCCGCTCGGCGTTTACAAAGAGCTGAAAGCCGCCGGAAAAATATATGTGCGCACGCTGGACCATCCCGCAGTAAAGATGCTGGAGGATGAAGGGGCCGAAGTTATAAGCTTTGATTCTTACTATGAACAAAATGATACTTTCGAAGACACCTACGAACGCATTACAAACACCCTGCTGAAAGCAGCTGAAACAGAAGATGTACTCTACGCAGTGCCGGGTCATCCGATGGTCTATGAAACAACGACGGAACGTCTTTTGGAGGCCGATAAAACTGGCATAGTCCATGTTGAGCTTGCAGGCGGACAGAGTTTTATCGATGATGTGATTACAGCGCTTAAAATACCGGTGAATGAAAACTTCCAGCTGCTGGATGGGACGGCACTCGATGTACAGGACCTTGATTACAGAAAACATACACTCATTACCCAGGTCTACGATCAGCTGTCTGTCAGCGAGGTGAAGGTCACGCTGCTCGAGTATTATAATTATGATGCTCCGGTATTTCTAGTGGACAAGGCCGGCAGTATCGATGAAAAAATTATCGAGAGCACAATTGCAGAGATAGACTTTCATGTGCCGGACTCCAATCTCCTGTGCATGTTTGTGCCGAGAGCGGCCGGGGAACAGTACGATAACAAGTCGCTCGGGCATATGATTAACATTTTTGACAAACTCGTCGGTGAAGACGGCTGTCCGTGGGATAAGGTGCAGACTCATGCATCGCTTGAACGGTATTTGCTTGAGGAGTCATATGAAGTGATTGAAGCGATTGAGAAAGAAGACGATGACGGTCTGGTTGAAGAACTGGGAGATATTCTTCTGCAGGTAGCACTTCATGCTGCCATCGGCAAGAAAGACGGCTACTTTGACTTTTATGACATACTTGCTTCGCTGAATAAAAAATTAGTGCACCGTCACCCGCATGTCTTCAGCGATGAAACGGTTGAAAATATGGATGACTTAAATAAAGTCTGGACGAAAGCTAAAGAAGCGGAAGGCAAGAAGCCGAAGGTGAAGCATGAAAAAGAATATGCTGAGGCGGTGCTGAAGTGGATGCAAGAAACAATTCACAAAGATATACCGCTGCATGACATTATTACAGAGGATGATGATTATGAGACTCGATAAATTTCTAAAAGTATCAAGAATCATTAAACGCCGCACGCTTGCAAAGGAAATCAGCAGCGAAGGGCGCATTGAAGTAAACGGACGGCCTGCCAAAGCAAGTACAGCACTTGCAGTGGGGGATACGCTTAAAATCCGTTTTGGACGCAGTATTGTGACGTATGAAATACTGGAGCTGAACGAGAAAGCGAAAAAAGATGAAACAGACCGGATGTATAAAGTTCTAAATGAAGAGAAAATTGAAAAAGAATCAGATTTTTAATAGATTGTCACGTATTTTTCCTGTATCTTGTATATAATAGATAGTGAATACAAGATAAAGATTGGATGTGATAAGATGAGCAATAAGGTAGTCAGACTCCTGAATAACTATACGAAAAAACGGGATAGCGAAAAGAAACGGTTAGCGAGTGAATCGCGTGTTTCACGCCGCCGTACTATGTTTTTTGGAAGTATTCTTCTCGGGATTGCCATCGTACTTCTGCTCGTTGCATTCAATCAGAAACAGGCAAATGAAGAACTGTACAGTGAAGTACTGGCAACGACTGAAGTGCTGGAAGATAAAAACAAGCAGCATTCCGATCTCGAACAGCAGATCAGGCAGCTTAATGATGATAATTACATCCTGCGTATCGCACGCAGCGAGTTCTTTTTATCGGAAGAAGGAGAATTGATATTTAACCTGCCGGATCAAGAGGGAGAAGAACAGGAGCAGGCTGAAGAATAATCATTGCTTATATAATGATTATTCTTTTATTTAATGGTAATATAGGAATGTATAATGATTTTGGGAGGATATTAAATAAACATGTCAGTTGAAGCGGGCAGTAAAGTTATCGGCAAAGTTACAGGAATCAAACCATTTGGTGCGTTTGTTCAGTTGCCAGGCGGAAAAACAGGGTTAGTTCACATCAGTGAAGTAGCAGATAAGTACGTAGAGGACATCAACGAACATTTAAAAGTCGGTGACGAAATCGAAGTTAAAGTGCTAACGATAGGTGACGATAACAAGATAAGCTTATCTATTAAAAAAGCACAGGATAAACCAAAACCGAAACCGCGTGCAAAAACACCGTCTCCGGAAGACTTTGAGAAGAAATTATCAGGTTTCTTAAAAGACAGTGAAGAAAGAATGTCTACAATTAAAAGACAAGCAGAATCGCGCCGCGGCGGAAGAGGACGTAAATAATTATATTAAGAGGCCGGAGCAATTCGCTCTAGCCTTTTTCTTATTTATTGAGAGTGGGGAGACGGTGAATGATGAGCTTGAAAATCAATACTGCATGGAACCCGGATGACAATATCGCTCTGGCCTTGTCCGGCGGCATAGATTCCATGGTGCTGTATCATCTTCTGACCCGGAAATATAAACATACATACAGAACGCTCACTGTCCTACATGTCAATCATAATGTGAGAGCGGCATCAAAAGAAGAAGCGGAATATATAGAAAAGATGACCCGCGAGGACGGTATCCGTTCAGAAATTGCAGTACTGAACTTTACAGAGGGTTTTTCTCAAGGTGAGGGCAGGATCAAACGCTATGAATTTTTCGACGCTGTAATGAAAGAATTAAATATTCAGCACCTGCTGATGGGACATCATAGGGATGATCAGTATGAAACGGTGCTGCAGCAGCTTCTGACCGGGCGTCATCTTTACGGAAATCTCGGAATTCCGGATATAAAGGATAAAGGGGCTTACACTATTGTCCGCCCCTTTAGAGAGGTAACGAAAGAGCAGATTCAGTCTTACCAGACATTCAATAAGGTGATCTATTTTGAAGATGCGAGCAATGCGGAAGACGACTATACGCGGAACTATGTGAGACATCATATCATTCCGGAAATAAAACAAGCGGCTTCCCTTGATATAGAACAGTTGTCTTACGTCCGTGAAGATATAAATGAGCTCAGCGATTTCGCTTATGATTATGCGGAACAATTCGTCAGCAGGTACAGCGGCAGGCTGCCGCGGGGCAAATATTTAGAACACAGCAGCATTATCAGGAGATATATTCTTACTGTACTGCTGAACAGCGTGTCTGTGCGTCTTGGCAGGCCCGCTCTGGAAACACTCGATAATCTGCTGCAGTCGAAGACGGCGCAAAGTGTATTCGATGCGGGGAGCAGCGCGGTTCATATCGAATACGAATATTTCCGCGCGGCGCCGGTGAAAGAACTGCCGGCGGATTCCTGTTTATCTATTGAGGATAACGGCGAGTTTATTTATAATGATTATCATATATCTGTGAATCTGCCGGCATCGGAACTGCCGCTGACGTTACGGATGAAAGCTGACGGCGACAGAGTACATATTAAGAATGTAGGTACCAAAAAAGTCAGCCGGCTGTTTATCGATAAAAAAGTTCCGGCCGGTGAACGGCTGAAAATGCCTGTCGCAGTCAATTCACACGGTATTATTATTGCAGTTGGAACAATTTATAATATAATTGAACCATCTGAAAACAGACTATTAAAGATTACGAAGGAGTTTAATAATGACAATTCAAAATGATATAAGCGAGATCGTGTTATCGGTTGATGATATAGAAGCAATCAACCAGCGTCTCGGCGAGCGCATTACTAAAGATTACGAAGGCAAGACTCCTGTGCTTGTAGGTCTCCTGAAAGGTTCTATTATGTTTATGGCAGACTTAATTAAACATATCGATACACATATGGAAATTGATTTTATGGATGTTTCGAGCTATGTCGGCACTAAATCAACAGGTGAAGTTAAAATTCTGAAAGACTTGTCTACATCAGTGGAAGGCAGACATATTATTATCGTCGAAGACATCGTAGAGACAGGCACAACTTTAAACTCTATCATTGAATTTTTAACGTACAGAAAAGCCGCATCGATTGAAATTGTGACGCTGCTCGACAAACCGGTTCCTGAAAGAAAACTGAATGTCGAAGTGAAATACATCGGCACTAAAATTCCGGATGGTTTCGTTGTCGGATACGGCCTTGATTTTGAGCAGCAGTACCGCAATCTTCCGTATATCGGATTGTTAAAACCTGAATTTTACAGTTAAATCATATGAGTGGAAGTTAAAGGATATTTTTGTTACTATTTTTTGTAATGCATTAGAAATGGAGGATTACGGATGCCGAAAAATACTGGCCGTAACATATTACTTATCGCCATTCTAACAGTTGTTATGTTTGGTATTTTCCAACGCTTTAACGGCGCCGGCCAAGCAGAAGAAGAGCTGCAGTATAATGAGTTCTTAGATGCACTGGAAGCCGGAGAAGTTGCTGAATTAACGATTCAGCCAGAGAATAACGTTTATTTAATTACAGGTCGGCTAGCCGACCAGAACGAACAGGAGTCATTTAATTCTGTAGTTCCATATAACAGTGTTGATGATCTGGATCAGATTACGGATACAGCCCGCAGTCAGGATGGTCTGTCATTAACAGTAGCGCCGGAAGAAGAACCGAGCCCTTGGACGAGTATGCTTATTACTTTCATTCCATTACTGCTTATTTTCTTCCTCTTCATCTTCCTCATGAGCCAGGCTCAAGGCGGCGGTGGAGGCGGCGGCGGCAAAATGATGAACTTCGGCAAGAGTAAAGCGAAGCTTCATGAAAAAGGCAAAAAATCAGATGTACACTTTGATGATGTCGCCGGTGCCGATGAAGAAAAAGCCGAACTTGTGGAAGTTGTAGACTTCTTAAAAGATCCGCGCAGATTTGACAAAATTGGTGCCCGTATTCCTAAAGGTGTCCTTTTAGTGGGGCCTCCAGGTACAGGTAAAACACTTATCGCACGTGCAGTTGCAGGTGAAGCAGGTGTGCCGTTCTTCTCAATCAGCGGTTCAGACTTCGTCGAGATGTTCGTCGGGGTCGGAGCTTCACGTGTACGTGATTTATTTGAAAACGCTAAGAAAAATGCACCTTGTATTATCTTTATCGATGAGATTGACGCTGTAGGACGTCAGCGCGGTGCAGGTGTCGGCGGCGGCCATGATGAGCGTGAGCAGACACTTAACCAGCTGCTTGTTGAAATGGATGGGTTTGCAGAAAACGAAGGCGTTATTATGATTGCAGCGACTAACCGTCCAGACATTCTTGACCCTGCGCTCTTGCGTCCAGGACGTTTTGACAGACAGATTCAGGTTGGCCGTCCAGATGTTAAAGGCCGTGAAGCGGTACTTAAAGTACACGCACGCAATAAGCCTCTGGATGAAACAGTTGACCTCGCGGCGCTTGCTCAGCGTACGCCGGGCTTCTCGGGTGCAGACCTTGAGAACCTGTTAAACGAAGCAGCCCTTGTTGCTGCCCGTTCAGGCAAGAAGAAAATTGATATGCGGGATGTAGACGAAGCATCAGACCGTGTTATTGCAGGGCCGGCTAAGAAGAGCCGTGTCATGAGTAAGAAAGAACGAAATATTGTTGCTTATCACGAAGCGGGCCACACAATTATTGGTATGGTTCTGGATGATGCGGAGACAGTGCACAAAGTTACAATCGTTCCGCGTGGCCAGGCTGGCGGTTATGCGGTAATGCTTCCTAAAGAAGACCGTTACTTCATGACGAAGCCTGAGCTCGAAGATAAAATCGTCGGTCTGCTCGGAGGCCGTGTTTCTGAAGAAATCACCTTCGGTGAAGTTTCGACAGGAGCGCATAATGACTTCCAGAGAACGACAGGCATTGCACGCAGTATGGTTACCGAATACGGCATGAGTGACAGGCTCGGACCAATACAGTTCGGTGAATCAAACGGTCAGGTATTCTTAGGTAAAGAAATGTCGAATGATGCAAATTATTCAGACAGCATCGCCTACGAAATTGACCAGGAAATGCAAAATATTGTGAAGACACAATACGAGCGCTGCCGTCAGATACTGACTGAACATCAGGAACAGCTCAACTTAATCGCTGAAACACTCCTTGAAGTTGAAACTCTCGACAGAGAGCAGATTGAAGGATTATTCCATCACGGTAAATTACCGGACAGAACGTTCGATAATGAGCCGGTGGAAGATGACACTTCAAAAGATGATGAAACTATCGGTGCATCTTATGAAGAAGTTAAAGAAAAAATGGACAGCGAAGGTGCTGAACAAAAAGACGGGCAGGAAGAACAGCCTGAAGAACGTCCGGAAATGGTGGAACCGCCAAAACCGGAAGAGAATACTGAAGAAAATCCTTCAGCGGACAGAAAAGACGATGAACCAAACAGATAAAAAAAGAGCTGCCTCCGGGCAGCTTTTTTTATGCGTTAATATATTTTTGGCGGCGGTTCATATTAGCAAGGGCAAGATCAATAATTACTTTTGTCAGTGCTTGATTGCGTACGAGTATGGGGCCGTGGAAGTAGGAACAGAACGTATTTTTATACATACATCCTTCGGTTTTATCTTCTCCATTATTACCATAACCTTCTTTGATTTCTCCTAGTGGAGTGACAGATTTACCTAAATAAGTTCTTCCGGCATGATTTTCATAACCGTACAAAGTAATATCGAAACGTTGATTATAAGTTGTAATATCACCGATGAGTCTTGTCGAGGATTTACTGTCCGAGTAGAAGTCGATTGCGCCTATACCATTTAAATATTGACCGCTGGCGTTAATATAATAATGACCTAGCAGTTGATAACCACCACATATGCCAATAACGACACCGTCATTTTCAATATATTTCAGCAGTTCATTCTTTTTTGTTTGAATATCTTTCGACACGAGAGATTGTTCATAATCTTGTCCGCCGCCAAAGAACACAATATCATATTTGTCAGCGTTAAAATCATCTCCCAGAGATACCAGTGTAGTGTTGACTTTGACATTTTGTGATTTAGCTGCATATTGCAGCATTAAAAGATTGCCGTTATCTCCATATGTATTCATTAAGTTCCCGTACAAGTGGCATATTTCCAGTGTCATATATTCATTCTCTCCTTTAGAATACCTTGTTCAACCATCTCTTTTCGCAAGTCGAGCATGCCGGTATATGTTGCTAACACATATACTTTTTTAGCTGGTGAATTACGAATAAGACTGAGTACATCTCGAGGTTCTTTAATGCTGAATAATTGTTCTTCATTAAATCCGGCGACTTTCATCCGGGTTTGTAAATCCTGCATGCGAATACCGCTAACATAAGCGCCCCGGTTTAAAGTGTCGGCTGCGATATCTTCGAAATTTCCGTCCCATATCCAGCTGATATCCTGACCATCTGCATGACGGTCATTAAGTATGGTAATGAGTATATACGGTTCTGTTTCAAGCTTAATCAATTCAATAATCTGGTTAAACCCGACTGGATTTTTAATAAGGTTAATTCGTACATCATTTCCGTTAATATATAGAGATTCCTGTCGGCCGAAGATACGTTTTGCACTGTGGACACCTGTTTTTATAAGTTTAGATGGAACATCTAAATATTGCGCGATTGAAAATGCTGCGAGTGCATTGTATATATTGTATTGTCCGGCGACCTGTAAGTTATATTGTTCACCGTCGATAGTAAATAACGAAGATTCGGTAGTCAGCTCATCGATAGAGGTTAATGTATACGATAAAGCCGGACGGCTGAAGCCGCAGTGCGGGCAGAAAAAGTCACCGAGGTTCGAATAAGTAATCATATGATAATGCAGGATGTTTTCGCATTGGGGACAGATGATGCCGTCTGTATTATAGTGAGCTAGAATATCTGTTTTTTTATCGTTATTCTGAAAGCCGAAATAGCGTCTTTCGTTAGGAACATCCGGAGTAGAAAAAATAGGGGCATCGCCGTTCATCATTAAAATGGTGTCGGGAGACTTTTTCACGCCTTCTAAAATTAAATTATAAGTTGTGTATATTTCACCGTAACGGTCCATCTGATCGCGAAAAATATTCGTGACTAAAATTATTTCAGGAGATATATATTTAGTGATATGTTTAACAGATGCTTCATCGACTTCCAGAACTGCAAACTTTTCCTCGCTGCCGGTATCTTTATTATCACTGAGAAATGTTGAGACGATACCCTGTTGCATATTAGCACCTGTAGGATTAGTTAAAACGTGGTTGTAGTGCTGTTTAAGTATATTGACGGTTAAACCCGTCGTCACCGTTTTACCATTTGTTCCGGTAATGATTATCGTTCTGTAGTCTTTGGATAACGAAGTTAAAATGTTAGGATCTATGGCTAAAGCGAGTTTGCCTGGTAAGCTCGAACCGCCAGTTGTAAAGCGGTGCAGTAAATATTTGGAAGAGCGTCCGGCAAGACGCGCAATTTTCGTTTTTAAATTCATAGAATAAACTCCTCAATATGAAATTGTAAAACTTTACAAGCAATGATACCACAACTTATATATGCAATTTAGTAAAATTTTGAGCAATCGGTTTGATTAATTTTGACGTTTGATTTAAGATGCATGATAGTAAACTATAGTTTATTATAAAACTGTATGTAATTTCCGTATGGAGGAATGAAAAATGAGTGATTATTTAATTAGAGGTTTAGGTCTCAATGATGAAGTGCGTATATTTGCTGTTGATACGACAGAAACTATAAATGAAGCAGTGCGCCGCCATGGTGCCTACCCGACAGCGGCAGCTGCGCTTGGGCGTTCGATGTCTGCAGGTGTGATTATGGGTGCGATGCTTAAAGGTGATGATAAAGCGACGGTAACAATTGAAGGCGGCGGACCGGTTGGCGCTATCGTAGTAGACAGTGATGCACACGGACATGTGAGAGGATATCTCGGCAATCCGGAAGTGCACTTTGACTTAAACGACCAGGGCAAACTTGATGTGAGACGTGCTGTCGGAACTGAAGGATATCTGCGTGTAGCGAAAGATATCGGTCTAAAAGATAACTTTGTCGGTTCTGTAGAATTAATTTCAGGTGAACTCGGCGAAGACTTCTCGTACTACTTCTATGCAAGTGAACAGGTGCCTTCAATCGTTGCACTGGGTGTTTTAGTTAATCCTGATAACACAATACAGGCAGCGGGCGGCTTTGTGATTCAGGTGCTGCCTTCAGCAAGCGATGAAACAATTGAATGGCTGAATGAACGTGCGAAAACTATGACGCCTGTATCTAAACTGCTTGCAAAAGGATTATCGCCTGAACAAGTTATAGATGAAGCTCTTGGTGAAGAAAACTGGAGATCACTTGATAGTATGCAGGTCAGCTTTGAATGTAATTGTTCAAAAGAGCGTTTTATAAATGCAATCAGCGCACTGGATCCTAAAGACATTATGACGATGATTAAAGAAGATGGCGGCGCGGAAGCGGATTGTCATTTCTGCCGCAACAAAGAATGGATTACAAAAGAAGAACTGCAGGAACTTATCACCCGCTAATTGTTTGAAAACCGGCAGTTTTAATGGTATATTATTCATAGTTACTAACTAGGGATAGGAGTGTTTCTTGTGAACAGCGTATTCAATAACATTTCAGAAGCAATCGGAAATACACCGCTGGTAAAGTTAAACCAGCTGACTGATGAAAACAGTGCAGATGTTTATGTAAAAGTAGAGTTTATGAACCCGGGCAGCTCGGTTAAAGACCGCATTGCCTTAGCGATGATTGAAAAAGCAGAAGCAACAGGTGAATTAACTGCTGACATGACAATCGTTGAACCGACGAGCGGAAATACCGGTATCGGTCTTGCTATGGTAGCGGCATCAAAAGGTTATAAAGCAATTTTAGTGATGCCTGATACGATGAGCAAAGAGCGCCGCAACCTGCTGCGTGCCTATGGTGCAGAACTTGTTCTGACTCCGGGAGCAGACGGTATGAAAGGCGCAATTAAAAAAGCATCGGAACTTGCAGAAAAAGACAGTTACTTTATGCCTCAGCAGTTTGAGAACCCTGCCAACCCTGAAATTCACGCTAAAACAACAGGTAAAGAATTAGTTGAACAGGCGAATTCAGCAGGCTTTGCAATCGATGCGTTTATTTCGGGCATCGGTACGGGCGGAACAATCAGCGGTGCCGGCAAAGTACTGAAAGAAAACTTCGGAAATGTTAAAGTTGTTGCGGTTGAACCGACGGATTCAGCGGTTTTAAGCGGGAAAGAACCAGGTCCTCATAAAATCCAGGGTATCGGTGCAGGATTCGTTCCTAAGACATTAGATACTGATATCTATGATGAAATTATCGCAATTGAAAATGAAGAATCGATGGATACAGCGAGAGAACTTGCTAAAAAAGAAGGTATCCTCGGCGGTATTTCTTCAGGCGCTGCAGTTAAAGCGGGTCTCAAAGTCGCAAAAGAACTCGGCAAAGGTAAAAACGTGGTTGTTGTGCTGCCGTCAAATGGCGAAAGATATTTATCAACACCATTATTTAACTTCGAAGACTAATTTAAATAGAAAAACTCCGTCTGCTCTGCAGGCGGAGTTTTTTGGTGTGCTGTATATTTTACCCCGGAAATATTTGAAGGAATAATCATCTTTAAACATGTTATAATATGACTATTCAATTTATGTAAAAGCAGAGGTAGATTTTAATGGAAAGACTGAAAGTAATGGGTATTTTAAACACCACACCGGATTCCTTCAGCGACGGCGGCAAGTACAATTCTGTCGAAGCGGCTGTGAAGCGCGCTCTGGAAATGGTTGGAGAAGGCGCTGATATTATTGACGTCGGCGGATATTCAACGCGTCCGGGCTATACTGAAATTACTGCAGAAGAAGAAATTGAACGTACGGCCCCAGTGGTGAAGGCGCTCAGAGAAGCAGGAATAACTGCGGATATTTCAGTCGATACGTTCAGAAGCGATGTGGCACGCGCTGTACTGGAAGCGGGTGCGACGATGATTAATGATCAATGGCGGGGTATTTACGATGAAAAAATACTCGATGTAGTCGCAGAGTTTGATGTGCCGATTTTTCTAATGCATAATAATGACCACAGCACTTATAAAAACGTGACTGAAGATATGATCAGAGAGCTTAAAGAATCCGCTGAACTCGCTTTAAAACATGGTGTTAAAAAAGAAAACATCTGGCTTGACCCGGGCATCGGTTTTGTTAAATCGAGAGAAGAAGAAATAGAAGTGATGCAGAATCTTGACCGGCTTACAGCTGAAGGTTATCCGGTGCTCCTTGCAACAAGCAGAAAGCGTATGGTCAAAGAGCTGATTGGCGGAGAAACAAATGCTGATGATCGTGATGCAGGCACACTTGCGACGACGATTATCGGTATTGACGCGGGTGTCAAAGCAGTCAGAGTTCATAACGTGAAAATGAACCGCCAGGCGGCAGATGTCTATATGAAACTAAAAGGTGATTACAATGGATAAAATTCATATTAATGGAATTAAAACATACGCGTATCACGGCGCCATTCAGGAAGAACGGATACTCGGACAGTATTTTATTACGGATCTTGTCCTTCACACTGATTTAACAGCAGCATCTAAGACAGATGATTTGTCTGCTACTGTACATTACGGCGAAGTATATAATATAGTGGAAGAGATTGTAAAAGGTGAACCGGTGAGTCTGCTTGAACGCCTCGCTGGTAAAATCAATACGGAATTATTTGACCGGTATGATAAAATAATAGAGATAGAAACAACTATAACTAAACCTAATCCACCAATAGATGGAAATTATGAAAGCGTGGCAATCACGCTGCACGGAAAGCGGGAAACATCATGGCAATAGCTTATCTCGGACTCGGAAGCAATATCGGTGACAGAGAAGGAAGTCTGAAAAACGCAATCGCTAAATTATCCGAAGTGCAAGGGATAGAAGTAACGAAAATTTCATCGCAGTATGAAACGAAACCTTACGGGAAAACAGATCAGCCTGACTTTATGAACATGGCAATAGAAGTGGACACGAATTTAACGCCGCTTGATCTTCTGGAAACGGTGCTTGGAGTCGAACATGAGCTCGGGCGGGTCAGAAACGAAGTGTGGGGACCGCGCAGTATCGATATCGATGTACTCCTTTACGAAGATCTCGAACTGCAGCTGACAGACTTAAAAGTGCCCCACCCGGAAATGCACCTGCGTTCGTTCGTCATCGATCCGCTGAACGAGATTGCGCCGAAAAGAGAACATCCGACCTTGCATATGACGGTAGAAAAAATTAAAGATAAATTAGATAAAAGTCAATCAGCCGAGTGACTTTAATATAAATATTATTACAACATATATAGGAGTGGAATATAGTGAGTGAAGAACTGAACGACCAGCTGGCTGTCCGCCGCGAAAAAATGCAGCAATTAAAAAACCAGGGAATGGATCCTTTTGGTAAACGCTTCGAACGTCTAGCATATACAGAAGAACTTATTGCCGACTGGGATGAGTTTTCAAAAGAAGAGCTTGCGGAAAAAGAAAATGAATCAGTCACAGCCATTGCCGGCCGTATTATGACTAAGCGCGGTAAAGGTAAAGCTGGCTTTGCGCACGTCCAGGACATTACCGGACAAATTCAAATCTACGTCAGAAAAGACCAGATTGGAGACGAAGCATTTGAAGTCTGGAATCAGGCAGACCTTGGTGATTTTGTTGGTGTTAAAGGTCCGATGTTTAAAACAAACACTGGTGAATTGTCGATTAAACCGACTGAATTTACGCTGCTTACAAAAGCACTCCGTCCGCTGCCGGACAAATATCACGGTTTGAAAGACGTTGAAGAACGCTACCGTAAACGTTACCTCGATCTGATTACGAGCAAAGATTCGAGAGACACATTTATTAAACGCAGCAAAATCATACAGGAAATGCGCAACTACCTCGACAGCATCGGTTTCCTGGAAGTGGAAACTCCAATGATGCATTCAATCGCAGGAGGGGCCCAGGCACGTCCGTTTATCACTCACCATAACGCGCTCGACAGAGACTTATTCATGCGCATCGCACTCGAGCTGCACTTAAAACGCCTCGTTATTGGAGGTATTGAAAAAGTGTATGAAATCGGCCGTGTATTCAGAAACGAAGGTGTTTCTACACGCCACAATCCTGAATTTACAATGATGGAATTGTATGAAGCATACGCTGACTATAAAGACATTATGAAATTAACTGAAGAAATGATTGCTTACATTGCCGAAAAAGTAAACGGTACGATGAAAGTGACATATGACGGCGAAGAAATCGACTTAACACCTGAGTGGAAACGCGTGCATATGGTGGATATCGTCAATGAATATACCGGCGTAAACTTCTATGACATCACAACAGTCGAAGAAGCGAGAGCGGCGGCTAAAGAGCATAATGTGGAAATTGATGACAAGATGCTTTACGGCCACATTCTGAATGAATTCTTCGAACAGAAAGTAGAAGAAGAATTAGTGCAGCCGACTTTCGTTTACGGCCACCCGGTTGAGATTTCTCCGCTGGCTAAGAAAAACGATGAAGACCCGCGCTTCACAGACCGTTTCGAGCTGTTTATCGTCCGCCGCGAACACGCGAATGCATTTACGGAGCTCAATGATCCGATCGATCAGAGAGAACGATTTGAATCGCAGGTTGCAGAACGCGACGCAGGAAATGATGAAGCGCATGAAATGGATGAAGACTATCTGGAAGCAATGGAATACGGTCTGCCGCCAACCGGCGGACTCGGTATTGGTATCGACCGCTTAGTTATGCTGTTGACGGATTCAGCATCTATTAGAGATGTTCTGTTATTCCCGACGATGCGCGACAGATAATATATATTTATGGAAACACCGCTCTCCCTATAGGATTGCGGTGTTTTTTGCTTTATTGTGCGGAATATTTAGCAGTTTTACTATTTTTATATCTCGTTGGATTTTTGAGAGACAACCTTTTATTTTCGCCTATTATATAGGGAGAGAAAACTTATTTTAGGAGGAGATGGAATGTTTTTAAACAAGCATCTTATGTCACCGGAATTTTTATACTATAAAGCGCTGGAAAAGAGAACGGAATTAGATTTTGAAGAAAGATGTAATTTGTATAACATTCAGAAAGGTTTTGACAGAGAATGCCTGTACGATAAAATGAAAACGCGAAAAAAATTGTACTTCTCATAAGAGATACAGTGGCAAAAAATTCATATTTTGTTGAACATGCTGATATTACTAGACTGAAACGTGGTCTGTATTGCGGTTCTTGTAAACAATTCGATTTAGCTAAAGGGCAATTTCAATTCATTTGTAACAGCTGCGGATCAGTTGAGAGTTATGAAAC
>NZ_QUMW01000003.1 GCF_003387165.1 Jeotgalicoccus halotolerans
TTCATTCGTTGAATACCTTATGTTTGATTTCAAGAGAAAACTCCCCCTAAAGTAGTTTACTTTTTTAAGTGTCTACTTTAGGGGGAGCATATCACAAAAGGACCGTCCGGGTTTGTTTACTAAAAATTTAATTTGTTTTTGATATGTCTGTCAGCATGGTATCTTTCAGATTTGTACGGTACCTCCAGATATTCTGGATAATCGTTTTAATTACTGCATAGGTTGGTATAGCTACCAGAATACCGATAAAACCGGCGATATTTCCTGCAGCAAGCACGATAGTAATGACAGTCAAGGGATGCAGTGCAAGAGACTGCCCCATTACATTTGGAGTAATGAGGTTACTTTCAATCTGCTGAGCAATCAGTGTAATAACCGATACCCAGATAAACATAATCGGATCTTGAATCAGTGCAAGCAGTCCAGCAGGAATAAATGCTACCCACGGACCGACGAAAGGCACTATATTCATAAACAAAGCAAAGATTGCAAGCAGCAATGCATAATCCAAGCCGATAATTGTATAGCCGATGTATAAGATAATACACAGTATGAATGATACCAGCATCTGTCCCTGAATAAATGAACGCAGAGTGCGGTCGATATCGTATAATAATTCGATTAAAAACTGTTTAAAAGTTCCGCTGAACGGTGAAGTCATCGCTGGAATGAACTTATGGTGATCTTTCAGCATAAAGAAGAAAAAGAACGGTCCGAGCACCAGGGTTAAAAGGACGCTCACTGTGCTTGTCACTATCGTAATTGCATTAGAAACAAAGCCGCTCAGCATATTCGTTCCCATATCAAGAGCATCCTGGGTCACCGACTGCAGATCGATATCAAATGGCAGACGTTCCCGCTGGCTCAGCAGGTAATTTGTAATGTTCTGCACTTCACTTTGCAGTATAGGCAGTCTGGATACTAAATTCTGTACCTGTTCTGTTACCATCGGTGCTACTGTCAGCGTAATAACCGCAATAACTATTAAAATAATTATAAAAATTGCAAGAATACTTACGAGTCTGTGCGCCTTGCGTTTTTCTAAAAAGCGCTGAATCGGTTCGGTTATGTAGTATAGCAGCCCGCCTATTAATACCGGGAAAAATATTGTCATTATTATCGTAATAAACGGATCAAAGATAATCTGAACCTGCATGACGAGCAGAATAATGACGAAAGTAATAATAAGTGCTATACCGCTTTGAAACCAAAGTTTATTAGTCATAAAGTGGCACCTCTGAAGTCTTTTAGTTCTTCATATTGTATCATTCCTGCTTATAATTTCATACTATATAACAGGCAGATTCGGAAATA
Organism: Jeotgalicoccus halotolerans; assembly: GCF_003387165.1. Taxonomy (GTDB): domain Bacteria; phylum Bacillota; class Bacilli; order Staphylococcales; family Salinicoccaceae; genus Jeotgalicoccus; species Jeotgalicoccus halotolerans. Next base: position 1,315 of record NZ_QUMW01000003.1, read on the forward strand.
TATGTTATCTCTCAGGTCAAATTGGTAATATACAATATAAGGAGGCGTTAATTTGGATAAAACACCAGGAAAAGTACATACCACATCCCTCAGCTCGGAGGTTTGCGGTGAAACATTCGAAATACAATATTACCTGCCTAAATCGTATTCCGATCTTTATAAGTACAACGTTATTATAACTTTCGATTCGCAGGATTTCTTTAAATACGGGCAAATTGAACGATTAATTGAAAAGATGGAAGCAGATGATGAACTGGAACGGACAATCATTGTCGGCATTCCATATCCTTCAGTTGAATGGCGCAATCATTACTTCAGTCCGAACGGAAAGCATCATGAAAAGTTTGTTACTTTTGTCGGCCGTGAACTCAACAGCTTTATAGACAAGCATTTTAAAACTTTAAAAATGGCAAACAGTCGCCTGCTTATGGGTGAAAGTCTTGCCGGCAGTTTCGCTCTGTCGGTTGCATTGACCTATCCGAACACTTTCAGCCAGGCACTTGCTTTCAGCCCTTTCGTCGACGAGCAGTTTATTAACCGCTTTAAAAACAGCATGAGTCTGATTAATTTAAATATTTACCATACAATCGGCCTCGAAGAAGAAGATTTTACAACTATTATGGGCGCTCAGGCAGATTTTCTGACACCTAACCGCAAGTTGAATGAGATACTTGAAAGCGAACCGCTGGAATACACATACCGCGAACTGGAAGGCGGACATATTTGGAAAACATGGAAACCGGAACTTAAAAATGTTCTTAGACATTTTTTCGGATAGAAAACGTATACAATTTTTTTCGTAAAATGATATACTTGAAACAAATCGTTTAGGGAGGCATTTTAAAATGAAATTTGGAATAGCATTATTTCCATCTAAAAAACTTCAGGATACTGTGAACCAATATCGTAAGCGTTATGATGCTAGATATGCATATATTGCACCGCATATTACGGTCAAAGAAGCTTTTGAAGCAGATGAGAATGAAAAACCTCAGATTGCAGAATTTATCAAAAACGTAGCATCACAACATCAGCCTACAGAAATTGAAATTAAAAAGGTTTCAAGTTTTGCTCCAAAGAAACAGGTTGTTTATTTTAAAGTGGAGCCCAATGAAACATTAAGTTCAATTCACGAAGCGTTTAACAAAGGCGACTTCTACGGTGAGGCTTCACATCCGTTTGTACCTCACTTTACCCTCGCCCAGGAGGAAACAGCTCAGAAATTTGAAGATACACTCAGTCATTTGCAAATGATTGGAATCGAGCATTCAGAAACTCTGGATAAAATCAGTTTGTGCGTGCAGCTGGAAAACGGCATCTGGCATGTTACAGAAACCTTTAAATTAGGACAATAAAAAAACTCCCGAAAGGGAGTTTTTTTATGCCATAATATGATAGCCGCTGTCCACGTGAAGAACTTCTCCTGTAATACCGCTTGACAGGTCGCTCAAAAGGAAGGCAACTGTGTTTCCTACTTCAAGCTGGTCAACGTTGCGTTTTAACGGCGCACGTTCTGCAATTTCTTTAAGAATTGATTTGAATTCGCCGACAGCTGATGAACTCAGCGTACGGATTGGTCCTGCGGATACTGCGTTCACGCGGATGCCCTGTTCTCCAAGATCGTATGCCAGGTAGCGTACACTTGCGTCAAGCGCTGCTTTTGCTACACCCATAACGTTGTAGTTAGGCATTGCGCGTTCGCCGCCAAGGTAAGTCATCGTGACGATGCTGCCGTTTTCATTCATGATTTCTTTAGCGTATTTAGAAACAATTGTTAGGGAGTAAGCACTGATATCGAGTGCCATCTTAAATCCGTCACGTGAAGTTTCACTGAATCCGCCAGTTAATTCATTTTTATCTGCGAATGCGATTGCGTGAAGGACACCGTCGATGCCGTTTGTTTTTTCGCCGATTTCTTTAAATGCCTTAGATACATCTTCGTCACTTGTTACGTCGCATTCAACGATAATATCGTGCTCGCCTTCAAGTTCAACAAGCAGCTTGTCCAGTTCCTTGCGGAAACGTTCGCCGAGAATAGTAAATACGAGTTTCGCACCCATTTTATCCAGAGCACGTGCTGCACCCCAGGCGATACTTCTTTTATTAGCTACACCCATAATTACATATGTTTTACCTGATAAATCCATTCAGAAATCCTCCTAATTCATCCCTAGTATTAGTACCTACTACTAATCTACATTTTATTAAGCCCCATTGCAAGAAATATCATAATAAGCTCGACATAAATACATTTGCGAGCCCAAAATAAATCAGCAGGCTGATGATATCATTTGCTGTAGTAATAAACGGGCCGCTGGCAATAGCGGGGTCGATGCCAGCTTTATTCATTAATAAAGGTATAACAGTGCCGATAATAGTTGCAACTGACATCGATGCAAGCAAGCTGCCGCTGACAATAATACCGAGCACCGGCTCCCGGTACATCACTATAATAATAAGAAATATAACAATTCCGCAGGCGAGACCCGTAATAAATCCGGAACCGAGTTCACGTCCTGCAAGCTTTATCTTGCTGGACTCTTTGATTTCGCCTGTCGATATACCGCGGATGGCCACAGCAAGCGATTGGGTTCCTGTGTTCCCTGCCATCCCGCTGATTACCGGAATAAATGCGCTGAGAAGCACAACCCGTGCCAGAGTATCTTCAAAAAATGACAGCATCCATGCCGTAATCATTCCCATAAAAGTCAATCCTATAAGCCATGGCAAACGTTTCTTTGCTGTTTCCATCGCAGTATCGGAAGTACTTTCGTTATCGCTCATACCGGCAAGTCTTGAATAGTCTTCCCCGGCTTCTTCATGAATAACATCCATAATATCGTCTGCTGTAATAATACCGACTAAATGATCCTGAAAATCGACAACAGGCACTGCAAGAAAATCGTAATCGCGGACAATTTGGGCGACTTCCTCCTGATCATCCGATACCCTTACCGACACGACTCGCTCGGTCATGACATCTCCGATGTATTCATCGTCATCTGCAACGATCAGTTCTCTCAGCGAAATAATGCCTGCAAGATGATTATCCGGATCGGTAACGAAGAGGTAGTAAATCATTTCCGATTCCGGCGCCACTTCTTTTAAATAGCGCATAGCTTCACGCACTGTCATAAGACTGTTAATGCTGACAACTTCCGTCGTCATGATACCGCCGGCAGTATCTTCCTCGTAGTTCATAAGACTGCGGATTTCCACTGCATCTTCTTTATCCATCAGCGGTAAATAAGTTGTCATTTTTTCCCGTGAGATTTCATTTAAAATATCCACTGCGTTATCGTACTGCATCGCCCCGATAATATGGGCTGCATAGCGTGCATCTATTTTATCCAGCAGTTCTTCATATTCATCCGCTTCAAGTTCAAGCAGATCGAAGAAGTCGGATACTTCTTCAGGACTTAAAAACTTGTACAGAGTATTTTTCTCTTCATCGGTGAGCGCTTGGTAAATTTCACCCTGTTCATAATTGTGCAGGTCCATAAATATTTCTCTGAAACCATCCAGGTTCTCTTCATTTAAATACTTAATAAGGCTCTGTTTTACTTCTTCAAAATCTATTTCTCTGTTGTCTCTTGACATATCCATACCCACTCTCAACAAAAACTTTATGAAATGAACGAATCGTGCACTCTTTGCCAGAACGGGAATGGCCTGAATCGTGCAAAGCGGATCTTCTCTTCAGCTACGGAAAACTGAATAGACTTTACACCTTTGTGCACCAGGTTCACATGATCAATCGTCATCTGATATTCTTCACTGTTAACCGGTCTGACGTTGACAAAATGATGCTTCGGCAAGACAAGCGGCGAACCGACCGTCCGGAAGACACGGTTATTTATCGATGCAATTTCAGTCATCTGTACTGCTTCGATGGACGGGTGTATAATAGCACCGCCGAGCGCCTTATTATATGCTGTGGAACCCGAAGGCGTTGAAATACACAAACCATCCCCTCTGAATCTTTCAAAGTGGCGGTTTCTGATATCCACATCCATAACGAGTGTCGATCCGTTGGTCATACGGAGCGTCGCTTCATTTAAGGCGAGGTACTTCGTTTCCATGCCGACTTTATCATAATGAATCATCACTTCGACAAGCGGATACTCAACGATTTCAAAGTCATCATTTTTCAATGCCATAATCAGGCGTTCAACTTCATCTTGTCCCCAGTCGGCGTAAAAACCGAGATGCCCTGTATGCACTCCGACAAATGATACTTTACCGACGATATGCTGATAGCGGTGAAACGCCTGAAGCAGCGTACCGTCGCCTCCAACAGAAACGACAATTTCCGGCGACTTTTCATCCATCACCATATCCATCTCAAGCATATAGTTCATCATTTTGTCAGTCAGCGCGTTCGATTTTGTATCCCCTTTTGAAACTATAGCAAATCTCATATCATCACCTGATTTCATTTATATATTACGTTTTTTGGAAAAGTATTTCTGCGCTTCCTGAACTTCTTCTCTTATCTCTGACATTTCTTTGTCGAGCAGATAAGCCGCTTCAGCTGCATTCTGCAGACGGTCTTTAATTTCCGGCGGATATTCTCCCGAATATTTATAGTTCAGAGTATGTTCAATTGTCGCCCAAAAATTCATGGCGAGCGTACGGATTTGAATTTCAGCGAGAATATTAATTCTGCCGTTCACGCTCTCGACCGGATACTCGATAATAATATGATACGAGCGGTAGCCGCTTTCCTTTGTATTCTCGATATAATCGCGTTCTTCAATTACCTTCATATCTCCCCGTGATCTGATATGATCTGTAATTACATTAATATCATCAACGAACTGGCACATAATCCGGATACCCGCTATATCATACATCTGCGCACGCAGATTATCATAAGGGATATTTCTCGTACTCGCCTTTTCTATTATACTCTGGACCGGCTTCACTCTTGATGTTACAAACTCCACCGGTGAGGACTGGCTCGTAATCTGGTAATCTTTGCGGATACCTTTCAGCTTAATTTTAAGTTCTTCCACCGCCTGTCTGTACGGTGCTAAAAATATACTCCACTCTTCCAATTAAATTCATCCTCCAGACTCCACTGTAAAGGCTATTATTTTTTACTTCTGACGTAATTTATTCTACCATAACCCGTGAATTCTTATATATATAATCTGTTTGCTTTACAGGTTTTAAAAATTTAAGGATAATAACTGTGAGGAGTGAGGATGATGTTCGAAAAAGAAATCGAGTTTAAAAACCTGCTGACGGAAAGTGAATACGGTAAAATCAGGAACGATCATTTCTCCGGCGGACAGCCTCTGCATTTAACAAACTACTACATAGATAATAATGAACTGCAGCTGATTAACAATCTATTAATGCTGAGAATACGGGTCGAAGGCGGCAAGCAGCTCATGACGGTAAAAATCCCGGATGAACGTCATGTCGTTTGCGAGTATTCCGGTGTGACGGATATCGATCTCACCGAAGGGGCTGCCATCGATGAAAGCAGCATCCCGGAAAACATACGCGGACAGCTTAAACAACGCAATATCCGGATGGACAGTCTGGCCATTCAGGGAACACTAGTGACCGAACGGTTCGAAAAACCTTTAAACCTCGGTCTGCTCGTGCTCGATAGGAGCACCTACCTTGGGACGACTGACTTTGAACTTGAATTTGAAGCGCCTGACGTCAGTACCGGACAGGCAGAATTTACGCAAATTCTTAATAATTATGGTATTGTACGACGAGACGAAATTGTTAAAAGCGCACGTTTCTATAATGCACTTAAACACAAGAAGGGGGTAAACTGATGCCTTTAGCATATAATGAAATCGGCGAGGAAAAGCTTTATAAAATGATAGATATTTTTTATGAATATGTAAAAAATGACCACCGTATTAACCATCTTTTCCCCGACGATTTAACAGAAACTGCCTATAAGCAGAAACTCTTTCAAACACAATTTCTCGGCGGACCGAATTTGTACAACGAAAAGTACGGACATCCGATGCTCCGGGCAAGGCATATCCCTTTTAAAGTGACACCCGCTGCAGGCGAAGCCTGGCTTGAGAATATGAACCGGGCGATTCTTGATGTCGGTATAGATGAAGAATTGCGTGAGTATTTGATGGCACGTTATACCCTTACTGCAAAGCATATGGTAAACAGTGAGGATTAACAGCCGTCAACAAAAATATAGAGGTGAAATACGTGAGCAAAAATAATAGTGAAGACTTGCTGTTATTGGAGCAGTCAGATCATACAGTCGAAATTTTTTATTTCTTTGATCCATTTTCAAATGACTGTATAGCTATGGAGCCCGTAATAAATAAATTGCTGATTGAATACCGCGGACACATTACTATTAAAAAAATATTGGCGCCGTCACTGTCTGTGCTGACTAAATGCCAGGCGCAGTCTACATCCAGTGTCGATAATATAGCACTCGCCTACAAAGCGGCAGAAATCCAGGGTCAGTCCAAAGCCCGTGCTTTTATCAGATATATTTTTAACAGGATTAATCCGCTGAATACAATCTGCACGAAAGAAGTGATTGATGACAGCGCAAGACTTGCCGGTATCGATTTAAATTCATTCCACGAAGATTTGAACTCTCCGACACTCGATGCGATGCTGAAGTACGATTTGTCAGTGTTCAGGGAGATGGATATCGAAAGCCTGCCCGCCATGGTTTTCTTCTCAGGTGATGTAAAATCGGAAGGGGTTAAAGTTGACGGTTTTTATCCATATCATATATACACTTATATTATTAACGAGCTGATCGGTATCGAAGTGGAGAAGAGACAGCTTCCAAGTATTATTGACTATATCAGGGCCCATGAACTCGTCAGTTTTGATGAATTAAAAACTATCTTTGAGTGGCGTGCCGGTTTATTATTAAACGAACTGAAAAAACTGCGGCTTCAGCGGTTAATTGATGAAGTCAATTTAAACAATCAATCTTTTTATCAGCTTAAACAGCCGGCAGTTCCGCTGCAGGCAAAACACTAATAACGAAAAATACCAGGTCCGAAACAAAAGACATAAAAGGTTATAATATTAGATGATTTCACTTTAAAAGCCGTACGTTAGACTTCTAGGGGAATAGCATCTGCGTGTGACTACAGACTCACGCGATGCCCCAGAAAAGCTAACGTACGGCTTATTTATGTTGTAAACATTTATGTCCGAGCCCAGTGGTTTTTAATATGTATTAAAAAAGCCAATAAAAAAAGTAGCACATCTTCTATAATGTGCTACTCAAACAAAGGGGATGGGAGAAATTTTTCACTGTTAACAAAGGGGTATGTTTCAGTGATAAAATTTTCATGAGTTAAATATAGCACGGTAACAAGCTCTAAGCAACATTTTGAACAGTTTTTCACATTATTGTCATAATGTAAACGAATTCACAAACTTAATTCTCTAAATCAGTAAGCAATTCTTCAAATTTTGTTAATTGTGCTTCAAAAACTTCCAGTGCATTTTCAACCGGTTTGCTCGTCGTCATGTCGACTCCAGCATTTTTTAATATTTCAATCGGGTAGTTCGATGATCCTTTTTTAAGGAATTCCTTGATATAGCGCTGTGCAGTCTCTTCCCCTTCTTCCAGCACCTGTTTTGACAGACTTGCTGCAGCTGCGTAGCCTGTTGCGTACTGATAAACGTAATAGTTCATATAGAAGTGAGGAATTCTTGCCCACTCCACGCTGATTGCTTCGTCGTAGTCGACTGCATCACCGAAATATTTTTTATTCAGATCTCCGTAAACTTCGCTGAGCTTGCCTGCGGTCAGCGGCTCTCCCGCTTCTTTAAGAACATGAATTGCATGCTCAAACTCCGCAAACATCGTCTGACGGAACACGGTGCCTCTGAAACCTTCCAGCTGTTCGTTCAATAAGTACAGCTGCTGTTTTTTATCATCAAGCGTATTAAACATGTAATCTGCAAGCAATGCTTCGTTAAAAGTACTTGCGACTTCTGCAACAAAGATAGAATAGCCGCTCGTATTTGCCGGCTGGTTTTTGCGCGAATAATAACTGTGCACAGAATGTCCGAATTCATGCGCCAGCGTGAACAGGTTATTGACATTATCCTGCCAGTTCATAAGGATAAACGGATTTGTCCCGTAAGTGCCTGATGAGTATGCACCTGTACGTTTTCCTTTGTTCTCATATACGTCCACCCAGCGGTTCTCTAAACCTTCTTTAACGATACTGACATATTCTTCACCTAAAGGCTGAAGAGCATTTACAAGCCATTCTTTGGCATTTTCATATGTCATATCAAAGTCTGTATCTTCAACGAGCGGTACGTACATATCATACATTTTCAATTCATCGACTTTTAAAAACTTCTTGCGCAGTTCAGTATAACGGTGTAAAAGATGAAGATTATCGTTCACTGTGTTTACCAGGTTGTCATACACAGATTCAGGAATATGGTTATTTGACAGCGCTTGATGACGGCTTGATTTATACCCTCTTACATCCGCACTGAAAGCATGAGTATTTACAACTCCGGCAAGTGTCTGGCTGAGTGTGTTTTTAAATTGATTATATTCACCGTACAGGTTGTTATAAGCAGACTCGCGCAGCGTCCTGTCGGAAGATTTAAGCAGTTCAACATAGTTCCCCTGAGTGAGTTCATGCTCTTTTCCTTCCTTGTCAACAGCAGGTTTAAAAGTAATATCTGCATTATTAAACATACCGTACACTTGAGATGGTGTATGCAGCACTTCGCCGGCACGGGCAAGAAGCTGTTCTTCTTTATCGCTTAAAATATACGGTCGCTGCTTATTTAATTTCTCAAGATCAAATTTAAATTCCGCGAGCCGTTCATGATTCGCATATTCTTTTAAAGTTTCTTCAGGAATTTCCATAATTGCCGGGACGAGGAAACTCCAGGCTGTCGAGTATTTAACTGCAAGTGATCTTGCCCGGCTTTCGAGTGCGCTGTAAGTATCATTTGACGTATCCTGGTCGTGTTTTAAATGAGCATAGACAAATAATTGCCCGAGTTCTGTATCGAGTGATCTTTCGAGCTCCAGAGCATCTGCGAGTTTTTCTGCAGAATCGAAACCATCTTTGAATTGATCGTTATCAGCGATTTTGCTCTCGAGTGCTTTATACGCTTTTTCAAAATCTTCGTCACTTTTAAAGATCGTCGTTAAATCCCACGTATTTTCAAGCTGCTGTTCTTCTCTAGTAATTAAATTCCCCATGAATAAAAACCTCCGTTTATTAGTAACACAATTTTCTCAATAATTTATTCTTTATTCAAGCAATATCTTTCGAAATCCGAAAAACTTTTAAATAGAAAGCAAGCAGCTTCTTAATGATTGTGTTTTTATCAGGAATATCAGAGAATGTTCTCAATTTAATAAAGTTAGAAAACTGTTCACGGTCAAAAGTACCGTTCGTTAAATGGTAATAAATATATAACTTCCACTCAATTGGCGAATTTAAAATATATCTTTCTTCAAAACTGGTAAAATAAAGAAAATCAGGCAGAGTGCCTGCAGTCAGACCCAGCTGATACATATAAGTCAGTGTCGGATTCAATACAGATTTCCCGGATTTCTCACGCCGGATTAAACGCTTCACCGCTGCTTCGGACAGCCTGTATATTTCTGCCCAGCTTTCCTTAGTTTGAAATGTTAATAAATCATCCGGAACCACCTGTTCTTTTTTAAATGTGAAACGGTTTAAGCCGGCAGTATGCCCGATGTGCCAGGCAGTAATAATAAGTTTTTCGGTATCCACTGTATAGATAGTATCTTCGGACATGGCGGACAGCTGAAAATGACTTAAGGAGACGAGCACACCTTCCTGTTTTATTTCTTTTTGGTCCAGCAGCCAGATTACTCTGATACCGAGCTTACGATAGCCTGAGGTGCGCGATAAAATTAATTCCGGACTGATTCTTGACAGCTGAATTTCAAGCGCCAGGCTGTGTTCAATTAAAATATCCGGAATCTGTTCAATACTTTCAAGGTAATATTCCATCGCTGTATCGTAACGCTGCTTCAATTTAAGGTATAAATCGTGTTTCAGCTTTAAATGGAGCAGCGATTCTCTTTTGTATAAATATCTGCTGCATTGTAAAATATGATGGTGAGAAAAGTGCGGAACCTTTACGCTGCCTGCTTTTAAAATAACAGGGGTGTCACAGACCGGACAGAAATACCGTTCATTTTTTACTGCATTTAAAGCCATAACCTGCAAGCCGTTTTCATCATTTGCCATAAACATAAAAAAAACCTCCTTTTCCTATATATAGGGAAAAAGGAGGTTTTATTTTTTTTTCGTACAAGTTAATTAATTTTCCTGAAAATATCTTCTAACCTGAGCCCGAACGTTGTTACTCATTATAATTTTTCCATATTCATCCAGTAAGGCACTGGCAATCGAAGTCGGCTCACTGTATTCCAGCAGCTTTGATTCAATACCTTCCATACTGTCAAAATGTGTTCTGTAGTCAAAGAAGACCTGGTAGTAGTATTTACCATCCAGTACATACAGTAAATCTTCATACAGCGTTTCATCCACTTCAACTTCATGAGTATATTTTATAAGATTTTCAAAATCACTAAAGTGAACCATCAGGGGTTCATTAATGACTGGAACATCAAATTTATTATTGTTGTCAGTTTTCCGTTCGTCGATGGCTTTATCGATAAATGATTCGATTTCCCGGTTTTCAATATTCATGGCATAAGGCTCCATGCCATACGGATCATGTTCATTCTGGGACTTAGACACAACGACTTCGATACCTTTGTCGAACGCATGCACTTGAATCCATAATGGGCCATCCATAGCAAAATCATCGGTTTGCTCGTTGTTTACTTCATCCATAATCGTCCAGAAAAATTCTTCGCCACGCTGACGGTTCATCCATAAATCTTCTTTGTTGAAACCGCGGCTTTCAATATCGCTGTATGTTAAGAAGAATTTAATGGTTGAGTCGTTCACTCTTTCAATTCTCATCCTGCTCACTCCCTTACCATCATTTCTGCCTATTATACTAAGGATTATAATATAATACCAAATTTTAGATTTGTCTGCTTATTATATGTTAAAACGCCCGCAGATAGCAAATCATCTGCAGGCGTATTGAACTTCATACATATATCAAGTTAATCATCGTACAAATATTTCTTATAATTCTGCCAGGCGTTTAGCTTCGATTAGATGCAAGGTTCTAATACTGCGTGGTAAAAAGCGTCTGATTTCATCTTCGTTGTAGCCCACTTGTAAACGTTTGTCATCCATAATAATTGGACGTCTCAATAAACCGGGGTTTTCCATAATTAAAGTATACAGCTCATTCATAGGAAGGCTTTCGATATCAACATTTAATTTTTGGAAAGTTTTAGAGCGAGTCGAGATAATTTCTTCTGTCCCGTACTCTGTCATTCTTAAAATAGATTTAACTTCGTCTAAAGTTAATGGTTCAGAAAATACATTGCGTTCCGTATAAGGAATATCGTTTTCCTGCAACCATGCTTTTGCCTTACGACATGACGTACAACTTGGAGAAGTAAATAGTACTACCATGTAACTCACACTCCAATTTTTTTATTTCTAACAAGAGTCTATACCCGTTTAAAGTTATCTTTAAACATCTCACTAGTATGTAACTCTGACTCCTGTTGACAATTCTTATTATAAGTACTAAACATTAAAATAAAATGAGAATATTGTAATAATCTTAAAAATTATTAATTAAGCTGCTGTTAAAAAGCAATATTTACTGCCTGATTCTATTATAACATCAAAGTTGGTCAAAGTATAGATGTTTTCCGCATTAATACTGCCTACTTCTGTTTTTTCATATAAATTAATGCTAATTTGCCCACTTGATTGCACATCTGCAAAAAGAGTATTAATATTAAGAGACTAACTAAAACTATGTAGGTGACATTAATGAAAACATTATTCTCAGGCGTTCAGCCAAGCGGTATTCCGACTATAGGAAACTATATTGGCGCTTATAAACAATTCGTTGAATTACAGGACGAATACGATTCATACTTCTGCATCGTGGACCAGCATGCTATCACTGTGCCCCAGGACCGGCTAAAGCTTCGTGAAAATTCAAGAGCACTCGCAGCCATTTATCTTGCAAGCGGCTTAAATCCCGATAAGATTTCTCTCTTTATACAAAGTGAAGTTTCAGCTCATGCCAAAGCAGCATGGATGCTGCAGTGTACTTCATATATCGGAGAGCTTGAACGTATGACACAGTTTAAAGATAAAGCACGAAAGCAAAATCAGCGGGACGGCATCTCTGTTGGACTTCTGACTTATCCTGCTTTAATGGCCGGCGATATTTTACTTTACAACGCTGACGTAGTACCAGTCGGTGAAGATCAGACTCAGCACATTGAATTTACCCGCAATATTGCCGAACGGTTTAACACTAAATATAATGACATCTTCACTCTGCCTGAAATTAAACTGCCGGCAGTAGGCGGACGTATAATGAGCCTGAACGAGCCTGTTAAGAAAATGAGTAAGAGTGATGATAATCAAAAATCATTTATAACCTTACTGGACGATCCAAATCAGGCGGCGAAGAAAATCCGTTCTGCCGTTACGGATTCTGATACCGAAATTAAATTCGATAAGGAAAACAAACCTGGTATTTCGAACTTGCTCACTATTTACAGTTCATTAACCGATAAAACAATTGGACAGCTGACTGAAGAATATAAAGACTCTAGCTACGGAGACTTTAAGAAGGACCTCGGGGAAGTTGTGAAAGAATTCCTTATCGATTTCCAGGAAAAATACAACTATTACCTCAACAGTGAAGAATTGGATGAGATTCTTGATGCCGGCCGCGATAAAGCAGCGCGAAAAGCAGATAAGATGGTAGAAAAAATGGAACGCGCAATGGGCTTAGGCAGAAAGCGCAGAAAATAATCAGTAATCCGGACAGAATTTTTGATTCTGCCCGGATTTTTTGTGTTTTTGGGTAAATGGAAAAGGGAACGAGATCTCATTGCGGAGCAAATGGAATATTTCCATACAAACAAGAAAAAAGCACGCTCCACCCAAGGCAGAACGTGCTTCAATATATAATTTTATTCTTCGTATTTTTTAAATACCAGGGACGCATTGTGGCCGCCGAATCCTAAGCTGTTTGATACAGCATATTTAAGGTCCGCTTCTTCTGCACCGTTCGGCACGTAGTTAAGATCGCACTCCGGTGCCTGATTGATTAAATTTATAGTCGGGTGAACTTTACCTTCACGCAGACTGTAAGCAGTAATGATTGCTTCCATACCTCCGGCACCGCCGAGCATATGGCCCGTCATCGATTTAGTCGAGTTAATGAGCAGGTTGTCAGCGTGTTCTTTAAATACTGAACGGATTGCCAGTGTTTCGAATTCATCATTGTAAGGCGTACTCGTACCATGCGCGTTGATATACTGCACTTCTTCCGGTTTAATTCCGGCATCTTTCAGTGCTTCAGCCATTGCACGTGCACCGCCTTCTCCATTTGGCGCCGGTGCTGTAATGTGATGCGCATCTCCCGTAGAGCCGTATCCTACAATCTCAGCATATATTTGTGCACCGCGTGCTTTTGCATGTTCAAGTTCTTCGATAACAACAACACCTGCACCTTCCGCCATAACGAATCCATCTCTGTCTGCAGAAAATGGGCGCGACGCATATTCAGGATCGTTCGAGCTCGATAATGCCCTGTTCGCCTGGAATCCTGCTACACCCATATTAGTAATTGGTGCCTCAGTACCGCCTGTAATCATTACATCCGCCTGACCGCGTTCAATAATTTTAAATGCGTCACCGATAGAGTTTGTACCGGTCGCACATGCTGTGACCGTCGCACCGTTCGGGCCTTTTGCCCCTTCACGGATTGACACCTGTCCGCTCGCCATATCCGGAATCATCATCGGAACAAAGAATGGACTTACACGTCTCGGTCCTTTAGTCGTCAGCGCGATAAATCCTTCTTCCAGTGACTGGATTCCGCCGATTCCGGAACCAATCCATACTCCGACACGCTCAGCATTACTGTCGTTAATTTCAAGACCTGAATCTTTAACTGCTTCATCAGCTGCAATAACGGCAAATTGTGTAAATTTGTCCATTCTGCGTGCTTCTTTTCTATCAATAAAGTCTTCTATATTTAAGTTTTTCACTTCTCCACCGATGTGAACATTAAATTGTTCGGTATCGATATTAGTAATTTCTGCAATCCCATTCTTACCCGCCAATGCATTCTGCCATGTTTCCTTTGCTGTATTACCAATCGGGGTTACTGCCCCTGCACCGGTAATTACAACTCGCCTTCTAGTCATTAAGAGTCCTCCTTCTTAGTACCCCAAGTTAAACAAACTGCACCCCATGTTAAACCGCCGCCAAATCCGACCAGAACGATATTATCTCCCGGTTTAATGCGGTTTCTTTTCACTTCATAATCTATGCTGAGCGGAATCGATGCTGCTGAAGTGTTCCCGTATTTATTGACAGTCACACTCATTTTATCATAAGACAGGCCCATACGTTCTCTTGCCGCATTCATAATTCTAATATTGGCCTGATGAGGAATCAGCATATCGATGTCTTCTTTTGCAAGCCCTGCTTTTTCAGTAACTGCAACGCTCGACTCTCCCATTTGCCTTACTGCAAATTTAAATACTTCGCGTCCGTTCATACGAATATAGCCTTTTTCTTTGTCACCGTATAAATACTTGCCGCCCGATCCTTTGCTGCCGAGTTCGAAAGATTTAATGCCGAAACCTTCTTCAACTTCACCAACGACTACAGCACCTGCACCGTCTCCGAATAATACCGCGGTTGAACGGTCTTCAAAGTCAGTTATTTTTGTCAGCTTATCAACGCCGACCACTAAAATATTTTTGTAGTTGCCGGATTTAACGAACATTTCAGCTGTTGAGAGTCCATATATAAAACCTGAACATGCAGCGAGCTGATCCATCGATGCAACATTATTGAGTCCCAGACGGTCCTGAATCATAGTTGCAACTGTCGGGAATTTATAATCTCCGGTAGAAGTGGCAACGATTACAAAATCGATATCTTCTTTTGCCACGCCCGAGTTCTCTATCGCCTCTTCGGCTGCATAAAAAGCCATTTCACTTGTTTCCATATCTTCCGCGAAACGCCGTTCTTCTATACCTGTCATTTCTCTAATCCATTCATCAGAAGTATCGAGAATTTTTTCAAAGTCAAAATTCGTAAATACTTTTTCTGGTGCATATGAACCAATGCCGAGAATTCCTACATTTGTCATGCTTCTCACACCTTATAGTCTCATTATATTACTAGGTACTAATTTATCATAATACAGCCTGTTTTTCAATTAAAAACAAATTGATAAATAAAAGAAACCTGAGACAATTTGTCCCAGGTTTCCTCTTATTCATTAATGATTATTCTGCGTCTTCAACACCAACGCGGTACCATAACAGGTCTTCGTTCCACTCGTAATCTTCAGAGTAGTTGATTACTCTTTCGTTTACTGGTGTCACAAATGCACGGTAAAGTGTCGGAATTACAGGGATTTCTTCAACCATCAGTTCTGACCACTGGTTGTAGATATCTTTTCTGTAATCAACATCAAGCGCTTCCTGAGAGTTACCTTTTGTTAATAAGTCAGTGCTTTCTTCTGACTCGTAACGAGTATAGTTAAATGGCGCATCCGGACCGTAAAGACCTGAAGGGTCTACGTCAGAACCTACACCCCACGCACCTTGGTAAATATCAATTTCAGGATCGTCGTTTTCAACCATGTCGTAGAATGAGTTAAACTCGATTAAACGGCCGTTAGTTAATTCAACGTTTAAACCGACATCTCTCCAAGACTGGATGTAGTAGTTAGCAAGTGGTTCAGCAATATCTCCACCTGACATAGAAGCAAAGTTAATAGATAATGCTTCGCCATCTGGATCTTCTCTCATGCCGTCACCGTCTACGTCTTCGTATCCGGCTTCATCAAGAATACGGTTTGCTTCTTCAGGATCGTAAGCAGGAACTTCTACTTCTTCATGCCAGTTAGCATGATAAGGAGTAATTAATGAAGTTGCTTTCCAGCGAAGTCCATTGTAGAAACGTTCTCCGATTGCGTCATTGTCAATTGCATGCCACATTGCACGGCGAAGTTCAACGTCGCCCATTTTCATTTCTTCCGGCTTGTAGTCTACTTTTCCTGCCTCAGCGTCCCATGAACCGAGTTTGAAGCCGATGTAAGTGTATGCACCATCGATATTAGCTAACCATTCAACACCATCCATTTCCGCAACATCCGGATACTGGTCTGTCGGGAAGCTCTTAGCGATATCTACATCTCCTGATTCAACTGCACTGGCAATTGAAGATGGAGCAATTACACGAACAGTAACTTCTGAAAGTCCCGGTTCACCGCGCCAGTAGTCTTCAAATTTAGACATAGAGATTGATTCCCCTGCAACGATTGAATCAACTTTATATGGCCCGATACCGATTGGGTTCTCGCGAGTTTCAGGAGCTGCAGCCATTTCTGAAACTTCCATTCCTTCATAGTAATGTGTCGGGAATGCATATGCCCAGAAACCGCCCGCTGTTAATGACGGAGCAAGCTCAGTGTAAGTAAATTCAGCTGTCTGATCGTCGATGATTTCAATACCGGAAATAGAATCAGCATCGCCGTTTCTATATTCTTCGTAACCTTCGATTAATGTGAAGCCGTCTGTTGAACCGCGTACACCGTCGTAGTCAGGATGTCCGATAATTTCATAAGAAGATACATAATCCTGAATAGTTAAAGGTTCCCCATCATGCCATTTAACTCCGTCTCGTACAGTGAACGTAACAGTGTTATCGTCTTCGTTCATTTCATACTGTACAGCCCCTTCGTTTGTATACTGGAAATCCGCATTCATTGACAGTACCGCTTCATCGAAGTGTGCCATCATATCTGCATCAGGTGCACCATTGTAAAATGCCCAGTTAAGTGTACCTTCAAATGGAGTATCTGATGAATAACCTATGTTTAAAGTCCCTTCACCTGAAGGCTCCCCTGTATTAGATACTGTTTTTGGAAAATCTTCATAGTTGTATACTTCTCCTGAAGCAGTACCCCCTTCTTCTGTAGAATCATCTGATGATTCTTCATCTCCTGATTCTTCCGTTGAAGCATCATCCGTAGATGTATCTTCTTCTGAAGAATCTCCCCCGCATGCTGCCAGCGCTAAAACAAGAGCCAGCGTCATAAGGAAGCAAAACCTCGACCAAGAAATTTTAGTCATTTTATTTCCTCCTTTGTTTTTTTACTGCTTGATATATATACAAAGTTCAGATCTCCGAACTTTAGTATCTGAATTGAAATTCTTCCATAAAATTTTTGTAAAGTTTTCTTAATATTCATAATAGCATAGTTATGCAGTATTACAATAAAATTTTTAGAAAATTAAGTCTTCTGTTTATGCATTGCGCTGACGGGCGTCTCCTGCACGTCTGAATGCTTCTCCGATGTTTCTGACACACAGCATTAAGATTAAAATCAGGATTGCAGCAGGTGCCCAAATCCACCATCTGTTCTGCAGAGTCTGCGTTTGAATTGCATAAGCCATGAGTGTCCCGAGTGAAGGTGTACTCTCGGGGAAACCGAAGCCGATAAATGACAAGCCTGATTCAATTCCGATATTCGCAGCCAGTGACAGCGTTGCGTTAACGATAATCAGACCGACCATGTTTGGCATCAGCTGGGTAAATATAATTTTAATATTAGAACTTCCAAGAGTCCGGGAAGCATTAATATAATCGAGCTCTTTCTCCTGCATCGCAATTGAACGAATCAGCCGGGCTGTACCTGTCCACAAGAAAGCAGCCATAATTAATGAGAATGTCCAGATATCATACGATGGAACGATTGTTACGAATACAACAACGATCATCAGAAATGGCAGAACCATGAAAAAGTCAACAACACGCATCATCGCGTTATCGATATGTCCGCCAAAGTAACCCGATACAACACCGTAAACTATACCGAAGCCGACACTTATAGCAGTGACCAGGAAACCGATAGCAAGTGAATTTCTCGTTCCGATAATCAGCTGGCCGAAGATATCGCGGCCGCCGTAATCTGTCCCCAATCTAAATTCATCATTGGGCGGCTGATTTATTGAAAATAAATCTACCTTTACAATCGCCGCCTGATTGAGAAACATCGTTAAGCCGAATACATATGATGTAATAATGACTAGAATTATAAGAGAGAACAGCGCGAGTTTGTCGCTGATTAATTCTTCAAATATAATTTTCCAGCCGGGCTTAGAGCGCGGCAGGTTTTTCATATCGAGGGCGCCGTGTCCCACCGCCCCGTGCGGTAAATCTGCCTTAACACTCATATCCATTTCTTTTCGTTCACTGTTATCTTTATCATCCAGTGAGAATGCATCCCCTTTTTCAGGCGGGGTGTATTCTTTGTTTGCCGGTTCTTCACTGTACTTATAAGTTTCTGCTTCATTTTCTTTCAGTCTGTCTTTGTCTTCTCTTTCGTTAGCCAAATTCACCCCTCCTTACTTAATGCGGATACGCGGATCCACAATACTTAAAATAATATCTGACAGTAATGTACCGATAATCGCAAGCATGCCGTACATTAAAATAAGTACGTTCGCCACTGAAAAGTCGCGGATTGAAATTGATTCAAGGAATAAGCGTCCCATACCCGGATAACCGTAAATCGTTTCGATAAACAGGGATCCGCCTAATAATGCAGTAATTTCATATCCAAAGAATGCCGCGATCGGTAAAATTGAGTTTCTAAAAATATGTTTAGTATAAACTTTGCCTTCCGTTACACCTTTTGCACGCGCTAAAGTAATGAAATCTTTCTGCTTTGTTTCGATAATACCGCTCCTTAAATACTGAACGGTGCCGACCAGCCCGATTAAAGCTATAGCAAAACTCGGCAATATAAGATGCTGGATTTTACTCGCCACATACTCGAAGGTGCCCGGCTGCAGACCTGCTCCAACCGAACCGCCCGTTGGGAACCAGCCGAGTGTATAGCCGAACAGCAGCAGCATTACTAAACCAAAAATAAATGTCGGTGTTGCGAAACCTAAGTATGTGTATCCTGTAATCAGACTGTCGAGCGGCGAGTCATTCCATCGTCCTGAAATAAGGCCTAACGGAATACCGATTAAGTAAATTAATACCGCTGAGAATAATGACAGCCATATGGTATTCAGCATTCTGTCACCGATAACGTCAAGTACCGGCTGCTGTTTAAAGAACGAGTGCCCGAAATCTCCCTGCAGCATCGCAGCTATCCAGTCTCTGTACTGAATGTACCAGGGATTGTTTAGTCCCATCTGTTCACGCAGACGTTCGATTTGTTCAATTGGCACTGTAGGGTCAATCAGACCGCTTAAAGCATCCCCCGGCATTAAAGAACCCAGGAAGAATACCAGAATACTTAGTAAAATAATTTGCGGAAACGATATAATTAACCGTCTAATAGTAAATTTTAACATTCAGCCTTTCACCCCTTTGCCGGCAGTGCAGCTTTGTGCGTTGCTGAAATATTAATCAGCGGCAATGCTCTGCCATCTTCATCTAAATATTCGTGAAAATGCTGGTCGTATTCTTCTTTTACCGACTGGCGAATATGCAGATTTTCATCGATTTTATCAACGTTCGTATCCGGAATCGCAGCGATCAGGCGTTTCGTATACAGGTGCTGAGGATTGCTGAAAATATCCTCTGCGGTGCCTTCCTCGACGAGGCGTCCCTGATACATAATACCGATATGCTGGCACATGTGCCGGACAACCCCTAAGTCGTGCGCGATAAACAGCATTGTCAAGTCCAGCTCTTCTTGAATATCCTGCATAAAGTTTAATACCTGCGCCTGGACCGACACGTCGAGTGCAGATACAGGCTCATCGGCAATAATCAATTTCGGGTTCAGTGCGATTGCCCGTGCTACACCGATTCTCTGCCGCTGTCCGCCTGAAAATTCGTGCGGATACTTATAAAGCGAGCCCGGCGGCAGCCCTACTTTTTGGAGCAGATCCAAAACTTCTGCAATCAGTTCATCTTTAGTACGTTTGTGATAATTTCTAATCGGCTCACTCACGATATCAAATACACGCTTACGTACATTTAAAGAAGAGTACGGATCCTGGAAAATCATCTGGATTTCTTTGCTGTTTTCCACTGACTTCCCGCTTCCGCTGATTGCTTTGCCATCGAAAAGAATCTCCCCTTCCGTTATATGATTCAAGCCGATGACTGCTTTGCCTGTTGTTGTTTTCCCTGATCCCGACTCTCCAACGAGACCGTACGTAGTACCCTGCGGAATATTGAGTGAGACTCCGTCAACAGCTTTGACATAGTCTTTAACTGTATTGAAAAAACCGCCTTTTATCGGGTAGTACACTTTTAGATTATTTATTTCGAGCAGGTTATTCATTCCTTCACCTCTTCTGCGCTATTTTCCATTTGCTCCTGTTCTACTTGAAGTCCGATATCAGGGTCCGATTTTAAATAGAAGTCTTTATAGCAGGTGCAGCGTACGTAATGTTCCGGGCTGATTTCCCGAAGTTTAGGATTATGTTCATGGGCTTCTTCCGGAATCCATGGAATACGAGGTGCAAAACGGCATGAGTCCCTTTCCATTTTATTCAACGCCGGCACGACACCTTCAATAACATGAAGCTTGCCGCCCATCTGTTCTTCGTTTGGCAATGAGTTTAAAAGCGAACGTGTATATGGATGCTTCGGATCTTTAAATAATTCTTTAACCGGTGCAATTTCCACAATTTGCCCGGCATACATTACAGCTACCCGGTCTGCCATTTCTGCTACTACACCGAGATCATGCGTAATCAGCAGTACTCCCGAGTTAAGATCTTCCTGCAGTTCTCTGATTAAATCGAGAATCTGAGCCTGGATTGTTACATCGAGTGCCGTCGTCGGTTCATCTGCAATCAAGAGCCTTGGTCTGTTAGCAATAGCAATTGCAATTACAACACGCTGGCGCATTCCTCCTGAAAGTTCGTGAGGGAACGCTTCACCGACACGTTCCGGATTTGGAATGCCGACTCTTGACAATAACTCTATTGCATAGCTTTCTCTTTCACTTTTAGCTTTCGTCTTATGTATTTTTAAAGTCTCCATAATCTGAAGCTTTATTTTCATTAACGGATTCAGTGCAGTCATAGGGTCCTGAAAAATCATGGCCATTTCTCCGCCGCGAATATTATTCATCTTCTTCTCATTCATTTTAAGAAGATCTTTCCCTTCAAGATCCACCTGGCCTTCAATTCGTGCATTGCGGTGCAGTTTCATTAATGAAAACGCCGTTGCACTTTTCCCCGATCCGGACTCCCCGACAAGTGCCACTACTTCATTCGGCTGAATATCCAGTGACACATCGTCAACAGCAGGATAATATGTCCCGTCTATTTTAAAAGAAGTCGTCAAATTTTTAACGCTCAGAAGCTCTTCTCCCACTTAAATCACCTTAACTTTCCCTTTATTAAAAATAAGTCTCAATTTTTCAAATTATGTAAATTCTCGTGTTTGTTTTTCTATTGTATAAAGACACTGTCAAAAAGGCAATAAGAATTGTTTAAAAATTATAAAATTTCTGTATGTAATTTATTAATATACATCTATGCATAAATTGTTAGCATCTTCATTTTATGAGACCGCTTTCAATAATGCAAGCGTTTTCAGAAATTATTTTTTCCCTACTATACTTTATGAATATTTTCATGTAAAATGAATGTATAAAATACGTTAAATCGGAGGCTTCTCACTGATGAGATATCTCGTTACATTTTTATGGGCATTCATGCTCACTCAGATGGTCAACTTTATACTTAACAGTCTTGCAGGCGGCGGCCCGTTAAACTTCTGGATCGGTGTTGTTTTAGCGGTAGTTATTACATTGACAATCTTAGTCCTTGACGGATTGAATAAAATGTCAGCTGATCCTCATGCCGGCGACGAACTCTAAACTGGATTTCATATGAAATCCAGTTTTTTATTTGCTTTTTAACTTTACTGTAAAACGGGTATAATTGGTTTGTAATTACTTTTACCTTTATTTGGGGGTATTTTAATATGAAGAAATATGTCATGTCGATCGACCAGGGCACAACGAGTACGAGAGCTGTACTTATCGACCGCAAAGGAAATATTGCCGCTTCAAATCAGCGTGAATTTGCTCAGCACTTTCCCCGTTCCGGCTGGGTAGAGCACAACGCAAATGAAATATGGAGTTCTGTTTTGTCTGTAGTTGCCGGAGTCATGATAGAAAATAACATCACACCGGCTGAAATAGATTCAATCGGTATTACAAATCAGAGGGAAACCGCAGTGGTTTGGGATAAAAATACCGGTCTTCCAATTTATAATGCTATCGTCTGGCAATCCAGACAGACCGCTGATATTTGTTATGATTTGAAAGAACAGGGATATGAAACGCTTGTCCGGGAAAAAACAGGACTTGTAATTGATCCTTACTTTTCAGGCACTAAAATTAAATGGATTCTCGACAACGTTGAGGGCGCCATGGAGAAAGCAGAAAATGGCGACCTTCTATTCGGTACAATAGACAGCTGGATTATATGGAAATTCACCGAAGGTGCTGAACACGTTACAGATTATACAAACGCGAGCCGGACACTTCTATATAATATATACGAGCTGAAATGGGATGAAGAACTTTTATCTATCTTAAATGTTCCGAAGAGGATGCTGCCGGAAGTAAAATCGTCAAGCGAAATCTACGGCTACACGACAAAGTCCCACTTCTTCGGTTACAACATTCCAATTGCCGGTATCGCAGGCGATCAGCAGGCAGCCTTATTCGGCCAGACGTGCTTTAATGAAGGCGATGCGAAAAATACTTATGGAACCGGCTGTTTTCTGCTCCTGAATACAGGTGAAGAACCGACATCCAGCAACAATGGATTGTTAACGACGATTGCTGTCGGCATCAACGGCAAGGTGAATTATGCACTGGAAGGATCTATTTTTGTTGCGGGCAGCGCGATTCAGTGGCTGCGGGACAACCTCGAATTTTTCAGCGACTCAAAAGTAAGCGAAGAATATGCCAGGAAAGTAGATTCGTCTGAAGGTGTATACGTCGTGCCAGCCTTTACCGGACTCGGTGCGCCATACTGGGACTCGGAAGCGCGGGGTACCATGTTCGGTCTGAGCCGAGGTACAACTAAAGCGCATATCAGCCGGGCAACACTTGAAGCTGTCGCCTATCAGACAAAAGATGTTCTCGATGCGATGCAGCTCGATGCCGGTATAGAAATCGACAGGCTGCGAGTGGACGGCGGCGCTTCAGCTAATAACTTCCTTATGCAGTTTCAGTCTGATATGCTGCAGACCAAGGTTGAGCGTCCCGCAATTTTGGAATCAACTGCGCTCGGAGCTGGTTATCTCGCAGGCCTTGCCACAGGTTTCTTTCTGTCACAAGAAGCTCTGCAGGAACTCAGTAAAACCGATTCAACATTCAATCCGCTGATGGATAACAATAAACGGGATACACTCTACCGCGGCTGGCAAAGTGCAGTCCGCGCGACTCAGATGTTTAAGACAGATGAATAATTCGAATTTAAAAACAGGAGGAGAATTATGTTAAACGCACTTACACGTAAACATCAGCTTGATCACATGTCGAAATTTGAATACGATTTACTTATAATCGGCGGCGGAATTACGGGAGCGGGAATTGCACTCGATGCATCGATGCGCGGACTGAATGTCGCCCTGGTAGAGATGCAGGATTTCTCAGAAGGTACGAGCAGCAGGAGCACGAAATTAATTCACGGCGGACTCCGGTATTTAAAACAAATGCAGGTTAATGTCGTCAGGGAAACTGGCCGCGAACGAGCCATTGTTTATGAAAACGGTCCGCATGTCACAACACCCGAATGGATGCTGCTGCCTTTTCATAAAGGCGGTACATTCGGCGAGTTTACAACGAGCCTCGGACTGAAAGTCTATGATTCTCTTGCCCAGGTCGATAAAAACGAACGCCGTAACATGCTCACAAAACAAGAAGTTATCGAACGGGTTCCTAATATTAAAAGTGACGGACTCCGCGGCGGCGGTCACTACGTGGAATATAAAACTGATGACGCGAGACTCACTGTTGAAGTAATGAAGAAAGCCGCTTCCTACGGTGCAGATGCAGTCAACTACGTGAAAGCAGACGGATTTTTATATGATAACGGTACGGTTACAGGAATTAAAGCCAAAGATGTTCTGAGAAACGACACTTATGAAATTAAAAGTAAAGCAGTGGTTAATGCAACCGGCCCCTGGGTCGATGAAGTCCGCGCGAATGACCAGGCAGGCCGGCAGACTAAAAAGCATTTAGTTCACACTAAAGGTGTTCACATCGTCTTTAAACAAGAAGATTTCCCGTTAACCCAGGCTGTTTATTTTGATACAAAAGATGACGGCCGTATGATTTTTGCTATTCCGCGTGCCGGCAAAACCTACGTCGGTACAACAGATACATTTTACGGTGAAAATAAAGCCAGGCCGACAGCTGAAACTGAGGATAAAGCTTATTTGGTCGACGCGATTAATTTTATGTTTCCGACCTTAAATATAGATATATCGATGATCGAATCCTCATGGGCCGGTATTCGTCCGCTTATCCAATCCGGCAGTAAAAATGCTTCGGATATCTCACGCAAAGATGAAATCTGGCACAGTACAAGCGGGCTCATTACAATCGCAGGCGGCAAACTTACCGGCTACCGCCATATGGCTGAGGAAATCGTGGATGAGGTTGCAGAGTATTTGAAAAAACATCATAAGATGAACGTTAAAAAAGTGTCAACTAAAAATGAACCTGTTTCAGGAGGCGATGTCGGCGGCAGTGTCGGCTATCAGAACTACGTTGACAACATAAGCCGTAAAGCGCCGAGTTACGGTCTTACACTCGATGAAGGTCATATGCTCGCCATGAAATACGGCAGCAATGTTGAAGCAGTTTATCAATATGCAGGCATTACAAACGATAATCACGAAAAATACGGTCTGCCGAAACCCTTATATGCGGAAGTAATTTACGGTATACTTCATGAAATGGTAATCAAGCCGGCTGACTTTTTCGTACGCCGTTCAGGCAAACTATATTTTGAAATCGAGGATGTCGTAAAATACCGCAGCGGTGTTGAACAGCTCCTGCAGGATACCTTAAGCTATGACGACAAAACCTGCAATCAATTCTCCCGGGAACTCGATGAAGCGATTGAAGATACCAGAAAATAATAGATTATACTGCTTTTAGGCCGGCCGGGTGCAAATCTGCACCCGGTTTTTTTGTCTTGGCGAGGGTTGGTAGCAGTTTGGGGGGGTGGAGTTTGAGGGACGGGATACACATGACAGCCGTTCATGCCAACCCGCCCTAGCAATCAGCGCCATTCACCCCCAAAAACAACAAAAACCCTCCTGAAATCTGAACTGCTCCCTGTCAAGTAGACAGGTAAAAAAACAAAATAGTATTTTGGTCGCACACGACGATTGTCGTGTGCGTTTTTTTATGCGGGTATCT
>NZ_QUMW01000004.1 GCF_003387165.1 Jeotgalicoccus halotolerans
GCCACACCTGTTCCCATGTCGAACACAGCAGTTAAGCTCTCCAGCGCCGATGGTAGTTGGACTGACGTCCCGCAAGAGTAGGACGCTGCCAGGCTGTACATATTTTTTAGAAAAAATTTAAATAATGATTGATTTATTAATATAAATATAAGATAATAGTATCTTACATGGAGAATTAGCTCAGCTGGGAGAGCATCTGCCTTACAAGCAGAGGGTCGGCGGTTCGAACCCGTCATTCTCCACCATGTGCCGGCCTAGCTCAATTGGTAGAGCAACTGACTTGTAATCAGTAGGTTGGGGGTTCAAGTCCTCTGGCCGGCACCATCTCTTAACTAAGAGCCATTAGCTCAGTTGGTAGAGCATCTGACTTTTAATCAGAGGGTCGCAGGTTCGAATCCTGCATGGCTCACATTCAAATATGCGGGTATGGCGGAACTGGCAGACGCACTAGATTTAGGATCTAGCGCTTCACGGCGTGGGGGTTCGACTCCCTTTACCCGCACCATTTTAAAACAGTATTTATTAATAGTATAGTCAGCGGAAGTAGTTCAGTGGTAGAACATCACCTTGCCAAGGTGGGGGTCGCGGGTTCGAATCCCGTCTTCCGCTCCAGTTTAAGCCGGGGTGGCGGAACTGGCAGACGCACAGGACTTAAAATCCTGCGATAAGTGATTATCGTACCGGTTCGATTCCGGTCCTCGGCACCATATTGAATTAAATAATGTAATGCGCCCATAGCTCAATTGGATAGAGCGTCTGACTACGGATCAGAAGGTTAGGGGTTCGACTCCTCTTGGGCGCGCTTATAGAAACGGGAAGTAGCTCAGCTTGGTAGAGCACTTGGTTTGGGACCAAGGGGTCGCAGGTTCGAATCCTGTCTTCCCGACTCTTTTAAAAGAATAAATGTTATAATGGGGGCTTAGCTCAGCTGGGAGAGCGCCTGCCTTGCACGCAGGAGGTCAGCGGTTCGATCCCGCTAGTCTCCACCATTATTTTAAAAGTCAAAGTTATAGTGATAATCAATTTAACTCGGCGGCGTAGCTCAGCTGGCTAGAGCGTACGGTTCATACCCGTGAGGTCGGGGGTTCGATCCCCTCTGCCGCCACCATTTGATGGACCTTTAGCTCAGTTGGTCAGAGCAAACGGCTCATAACCGTTGGGTCGCAGGTTCGAGTCCTGCAAGGTCCACCATAGCTTAAACTTAATATCGCGGAGGAATACCCAAGTTCGGCTGAAGGGATCGGTCTTGAAAACCGACAGGGGCTTAACGGCTCGCGGGGGTTCGAATCCCTCTTCCTCCGCCATTTTTAATTTAATAATATTATCGCGGGATGGAGCAGTGGTAGCTCGTCGGGCTCATAACCCGGAGGTCGGAGGTTCGAATCCTTCTCCCGCAATTATTTTCATGCAAGTTTATATTAGGTCCCGTGGTGTAGCGGTTAACATGCCTGCCTGTCACGCAGGAGATCGCGGGTTCGATTCCCGTCGGGACCGCCATTTTTATCTGACAATTTTATACATAGTGGTTTAGTAGCTCAGTTGGTAGAGCATGTGATTGAAGCTCACAGTGTCGGCGGTTCGATTCCGTCCTGAACCACCATTTAAGCCGGCCTAGCTCAATTGGTAGAGCAACTGACTTGTAATCAGTAGGTTGGGGGTTCAAGTCCTCTGGCCGGCATTCTTTACGGAAGGGTAGCGAAGTGGCTAAACGCGGCGGACTGTAAATCCGCTCCTTCGGGTTCGGCAGTTCGAATCTGCCCCCTTCCATTAGTATAGGGGTATCGTATAATGGTAATATAGAGGTCTCCAAAACCTTTGATGTGGGTTCGATTCCTACTACCCCTGCATTTTATTAAAATGGCGGTTGTGGTGAAGTGGTTAACACACCGGATTGTGGTTCCGGCATGCGTGGGTTCGATCCCCATCAGCCGCCCCATTTTTGGGCTGTAGCCAAGCGGTAAGGCAACGGGTTTTGGTCTCGTGACGCGAAGGTTCGAATCCTTCCAGCCCAGTTTTTTATAGATTTCCTTTGGCGCCATAGCCAAGTGGTAAGGCAGAGGACTGCAAATCCTCTATCACCGGTTCAAATCCGGTTGGCGCCTTAAACTATACTTTTATGCGGAAGTAGTTTAGTGTTTAGAACATGCTTCTTCCTGAAGCAAGACATAGGTTCAAATCCTATCTTCCGCTTTATATTTTTAACTAATTAGATGACTAATTAGTATTTTTTTTTAATGAGCCACCGTGGCGGAATAGGCAGACGCGTTGGACTCAAAATCCAATTCTCGTTAAGAGAGTGTCGGTTCGATCCCGACCGGTGGTATACTTTAGCACTGTGCTGTTGGCACAGTGCTTTTTTTATTTTTGTAATGAAGAGTCATGCTGGATATAATTAAAATGGATTTTAAATACTATTAAATACTATTTAGTGAAAATATTCTCATAAAATTCATAAATGATGTGACTTATTAACAAAAACAGTTCTATTTTGTGTTAAAATAAGTTTTTATTGCTTAAATCATATATAATTTAAAGCAGTAAAAAGTGAGTTAGGAGGATAGCAATGCATCCTAAAGAAAATGACGTTTTAAAACATATAAAAGATAACCCTTTCATATCACAAACTGAACTGTCTAAAAAAGTAGGTCTGACTAATTCTTCTGTGGCTGCGATTGTATCCGAGCTTGTGAAGAAAGAATTTATTCAGGGACAGGCATATGTACTGAATGCAGAGTATCCAATTGTCTGTATAGGCGCTGCTAACCTGGATCGCAAATTCTTTGTTCATGATCAGCTGATACACGGTACTTCGAATCCTATTCAGTCTGCACATTCAGTCGGAGGTGTTGCGCGCAATATCGGTGAGAACCTTGGACGACTCGGAGAGAGCGTTGCTCTGATTACGACACGGGGCGATGATGGTGATTGGAAAACAATTCACGATTTAACTGCACCGTTTATCAATCTCGATTTTGCTGAGCATATTGCAGGACAGAGTACAGGCTGCTATACTGCATTAATCAGTCATGAAGGTGAGATGGAATACGGTTTTGCCGATATGAACATCTACGATTATCTGACACCGGAAGTGCTGATTAAACAGACATACATATTAAAGCGTGCGAAATGTATTATTGCAGATTTAAACACGCCGAAAGTGTCTCTTGACTTCTTGTGTGCTTATGCAGAGAAGCACGATCTTAATCTTGTGCTGATACCTGTGTCGGGACCGAAAATGAACCGTATGCCGGATAATTTAAATGCAGTTGACTGGCTGATTGTTAACAGAGACGAAACAGAAGCACACTTTAAAATTAAAATTGACAGCGATGAAGATCTGCTTAAAGCAGCAGAAATGTGGAATGAAGCAGGTGTTAGTCACGTTATTGTTACAAATGGCGTCAAATCGATAGCTTACAGCGGAGAGAGCGACGGCGGTAAGATATACAGCATAATACCATCGGACAAGGTTGTCGACGTCACAGGGGCTGGAGATTCATTTTCCAGCGCTATCGTGTTCGGCTGGCTGAAGGGCTATCCAATCGATGACATCGTGAAGATGGCGATGATGAACAGCAGTAAGACAATAGAGACAGAATATACCGTACGTCAGGATTTAACAGAAAAACAACTTATTAAAGACATGGAGGAAGCAAAATGAATCATTTAATCGAACTACACCCGGATGTTAAAAAAGCGCTGGAAAGCAATAAACCGGTAATTGCACTTGAATCAACTATTATTTCTCACGGTATGCCTTACCCGCAAAACGTTGAAATGGCTAAAAAAGTAGAAGATATTGTTCGCGAAGGCGGCGCAGTTCCTGCAACAATTGCTATTATGGACGGCAAGATTAAAGTTGGTCTCGATGAAGCTTCACTTGAAAAGCTTGGTAACTCTGAAGGTGTAGCGAAAGTTTCACGCCGCGACCTGGCAGAAATTATTGCGACTAAACGCATCGGTGCAACGACAGTGGCATCGACGATGATCTGTGCAGAAATGGCAGGCATTAAATTCTTCGTTACAGGCGGAATCGGCGGTGTTCACCGCGGTGTGGAAGAAACTATGGATATCTCAGCGGACCTTGACGAGTTAGGGAAAACTGATGTCGCTGTTATCTGTGCTGGAGCTAAATCAATTTTAGACCTTGATAAGACGATGGAATATCTTGAAACTAAAGGTGTACCGGTCATCGGCTATCAAACGGAAGTACTGCCGGCATTCTTTACACGTACAAGTGATATTAAATTAAACACTGTGTCTGAAACAACTGAAGACATCGCTGCAATTATTAAAGCGAAGCACGACCTTAAACTTGAAGGCGGCACAGTAATTGCGAACCCTATTTTAGAAAGCGATGAACTGCCTAAAGAATATATTGACGGTATCGTTATGGAAGCTGTTAAAGAAGCTGAAGAAAACGGCATTGGCGGTAAAGATTCAACACCGTTCCTGCTAGGTAAAATTGTAGAAAAAACTGAAGGTAAATCCCTGGAAGCCAATATTAAATTAGTGTATAACAACGCTAAAGTCGGCACGCAGATTGCTGTAGATTACTTTAATATGCAATAATTATTAATTTAAGCCCTAATCCTTACAATTCTTTAAGGATTAGGGTATTTTTATATATAAGGATTACATAATTAAAAGAGGGTGCCAAAGTGACGGAGTTTACTAAATATCTATCATTGAAATTGGACAAAAGCGAAGAAAATTTATATGTCATCTCAGATGAGACAGGCAAACGTGAACTGCACAGCTACAATCTAAAAGATAAGAGTTATGTCAAAGTAACAAACGAGCAGGAGAACGTTAAAAACTACTGGTTTACAGACGGAGGACTGTTAACAGCAACAGATTTAAACGGCAATGAACGCGAACAGCTGACTTACACTAACAAAGAAGAAAAGGTGCAGCTTACGGCGGATGATGATTATTATCACCATTACGGTGTATATATGAATGGCGATTTTATCTTTTTGAGAAATCATAAAGAAGGTAAAATATTTGAGCTGATAAACTATTCGGACAGACAGCAGAAAGTTCTTAGTTCATTTGAAGAACCGTCTTCGATTATTGGGAAATTAGATGATAATCATATACTGATGAGTCAGGCAATAAATAATTTAGATAAAAAAATCTTTATATTTAATGTCAAAACAGGGGAATTAACAGATACAGAACTGCCGTCAGGGCGGTTTGGTAATTACCGATCACTGAACGATACGGAAGCTCTATTTACGAGCGATTATTTGGAAGGTCATTTAAATTTATATAAATTAAACAAAGAAACTTTTGAATTCAAAAAACTGACTTATTTTAAATGGGACATTCAGAAAGTAATTGTGCTCGAAGATAAAAATAATATTGTTTTCGAAGTGAATAAAAAGGGCTTTTCCAAACTATTTAAATACGATGTCCGGAATGATCTTTTAGAAACGCTTGATTTTTCAAGCTGCGGAGTAGTGCACTCACTGGCTAATTCACAAGACAAGCTGTACGTCCTGTATTCGGATATGGCAACACCGCATGCGGTGTATGAATTTGATTTAACAGTCAGCAGTACAGAAAAATTATTCGGCAATGAAGAAATCGATACTCAAATCAATACAACATACTCGACATACCCGTCGTTTGACGGACTCGATGTGCCGTATTATTTATATCAGCAGAACGATAAAGCACCAACCGCAATTCACGTGCATGGCGGGCCGGAATCGCAGGCGCGTCCAGAATTTAATGAATTGTATTATAAGCTTTATAAAGAAGGTTATCAGATTGCGGTACCGAATATCAGAGGATCGACGGGATATTCTAAATTTTATATCGGTCTTGATAATCAGGAAAAACGTATGGATGCTGCGAAAGATGTTGTTGAACTGCGGCAGCATTTAATTAACAAACATCAGGCTGATAAAGACAACATTTTTATTATGGGAAGAAGCTACGGCGGTTTTATGACACTTCTGCTGATTACTCAATTTCCTAAATTGTGGAAAGGTGCTGTCGATATTGTCGGCATCTCGCACTTTACAACACTGCTCTCGAACACACCGGCCTGGCGCCGGGAACAGCGTTCGTATGAGTACGGTTTTATCGGCGAGCACGATGAATTTATGCAGTGCATTGCACCGCTGAACAATACTCAGAGAATACGCTGTCCGCTTAAAATATTTCACTCGCATAACGACGTCAGAGTACCATACTCTGAATCGGTCCAGATGTATGAAAGAATGAAAGAAGAAAAAAAAGATGTAGAGCTTACTGCATATGAAAATGAAGGGCATCAGTACTTATACACTGAAAATCAGGATGATATGAATACTAAAATAATTAAATTCTTTAATGAACAGACAAGTAAATAAAAATAAGCCGTTTCACTTTAATTAAAAAGATGAAGCGGCTTGTTTTAATTCATTAAATTATTAAATTTCTGAAGCAGACGGGCAAATTCATCGATATCTTCATCTTCCCATTTATCTATCATTTTTGAAAAACGCTGTTTGCGGTTTTTCCGCGTATGTGCGATAACATCCCAGCCTTTGCTGTTTATATCATATATATATGAACGGCGGTCTGTCCGGGATTGTTTTTTTTCGAGCAGCTCCTCTGTCAATAAGCCGGCAGCTTGTCTGCTGACGGTGGAAATATCGAGATGAAGCTTTTCGGCAATACTTTTGACACCCATCGGTCCGTTTCTTGAAATGAGCAGCAGGATTAAATAGCTGGCACGATTCAGTTCCTGGGCTTCATCCAAATCAACAGTGCGGCTCCGTAAAGCACGGACCATCATAGCAATTTCCAGTTCCAGAATTTCTAAAGATTCTTCGTTTACCATTTATAAATTCAGCCTCCAAATTTTTCAGCTTATATAGTTGACTTAAGATATAGTTGTATTATACAATCATTAATTGTGTTATGTCTATGAAAGAAGGAAAATGAATGTCTTTAGAAAATGAAAATAATAATCAGCTCACAGGCAAAAGCAGAACGATATTAATGGCTGTGCTGTTATCGGGAGCATTTGCAGCAATCTTAAATCAGACGCTCCTCGCTACTGCGATTCCTCATATAATGACGGATTTAAATCTGGATGCGGATGTTGCCCAGTGGCTGCAGTCAGTCTTTATGCTTGTTAACGGTATTATGATACCTATTACAGCTTTTTTAATTAATAAGTTCTCAACGAGAACTTTATTCTTCACTGCGATGTCACTGTTTGGCATCGGCACGCTGATTTGCGGTATTTCTCCGTCGTTTCCAGTACTTTTAACGGGACGAATTCTGCAGGCGGCGGGCGCAGGTATTGTCATGCCTCTGATGCAGACGATTCTCTTCCTGGTTTATCCACGTGACCAGCGGGGGAAAGCGATGGGAATGTTCGGTCTTGTTATCAGTTTCGCACCGGCCATCGGACCGACTCTGTCAGGATGGTTTATCGACATCTATCCTTGGCGCGGTTTGTTCTACATGATTTTGCCAATTGTAGCGATCGATCTTATCGTGGCTTATTTTATATTGAGAAATGTGACAGAGAAAACGAACCCGAAACTGGATATGACATCTATTATTCTGTCGACGTTCGGTTTTGGCGGACTGCTTTACGGATTCAGTGCTGCCGGCAACAGCGGCTGGCTGAGCCTTGCGGTGATACTGCCGATAATTATTGGTGCAATCGCCCTTGTACTCTTCATTAAGCGCCAGAATAGATTGAAAGAACCAATTTTAGAGTTTGGTGTATTTAAAGATAGAATATTCACCTTATCTACATCATTGGGAATGATTGTCTTCATGTCTATGATCGGCGGAGCAGTGATACTGCCCATCTTCATGCAGACGATGCTCGGTTTCAGCGCAATGGAATCCGGCATGATGCTGCTCCCGGGTGCTTTGATAATGGGAATTATGAGTCCTGTGACAGGCAGACTGTTCGATAAATACGGAGCAAAATGGCTGGCAATTATCGGACTCGGCATGCTTACAGTAACCACGCTGATGTTTGCTACTTTGAATACTGAAACTACATTTACTTATCTTGCCGTCGTTAATACGTTCCGTATGCTCGGTGTCGCAATGGTGATGATGCCGGTAACAACAGCTGGATTAAACAGATTGACAAACAGACTGGTGCCGCATGGTACTGCGATGAACAATACCATGCGACAGGTCGCCGGTGCAGTAGGGACAGCTCTTCTGGTCTCTATTATGACGAATATGGCAAGACCGGAACAAGGAGTTGAAGGCATGATTCACGGAGTGAATATGTCCTTCCTGTTTGCAGGAATACTTGCATTTATCGGTTTTATTCTCGCTTTCAGATTGAGAAAAAATGAAGATATGAATTAAATTAAAGCAGCATTCCGTGAAAGCGGAACGCTGCTTTTTTATTAAGTTTCTGTATTAGATTGTTTAGACCTGACATACTGTCCGGTAATGATAATAATCAGCCCGATAAACATGAAGTACTTAACGATAAACTGGGACAAACCGTTTAAAAAATCAAAAGGATAAATCATGCGCCCCGCACTGTATATCAGCAGAACGATAAAAATTAATCTGCTCGCCCATGAATCAGTACTGAAGATAAAGTAAAGTGAAGCGGCTGCTACGATAACAAAGACTGCATAAAGCAGCGTGTCGATTAATGAAGAATCGTAAGATGCAATTTTTAACGGACTGAGCGTTTTTGAATTCATGAACAATATCAATAAATTAGCGCTGACAAACAGAATTAAAAACAAGATACTTGATATCATCTGCCTGTTGCCATGACCGGACGACTGATGTTTGATACCATGATTCATGAATGGCACCATAGCCAGTATTAAAACAATCACAGCGGGCAGTACAAGCGAAATAACAATTTCCCCAAAGAAAAATATTGTTGCCGAGAACAGTACGGCAAAATACACACCGAGAATGGCAGCATCTGACCAGTAATTATTCCGGTGTTTAGGCAGATGCTTAGAAGCGACGCGGGCAACATCTTTCGTTTTGGCATTATAGTATTCAACGTAATCTTTACCAGAATCGGTCATTGCAGCTGCCATTATGTACAGCTTTTCAAATTTTGCATCTTCAGTAACGAAGTTTTTATCAAACTCCTTATTCAGCGACTGAAAAGCCAGCTGATCATCATTTGAAAGGGTTTGAAATATTTTTTCGTATTCTTTTTTATAATTCTTCATAAAAACATCCTCATGCGGTATATGTTACTCATTATTATAGCAGACAATATTAGTTACCGGCATTTTCATAAACTGTTTTTGAAAGTTCAAGCTCATCAGCAACTTTCGATACATCCGCTTTGGACTCGTCAATCACACGGCTGTTCAGGAAGATAAAAATAATAATGATTAAAGCAGCAAAACTTATACTGTGGATAAGCAAGAAAGGAAGCAGTGATAAAAAAAGAAAACGATGACCCGATGGTCAACAGAGATTATATCCAACAGTATCTGCCGATATTTGAGCTAGAACTGGCTTATTATAAGCAGGATTATGAGTATGTTTTAGAAAACTTTGCTTATCAAATGTATGAACGTCCGCAAGCCCAGTATCCGCTGGACCGGATTTTATTCGCTGTCAGAAGTCTGGTGTACCCGCTCAGTCTGTTTGAAACAGGGAAAGTCGAAAAGGCGAGAGAATCTTATTTAATCATTGAAGAAACTGTCGAAGATATAAAACATTCAATATACGCTAAAGAAATGCATATGATTAAGGAAATTATATTTGAACAATAAAGAGAGTGGAGTGTGCATGGGCATATTCCGCTTTTTTTATTGAAAGCCGCCACGGCAACTTTTAAATAAAAAATCGAATCCAGCATCTGCTGAATCCGAAAGATTTTTCTCTAATTAACTTTGACTTTTGAATACTTTCTTGGGAATCCAATTAATATCGCAATAATTCCGCTGATAATCAGCAGAATTGGATAAATGGAATACGGCATAATTTCCACAGGCGAGATACCGGCGGCGAGTCCTGAAGCTGCAAGCATTTGTCCGCCGTAAGGAATGAGACCCTGGAATCCTGCAGCGAATGTATCGAGTATACTTGCAGATTTTCTCGGGTCCACTTCATATTCTTCAGCTATGTTTTTTGCGAGAGGTCCCGTCATCATTATTGAAATTGTATTATTGGCAGTGGATACGTCAGTAACGCTGACTAAACTTGCGATACCGAGTTCGGCGCCTTTTTTCGTTTTAATTCTGCCCATAATAGTATTGAGCAGATAGGTGATACCTCCGTAATGACTGACTAGACCAATCATACCGGCTATTAGTATTGTGATAATTGAAATTTCCTGCATACCTGCAATACCTTCACCAGCCGCTGAAAACAGCGTAAATATATCGAAAGCTCCTGTCAACAAGCCGAGAAGACTTGAAATTGCTGCTCCGCTCAGCAGCACTATTATGACATCGACCCCGAGGAGTGCGATAATCAGCACAGAAAGATATGGAATGACTTCAATAAAATTAAAGTCATAATTTCCTGTCTGACTAAGTGAGATGTCGGCAGTAATTAAATATAAAGTAATTATGGTCAGGATAGCGCCCGGCAGCACAATCCAAAAGTTCACTTTGAATTTATCAATCATTTTGACACCCTGAGTACGTGTAGCAACAATGGTTGTATCAGAAATAAACGATAAGTTATCACCAAACATAGCCCCGCCAATAACAGTGGCTAAAGCGAGTGCGAGTCCGATTTCAGTCTGGTCTGCGATACCAATGGCGATCGGTACAATTGCTACAACAGTGCCTGTGCTGGTTCCCATAGCGAGTGATACAAAACAGCAGATAATAAAAATTCCGCTTAAAAGCAGGCTAGGGGGAAGAAATGTTAATCCCATATTTACTGTTGAATCCACAGCTCCCATAGCTCCTGCAATGCCGGAAAAAGCACCGGAAAGCAAGAAAATAACAACTATAAGTATGACGTTTTCCTGTGCTGCGCCTTGAAAGTAAGCAGCTAATTTATCTTTAAACGGTTCTTTAAAATATAAAAAGAAACCTGCAACTGACGCAAGGATCGCTGCTAGCGGAATCGGCATAGCATTGAAATCTCCTGCCAGAAGCCCGGTACCAATGAATAAGGCTACAAATATAACTAGGGGCAGCAAGGATACCGGGCCGCCTTTTTTATTAGACATAATTTATCCTCCTATTAAAAAATCCCCATCTTTTATTTGTAAAGATAAGAGATGGGGAAGTCCTCAGCTTATCTTTGAGCGTCTGCTCCTGGAATTAGCACAGTACCAAATAGTCTGTTGCTGAGGCTTCAACGGGCCAGTCCCTTCACCTCTCTGGATAAGAATTTATTTAATTAATGAGATTAAGGATACACGCCTAGCCGATAAAGGTCAATATATTAATACAGAGTGTCAAAAAAGGTTTAATTTTCAGATAATGAGAAACTGATTCAATACAGACTTAAATATATCAAATTTAATTTATTTTAAGTTTGTTACTTGCTTTTTGTAACTAAGTATATTATCATAATTAATGTGATAGTTCGAAAGCGAAGTATTAACGAAAAATAAAACTATGGAGGATGATTTAATTATGGCTAAATTTATATTAGACAAAGCGCATTCGGAATTAGAATTTATGGTAAAACACATGATGGTAACTAAAGTCAGAGGAACATTCGGCGACTGGACAATTGATATTGATGTGGACGACATGGAAGATCTTTCAACAGCGAAGGTTACAGGAAAAGCAAGCACAGCAACAATCAACACTAAAGTTGCAGACCGTGATGCTCACTTAACATCAGCTGATTTCTTCGATTCAGAAAACTATTCAGATATTACATTTGAATCTACTAAAATTGAAGGTTCAGGTTCCAGCTACGAAGTGACTGGGAACTTAACTATTAAAGATGTAACTAAAGAAATTACTGTTCCTTTAGAGTTCAATGGTAAGGCATTAAACCCGTGGGGCGTTGATGTTTACGGATTTGAATCAAACTTCTCAATCAACCGCGAAGAATTCGGTTTAACTTGGAACCAGGCTCTTGAAACTGGCGGCGTTATGGTTTCTAAAGACGTTAAAGTTAACCTTGAGTTACAGTTCAATCCTGCAGAAGCATAATAATCAGATTATACAGCTGAAAATGATATAGATATAAATGGGTCAATATTCCCTAATATTCTTAAATGAATATTAGGGAATATTTTTTTATGACTAAGCACTTAGTTTTTATAACAGGCCGTTAATTGATATTCTTTAAAGCGAGTAGATTACCGATAAATATAATTTAAAGGATGTATTAACTATGAAACTGAGTATACTGGATCAAGCTCCCATTACTAAAGGCAACACACCAGCAGATGCTTTAAAAAAAGCGGAAGAACTGGCTGTGCTTGGCGATCAGCTCGGCTATGAACGAATGTGGATGGCAGAACATCACGGCACGTCCGCCTACGCAAGTTCAGCTCCTGAAATTACAGCGGCACATTTGGCAGCTAAAACAAAAAACATACGAATCGGTACCGGAGGTGTCATGATGATGCATTATTCTCCGTTAAAGCTTGCCGAAGTTTTTAAAACACTCAGCGCATTCGCTCCCGGACGTATTGATTTTGGCATGGGAAGAGCACCCGGCGGAGATCAGTTTTCCATTTACGCATTGTCCGAGGGACGTACACCGATAGTGCATAATATGTATGAGAAATTTGATACTGCACTGCAGCTGATTAATGACGAAGTGCCTTCATCTGATTTATATAACAGAACAATTGCGACACCGTCGAATATCATTCTGCCTGAATCGTGGCTGCTCGGTTCGAGCGGCAACAGTGCGGTAGAAGCTGGCCGGAGAGGCGCGGGTTATTCATTCGCCCAGTTCTTTAACGGACAGCTGTCAAAAGAAATACTCGATGCTTATAAAAATAATTTTGAAGCATCTTCTTTTATGGAAAAACCTGAAATTAATGTATCTTATATGGTTACGGCAGCAGAAACTGCTGAAGAAGCAGAATTTGAAGCTAAACCGCAGGATATTTGGCGTCTGCAGTTTATGAAAGGACGAAGGGGACAAGTTTTGACTCCCGAAGAGGCCGAGGACTTTCCGCTGACAGAAATGGACCGCATGAAAATTCAAGAAGGCCGTAAACTGCATTTAGTCGGTTCTGCCAAAGAAATCGCCAAACGCCTGCAGGAAGAACAGATCCAGTATGGATTTGACGAAGCGATGATCTGCAGCATTCCTCACTCTCAAAAAGCGCGTCTCAATGTCTATAAACTGCTGGCAGAAGAACTGTTTTAAAAATGGTTCTGAAGGGAATATAGAAATTGATTAATTTTTGAGAATATTAAGGAGATGCTGCGGTTGACACATTTTGATGCAATAATAATCGGTTTCGGCAAAGCCGGTAAATCTTTGGCAGGGGACCTCGCCGGCCGTGACTGGAATGTGGCACTAATAGAAAAAGATAAAACAATGTACGGCGGAACTTGTATTAATATAGCCTGTATTCCGACGAAGCTGCTGATGCATGACGCATTGAACGGCAGTGAATACAGAGCTGCCGTAGAACGCAAAAACGGAGTCGTTGAGAGACTGCGTGATAAAAACTATCACAGTATTGCAGACTTAAACAAGGCGACAGTTTACGATGGCACTGCTGTTTTTATCAGCGACAAGGAAATTGAAGTAGAAACAGAAAACGGCAAAAAAGAAGTACTGAGTGCAGATAATATTTTCGTTAATACTGGTGCAGAGACCAGCATACCGCCGCTCGAGGGTGATATAGACTCTGATAAAGTTTATACGAGCACAACGCTGATAGACGAAGAAATACTGCCGGATAAGCTGACGATTGTCGGCGGTGGATACATTGGACTTGAATTCGCAACGATGTATAATGCTTTTGGTTCAGAAGTCAGTGTTATCGTGCCTGCCGATGAGATTCTAAAAGACGAAGATGAAGATATCAGAAATGAAATTACAAAGGATATGAAAGAGAGTGGCATTAATTTTATCTTCGGTGAGCGGGCAGAAAAAGTCAAAGAAGAAAGCAGCAGTAACATTACCGTTACTTTATCAAACGGGAGAGAGCAGACATCAAATGCGATTTTATTTGCTACAGGCCGAAAACCCAATACTAAAGGACTCGGACTGGATAACACTTCAGTTCAGCTGACTGAAAACGGCGGAATCAAAGTTGATAATCACCTTCAGACAACTGCTGATAATATTTACGCGATGGGCGATGTAAAAGACGGCTTCCAGTTTACTTACACATCTCTGGATGATTACCGTATTGTAAAAACTCATTTATTTGATGATGGTGAGTATTCATACGATTCGCGGACAAACGTGCATTACACCATGTTTACAGATCCGCCATATTCCCGCGTTGGGCTGACCTTGCAGGAAGCAAAAGAAGAGGGCTATGAAGCGGATGAAAACAGTATGCCGATGTCGGGTCACCCGAGATCTCACATCAATAATGAACTGCGCGGTTTATTTAAAGCAGTGGTGGATACAGAAAGCGGAAAAATTCTTGGAGTGCATTTATATGGCGTGAACTCAGAAGAGCTGATTAACCTGGCTAAACTCGCTATGGATCACGATATACCTTATACAGTACTTCGTGATCAGATGTACAATCACCCTGTAATGAGTGAAGCATTTAATACTTTATTTGATATATAAATAGAATTGGGGCTTGGAATAAGCGTGACAGTCTGTCATACCAGCCCTGATGTAAAAGACGGCTTGAAATCAAAATTTTCAAGCCGTCTTTTTGCTTACTCCAAAATTTTATTTAAGCCGCAAATTTTAAAAACCGTATTTCTTTAAGGCTCTGTAGACTTTAGCAAGCGGCAGGCCGACGACCGTATTATAATCGCCTTTTATCTCTTTAACAAAAACTGCTCCAAAAGATTGAATTCCGTATCCGCCAGCCTTGTCATACGGTTCATCTGTCTGAATATATTCTTCAATTTCCTCTTCTGACAGGTCATAAAAAGTAACTTCTGTACTGTCGGAAATAATTTCTTCAAAGTCTCTTGACTTTAATATCACAGCGGAGTACACTTCATGAGTGCTTCCGGATAAAGCCCTTATCATTTGACGTGCGTCTTCAATTGTGGCCGGTTTTTCATAAATTATTTGATTATGGCTGACTACTGTATCACAGGTTAACAGTATTGAATTATCATCTGCCGTCAAAATAGATGCTTTTAATCTTGCAGTTTCGATGACTTTAGTTTCGGGGTCGCTGTCTGTAATCTGTTTTTCATCAGCGTCCGGTATAAGGATTTCGTACTCCAGACCAATCTGTGAGAGTAATTCACGGCGTCTTTTAGACTGTGAGCCAAGTATAAGTTTCATAAATGATACCTCCGGTGCGTAAGTTGCGTTAAGATGTCTGATATTCGTTGTTTTTAGATTAAAAAACGTTATAATAGCGTTAATACAAGTAATCAAAAAAGATATATATAATATATTAAACTAATTAATTTTAATAATACATAGGTTAAACCTAAATACTAAATAGATAGCCGTTTTAAGAGAGGAGCAATCATGAGAGTAGAATTGACGAAATACAGAGTTAAAGAAGGTAAAAATGAACTGGTAGATGAGTGGATTGAGTATATGCATAATCATATGGATGACGTTCTCATGAATCTCGAAGGCGAGAAAATGTTCGTTGAAACTATCTTCCGTGAAGCTTTTAATGATGTGGAATACTTATACTGGTACAGTGTTCAGGATGACAATCAACCTGAAGATAAAATTTCCAAAGCGGACCTTGATGAAAAACATTTAGAATACTGGGAACGCTGTATTGATAAAACTTTCAGACCTGAAGATATGAAGGCTGAAATTGTTATGATACCTGAACGTATCAGACGGGTTATGAGATATAATAACGATTAAAGGCACCCTTTTGGGGGATGCCTTTTTTGTATGGACTTTGCTTTTAGCTGAATAACAGCAGGGTTCGCCGTTGTCAATCTAATGACTTTTCAGGTCTTTTTTCTTTTGAAGCAAACGCTCGAACTCAGCTTCGAGTTCAGGAGTGGAACCTTCCGACAGTTCACTGAGTACACGGGTAATCTGAGTTTCCAGCACGAGCAGTTCGTCTTTGGAAGAATTTCTCGGCGGGGGAGTATCAGGGTTCACCAGTCTCTGGTCTTCTATATTGTAGGAAGTTTCTGCAATACTGTCCCGGAAACGTTTATCGTGAGAGACTAAAATCATTAGTCCCGGATAACTTTTCAGCATATCCTCGAGCGCTTCAATCGAATGGACATCCAGAAAGTTCGTTGGTTCATCGAGTATCAGCACCTGACTGTTCGACATCAGCAATTTAACGAGTTGAACTTTTACACGCTCTCCGCCGCTAATCACGGAAACTGTTTTATGAACTTCATCTCCTTTAATGTTCAAGCGGGCAAGTGCGGTTCTGACAGCGGTTTCATCGTAATTGCTGCTGTTCTGAATGTTTTTGAGAATACTCGAATTTAAATCCAGAGACTCAAGCTGCTGATAAAAGTAGCCGATATCCAGATTCGAGAACTGATACTTCTCGTAGATATAATTAAGCAGAGTCGTTTTACCTGAACCGTTTTTACCGGTAATACTTACTTTATCGGTTGCTTTTAAATAAAGTGAAACATCTTTTAGAAGCTCTTTCTCCTGTCTTTTTACAGTTTCACGCTCGAGCCGGATTACAGTTTTACCGCCGAGTTTTTCAATGTCCTGAGTATAGAAAATCACCTGTTTTTCTTCTTCGGGTTTTTCTTTTTCTTCCAGCTGATTCAGTCGTGATTCCATACTCGTTCGTACTTTATCCAGTTTCTTTTGCATTTTATTAAAGTAGGGTGTTTCTTTAGTAACATACCGTTTTGTTTCTTTGTCATACACTCTATTCGACAAAGCAGCCTGTCTGGATTTGTTCTCAACTGCTTTTTCCAGATGCTGTTTTTCCCGAATGTATTTATCATATTCGAGTTTTGCACGCTGTTTATTATGTGCTTCAATTTCTTTGTAATGCGAGTAGCTTCCAGGATACACAGCGATTTTGGTATCTTCTATCGACCATATCTCGTCTGCAATTTTATCCAGAAAATCCCGGTCGTGGGACGCGACTATTTTAAGGGCTTTCTTTTGCTTCAATTGATCGAACAGCCATGCAGCATTTGTTTCGTCCAAATGCGTTGTCGGTTCATCCAGTAAAATGACGCCTGCTGAATTTTTCAGACCTTCCTGCAGATAAATTTTAGTCGTTTCTCCGCCGCTTTTTTTAAAATCGGTGTTTTTAAGCTGGGGAATATAAATTATATTCTCGTTCGTAAGCTGCTCTGCATTATTGGCAATATAATTCAGCAGAGTCGTTTTTCCACTGCCGTTACGGCCAATCAGACCGATTGTTTTGTGTTCCTGTACAGTGATATTATCAATCGCAAGTATTGTTTCACCGTTAATCTCTAAAGTAATTTTATTAAGATTCATCATAAAAAAGAGCCTCATTTCGTTGTCGAAATAAGGCTCCGCACAGTATAATACAATAT
The DNA here is from genome assembly GCF_003387165.1 of Jeotgalicoccus halotolerans. Taxonomy (GTDB): domain Bacteria; phylum Bacillota; class Bacilli; order Staphylococcales; family Salinicoccaceae; genus Jeotgalicoccus; species Jeotgalicoccus halotolerans. The sequence goes on from NZ_QUMW01000004.1 coordinate 17,538, forward strand.
ATAATTCTATCTCCTCTTATTATAAATAGAGAAGAGTGTAATTATATGAGGTTATATATTATAAATGAGCTGCAGATATTACCCTATTTCGACATAATTTTCGCATAATAAATAAACTTAAATATGTCATAAGAAAAAGGATAATCTACTTCATTGTCCTGCAGTTCACCTCGCACGTGTATTTGTTATTAATAATATAAAACACATTAGAAAATATTGCAAATAAAGGATGGGGAATTATGGACCGTCATGAGTTTAAAGAACGTGTAATTGAATATGCACATACGATTGGTATCGATGATATCGGATTTACGACGGCAGAACCGTTCACAGAGTTTAAAGCTAAGCTTATTGATTATTATAAGAATGGTTATGAGTCGGGATTTGAGACGGGTACGATTGAGGAGCGGACCAATCCGAAAGCGAGTCTCGCCAATGCAGAAAGCATAGTGTCTATTGCGGTCGGGTATCCAAATAAACTGCGCAATGCGCCGAAATCGAAACAGGGTGAACGCCGCGGTATCTTTGCGAGAGCTTCGTGGGGAATGGATTACCATACCTTGCTTCGAACGAGACTGGAGAAACTGGAAGCCTTTATTAAAGAACTTGATCCGTCCATTGATTGTAAATCAATGGTGGATACAGGTGTGCTGAGCGACAGGGAAGTGGCACGCCGGAGCGGTCTTGGATTTGCAGGAAAGAATGGTTTTATCATCAATCCGAAACTCGGGACATATTCCTACCTCGGTGAAATGATTGTAAGTTACCCATTTCCTGCGGATGAAGAGCTGCTGGATTCCTGCGGAGATTGTAATATCTGTGTAGACCGCTGTCCGACAGGGGCACTCGTCGGAAACGGGCAGGTGGATTCTAAAAAATGCATTTCATTTCTTACTCAGACGAAAGGTTTCATGCCGGTGGAGTACCGTTCTAAAATAGGGAACCGGCTTTACGGTTGCGATACGTGCCAGCAGGTCTGCCCGCGGAACAGAGGCATCAATACAGAACATCATGAAGATATTGTTCTTGAACCGGAAATTTTAAAACCTGAGCTCACCAGCCTGCTGCAAATATCAAATCGTGAATTTAACGAAACGTATGGCCACCTTGCAGGAGTCTGGCGCGGCAAGAAGCCGATTCAGCGGAATGCAATCATTGCACTTGCGCACTTTAAAGAAACTGCGGCAATTGATATACTAAAACAAGTTGCTGAAACGGATGTGCGTCCGGTAATTAAAGGCACTGCCTACTGGGCAATCGGTCAGATTTCAGGAGATGAAGCTCTTGATTATATTTATGAAAGATACGGCATCGAAACCGATGACGATGTGAAAAAAGAAATGCTTATGGGCATACAAGAAGCGAGTTAGGAAGAAGGAAAAAAGATGAACCACGTTGTGCTGTACCAACCGGAAATACCTCAAAATACAGGGAATATTGCAAGGACATGCGTTGCTACAGGCACGCCGCTCCACCTGATTAAACCGTACGGTTTCAGTCTGGAAGACAAATACGTGAAGCGTGCAGGTCTCGATTATTGGAAAGACCTTGAACTTTACGAGTATGAAACAATTGAAGATTTTTTTGAACAGAACAAAGGAAAGTATTATATGATTTCAAAATTCGGTAAAAAGAATTTTACCGATATGGATTACAGCAGTACAGACGAGAGGCATTATTTTGTTTTCGGTCGTGAAACAAAAGGACTGCCTGACTGGCTGAAGGAAAAGTATCAGGAATCACTGATGAGAATTCCGATGACCGATAAGGTACGTTCTCTGAATTTATCGAATACCGTCGGTATACTGGTATATGAAGCATTAAGACAGCAGGAGTATCCTGGACTGAAATAGGAGGATTTTTAAATGAATGACGTTATTAAATTATTAAATAATCATCGTTCTTTAAGGAAATTTACAGATGAAAAATTATCTGAAGACACGATCAGAACACTCGTCGGTGCTGCCCAGAGTGCAAGTACATCAAGCTACGTACAGGCGTATTCTATTATGGGGGTCACTGACCCTGAGAAGAAAAAAGCCCTGCGTGAAATCAGTACGCAGAGCTATGTAGAACATAACGGTCACCTGTTTGTTTTTGTGGTGGATTTTTATCGTCATAAGGAACTTGCAAAACAGGCAGGTACAGAAATTTCATATGATAAAACAGAAAATCTGATTGTCGGTGTCGTAGATGCCAGTCTGGCTGCACAAAATCTAGCGACCGCAGCAGAAAGTATGGGACTCGGTATTTGCTACATTGGTTCACTGCGCAATGACATTAAGAAAGCGGGAGAAATTTTAGGATTGCCGGAAGGCGCGTTTGTACTCTTCGGCATGGTAGCTGGTTACCCTGAACTGGGAGAAGACGGTTCGAAAAAAGAACGTTTGCCATTTGAAGCAGTTTATCATGAAAACACATACCAGAAAATCGAAGAAGTTCAAGATGATATCGATGCCTACGACCAGCGTATCAGCGATTATTACAGCAGCAGAACAAACGGCAAACGCGATGATAAGTGGAGCGAACAGGTGACAGAGATGCTCAGTAAAAAACAGCGTCTCGATGTAGATACACTCTTAAAAGAAAAAGGATTCTTAAGACAATAAAAATATTTGAGTACACATATGAGTCGTCATATGTGTACTTTTTTAATACCAACTATTAAATTATTCAGAAATTATGTAGACGAACAAAAAGCCTAGTGATATAGTATGATTTAAATACATAGCAAAGAGGTATAATATGAAAACATTTAGAACGTACTTATTAGCATTACTGCTAATTTTTGCAGTGGCAGGCTGTTCGGATGACAGCGAAGTTTCATCGGAAATATCAAATGATACTGGTGAAACTGCAGAGAAACTTTCACTTACCCAGTCATTACCTGCAGATGCAGTATCACTGGATCCGCACGGAAGTAACGACACACCTTCTGAAAAGATGAGGTCTCACATCTATGAAGGGCTGGTCAGCCAGGATGAGAATCTTGATATCGTTCCGGAACTCGCATCAGAATGGGAACAAATAGATGATGTAACATGGCAGTTCACTTTACGGGAAGGTGTCGAATTTCATGACGGCAGTGAATTTAATGCCGAGACAGTGAAGGCGAATTTCGACCGTCTGCTTGATCCGAGCCGGGGCTCAACAAGGGCATTCGTTCTTGAGATGATTGAAGAAGTGAATGCAGTCGATGAATACACGGTAGAGATTATTACGGAATACCCATTTTCACCTTTACTCGGCCATCTGACACATGGCGCCGGTGATATGCTATCGAAAGAACTGATTGATGAAGATTATCAGTATGCGCTTGATGAAGCTGGACTTGATGTCACATTGGGTGAATATTATGAAATACGTGAAGCTGGCGGCAGCGACCATGAAGAAATTGCAGAGCGAATAACTGAATATACAAGTACGGTAGTGGAACAAAATCCGTCGGGAACGGGATATTTGAAATATGACAGCAGAACACCCGGTGAACAAACAGTTCTGACAGGAAATGATAACTACTGGAATGGCGACGTCAATGTTGCTGATTTAACATTAAAAGTAGTAAGCGAAGCATCCTCAAGGATTGCGGAAGCTGAGACAGGGCAGTCGGATGTTGCAGCAGATGTACCGCCAAGTGACAAGGATAGAATAACGTCTAATGATGACCTGGTTTTAAATGAAACTCAGTCCGTAGCTCTTGAGTACATAGGCTTAAATACAAAAAATGAATATTTACAGGATAAACGCGTGCGCCAGGCACTGACACATGCCTTTAATAAGCAGGCTGTAATAGATGGCATATATAACGGTGCCGGTACTGAAGCAGTGTCTCCGCTTGCGCCTGATGTTTTCGGCTTTGATGAGTCACTTGAACCTTTGGAATATGATATGGAAGAAGCAAGAAGGCTGCTTGAAGAAGCAGGTTATGAAGATGGATTTACATTGACGATGATGGTGAACAGCGATAATGCTCAACGTGTGGATACCGCGATTTGGCTGCAGCAGTCTCTTGAAGAATTAAATATTACACTGGAAATAGAACAGCTGGAATGGGGCACGTTCCTCGAAGCAACAGGAGACGGAGAACATGACTTATATATTATGAGCTGGGGGAACTCAACGGGAGATCCAGACAATGCGATGACACCGCTGGTTCACTCTTCAAGAATAGGCAGTCCGGGAAACCGTGCTTTCTTCGAAAATGATGAGGTAGACAGACTGCTTGAAGAAGGCAGCAGAGAGTCAGATGATGCAGTAAGAGAAGAAATATACAGCGAAATCCAGGCAATCTTAGTTGACGAAGCACCGCTGATCTTTATCCTGCACCCGCAAAAATATAATGTTTACAGTTCAGCTTTAGACGGTGTAGAAATTAGTCCTTATGAAGAATTTAATTTTCAAAATGTGAAAAACAAGAAGTAAATTATAATGAAAAATCCGGGGTATCTTTGAACTGCTCCCTGTCAAGTAGACAGGTAAAAAAACAAAATAGTATTTTGGTCGCACACGACGATTGTCGTGTGCGTTTTTTTATGCGGGTATCT
>NZ_QUMW01000005.1 GCF_003387165.1 Jeotgalicoccus halotolerans
AGATACCCGCATAAAAAAACGCACACGACAATCGTCGTGTGCGACCAAAATACTATTTTGTTTTTTTACCTGTCTACTTGACAGGGAGCAGTTCATCCATGAATGCGGGTCTTTATTTTTATATAAAGCCATATTATTATTCGTTTTAAATTCGTTAAGGGAGATTACGATACCTGAAATAGAAAAGCAAAAGATAAAATATTCTGAGCTTAATATTTATTGAAATCTTCAGGTATCATTAGTAATTAGAAAGGTTTAAATGATTCAATTTAGGCTATAGTATTCTATTAAGAGTAATAGAAAGCAGGTTGATTATGGCCAAAATATACAGTGCAGTTAAACTTCCTGATACTGCTGTAAAAATTATTAAAGATCAAAATATTGAATTAGATATGCACGATGAACTGACAACACCGGAACAGGATCAGATTATCGAAAAAATTAAAGATGCAGACGGCTTAATTAGCGGCGTCAATGTCCAGGTGCCGGCCGAAGTCATTAAGGCCGGCGACTCGCTGAAAGTTATTGCTAATGTCGGTTCAGGCTTTAATAATATCGATGCTGAAGAAGCAAATAAACAGGGTATTGCTATCACAAACACGCCTGTTCATGATTCTGTTGCCTCGACCGCAGAGCTTGCAGTCACGTTAATGCTGGCTTTATCTCGGCGTGTACTGCCGGGTCACGACATGGCAGTTAAAAATGAATTTAACGGCTGGCAGGTAATGGGTTACTTAGGCGGTCACCAGGTTGTAGATAAAACACTCGCGATTGTCGGCTTTGGACAAATCGGACAGTATATTGGAAAACTGGCTCAGGCATTTAATATGAAGCTTTTGTATGTTGATTTAGAAGAAAAAGAAACAGATATTACTGCTGAAAAAGTAAGTCTTGAAGAAGCTTTAAAAGAAGCAGATTACGTAATTACACAAGTAAACTACAACGAAACCTCCCATCATCTATTCGGTAAAAAAGAATTTGAACAGATGAAAGAGACTGCGTATTTCATCAATACCGCACGCGGCGGTGTTGTAGATGAAAGTGCGCTTGTGGATGCTCTGAAAAACAAGCAAATCCAAGCCGCAGCTCTGGATGTTCACGAAGAAGAACCGCATATTAACGAAGAACTTGCGAAACTTGATAATGTGATTTTGACGCCGCACATCGGCAATGACACCTATGAAGCGAGAAATGCAATGGCAGAAACCGCAGCCGATCAGGCAGTAAAAGCCTTGCAGGATGCTCAGCTGGATTATCAGGTAAACAAATAAGATGAAATAAGCAAAGCCTCACAGTATAATACAATTAAATAAAATAGTTCTCTTATTAAGAGTGAGTGAAGGGACTTGGCCCTGTGAAACTCCGGCAACAGCTTATAAAAGCGATGTGCCAAATCCAACAGTTGCAATCAACTGGATGATAAGAAGCCGCGTTAAAGCTCTTCTTAATTTCAGAAGAGCTATTTTATTTGAAAAAAATAAAAAGGTGGTAATCAAATGAAAACCGTCCGCGAACTATTTTCAGAATTGGATGAGTGGAAAGCTTACAAACCGTCCAGCACGATGAGCAGCATAGCAAAGTCGAATCATATTATGAGACTGAAGCAGGAAATTAAAAATCGAATTGATGTTGAAGAATATAAAGATTATATACTGTTGAAAGAAGAAAAATGAAGAGTAGTCTATGACTCCCTGTGTCAGCACAATCATTACAGCAGGTATTAAGCGGAAATATGATATGAGTTATCAGTAAAAAGAGGATTACTTAATTTTTACGATTAAAAAGCAGCAAGTTTAATACAAGTTATTTAAAAATAAATGCTGGTTTAAATAGACTATTAAGAAGAATACAAAAAGCACGATACGAGCTGATATCGTGCTTTTTGTATCTTTAAAGTTCTCCCTTCCATTCTTTAAAAAAAGTTTCGAGAAAGTGCTTCATAAATGCTTCCCGCTCTTCAGCTATTTTAACTGCTGCCGGAGTATTCATTTTATCTTTTAACAGCAGTAATTTTTCATAGAAATGATTAATAGATGTCGATTCACCATGACGGTATTCTTCAAAGCTCATACTGTCCCTGACTGGAATTTCCGGGTCGTACATCGCCTGCCCTTTGGCACCGCCGTACTGGAAAGTTCTCGCAATTCCTATGGCGCCTAAAGCATCCAGACGGTCAGCATCCTGAACGATTTGAGCCTCGATATAAGAGAGCTTTTTGCCAGTACCGCCTTTAAATGACATGGTCGTGATGATGTTTATAATCGTATCTATTGTTTTATTATCAACTTTATTGTTCTCAAGCAGCTTTCTGATACGTTCCAATGCTGAATTAACGTTAGAAGTCACCTTATCATCTGGGATATCATGCAGCAGGGCAGCTGAGATAACGATAAAAGAATCCGCTTCTTCATACTTTAATATTTCCCCGGCAATATCTCTGACTCTCTTGATATGGTACCAGTCATGCCCGCTCTTTTCATTCAGCAGTTCAGCCTTGACCCACTCTTCAATATTTCCTAATACTGTCTTTTCATCCATGAAAGAATGCCCTCCATCGGTTATCATAGTTTTATCTTTATTATACTTTGTTTCATTAATATTTAACAAAATGATATAAAAATATTGACACAAAGAGGGTTTTTATATTATTGTTAAAGAATATTATTATATTAAGCGGATATGGCGGAACTGGCAGACGCGCTAGAATCAGGCTCTAGTGTCTTAATCGACGTGGGGGTTCGACTCCCTTTATCCGCATTCTCTAAAAGACCATTCATTGAATGGTCTTTTTTTATTGCAGCTGCCGAATCATTTAACTGGAAAGCATTTTTATCGCTATTTTAACTGCCAAGGCATCATCAATATATCCCATCGGGAATACATAATCCGGAATTACATCAACAGGAATAATAAAATATAACAAAGCACTTCCCATAATACCCAATTTATAATTCGCAGCTTTCCCTTCCGTAAATTGAGTATAAAATTCTTTTAAGTGTTCAATAAATGGACCTGCACCGCTCACTTTCTCTACCTTTTTCTCAAATTGCCCAAGTATTGTTTCTCTTCCTTCTTCTGTCTTTGCACAGTGTTCATATTGTTTTAAGTACTGCCGTACCTTATAATAATCAGATTAAAGCAGAGGTGGAAGATGAACTGAATTGGGAATATCTGGAGGGACAGAATGCCTTTGACAATATTTATCCTAAGGTTAAGAAATTAACAATAGACCAGAATACAAGTAAAAAAAGAAGCGATTGAACAAGTACTGGACGTATTCGATTTGGATACTAACTATACGGAAATTGAAATTGAGATAACTTTCAATGACGGTACAAAAATTGAGTTCGAAGATAAGTAAATGGTATGGACGTACAATAAACAGACAAGCTGTTTGAGCTTGTCTGTTTATTTTTAAAGAGCAAGGTGCAGATTTATATTGAAAAGTATGTCAGTACAGATAAGATGAGGGATACCCCGATCATTATAAGAAGAGGCTTAAATGCTTTCCGGCGCAGCTCATACAAATTGACATTGAGACCCAAACCAACCATTGCAGCAGTTAAAAACCATGTTGTAAGAGATGAAACGCCTTCCATTATATTATCCGGCACCTCAACAGCCTTGCCGATAACATAACTCCCAACCACACTCATTATCAGAAAACCAACGAGAAACCACGGGAATTTCACTTTACTGCGTTTTTCACGATTTCCTTCCTCTTTACGATTCATGAAGAAGATAAAGATAAAAGCCAGGGGGACCAGCAGGAAAACCCTTCCCAATTTTGCCAGCAATGAAATGGCCAGGGCATCCTCACCGGCAGGTTCCGCTGCAATAGCGACATGGGCCAGTTCATGGAGGGTCGATCCCGCCCAGATGCCATAACTCTCTGGAGATAAAGGCAGAACAGGTTCTAGCAAAGTATAACCCACCGCAAAAACAGTACCTACCAGAGCAATAATGCCGACACTGATTGCCGTATCTTCGTCTTTGGATTTTACAATTGGAGCTATCGCAGCAATTGCCGCTGCCCCGCATACACCGGTTCCGACGCCCAGCAGCAAAGAAATTGTGCTGTCTGCTTTGAACATTTTTGCAGCCCATACTGTCAGGAAAATTACGGCAGCTATAATGATGACATCCCGAAGCAGCAGTCCCATACCATCCTGGAAAATAATATCAATATTCAATTTAAGGCCGTATAATATTATCGCGAGACGCAGCAATTTTTGAGAAGAAAATATTATACCGTTTTTTAAGATATACGGATATCCGAAAAAATGCCGGTAAATCACAGCAATAATAATTGCACACGCCAGCTGTCCGACATTATCAAGACCCGGTAATGATGACAATAGGTAACCAAAAAGAGCAATCAAAAACGTAAAAGCAACTCCTGCACCCCACCATAAAAGTGATTTTAATTTTTGTTTCTTTTCTGTATTAACATACATAAATGTCAACTCCTCATATTTATAAGTTTAAAATTGCACAGTTGATAAGTAAAATAAATTATAATGATATGTACTATAAGTAAATAGTTATAAAAGAAGGAGGATTTAAGATGGATTCACGATTAGAGTTATTTCTGAGTGTTGCCGAAAATAGAAGTTTTTCACGAACAGCAGAAAAGTATTACATGTCCCAGCCTGCTGTCAGTCAGCATATACATGCATTAGAGGAAAGGATGGGAACCAAGCTGCTGGATCGGAATAACAAATTTGTAAAACTCAATAAAGCAGGAGAAATTGTCTATCATTACGGCAAAGAAATTGCCGCTCTCTATAACAAAATGGATTATCTTGTCGATGATTTGACGAATAACGCAAGCGGGCCGATTAAAATCGGTTCCAGTTATACGTTTGGAGAATATCTGCTGCCAAATTTAATTGCTGAGATGCTGAGGCTATATCCTCATGTTCAACCTGATGTAACTATTGGAAATACTGAAGAAATTGCCCGTTTAGTCAACAACAACCAACTGGATATCGGTATCATAGAAGGCTATACATCAAGGAAATTTCTGGTCCAAAAAAAATTTTTGGAAGATTCTATGGTGATTGTAGGATCCCCCGGCCTTGTTTTAAAACAGGGGGATAGTTTTATAGCAGAAGAACTATCGGAGTATACATGGCTGATGAGAGAACCTGGTTCGGGGACGCGGGAAGCAAACGAAAAACTGTTTGAGCAATTTAAGATAGTCCCTGGCAGTTTTTTAACATTTAGCAGCACCCAATCTATTAAAGCAGCATCTGAAGCGGGACTTGGACTTAGCTTACTATCCCGCTGGGCCATTCAAAAAGAATTGAAATACGGAGATTTAATCACAATAAATACACCCGGGACACCTTTAACAAGAACTTTTTCTTATTTGAAAAATAGTCAGTATCAATCTAAGGTTCTCGAAAGTTTTACCGAATTGCTGGAACAAAAAGATCTTTACAGCACCTTTTTTGATTAAATGGAGTAAGGTCCTATCTCGGGTCAAGATATTTACTTATCCGAAATTAGTGATAGGATAATAAATAATTGAATATTTAGATTGATAAGGGGTAGGGAAAATACAGTTTGATTTTAATAAAGTAACGACAAGAGAAGGCACACACAGTGTTCAATACGAAGGGACCGAAGGCATATTCGGAAAAAAGGGGATAGAACCTTTCTGGATTGCTGATATGGATATATAAACACCTGAGGCGATTAGAAATGCAATCAAGAAGCGTCTTGACAATGGGATTTTCGGCTATACAATGTGGCAAAATGAACATTTTTAAGAACCGATTAAACACTGGTGGCAATCACGCTATAGTACGATTTAAATGATACGGATATCCATTATTCTCCTACAGTTCTGTTCACTGTAGGAGAAGCTTTGAGACAAGTGACTGAGGAAGGGGGCGGGATTATATTAACAACTCCCTCGTATAATATGTTTCCGAACTTGATTGAAAGTAATAACCGCCAAATCGTTGAGTCGCCTCTAATATTTGATGATGAATTAAAGGAATACTTTTTAGATGTGGACTATTTTACTTCGTTATGCGAAGGTGATGATATAAACATGTACATCCATTGCAACCCACATAACCCGACCGGTAAAGTGTGGAACAGAGAAGAACTGAAAACTATCAAAGAGATTTGCGTATCAAACAACGTCTACTTAATAAGCGATGAAATTAATATGGATTTCGTCAGACCGAAAGAAGACTTTGTTTCGCTGGCAGCTTTACTTAAAGAAGGCAATGAAGCTTTAGTTGCAAGCTGTCTCGGCAAAACTTTTAATTTGACAAGTATACCTCATTCTTATTTCGTTACGAAAGATAGAAAGCTCACAAAAACTCTTACAGAAGTGACTAAAGAAGTATACCAGGTTGGTAATGCGTCAAGCCTGGCTCTCGCAGCTATCGAAGCTGCTTATACTGAATGTAATGAATGGGTCGATCAATTAAATAATCATATCTTAAATAACTTTAAATATGTCCAGAAATATATTGATGACAACCTGTCTCAATATTTATCTTTTGATATTCCAAGATCTACCCATCTCGGATGGATCAGCTTTGAAAACTCAGGATTCGATGCTGAGCTAGTCCACGAGGCACTCGTTGAAGTAGGAGAAATTGCAGTATCACCGGGTAAATTATATCTGGATCATGAAAACAAACATTTTAGATTTAACGTTGCGTCAAGCCTTGCTCGAATCGAAGATGGACTCAACCGTATTAAAAAACCTTTTGATTATTTATATATCGAACAAAATAAAGGAACTCCCTAAAAGTTCGTATTTTTTATAAAACAATTATTAACCTCTCCGTTGTTGCCTGCACATAAGACTTTTGGTATATTTTACAATGCATTTTAATACTTATGGGAGAGGTTTACATTATAAGAAGATTGTTTCTAACAGGCACAATATCATCAATTTTATTTTTAACAGCTTGCGGCAGCGCAGATGAACCTGCAGAACAAACAGCGGATGAACCCGCGACAGAACAGGCTGCAGAAAATAATTATTCATCACCGGAAAGCCAGCAGACCGGTAAAAACACCGTGAATAAAGAAGAGCCAGCTGACGAGGCAACTGAATCCCCCGCAGAAGATTCACAAGAAGACGGAAATTCAGAAAATAATCCTTCTGATAATCAAGTTACCATTTTAGAAAAAAATATGATGAAATGACCCGTGATGGATTTATTGAATCAATCGAGGCACAAAATGATGAGTATACAGAACTTATTGTTTATGTAAGTGATAAATTTGAAGACATTAATGAAGAAGGGTATAAATCAAAATTAGAAGGCAAGGGTAAATCTATTAGAGAAATGACTTCTGGAATTCTTTACAATAAAGAAAGAGATACTCTTCCTCTTATAGAATTTAGAGATAAGGACGACAATATCATTGCTAAATTTGAAAGCCACACAAGGGACGAAAGAATGGTATTTGAAAAATAATTGATCACTCAAATCGAGTAATAAAAATAGGTGATAAGGTCTCGAATGTTTTTTGAGCTTATCACCTTTTTATTTAATTTTCGCTCAATTCATCATGAATCAGATTAATATTGTAATTTAAATATTTAATATAAGTATCCACTTCTTCTCCTGATTTTCCAATTTCATCAGAATATATCGGCTCGCTGGAAAGCGGTACTCCAGTTTGTTGTGACACTGTTTCCATTGGACGGGTATCAACGTTTGATTCGATGAAAAGCACAGGGACATCGTTCTCCTCTATAAAGGAAACAAGTGAATTAATTTGTTTGGAAGACCCTGTTTCTTCAGTATCTATTGCCCAAATATATCCTTCTTTCAGACCATAATCATCAGCTAAATACTGAAATGCGCGTTCGCTTGTCACAAGGATACGATTATCTTCGGGGATATCATCTATCTTCTGCTGATACTCTTCTTCAATCTCTGTCAGGCGTGTAAGATATTCTTCTGCTCTCTCTTCGTAGTTTTCCTTATTATCAGGGTCTTTTTCTATAAAACAGTCCCGCATATCTTCCGCCATTTTTATACCAGCTTTAGGACTGATAAAAGCGTGAGGGTTAATTTCTTCATCTTGTCCCTCGTCATCTGTGATATACATCGGTTCAATACGATTTGTCAGATTGCAGACATTCTCCGTATCCTGGTTTACAGATTCAATCATTTTATGGAACCAGCCATTGTCTCCGCCTTCAAGGTTCAAACCGTTATAAAAAAGAAGGTCTGCATCAGTAGCTTTGTTCATATCCTGCGGCAGCGGCTCATATTCATGCGGATCTGTTCCTGTAGGAACCAGGTTATGGATATTTACATCATCTCCGCCTATTTCGCGTGCAAGGTCTTCGAGGATAGTAAATGAAGTCACTACTTCTAATTTATCATTTTCTGTTTCATCATTAGCCATACTGTCTCCGCCTGTACAAGCGGCCAGAGTGAGTACAGCCAGCAGCATGCTCATTACATATATTATTCTTTTTTTCATTTCAATTGTCTCCTTAAACTTTATGTCTTATTTAATTACGCTCTTTTTACTTTTCTGAGCAGCGGCCAGATCAGACCCTGCTTAGGTGAAAAAATCAACACTAATACAAAGAAAATCGCTGAGGCAATCGCAATAACGGGTCCTGACGGCAAATCGTGATTATAACTGTAATAAATACCAGCCACTGCAGCAGCTGCCCCAAAAGATGCAGACATAACAATCATTACAGGCAGTCTGTTTGTTAATAAATAAGCAGTGGATGCAGGTGTTATTAAGAGAGACACTACCAGTATCACTCCGACAGTCTGCAAGGAAGCGACCGACACAAGTGTTAACATCACCATCAAACCGTAGTGAATAAATCGTGTATTTAACCCGGAAACTTTGGCCATTGTCTCATCAAAAGTAGCTATTAAAAGTTCCTTATAAAACACAACAACGACAGCAAGAACGAACACGCTGACACCTGCTGTAATCCACATATCAGAAGTTCTGACGTGCAGCACATTCCCGAATAAAATCTGCGTCAAATCTGTCGCACTTTGAGCTTTTGTTATTAAGATAATACCGAGCGCCAGTGCAGTAGAGAAGACAATCCCGATGGAGGCATCTGTTTTAATTCTGCTGTTCTGATTAATCGCTCCAATACCGAGGGCTGCAATAACCCCAGCTACAACAGCACCGTAGAAATAAGAAATTCCAAGCATATAGGAAATCGCAATACCCGGCAGAACAGCATGGGAGATAGCGTCACCCATTAAAGACATGCCCCGGAGTACGATAAAGCTTCCTATAACACCGGAAATCACACCGACCATAATCGAGGTGATTAAAGCTTTTTGCAAGTATTCATAAACCATTAAATCATTTAAAAAAGTCATGATAATTTACCACCCATATTTTCTAAAACAGTTAGAGGCGTATTGAAGGTCCGTTCCATTAGTTCAGGTGTAAATACATCGTACACAGCGCCCGTTGCCACTAGTTCCTTATTCACTAAAATCAGCTCATCAAAATAATCTTCGACTTTAGTTAAATCATGATGAATGACAAAGAGAGTTTTCCCCTGATCTCTTAACTCTTTTAAAATATTTATAATAATTTCCTCACTGTGGATATCTATGCCGACAAAAGGCTCATCCATGAAGAAAACATCGGCATCTTGAGCCAGGCTTCGGGCCAGAAAAACTCTTTGCTGCTGACCGCCTGAAAGTTCCCCAATTTGCTTATCAGAAAAATCTTCCATACCAACTTTTTTTAACGCTTCTTCTGCCATTTTTTTCTCTTTTGCTTTAGGACGTTTAAACAAACCAAGCTTCGGATAAGTGCCGAGCAAAACAGTATCTCTCACTAAGATTGGGAAATCCCAGTCTATATTTGATCTTTGCGGAATATAAGCAATATTTTCCCGTACTTCTTCAAGAGATTTTTCATTTATTTGGACTTCGCCTGAATCCTTGGCTGTTAAATTAAGCACAGCTTTCATGAGAGTGGATTTACCAGAACCGTTTGGTCCGATAATTCCTATTAACTTTCCGGTTTCCATAGAAAAATTAACATCTGTTAAAGCTATTTTATTTGAGTATGAAACTGTTAAATTTTTAATTTCAAGTGACGTTTTCAAACCTTTACCTCCTTAGTGCAACTAAAAATAAGAATAACCAAATTTAATATTTAGGTTTCCCTAAATTAAATATAGCATAACAAATGTATCACTAATTTACAAATCAATAAAAATAAATGGCTGAGAAGGAGAGTAAAAAATTTGAAGATGGTGATGGGATACACATGAGATTCTGTCATGCCAATCCCAGGAAGCGGGGGTATTACTTTAATGAACATAATAAAATACACCCTGATTGTTAGTATAAATCCAGCAATCAAGGTGCATTTAAAATTCACAAAATATTTTATTATTCATTCAAAGTTACTGTTGGATTTTTCTTTTACCGAAATAAAACAGCCCGGCAGCAATACCTATAATCAACATGAGTATTGAGAAAATAAGAAACGGCCACGGTCCCCACATAAAGACAAGCGGGGCAGATAACGCTGTGACCAGACCGCCGCCGAGGAATGGTTCAAAGACCAGCTGCTTATAACCGAAACCTTCAGCTGCCGGAGATTTCATTTCCGGATCAGCGACACGCATCAGCATCAGTCCTGTAGCAGTCACCCCTGTAGACTGTCCGAAGTCACCAATAGCTCTTTCAAACCAGTAATCCGACATCATTCTAGGGCCAAAAACGAAGAATCCGAACAGGTTCCACGCAATTCCAAATAAAGCTAAGATTAAGAATGGAACCAGGTATTCTCCGATGACTGAAATGGATACAGTCGCTATAGCACTCGCAATAAGTATATCCAGTGAAAATCCCTGTATACTGGTTATCGTATTTCTGTCCACCAGCTTCGATGTATCGAATTTGCTGATAAAAATCTGTACAATTAAACCGCCGATCATTGCCAGTGGGAATAATGGTATATAGGTCATAAAGTCGGACCCGAATAGTGCAGCTTCCAGCCAAGTGATTCCCTGCAAGATGATATACCCGACAAAAATCGCCAGTCCAACTAGAGTAAAATGAAAAGTAAATGTATCGATTGATTCAGGTCTGACAGTCTGTTTACTGCCTTCTCCGCGTTCTTCCACTTCAACGATGCCTGCTTTTTGAGTTGGTGACAGACCTTTAACATCAGTAATCATCTGAGTCTTGTTTTTACGTACTCCCCAGTTAATCAGCACAATACCAACAACAACTCCGGATAATATACCGACCGTGGCCAATCCGACAGCAATATCGTAGGCTTCCGGAAATCCGAGTTCTTCAAAAGTAGACTGCAGACCGGCAGCTGTACCGTGTCCGCCTTCAAATCCAACTTCAATAAGCGCACCAATAAATGGAGGCATGTCATAGAAGGGCACCAATATTAGCATCGCCAGCAGTAAACCGATTACATATTGGCCCCAGCCCAATGTCCAGCCGAATGCAAGCTGCGGTCCTCCAATGTTCCATACCCTTTTCAGATTTGGAAGGACAGTTCCTATAAATAAAGTAGCAAACACTATGTTTATCATTAAACCGGGCAGTGCTGACCACACTTCAATAATTTCTGTAGTCAAAATACCAGTTGCCCAAAATGATTCTTCTCCTGTAAAATTCTGAAGTATCTTACCCAGCACTTCAGGACCTAAAAGCAGGGCAAGAAAACCTCCGATCACCGATGCCGGCAAAAAAAGATTCTGCATCCATGTCGAGTGCATCCTGATCCATTTACCAATCAGCAGAAATAATCCCAGATAAAGCAGGGCAAATCCTATTTGTTCCGGACTCATAATTTTCCATCTCCTCTCTTTTTATCTTTCTCAGACTATAGAAATTAATCAATAATATTCATGGAGCCATTCTATCAGAGGGGAGAGAATTTTTCTTAACACGAAATCGAAAATTGAAGATAAATCCTTATTTCTCTTTAACTTGTATTTCTATAATATAATCACTTAAATTAAACTGGTCGTCACATAAATCTTATCCATCAAATTTATAGTAACGTCCAGCTTCATTGAACGATAAAAAAATAAAAAGACATGTCTTCTGTTCAATACAGAAAACATGGCTTAAAATAATCTGAATTTTTATTATCTCATCAAAATATCAACTTTTTTATTTCTCCAAATGTCTATACAGCGTTGCTCTGCTTATATTTGTCTGTTCTCTAATCTCTTCCAGGGTATATTTTTTTGTCATATACATTTCCACTGCGCGTTTTATATTATCATCACTGCGTTTTGGTCTGCCCATTTTCTTGCCTTCTTTAGCCGCCTTGTTCATTCCCTGCTGAGTTCTGAACCTCACCACATCACTCTGGAAATTTGAAATCTCATTCAATATTTGCTGAAAATTGTATTCAGTATCTGCAGATACGGTAATGTCCGGATTAATAAAATACAGATGCACAGATTTCTTAGAGCAGGCATTTATAATATCCACCAGCTGTTTGGTAGAGTCCGCAAGTATGCATATATCAGTAACTATAATCTGATCGTTTTCTTTAACAGTCTTATCTATCAGCTGATCTAACTGGTGTCTTCTTTTACTCTCTGCATGATCTTCTATATATATATGTTCTGTATATTTTTTTATTTTTAGTTTTTGATTTTTTATATCATCATACAATTCCATTGGTCTTATATAACCGTATTTCATTATAACCACTCCTGTCTTGATTATATTATAACACGGCATAAATTCTCAAAAAGGGTTATACATATGAAACTGTTCTGTTATAATTATTTTAGCTATTATAAAAAGACAGGAAGTGTATCATGTTAGAAAAGTTTAAAAGAGAGTGGCTGACGGACCCGGTAACTAACCTGATGGCCGGACTCGTCGTCGCTTTAGCTTTAATTCCCGAGGCAATCGCCTTTTCAATTATTGCGGGAGTAAATCCGATGGTAGGTTTGTATGCATCATTTCTTATCGCAGTCATTATTTCAATAGTCGGCGGACGTCCTGCCATGATTTCAGCAGCTACAGGGGCGATTGCACTGCTGGTTGTTCCTTTAGTTAAAGAGCACGGGGTAGATTATTTGCTAGCCGCGACAATTTTGATGGGAATTATTCAAATCCTGCTCGGAATTCTCAAAGTCGGCAAATTGATGAAATTCATTCCGAACTCAGTCATGATCGGTTTCGTCAATGCCTTGGCCATTATGATATTTATGGCTCAAATTGAACATATATTCGGTGTCTCTATTCATACTTATATATACGTTATTGCAACTTTACTAATTCTATATGTATTGCCGAGATTCTTTAAGAAAGTGCCTGCACCATTAATAGCGCTTGTTGTGTTAACTGGTATATACATGATTTTTGGTTCTAATGTCGGTACAGTCGGAGACCTTGGCAATATTGAACAATCACTGCCGAGCTTCTTTATACCTGACGTACCATTTACGATGGAAACACTGATGATTATACTGCCATACTCAGTCTCCATGGCGATTGTTGGACTGGTTGAAAGTCTCTTAACAGCAAGAATTGTCGATAATGCTACAGATACTTTCAGCAGTAAGAACAAAGAATCTCGCGGACAGGGCATTGCAAACTTTATTACCGGTTTCTTTGGCGGCATGGGCGGCTGTGCAATGATCGGTCAATCTGTAATCAATGTCAGATCCGGTGCAACGACAAGATTATCTACTTTTACTGCGGGTGTAATACTAATGTTTTTAATCATCGTACTCGGTGAATGGGTAGTTCAAATCCCAATGCCGATACTAGCGGGTATCATGGTAATGGTGTCTATCGGAACATTTGATTGGAATTCGTTTAAATACGTTGCCAAAGCACCTCGTACAGATGCTTTTGTTATGCTGATTACAGTTATACTAGTACTTTTCACGAGCAACCTGGCTATTGGGGTTATCGTCGGTGTGATTTTCAGTGCGCTGTTCTTCGCTACGAAGATTTCAAAAGTTGATGTAACTTTAGAAGATAGTCGGAATGCAGTAACACTAAGTTTTGCAGGGCAAATCTTCTTTGCATCTATCGATACAATGATTTCACAGATTGAGTTTAAACAATACGATAAGCCCGTTCAATTAGATTTTTCAAATGCTCATTTATGGGATGACTCAGCAGTTGATGCTGTGGATACGATAGTGAGAAAATTTGAAGAGAAGGGCAATACTGTTTATATTAAAAAATTGAACACAGACAGCCGCAAAATTGTTAAAGAATTAAGTCAGCTGAATGAACAGCACCTGACTTAAAATAAGGGGGGATATTTAATGTATAAATCAATACTGCTTGCTGCGGATGGTTCTGAAAATAGTATCAGAGCAGCGAAAGAAACATTAAATTTCGCAAATGAAGACACGGAAATTACAATTCTCAATATCACAGATCCTGCAGACGCTAAAAATGACGTGCTGCACAGCAGTCCTGCAGAAAGTGCAGTTCACCATAGAAAAGAAAAACTCTCGGATGTTATTCATATCTATGAAACTAACGGTGTTCCTTATAAAATTCGGTATGAACAGGGCGCACCGGACGAAACTGTAGTTTCTGTAGCTAATAACGGCGAGTTTCAATTAGTAGTCCTTGGCAGCAGAGGTTTGAACAGCCTTCAGGAAATGGTCATGGGCAGCGTAAGCCACAAGGTCGCAAAACGCGCAAATATCCCTGTGATGATAGTTAAATAATTACGTCCTGATCAGGCGTTTCTGATATGCTCCCTCTAAAGCAGAGACTCAAAAAAGTGAACTGTTTTAGAAGGATTTTTTTAGATTAAGCTAAGAGTACGGTATTTTTCATATGAAATAACTGTTGAATCAAACTGCTTAAATGTATATAACCCTGAACTTTTGGCTGCTGGTGATTCTACAACCTCATTAAATTTGTGATATATTGGGTATGTAATAGTATTATAATTTTTAGGGGGTCAATTTATGAATTTGAAGAAATTTCTGATGGCCAGCGGTCTTTCTATGGTACTCGTTCTCGGTGCTTGCGGAGGCGGCGAAGACGAAGACGAAGGTACTGATGAACCTGCAACAGAAGAAGACAGCGGTGCTTCAAGTGGAGATGTCGATGCTGAAGGTATCGCACAGAGCACATGTGCATCATGTCATGGTGAAGACTTCTCGGGTGCTGTTGGGCCAGCACTTGCAGGCACTAGCCTCAGCGAAGACGAATTCGAAGAAACCGTGAGAAACGGTCGTGGACAGATGCCAGCTTACAGCGAAGACGAAATCAATAACGAAGAACTTTCCGCACTTTACACTTTCTTCAGCGAACAATAAGAAAGAAGATCGTCCTTTTGGGCGATCTTTTTTATGTTCGTTATATTATTTATAATTTTTTACCTCTTGCGTATAATAAATAACCGCTCACGAAAAAATCACCTTTAGATACTGTTTTTCGTTATATACTGTGTTTAAGAATTTTAACGACAAGGGGGATGGTTATGAAGGCGGAATTGATTATAAATGAGCATTTAAATGAGGATGAAGTCAAAATCCATACTAAAACAGCAACCTCAGGAGCCAGGATTTTGTCCTATATCGACCACTTTACAACAGACCGGGAAAATTTAATTATCCGTTCCGATGATGAATTTTTAATGATTCAAAAATTGAATGTTAAAAATTAAAAAGCTTCTACCCCTATCAATAGGTTAGAAGCTTTTTCATGTTATCTAGAACCACAGGTCTGCCAGCAGTTCCATCGATTGTTTCCTTTTTTCCGGATCGTACGTATACGTCACAATAATCAGTTCATCTGCTCCGGTTTCTTCCGTAAATTCTTCCAGTTTTTTACGGACTGTTTCAGGTGAACCAACGGCTTTCAGACTGAACATCGCATCCATCATTTTTCTTTGTTCTTCTGTTCCTAATTCTTCAGGATTAACAGGGGGCTGCAGTTTCCGCTGCTGACCGGTCTGCATATCCACCATCATCTGAGTCGTTGTTGTCCAGATTTTTTCTGCTTCCTCATCTGTCGGTGCTACAACGACATTAATCCCTGCCATGACATAAGGTTCATCAATCTGAGAAGTCGGCGAATCTGTCGTAAATGCCGAGCGGTACATATCAATTTTCTGTTTATAATCATCGGGTGTAAAGTGCGTTGCAATAGAATAAGGCAGTCCGAGCTGTCCGGCAATTGATGCACCGTTCATACTTGATCCTAATACCCATATCGGAATATTCGTACCTGTACCTACTGTAGAAGTCACTGGAACACTGTGGCCGAGTCCTTCTTCACTGAACCAGCCGATAAGGTCATAAATAGAGTTTGCAAAGTTTTGTGCATCGCTGCTGGTACGTGTAATCAGCTGAGACGTTCTTTGATCGGTACCCGGGGCACGACCGAGCCCGAGATCAATTCTATCCGGATACATCTGTGCAATCGTACCGAAGTTTTCAGCAACCTGCAGGGGTGAATGATTCGGAAGCATAATCCCCCCTGATCCGACGCGGATATTCTTAGTCCGAGCTGCCGCCATCGCAATCAGCTGAGATGTCGCAGCCGATGCAAGACTTTTCGTATTGTGGTGTTCAGCGAACCATAGCCTCTTGAAACCGAGCTTATCTATAAGCTCTGCATTTTCCAGGGAAGCTTCAATCGCTTCTTTGACTGTCTGGTTTTCTGAAATGCCCACAAGTTCGAGGACATTTAACGGTATATGTTTTGTCATTATTTAGTTCTCCTTCATAAAATATATTAAATTCAGTTATATTCTTCCACCGTATCAGTCTTTGATTCAGTTTACTCGTAATATGCTTCTTTGTACCAACCTTCTATACAGTTATTATATTTCAGAAGCAGTATCAGGTGTTTCATTAAAATTTTATAGGGGAAATATAAAATAGAGCTCTATCCTTACTATTCATTTATAAGATTTTATTTGCATATATTGATACAGGTCAATTTTAAAATTATAGATAAGTTATATATTAGTAGTATCAGATAAGAAACAGAACGAAAAACTATAAAAGGAGTGTTTTAAATGTTATCAGAAAAATTAACACAAGTTCTAATTGACCAGATGAATAATGAGTTTGCAGCTGCACACGAATACTCAGCAATGGCCCCATATTGTGAAAACCAGAGTTATAGTGGATTTGCTAATTTCTATAAGCAGCAAGCTAAAGAAGAACGATTTCACGGTGAGAAAATTTATAACTATTTGAACAGTCGTGGCATTCATGCTAAGTTTCAAGCGATTCCTGAGCCAAAAAATGATTATGGTTCATTACTAGGTACTTTCAAAAAAGGCTTGGAACAGGAGAAGGTAGTCACCAAAAGTTTCTATGACATCACAGACATTGCAACTGAAGATCGTGAACATATGACACTATCATTTGTGAACTGGTTTTTAGATGAACAAGTTGAAGAAGAAGAAATGTTTCAAACACATATCGATTATCTGGAAAGATTAAAAGATGATGGGAATGCACTATATGTTTATGAACAAGAATTAGCTAAAAGAACGTTCGTTGCACCTGAAGAATAGTAAACTAAGTACTTCTTTCTATAAATTACTTTACGCCAAAAAATTTAAAACCCAGCTATCTTCATATGAACTGCTCCCTGTCAAGTAGACAGGTAAAAAAACAAAATAGTATTTTGGTCGCACACGACGATTGTCGTGTGCGTTTTTTTATGCGGGTATCT
>NZ_QUMW01000006.1:2017-5225 GCF_003387165.1 Jeotgalicoccus halotolerans
TCATGTACATTGAAAACCGTATAGAAGTAAAGAGAAGAGTAAAACGATTTCAAATCGAGCAAACGAAATGAAAGCGAGAACGCAAACGTATCGATCAGATACACTCACACAAATTTCATTACGATTAAGTAGTGAAGGGCGCACGGCGGATGCCTAGGTACCAAGAGCCGATGAAGGACGGAACAAACACCGATATGCTTCGGGGAGCTGTAAGTAAGCGATGAACCGGAGATTTCCGAATGGGGAAACCCAATACCGCGAGGTATTACCACAGCGTGAATACATAGCGCTGTTGGAGGACACCTGGAGAACTGAAACATCTTAGTATCCAGAGGAAGAGAAAGAAACATCGATTCCCTAAGTAGCGGCGAGCGAACGGGGAAGAGCCCAAACCAGCTTCGGCTGGGGTTGTAGGACATTCACAACGGATCTAAAGACTTAGACGAATGGTCTGGGAAGGCCAACCGCAGGGGGTAAGAGTCCCGTAGTTAAAAGGTTGATAGATTTAGAATGTATCCTGAGTACGGCGGAACACGAGGAATTCCGCCGGAATCCGGGAGGACCATCTCCCAAGGCTAAATACTCCTTGGTAACCGATAGTGAACCAGTACCGTGAGGGAAAGGTGAAAAGCACCCCGGGAGGGGAGTGAAATAGAACCTGAAACCGTGCGCTTACAAGTAGTCAGAGCCCGTTAAAGGGTGATGGCGTGCCTTTTGTAGAATGAACCGGCGAGTTACGAATATATGCAAGGTTAAGCAGAGAATGTGGAGCCGCAGCGAAAGCGAGTCTGAACAGGGCGAATGAGTATATGTTTGTAGACGCGAAACCAGGTGATCTACCCATGACCAGGCTGAAGTTCAGGTAACACTGAATGGAGGGCCGAACCGACTTACGTTGAAAAGTGACCGGATGAGTTGTGGGTAGGGGTGAAATTCCAATCGAACCTGGAGATAGCTCGTTCTCTCCGAAATATATTTAGGTATAGCCTCATATTAGCATCGTGGAGGTAGAGCACTGTTTGGATGAGGGGCCCATCCCGGGTTACCGAGTTCAGACAAACTCCGAATGCCACAGATGTGATGTATGGGAGTCAGACAGTGGGTGATAAGGTCCATTGTCGAGAGGGAAACAGCCCAGACCACCAGTTAAGGTCCCCAAATATATGTTAAGTGGAAAAGGATGTGGCGTTGCACAGACAACTAGGATGTTGGCTTAGAAGCAGCCATCATTTAAAGAGTGCGTAATAGCTCACTAGTCAAGTGACGCTGCGCCGAAAATGTACCGGGGCTAAACATATTACCGAAACTGTGGATTAAAATTTATTTTAATGGTAGGAGAGCGTTCTAAGTGCGGCGAAGCATGACCGTAAGGACATGTGGAGCGCTTAGAAGTGAGAATGCCGGTGTGAGTAGCGAAAGACGGGTGAGAATCCCGTCCACCGAACGACTAAGGTTTCCAGAGGTAGGCTCGTCCGCTCTGGGTTAGTCGGGACCTAAGCCGAGGCGAAAAGCGTAGGCGATGGACAACAGGTAGAAATTCCTGTACCAGTTAGATTGCATTTGAGTGATGGAGTGACGCAGTAGGAAAAGATGAGCGCGCGGAAGGAAGAGCGCGTCCAAGGCACAAGGCTGCATGCCAGGCAAATCCGGCATGCGTGACGGCTGAGTGTTGACGGGGAGCCGAAAATAGTAGGCGAAGCATACGGACTCACACTGCCAAGAAAAGCTTCTAGCAAGTAATCAGACTGCCCGTACCGTAAACCGACACAGGTAGTTGGGAAGAGAATTCTAAGGTGAGCGAGCGAACTCTCGTTAAGGAACTCGGCAAAATGACCCCGTAACTTCGGGAGAAGGGGTGCTTATAGAAATATAAGCCGCAGTGAATAGGCCCAAGCGACTGTTTACCAAAAACACAGGTCTCTGCCAAACCGAAAGGTGACGTATAGGGGCTGACGCCTGCCCGGTGCTGGAAGGTTAAGAGGAGTGCTTAGCGCAAGCGAAGGTACGAATTGAAGCCCCAGTAAACGGCGGCCGTAACTATAACGGTCCTAAGGTAGCGAAATTCCTTGTCAGGTAAGTTCTGACCCGCACGAAAGGCGTAACGATTTGGGCACTGTCTCAACGAGAGGCTCGGTGAAATCATAGTACCTGTGAAGATGCAGGTTACCCGCGACAGGACGGAAAGACCCCGTGGAGCTTTACTGTAGTTTGATATTGAATCTTGACTCCACCTGTACAGGATAGGTGGGAGCCTTAGAAGCATGGACGTCAGTCTATGTGGAGGCACTGGTGGGATACCACCCTGGTGTGGTTGAGATTCTAACCCGCAGCCGTGATCCGGCTGGGAGACAGTGTCAGATGGACAGTTTGACTGGGGCGGTCGCCTCCTAAAGAGTAACGGAGGCGCTCAAAGGTACCCTCAGAATGGTTGGAAATCATTCACAGAGTGTAAAGGCATAAGGGTGCTTGACTGCGAGACCTACAAGTCGAGCAGGGTCGAAAGACGGACTTAGTGATCCGGTGGTTCCGCATGGAAGGGCCATCGCTCAACGGATAAAAGCTACCCCGGGGATAACAGGCTTATCTCCCCCAAGAGTTCACATCGACGGGGAGGTTTGGCACCTCGATGTCGGCTCATCGCATCCTGGGGCTGTAGTCGGTCCCAAGGGTTGGGCTGTTCGCCCATTAAAGCGGTACGCGAGCTGGGTTCAGAACGTCGTGAGACAGTTCGGTCCCTATCCGTCGTGGGCGTAGGAAATTTGAGAGGCGCTGTCCTTAGTACGAGAGGACCGGGATGGACATACCACTGGTGTACCAGTTGTCGTGCCAACGGCATAGCTGGGTAGCTACGTATGGACGGGATAAATGCTGAAAGCATCTAAGCATGAAGCCCCCCTCAAGATGAGATTTCCCCAATAGATGCCTCAGAGACTATGAGGTTGATAGGTTTGGCGTGTAAGTGTGGCAACACATTCAGCGGACAAATACTAATCCATCGATGACTTATTCAAATAGTACGACCAGAAATTTAAAGAGTGCGTTCACTCTTCTCGATACTTCTATCCGGTTTTGAATGTACAGACATTCAATAGTCTGGCGGCGATGGCGGAGAGGCCACACCTGTTCCCATGTCGAACACAGCAGTTAAGCTCTCCAGCGCCGATGGTAGTTGGACTGACGTCCCGCAAGAGTAGGACGCTGCCAGGCT
>NZ_QUMW01000007.1 GCF_003387165.1 Jeotgalicoccus halotolerans
CTTGAGGCGAGTTTTATCCAGGAACGCTTGGATTTTTCGCTAGAAAAAAACGTGCGTGTAACTGGGCAGTATCTGATATTTTTAAAAATCAAATCGAGGAAGTATTAAAAAATGAATCTAAGTTGAGTTTAAAAGCTGTTTAAAGTCCAAATAAAGCTCATATAAGCTTTTAAATAAATTTTAGGTATTTAATATAGTTCTAAGTATTTTGGCCTGTAGAGGTATGTTAATGGGTGATAAAAGATGATTGTGAACAGAATATTTTTGTTTGTGTTTAAAAAAAGTTTAGAATTTTTTCTAAAAAAAGTGAAAATGAGTGGAAATCACAAATAAATTATAAAGAGCATAAGGGGTTTATGATATCAAACGCTTATCGCTTACGCTCTAAACGTTGATATGGTCGGCAGTGCCGACCTTAACCTTATGCCATCACAATAATTATATAAAACACACTAAAAACACACGCTTTTTGGTTAATAACACACGATTAACACACGTTTTTTCAAAAATAACACACTAAAAACACAAAGATGAGTCGTGTGTTTTTAGTGTGTTATTTTTCGGTATTGAGAAAACAGTTGCAAAGGTATTAGAAAATAAAACGGTAGTGATCTGTTTATGCCGAGAAAACTTTTGGTGGGAATAGCAAACAATTATAAACTGGATTGGTAGTGATTCATCGAATCGCTGCGAATCCTTAGGTTTATAGTTTGCTGTTGGTTCACACCAAAAGGAAATTGGAATAAATACAAATAGAATTAAAAGAGACCTTGTTATAGGTCTTTTAGTTTTTCTTTATTTTCATTTTCTAAGGTATTTATATTTGAGCGGACAATTAATATAAATAATAAAATCGGGAATATTAATATCCAAATTGGGAAAACGAATGGCCAACTTTCAGACCATAGATAAATAATAGTAATTGCGAAAGACATCCAGATAAAATGTAATATTAATGTGTTTGATTCGTCTTTGTTTTTAATTTTTCTTCATCCCCTTTTGAATACAATAATAGGCTTATGATTCTCGAGAAAACAGGAGTATTTTTAAGAGGTTTTGAACTGTTCTTTCTTATCTTGATACTAAGGGTCATAATTCTGATTGGTATGAATGTGGCTCTATGCCTTGATATAACTGATTTAAAAACAAAAAAACTTGCATTTTCCAGGGTAGTAGTTTAATGTTCTAGGTGACTAAGCCAACAACATAAATTACTAAAGGAAGTGCAAGTTTTTTTTGTACCTTTCTTTAGGTGAAAGGTGTTTTTCATCTCATGGAGAAGTATACAGAGAAAAAGTTGAAAAATCAACTGTTACAGACGCTGGTAGGCAAACATGTTACTGATTCCACACTATTAAGAATAAAGGAGTGCAACACATTTATGCTATTTCTTGCTGATAAAACGCTTGAAAAGACGAAGTTGCATGGTGCGAATAGTTGTAAGCATAGGTTTTGTCCGGTGTGTTCATGGCGGAAATCTCGAAAAAATGCATTGAAGATCAGTATTTTGATTCAGTATTTAAGAGAGGAAGAAAATAAAGAATTTGTTTTCTTAACGTTAACTGCACCAAATGTGACAGCTGATGAACTAGAAGATGAAATTCAACATTACAACAAATCATTTCAACGGTTAATGCAACGCAAAGAAGTGAAAGCAGCGGTTAAAGGTTATGTTCGAAAACTGGAAGTGACCTATGACGGTAAAGAATTTATTACGAAAACCATGTATAAAAATCGAATGAATTACTATAAAAAACGTGGCTTAAGTATCGGAGATAAAAATCCAAACTATGATACTTACCACCCACATTTCCACGTGGTGTTGGCAGTTAATAAAACCTATTTTAATAAACCGAATATTTATATTAGACAATCACGTTGGTTGGAATTGTGGCAACAATCGACAAAAAATCCAATGATTACGCAGGTCGATGTCAGACGAGTGAAACATACAGATAACAAAAAAGAAGTATCTGAAATTGCAAAATACAGTGCGAAGGATTCTGATTATCTTCAGAATGAAACAGTTTTTGATACATTTTTTGATTCACTCTCAGGCAAACGATTGATTGTGTATTCAGGATTATTTAAAGATGCGAGTAAACTGTATGACAATAAAGAATTAGAAAAATATAAAGAACTTGATCCGACTCAATATATATTTTTATTGTTTTATCATTGGGGACAGACAGAATATATTCAGACCGAACAAAAATTGATGTCGGAAGATATGCAGAAAGAAGTTAATAATCAAATGCTAGATGATGAAAATATTGAGGAAGAGTAACCGAAAGGTTGCTCTTTTTTCTATTCACCCTTGAGGCGAGTTTTATCCAGGAACGCTTGGATTTTTCGCTAGAAAAAAACGTGCGTGTAACTGGGCAGTATCTGATATTTTTAAAAATCAAATC
>NZ_QUMW01000008.1 GCF_003387165.1 Jeotgalicoccus halotolerans
ACTCTCTCCCCATCTGCTAATAAATGAATCGTGACTGTTTCGGCTTCTTTATCTTGAAGCTCCCAAACTTTTTCTACAGGTACTGATGTCGTTGCAATATTGTTATTAATTGATAATATTAAGCCTTCATCAGAGTTAGGTTCTATCGTGAAGAATATTTTATTATTTTCATCAAACTCAATATGATTTGGCGCCGATATCTCCTGCAGGTAATATTCGCCTGCTGGTAAGTTGGCTACTTCAACCATTCCCTCGTTATTTGTAATAATAGGTTCGCCATTATTAACTGGTGTCCCATCGGCTTTAAATATATTAAATGATACATTTTCTAACAGAAGATTTTCATCATTATTTAAAGTTTTAATAATACGGACGGTACCTGGTAAAGGTGGGTCGCCTTCAACACCCCCACCAGTAAATCGATTGTTAACCTCATGAGTCCCAGACTCACTAACTGGTTCTTCATGTAATATAGTATAATCAGTTTCATAATTATTCACAAATTTTTCTTGTTTTTTTCCGTTTTCTGTTATTTCAGTTAGATACATAATATAAAACGCGTTTGTACTTGCTTTATCTTGATATATATTAATATTAAAGCTCATATTGTTATGTATACTGACGGTACCATATTGCTCTGCTTCAAATTCTTCTTTTGTTAGAACTTTAGATTGACCAAAGTAATCCTCAATAGTAATCGAGAAACTATCTTCTACTAATTCCTGTCCTTCTTGAATTGTATCTTGAATATTAATATCACTGTTCAAATAATCTTTCTTTAAATTGGCATTTAAAAACCATCTTACGTGATCGGGGTCAGAGGGCAACATATCACCTGTTTTATAAAAGAACACACCAGGTTCTGTTCCACCTTCGAGGGCAGTTATAGAGTAGTTTTTACCGTCTAAGTTTGTCCCTAAGTTAGTAGTATAGTCAACTGTTGATCCTGGTTCTACAAAACCGGCAGTCGCTGTATAAAAGAACTCCCCCCTAATATTATTTAATTTTTCTACCATTTCATTGAAGGTACACTTCACTTGATTGCTAGACACTTCACAAACGCCAAAAGTTACTCCTTCACTATTTTTTAAAAGTTGAGTAGCTCTTGTTGCTTCTAAATTTTCGGGAACCTGTAAAGTTAAAGTGTCCCCCACGCTCATGTTGTTACCACTTTTATCAGAAAAACTAATACTTATTCGCGTATCTTCACCATGTGTCAAAGTATCGGGTGAAATTGAAAAATCATCTACAAAATTTTCTTGGCTTAACTCCGCCGCTTTAGCTTCTGAAGACGGAACAAACGTCTGAAATACTGATGCCAACATTAGCACACTGATTAAAATGTAACTAGTTACTGTATTCTTTTCCCTTTTCATTTCATTAACTCCTTTATTTTATATTATTTTAATTTTTTAATCATCACTAATTATACCGCTTTCAAAATATAATTATATACATAAGTAAATGAAAATAATATATTTAATTAGTCATAAAAGTTTACAATCGGCGTAAATTTGTGACTTTAGGAGCTATTTTGTATCTGTTTTAACTGTTATTTTGCACACTCAATTTAGAAACCCAGCTGTCTTCGTGAAATGAACTGCTCCCTGTCAAGTAGACAGGTAAAAAAACAAAATAGTATTTTGGTCGCACACGACGATTGTCGTGTGCGTTTTTTTATGCGGGTATCT